>CAZTIV010000159.1:0-1526 GCA_964613905.1 uncultured Gemmatimonadaceae bacterium | reverse complement strand
GCGGCTGCTCGCCGTGCACGACCCAGCCCTGCGAACGCCGCCCGCACACCAGACAGCGGAGGAAGATTGCGCCGCGATTGCAGCAGACGCTGTAGTGGTGACCCGTGACGTAGCAGGCGATCCAGTTCCACATGACAAACACCTTGCTTGAAAGGACGCTAGGTTGTTCTCCTGTGGGCAAGTCGGATGCCAGACCTGCGCTGAGCAGAGCCCGGCAAGTAAGTGCGGAAAAATGCAAAACTTCGGGCAGCTGTCCAACCAGGGTCCATCCGGGGCGTGGCAGAACTGTCAAGGCGATCACCCTTCTGGGGATCCTTCACAGGCTTCGGCGAACCGAGGTCGTCAGGGGAACTGGGGGCGGGTGAAATCCATGCTGATGGCGGCCGGCTGATCGACACGAATGGTCTGAGTAACCCGCCGCTCGCCGTGTTCGGGGTGCTTGAAGACGAACTCACGGAGACCGGCCGTGACCTGGATGTTCGCCAGCGGGGTGTCACCCAGCTTCCTGCCGTCGAGCCAGACTTCGGCCCATGGGATTGCGTTGAAATTGACGGCGCCTCGCGGTTCGATGGTCAGCGGACGCACCTCCCCGGCTTCGACGTCGACCGTCTGCACGGACCGATACCCCAGGTCCCGGTTCGTCAGTGTCAGCGTGTGACGGCCGGGCGGCAGCATCAGCCGATCCGATTCGGTCGTGCCAATCGGGTGTCCGTTTGCCGAGACCTCGAGGATGACGGGAGCAAGAATGGCCACCCAGCCCGAGAAGATCGGCACGTCGAGCGTCAACGTCTGTCCTGCCGTCACGCGAACCGTCCGCTTCACCTCGCCAGAGGGGGAGGCGATCGTCAGCGTGTGCCGGCCCGGCTCCACGCGCGGCACGGTCAGCGGTGAATCGCCGACGTATTTGCCATTGAGCAGTACGCGCGCGCCGGGCGGCTGCGTCTCGATGGCAATCTCCCCGGTATCCACGGAGGGGATGGGAACGGGCGGGGCGTCCGCCTCCGTTTCCGCAATGGGTGGGGGAGCTGCCACGGTGCGCGTTGGAAGGTACGCACGCCCGGCGACAATCACCAGCGCCACGATAATCAGCACCGCGCCGGCGAGTTTCCGCGGAAACGGTCGTCCTGACTCTCCCCCGGACGACGGCCTCCGCTCGACGTAGGGTAGAGCGGTGACCGAATCGCCAGCGGTCACGGCCTGCTTCCGCGGCGCATAGCCGTCGGGAGGCTTCGACTTGATTCGAACGGGTGCCGGCGCCGTGCTGACGGGAGCCACCACACGCAGTGGTGGAGCCGGCTGAGCGTCGACGGGCGGATAGGATGGCATGGGCGCAAAGGCTGGTGGCGGTGGGAGCGGAACTGGATCCGGAAAGACCGGGAGAGGCGGCGTCACAGGGTTTGTCGGGACAGCCACGCGGATTACGGGCGGGCCTCCGGCCTGTCCGGTCGGCAACGCGGCCGCCGCCGCGGGGCCCGGTGTCTCCACCCATGAGGAGCGTGGCGCTCCGGGAGAGGGCGCGGCCTGCA
>CAZTIV010000158.1:0-1559 GCA_964613905.1 uncultured Gemmatimonadaceae bacterium | reverse complement strand
GTAGACTGCCCAGAGTACGTTGCCCGCCGCTTTGCAGGTGAAGCACGGGCGTTAGCCGGAACACGAACCACACGACAGCTCATGACCTTGCGCTGGTGGCCGCCTGTTCTGATTGCCATGGTGCTCCTTGGCTGCAATTCCGGTCAGCGTGCCGATCCGGCGTACCGTCCGCTGATCGATGAGCCGACCTATCCCTCCGGAACGGGGCCGGTAATCTGGATTGACGAGGCGCACAACAATGTCGTTTCGATTGTAGGGCGATACAGCCCGTTCGTAGCGGCACTGAGGGCCGACGGCTACTCCATCAGGCCTTTTCGAGCCGAGTTGTCAGCGGCATCGCTGACGGACGTGGGCGTGCTCGTGATTGGCAACCCGCTCCACCGAAGCAATCTGAAGGATTGGTCGCTACCGGCCCCATCGGCCTTTGCGCCTTCAGAGATTCGCGCACTCCATGATTGGGTGGCGCAAGGTGGTGCGCTACTTCTCCTTGTCGATCACATGCCTTTCCCGGGAGCAGCTGGCGAGCTCGCCGCGGCATTTGGCCTTGAGTTCCTGAACGGGTATGTGGAGGATCCTGACACTTGGGACCCGATCGTGTTCCGTCGTGCCGATGGCACTCTGGCCAGTCATCCTGTTACGAACGGCGCTTCCCCACGCGAACGTGTCGAGGCTGTAGCCACGTTTGATGGCTCCGCGTTCAGGGCAGCTTCAGGTGACGCTATTCTCACTCTTGGGCCGCAACACATCTCCTACCATCCCCAGAGATCGTGGGATATCAATGACACTACGCCTACCCGGTCGGTCGCCGGCTGGTTGCAGGGTGCGGTACTCGAGGTCGGCCACGGACGGGTGGCCGTGTTCGCCGACGCGACCATGTTCTCGGCGCAAATCGGAGCGCCGGCTCGGCCGAAGCTGGGGATGAACACACCCGAGGGTGCGGAAAATCTTCAACTGCTCCGCAACGTGGTCCGATGGCTGACCAGAAATGCAAGCCTGTCCGGCTAACGAGGCGTTGCACCTGACAGCGGATCCTGCTCCAGTTCTGTAGACACTTCTCCCTAACCGAGGAGGTGTCTGATGCCACGCGCTGGTCCACGCAAGGTTCGTCGGTACAGCGATGAGTTCAAGCTGACCGCCGTTCGTTTGAGCCAGCAGCCCGGGGTTGCAGGTGCAGGCGGTGGCGGCGGCGCTGGAGATCCACCCCTTCATGCTGTCGAAGTGGCGGAAGGATGTGCGCGATGGCCGCCTCCGGGGGCGGGCTCGGCCTACGCTCAAGCCGGGGCCAGTCCGCGAGATTGCCCGACTCCAGGCATTGGAGAAGGAGCACGCGCTGCTGCTCGAGGAGCATGATCTCCTAAAAAAAGCCATCCGGTTCTGCTCCGGTCGAAAGGCGAGCGCTTCGCGTTCATCGAGGCGCAGCGGGGGCAGTACAGCGTGACTCGCCTGTGCCGCCGCTATGGGGTCACGCGCGCCGGCTACTACGCCTGGCGCCGGCGACCAGCGAGCGTGCACACGGAACAGGACCGGCGGCTGAGCACCGTGATTCACCGGGTCTTCTT
>CAZTIV010000157.1:0-1575 GCA_964613905.1 uncultured Gemmatimonadaceae bacterium | reverse complement strand
TGATCTCACCCTGAACCCAGACGCGCCGGAACCCGGCATCGATGAGCTGGCGGGCACGACGCGTGACCTGGGCTATGGTCCAGGCGCCTTCGGTGGAGGCGGGGATGAGTTGGGTGAAGAGATCGCGTGTCATGGTGCGACGGCATCAGGCGGGAGAGGCGGCGTCACCCGCCCAATGCTCCGCTGCCTGCACCGTGTTGTACAGAAGCATCGTGATCGTCATGGGCCCCACGCCACCCGGAACCGGCGTGATGGCGGAGGCCACCTCCCTTGCGCCATCGAACGCCACGTCGCCCACCAGACGGTAGCCCTTCTTGTGGCCCGGATCATCAACGCGATTCACGCCCACGTCCACAACCACAGCACCCGGACGGATCATGTCGGCCGTCACGAACTCAGGCCGCCCAATTGCCACTATCAGGATGTCGGCCAGCCTCGTGACCGCTCCCAGATCGCGGGTGCGGGAGTGGCAAACCGTCACCGTGGCGTTGCCTCCCTTGCCGGTCTGAAGCAGCAGTGCGGCGAGCGGGCGCCCCACGATGTTTGACCGGCCAACTATCACGGCATGCTGACCCTTGGGATCCACGCCGTGGTGCAACAGCATCTGCTGCACTCCGTACGGCGTTGCGGGCCGGAATCCGCTCGGGTCTCCTGTCGAAACCTTGCCCACGTTCTCGGGATGGAACCCGTCCACGTCCTTTGAGGGGAGGATGCTCCTGAGCACGAGCTGTTCGTCCATGTGTTTGGGGAGCGGGAGCTGCACCAGGATGCCGTGTATGGCGGCGTCGTGGTTCAGCCGGTCCACCGTGGCCACCAGTTCCTGCTCCGAAGTCTCGACGGGGAGGCGGATAGTCTCGCTGTGCATGCCGGCCTCTTCACAGGCGCGACCCTTCATGCGCACATACACCTGGCTCGCGGGATCTTCCCCCACCAGCACCACGGCCAGTCCGGGTTTCACGTCGCGCGCGGCGAGGGCTGCAATCCGCGGCGCGAGTTCGTTCCGCATGGCACGTCCAATAGCGGTTCCGTCGATGATGTCAGCGGGCAAAGTCCACAGCCCTCGTCTCCCGGACGACCACGACCTTGATCTGTCCCGGGTATTGGAGTTCCTGTTCGATGCGGCGCGCGACCTGGTCGGAGAGCGCGGCCGCTTGCGTGTCGTCAATCCTGTCCGGCAGCACCACGATCCTCAACTCGCGTCCCGCCTGGATCGCAAAGCTCTTCTCCACTCCGGGATAGCTGCCGGCGATCGCTTCGAGATTGGTGAGCCGTTTTACATATGTCTCGAACGCCTCTCGCCGAGCGCCGGGCCGCGAGCCGCTGATGGCATCCGCCGCCTGCACAATCACCGATTCCGGAGATTCGTGCGGAACATCGTCGTGGTGCGCTGCAATACAGTTGATGACCGCCGGATTCTCGCCGTACCTGGTCGCCACTTCCACGCCCAGTTGAACGTGGGTTCCCTCGTGCGTGTGGGTCAGCACCTTGCCGATGTCGTGCAGCATGGCGCCCCGCTTGGCCAGGGCTACGTCCAGTTTGAGCTCGGCCGCCATCATCCCGGCGAGCCACGCGACC
>CAZTIV010000156.1:0-1597 GCA_964613905.1 uncultured Gemmatimonadaceae bacterium | reverse complement strand
ACCTGCTGACAGACCGCAACACGGGCAAGGGTATCTCCATTACCCTCTGGGAGACGGAAACCGATATGAGAGCGGGCGAGAGCAGCGGCTACGTCCAGCAGCAGCTCGCCAAGTTCAAGGACATCTTTCGCGGACAGCCTGTGCCGGAAGCTTATGAAGTTGGCGTTCAGGCATGAGACGACCCCCCGACAACGGCACGCGCGCGGGGTTGTGTTCTTGCGCGGCGGGCTGACGATTGACGACGACCCGAGCAACGACGTGAGGCGATGTCGTTTCTCTCGCAGGGTCAGGTAACTGTGGCCACGCCGTTTCAACCAGGGGTGCTACCCAACCGATCGAGGATTGCGGGTTCGGCTTCGCGAACTGCAGTCTTCAATCGGTTGCAGCAGCCGAGGGCTCTATGGTCGGCCGCTTCGCCGCCTTCGAGTCGATGCCCTCGCTGCTGAAACCCTGATGATAGCAATCGGCGCCACCGTTTCCGCGAAAATTGCCCACTCGCGAACCGAATGACCGCTCGCATCCGATGACCAGCTGGTCACCGAATTCTTCGGGGCCTGCCCGCCGGTAGATGACCATCGGTTCTCCTGCTGACCACGGCATTGCTCCTCCTTCCGGCGTGGGGTCAGGTCATGCACGTGGCCCCACCTTCCGACACCTCACCATCACGGACGGTCTCTCCCAGAACGCGGTTTCCTCCATCCTGCAGGACCGGCGCGGGTTCATGTGAGTCGGTACCAAGGACGGGCTGAACCGCTACGACGGCTCGAGGATCACTTCGGCGTACATCCCTCTGCGTACCGCCTCCAGCCCGTGCAGTGAGGGACACGATCCGACCCGCTGGTCCCCCCTCGCGCGCTCCGCCGCGCCTCCCACCCGTCCCCCGGCGTAACTCGCGACATCCGCGCAAATTTCTGCGACATGGCTGCTAACGCGGCCGGTGCCCAACCCGGTAACTTGAGATCGAACAATTCGATGGCCCACGCACATCGCACCCCAAACACCAAAGGAGTCCCCATGATCGCGACGGACACGACGACCGAGGCCACCTTGGCTCTGGTCACCGGTTTCGAGAACAGGTTCAACACTCGCGATGTGGATACCCTCATGGCCGACATGACGGAGGATTGCGTGTTCGAGCACGTTGCCCCGCCGGCCGCAAGCTTCGGGCGACACCAGGGCCAGGACGCGGTGCGGGCGGTCTGGGAATCCATGGACGACCACTTCCCGGGCTACACGCAGGAGATCGTCGACATCTTCGCCGCGGGGGAGCGGGCGTGCTGCCGCTATGTCCTGCGGTGGAAGGATGCGGACGGGGGCGACGCTGCGCTGCACGGTGTGGACGTGATCACCGTGCGGGGCGGCAAGATCGCCGAGAAGCTGACGTACGGCACGCTGTAGTCGGCCGGGCGCCGGCATCCGGCGCGCCTCCATCCATCAACCAACCGAACGAGGAAGATCCAATGACTACGCTCATCGCGTTCCACGAAGTCGAGGACGGAGATCACTGGGCCCGGGCCTGGCACGGAGGGGCCGGCAGTCGCCAGGAGATGTTCGGCCGGATCGGGGTCACCGCCCGCACCTTCCGGGACCCGGAACA
>CAZTIV010000155.1:0-1599 GCA_964613905.1 uncultured Gemmatimonadaceae bacterium | reverse complement strand
CGATCCACTCGCCCCGAGTGACCCATCTCAGATACAAGGTTCACGCGAAGTAAGGTCCCCAACAGCTGACAGACCGGGGTCTGGCCCACCGGGCGGATGCATAGTCGTTGTCGAGACGGACGACCAGCCATGTTCACACATCGAGGCGAAGCGCCGCGTCGAACAGGTAACCGCCCTGCCACTCGTTGTCGAGTTGGCCGCCGCCTGAGCCGCTACTGCGTGGCCTTGCCCCTGTGTCCCCCGAGGCTGGATAGCGCGTGCGCGGGACGTTCCGAGAGCAATCGTTCTGGGGCGCCGCCCGCTCCAAACGTCACCGGCGCCGGCTCCACTTAGTGTGCGGTTTGGTTTCTGACAGCATTGGCGAGTGTGCGGATGCCTCGGCTGATCTGGTGCTCGCTGGCGTCCCGAAGCCGAGCACAAGGGCGGGGGGAGTCGGCCACTAGGGGCTCCACCGCCCGGTTGATCTCTCGGATCACCTCTTCGACCATCACGTCGAGGAGCTCGTCCTTGTTGGCGACGTGGTAGTAGAGCGACATCGCCTCCACTCCCAGCTCGCCCGCCAGGTTGCCCATGGTGACCGTTTCGATGCCGTCCCGGTCGGCCAAGTCGACGGCGCAATCCAGGACCGGTTCCCGGCTGAGGCGCGGCCGCTGCTCACGTTCGCTGGCCATGTGCGCTGGCCATGTTCGCCTGAGCCTTACCCGGTAAGAATCAGGTTGACAGTCTTACGCCGTACAGCTACCTTACGTCGTAATACTTACGATGTACGAAAGGAAGAGCACATGCTGAGATGGATCGGACTGGTGGGAGGGGGCATCGTCGTGGTGGCAGTGGCCATCTTGGCGGTGCAACTGGTTTCGCTTCGCACCGGATGGGGGCCCGGCGTGACCGCCATCCGTCGTTTCAACCGCCGCTTCATCAACCGGCGGCAGATGAAGACGGCGGGACAGCCGGGGGCCTACGCCGCGGTGATCCGACATTTGGGCCGAAACACCGGTACGCGATACGAGACGCCGGTGGGAGTGGTCGATACCGACGACGGTCTCCTCATCGCCTTGCCCTACGGCACCAACCCCGACTGGCTGAAGAACGTGGTGGCGGCGGGCTCGGCGGTGGTTGTCCATGAGGGCCGCACCCTGACGGTGGAGGACCCCGAGCTGGTCCCCGCCGCCCGGGCCACCGCCCACACCTCCCGCGGGGACCGCTTCCTCCAGCGCCTCTACGGTGTCGACCTGGCCCTCCGACTGCAGAAGGCGCCAGCACGGGTGGATGGGTGAAGGCGATCCTGCGGGACCGTGCTTCTGCTCCTTGGCGACGTCCACACCGAATTCCTTATCGGAGGACCGCTGGCAGATGGAGCATCTCAGGTGTTCAAAGCCGCGTCCGCCGCGGCGTGGACCACAACCATTCTGGCCGCAGCACTGGCCGGACTGTCCCGTGTGGAGATGGGTAAACGAGCGGTCCGGAGCGCCCAAGGAATGGAGATCCCGTCTCACGACGGCGATGGTGCCGATGACTCTGCTTTTCGTCGGGTTGTCAGCGTACTGGGGGTTGCTCTCCACGAGTCTCCCGTTCTAGTCGACGGTGATCGAGGGGCTC
>CAZTIV010000154.1:0-1603 GCA_964613905.1 uncultured Gemmatimonadaceae bacterium | reverse complement strand
CGTTCCCGAACCTGGTCGGCGTGTACTTCCTGAGCGGCAAGCTGAAGGGGATGCTCGACGAGTACTGGGAGGAATACAGGGAGGGGCGGTTCCGGGTCTACGAGCGTGGCGCTGCGGCATCAGCAGAGCCGGGTCCTGTCCTCGATTGAGCCCACGGGCGGCATAGGAAAGAATGCAGCTCTATACGAAGATCTTCCTGGGCCTGATTCTCGGCATCGTGGCTGGCGGTCTTGTCAACCTCACCGCTCTGGCGGACACCTCGCTCTGGACCGAGGTGAT
Source organism: uncultured Gemmatimonadaceae bacterium (assembly GCA_964613905.1). Taxonomy (GTDB): domain Bacteria; phylum Gemmatimonadota; class Gemmatimonadetes; order Gemmatimonadales; family GWC2-71-9; genus CAZTIV01. Next base: position 1,324 of record CAZTIV010000154.1, on the reverse strand, counting down.
CCTTCCGCCGTTGAACTTCCTGGGCGGTGCGTTCATCCGCGCGATCACGATGATCGTGGTCCCGCTCGTCGTTGCGTCGCTGATGCTGGGCGTGGCGTCGCTCGGCGACGTCCGCAAGCTGGGCCGCATCGGCGGAAAGACGGTCGCCTACTATCTGGTGACGACGGCGATCGCGATCACGATCGGCCTCGCCCTGGCGGTCGCGGTAAAGCCGGGCAGCCGGATCAGCGCCGTGTCCAGGGATGCGCTGGCCAGGGACTTCTCGACCCAGGCGAGTGAACGGGTTGACCTGGCCGCCGACGCGCCGCGCGTGTGGGACGTCCTGCTCGACATGATCCCCAACAACCCCGTCGCTGCCGCCGCAGAAGGCAACCTGCTCCCTCTGATCGTCTTCGTTCTCGTCTTCGGGGCCGCCGTCACCCTCCTCGTGCCAGAGCGTCGCGATGCCGTCCTGAATTTCTTCGCGGCGGTAAACGACGCATCAATGATCATCATCCACTGGATCATGAAGCTCGCACCCTACGCGGTGTTCGCGCTGATCGCTTCCGTGATCAGCCGCTTCGGGGTCGACGTGCTTCAGAGTCTCGCGGTCTATTCGGGAGTGGTGGTCCTGGGCCTGATGCTGCACGTGCTGGGAACGTACGGGACCCTCGTTCTCCTCCTCGCAAGGCTCAACCCGCTGGAGTTCTTCCGCAGGATCAGAAAGGTTGCTCTGATCGCCTTTTCGACGTCGTCGTCCAACGCCACGCTGCCGGTCACAATGGAAGCCGCCGAACAGGACCTGGGTGTCTCGAACGGTGTGGCCTCCTTCGTCCTCCCCCTCGGTGCCACGATCAACATGGACGGGACCGCGCTGTATCAGGGCGTGGCCACGGTGTTCATCGCCCAGGTGTACGGCGTGGACCTCGGACTTGCCGAGCTCCTCACGATCGTCCTGACCGCGACACTCGCGTCGATCGGGGCCGCCGGTGTTCCCAGTGCCGGAATCATCACCCTGATCCTCGTTCTTCAGTCGGTGGGGCTCGCCGACCAGGCGGCCGCCGGTATCGCCCTCATCCTTGGTGTGGACAGGATCCTGGACATGCTCCGCACGGCCGTGAACGTCACCGGCGATCTGTCCGCCGCCGCATTCGTCGCGCGCAGCGAGGGCGAGTCGCTGGTCCCGCTTCCAATCGACCGCGAGCTCTCCATCCGGCCGGTGGCGAGCTCTGCGCCCGAGGAAACGCCGGGGGCGACAGTGGGGAGCGCGGAGAGGTGAGACTCCGTGCGGCGGTTCCAATGACCATCTGCGCGCGGGCCGCCTTCGTCGCCTCACTGGCCTTAA
>CAZTIV010000153.1:0-1605 GCA_964613905.1 uncultured Gemmatimonadaceae bacterium | reverse complement strand
CGAGTGCGGCACCGAGCAGGATCAGAGGCAGGCGCATCACGGGAAGCCTTCCGCTTCGAGGTGGCGAGTTGGCGAAGATCGGATAATGAGCCCCGGCCTGCCTGTTCCGGAAGGCGGCAGCAGCCTCCCGGCCACCTCGCTCACGTACCACTCAATCGCCCCAACCGGATTGCAGGATCGGCCTTGACGCCGCCACCCGTAAGTAATAACTTACCGTAAGTCTATGCTTACTGAACCGATGTGGTCTGCTCTCGGCGACCCGACGCGGCGCGCGATATTTCAGCGGCTCGCTGACCGGCCCCGCGCCGTGGGCGAGCTCGCGGCCGGGTTCCCGATCAGTCGTCCGGCGGTTTCGCAGCACCTGAAGGTGCTCAAGGACGCGGGACTGGTGGTGGACCGGCCCTCGGGCAACCGCCGCATCTACGAGGTCAACCCGGTCGGCGTGGACGCGCTGCGTGCCCAGCTGGACCGGTTCTGGAGTCGAGCCCTGGCGACCTACAAGGAGGTCGTCGAACAGCCAACCGGAGAACACGCCATGAACACGAAGACGCAGGAAACGTCGGTACGCACCCGGATCGTCGTCGCGGCACCCATCGACCGGGCCTTCCGGGTTTTCACGGAGCAGTTCGATCGGATCAAGCCGCGTGAGCACAACATGCTCGGTGTGGATATCGCCGAAACGGTCTTCGAGCCGCGCGTGGGCGGCCACGTATATGACCGCGGCGTCGACGGGAGCGAATGCCGCTGGGCACGGGTCCTCGTCTACGAGACACCCCATCGCATCGTGATCAGCTGGGACATCAACCCGCAATGGCAGATCGAAACGGACCTCGACAGAACCAGCGAGGTCGAAATCCGCTTCGTCAGTGAATCGGCTGAACGGACGCGTGTCGAGCTCGAGCACCGCAATCTCGAGCGGCACGGTCAGGGGTGGGAGGCGATGCGCACCGGCGTCGCGTCCGAGGACGGCTGGCCGCTGTACCTCCAGCGCTTCGGTGGCCTCATCGAGGAGTGAGGAGATGGGGGTGGCCGCGTCCCGCTCTCCTTCACGACCTCGTTGACCGGGCCGCATCCGAAGGCAACGTTTTCGCAGAGCGGCCGAAAGGCGTTCAGCTACGCCCGGCGCCGGTCGCAGGGATCGGCCTGACTGTGCTGCATCGTAGTTATCGATCACTCTGCAACGGGAGTGCGAGATCATGCTGACCGGACCGAAGCCGGATCGACATCTTGACGTCGATCTCCGGTGTAGATTTCGGCGAGGCATGGAAGAACCGGATGGTCGTACCAGTCTCCGGGATCGACGTGCCGACGATCGGCAGGGAGGACCTGATCCGAAACAAACGTGCGGTCGGCCGGCCCCGGGACTTAGCCGACATCGCCGAGCTCGAGCAGGACGACGACGGCGGCCGCTGAGGGCTCAGGCCCCGGTCGCGGACGCATGCCCCTATGATGCCTATCCCTCATCCTGAATCGGCGCCGCGCTCGGTAGCCAAAGAGTGAAGCACGATCCCTCTCCGCTGGCGCTCCGCAGTGTCAGATCCCCACCCATACGGTTCGCAAGCTCGAGACCGATGGAGAGCCCGAGGCCAGCACCACCCTGTTTGC
>CAZTIV010000152.1:0-1623 GCA_964613905.1 uncultured Gemmatimonadaceae bacterium | reverse complement strand
CGGCCAACATCATCATGATCGGGCCCACCGGCGTCGGGAAAACGGAAATCGCCCGGCGGCTCGCGCGGCTTTCCGGCGCGCCGTTCATCAAGGTGGAGGCGTCCAAGTTCACCGAGGTGGGCTACGTGGGTCGGGACGTGGAGTCCATGATCCGCGACCTGGTGGACACCGCGATCAGCATGGTACGGGGTGAGCGGGAAGATGATGTCTATCCCATGGCGGAGGAACGGGCGGAGGAACGCCTGCTGGATCTCCTGCTGCCACCTCCTGCCGGTTCAGCCGTTCCCGCCGGCCCTGCCACCGGAGGCGAGGCAGGGCAGAGCGGCGAGAAACGTCCCGTATTCGTGGTAGCCCCGGGCGGCGAGACCACGGCCGCGGCCGAGGCGGCCGAGGAGCAGGCCCATGAGGAGCGCCGGCGCCGGACACGCGAGAAGCTCCGCGGGCTTCTGAGGGACGGCAAGCTGGAGGAGCGTGAGGTAGAGGTTGAGATCATTCAGGAGGCCATGCCCTTCATGGACATGATGCCGCCGCCGCAGGGGATGGAAGGAGCTGACTTCAACTTCACCGAGATGCTAAAGGACATGCTCCCCAGGCGCAAGAAACGGCGCACGGTGCGGCTCACCGAGGCGCGCCGAATCCTCATCGATGAGGAACTGCGCAAGCTGGTGGACATGGACGACGTGGTGAACGAGGCGCTGGATCGGGTGGAGAATCACGGCATCATCTTCGTGGATGAGATCGACAAGATTGCGGGGGAGCGGGCGCAGGCGGGGCCGGACGTCTCCCGCGAAGGGGTGCAACGTGATCTGCTCCCAATTGTGGAGGGGTCCACGGTGCAGACCCGCTACGGGTACGTGCGCACCGATCACATTCTGTTCATTGCGGCGGGGGCGTTCCACGTATCCAAGCCGTCGGACCTGATCCCGGAGCTTCAGGGCCGGTTCCCCATCCGGGTTGAGCTGTCGCCGCTCACGGAAGACGATTTCGTCCGCATCATGACCGAGCCCGAGAATGCGCTCACCAAGCAGTACCGGGCGTTGTGTGCGGCCGATGGGGCGGACCTCGAGTTCCTGGAGGATGCGGTGCGCGAGGTGGCCCGCATAGCCACCAGGGTGAATGACCGGTTGGAGAACATAGGTGCGCGGCGGTTGCACACCGTCATGTCGAGCCTGCTGGAAGATCTGCTGTTCGATCTCCCGGACGTGGCAGAGAAGCACGTGGTGTTCGACGCGTTGATGGTGCGGGAGCGGTTGAAGGCAATCGTGGCGGACGAGGATCTTCAGAAGTACATCCTCTGACGGAAATGCTGCGGAGGAAGGTGCGGGATGGACACGGACGCGATCAACCGGGCTCGCCATCAGGAACAGCTCAGGGCGGCGTATCCCGAGGACCGCCTCGCGAGGACGCTGGAGCTGTCCGCATTCGTCCGCGGTCTGGCGTGGGGGGGAGCCGTGCTGCATGCCGGGCACCTGGGGACAGTCGGCGTCGTAGATCGATTTCTCCGTCAACTGTACGGACCGGAATTCGCGGCCTGGGCAGTCTCAAGGCTCGCGGTGCCCCGCGAACGTGAGTGAACCCTCCGAGTTGCACCACGTAATCGGGTCCGTTGTCACGACGCTTCGC
>CAZTIV010000151.1:0-1637 GCA_964613905.1 uncultured Gemmatimonadaceae bacterium | reverse complement strand
TCCGGTGATCCGTCGAGCGTGGCCGCGGCACGCCGGCTCTCCAGGTGGCCGGGCCGGACCGCCGATCGCTGGACACGTGTCGGAAGCCGTGGGGGCGCCGGGGGCGCGCTCCGGTGATGCCAGCCTGGCGCCGCCGCGGTTGGTGGGGAGCGCGCCACCCCGCATCTTCGAGGCGGCGGTCCGCGGCACCATCCGCCGCAGTCTGCTCGAGGCGATCGCCGTCGTGCGGATCGATCTGCCCCCGCTGCGCCAGCGCGCGCAGGATATTCCGCTGCTGGCGATGTATTTCCTGAAAGAGGCGTGCAGCCGTGCGGGTGTGCCGTCGAAGACCTTCTCGCGGGGAGCGCTGACGCTGCTCGCCGCCCTGCCGTGGCCCGGGAATGCCGCCGAGTTGCGATCGCTGACCGAGCGCCTGGCCGTCCTGATCCCGCGCGGCGTGGTACTGCTGGAGGACGTGCTGGCCAACGTGCGCTTCGAGAACGCCGAAGCCCTGGGACGCCCTCGCGAGTCGCTGCGCGAGGCGCGCGAGCGCTTCGAGCGGGACTACGTCACCTCCGTCCTGCAGCACCATCGTGGCCGGATGGCGGAAGCCGCCAGGGATCTGGGAATCGAGCGGACCAACCTCTACCGCAAGATCAAGCAACTGAACATCCGCTGGACGATCCAGAGCTAGGTGGCAAGAAGTCAGCAAATTCAGCACTTTGCCGGCGGACCGTCGTTCGCGGCCAGGATCTGTATGAATTCTGGCGCGCCAGGTTGCACGGCTGATACGGAATCCCGCCATCCCGCTGGTCTGCCGGCACAAGTCCATTGACGGCTGCCGCCCATTGAACGATAAGAGTAGTGTCTGTCCCCCGGCAGCTCTTCGACCCATTGGTCTCCCCGTCGGGAGTAGGCGCATGCGCACATTTGTCTCAACGGCACTGGTCCTGAGCCTCGCCGCAGCCGGCGTTCCTTGCAGCCTGGTGGCTGCCCAACCGCAGGTGAGCCCGCGGGGGGGCATGGTGAGTGGCATTGCCCACCAGACGAATCTTCAACCGCTTGCGAATGCCCGGGTGCAGATTCGCAACGTCAATACGGGTAGCCTGAGCGCCGCGACGACCAGTGCAGCCGGGGGCGAGTTCTCGTTCTCCAGCGTTCAGCCTGGCACGTACGTTCTTGAAATCGTCGACGCGCACGGTCGGATTGTCGGCATGAGCCCGCCGTACGCCGTTGCGGAGGGTGCGGTCCTCAGCGTTTCAGTGGTGGCGGTCGCGGCCGGTGCGGCCACCTCGGGCGACAGCGCCGGGTTCAGCATTCTCGGACTCGGTCCGCTCACAAGTCTGGTGGTTCTGGGCGCGGCCGGAGCGGCGGGGGTCACAGCCGTCGTCGCGACGCGTGACGACGCCAGCCCGTCGAAGTAGCCAGAAGAGACCGGCACGACCGGAGCCGGCGTGACGCTCCACGCGGCATAGACCGATGGTCCGAGCATCCTGGCTCGGGCCAGACATTCGCTGATGAAGACCGAGGCAGACTCGGTCAATACGCGGCTCAACCCCACTCCCCAGGTTGACCGGAACGGACCCGGCCACGAGCCGGGCCCCAGGTGCGCGGGTGGCGGTGTGCCCGTTCCGCCAGCGGTGCGTCCGCGCGCGTTC
>CAZTIV010000150.1:0-1755 GCA_964613905.1 uncultured Gemmatimonadaceae bacterium | reverse complement strand
GCGCGGGCGCAGATGTCCCCGTCATCCGGACGCACTGTGCGTCCGCTATGGGTCGCTCTATGGCGACGAGGGATACATCAGGACTGAGGTGGAGGCGTTCCGAGGCTGGAGCTGTCGATTCCGCCGCGCAGGAGCCGTGCGGCGGCATAGTCTGCCCCGGGCTCGCACGAAGCGGTGCTGGAAAGTCTGCGACGGCCGTGCAACCGGCGGAACCGGTTACGGCTGCTGTGCACACTGGGGGTGGGGCGCACGCCACGCAGGTCGAACTCGGCCAGCATGGCAGCCGAAACGACGAGATGGGCAGGAAGAGCGGCGCCCGTGATGTGGCTCAAAGACGGGGCCAACTCGGCCCGTTCAGTCACCTCGCCCGTCACCGCATGCGCAGCCGCGGCGTGACCGACGCTCAGGAGAGCGGCAATGAGCAGCACGCGGAACAGGCGTAGGCGCGGCATGGTTTCCCGCAAGGTACCGCCCCGACGGAATGCAGGGGCTTGCACAATCTCACACCGCCGCACTGGGTTGGGAAGTGGCGGCATGCTGGGACGTTCTGCATCGGAACACGATGCCCTCACGTTACGTGAGGTCGTCAAAGGCGCGCCCCACGGTGTCAGGACTCACGTTGTCACTTGCTTCTGTATCCGGGTTCGGTGGCCTCGGATCAGACGGATCCGCCGAGCAGCACCGGGGTAGTCGTGGGAAGCCGGCGGGTAACCCTGACGGACGAAAGGCCGGCTCTCGTCCTGTTCCGGAGACACGGTGAGCCGAACCAGCCTCCTTCTTGCCCTGTTGCTCACGGGTGCCGGGGACCTGATGGGCGCCGTGCCGCCCCCCTCGGCGGCCGGTGCGCAGCAGATCGCCCTCGCCGAGGAGCCAGGCTCAACAGCCCTGGTGCGTTCGGGCGCTCCTGCTGTCTCCGGCACGTGGCAGCCCACAGGATCCGCCGGCAGCTCCGGTTCCGGTTACTCCAGGTATCTCGGCCATCCCTCGCTCCCGCGGATCGTTTCGGATCACGCCGCCTGCCGGGCACGGTCGGCCGCCCACCGCAGCTTCGCCGCCCAGCTCGCCCTTGACCGGGCCGGGCGGCATTCCTTCCACATCGGCACACCTCCGCCTTTCCGGGTCGTCTGAGCTGACGACCCGCGGGTCACGACCGGCGCGTCTCCTTGGGAGAGCCGGTGCTACAGACCTGCGTGAGAATCAACGATCACGAAAAGGCATTCTGCCATGCCCCACTTCCTGGCGCATTTCGACGTGGCCGGACTGCCGGCCGTCGTCCGGGGGATTCCGTTCGTAGCGGGCCTGCTCCGGGTCCCGCTGGGCGACCGTCCGCCGAATGATGGACTGAACCGGAAAAACGCCTCCGGGAGCGTGACTCCTTCCGGGACCGAGTCGACGGACCGGTTCGATGGCCGGGCGGCATGAGTCTCCGAAGCGCGCCCATCGCGACCCTGCTGGCCGTAATCTCCGGGCTCACAATCGGGGAGGCGACCCCTCCTTCGCCCTGGCAAGCATCGCTGGATGCGGCCATGGGCAGAGTCAACGGCTGGATCAGCTCCGCGTTCTTCGTCGACCTGCTGTGGTGGGATCCCGAGGTGAGGGTTCCACTGGTGGTGGCCTGGCTCGCGATCGCCGCGCTCTACCTCACCCTGAAGATGCGCTTCATCAACATCCGGGGTTTCCGGCACGCGATCGCGGTGACCCGAGGCCGCTACACGGACCCGCGTGAGCCGGGTGAGGTCTCGCACTTCCAGGCGT
>CAZTIV010000149.1:0-1771 GCA_964613905.1 uncultured Gemmatimonadaceae bacterium | reverse complement strand
TGTTCAACGTGTTCAATTCGGGCGCGATCGCCAGCCTGAAGACGTCGGTTAACAACCAGAATCCGGCTGACCCCACGACGCTGTACGGAGCCCCCCGGCTTCGCGTGGAGCCGCGCACGCTCAGGTTGAGCGGCGCCCTCCGGTGGTTCTGATCGGCCGGTACGCACGGCGCCGCTGACACAGGCGGCGCCGTGCCCTGGCTCGTTCACCATCCCGCCTACGAAGTAGACATCGGCCCGCACGTCTTCCCCACCAGGAAGTACCGACTGGTGCGGGAACGGCTGCTGGCCGAAGGCACGATCACCGAAGCAGACTGCGTAATGGCGACACCGGCCACTGACGCCGACGTCGCCCTGGTGCATACCTCCGAGTATCTCCGCAAGGTCGCCGAGGACAGTCTCTCATACGCCGAGCGGATGACGCTTGAAGTTCCCTTCTCGGCAGCCCTGCATGACGCCATGTGGCTGTGTGCCGGGGGGACTTTACTCACTTGCAGGCTGGCTCTTCAGCACGCCGCCGCCGCACACCTGGGTGGCGGATTCCACCACGCCTTTCCTGATCACGGCGAGGGGTTCTGCCTCATCAACGACGTAGCCGTTGCCGTGCGGGTACTTCAGCGCGAGAGTGCGGTGGGACGCGCGCTGATCATCGATCTGGACGTACACCACGGCAACGGCACCGCGGCCGTCTTCGCCGGTGACGATTCGGTATTCACCTTCTCAATGCACCAGCAGCACAACTATCCCGCGTGGAAGCCGCCGAGCGACCTCGATATCGGGCTCGCTGATGGTACGGGTGACGCGGCTTACCTGGATCTCCTCGAGAACAATCTGCGGCAGATTGTATCTGAAAACCGTTTCGATCTTGCCCTGTATCTTGCCGGCGCCGATCCCTACGAGCAGGACCAGCTTGGAGGGCTCGCGCTCACACGCGAGGGGCTCGGGCAAAGAGATGGATTAGTGTTCGCCACGCTTGGGGAGGCCGGAATCCCGGTGGCGGTGACACTGGCGGGGGGGTACGCGGTCAACCCGGAAGATACGGTCGCGATTCACTGCGCGACGGTGAAGGAGTGCAAAAGGCACCTGGAATCAGGTCGTTGACATCAAGACATCATTGCTATTATGTTTTGATGTTATGCGCACAACCCTCTCGCTCGATGACGACGTGGCCGCTCTGCTCCAGCGCGTCCGCAAGGTGCGCCGCGCGGGCCTCAAGGACGTCGTGAACGAAGCGCTCCGCCGGGGCTTGAGCGAGATGCAGGCGCCGGCGCCGCGCGCCGCGCCGTACCGCACGCCGTCCGTCAGTCTTGGCCGTTGCCTGGTCGGCAGCCTGGATGATGTCGCGGAGGTGCTGGCCGTATCCGAGGGCGAAGGGTTTCCGTGATCCTGGTAGACGCCAACGTGCTGGTGTACGCCCATGTGGCGTCCTTCGCGCAGCACGAACGGGCGCGGGCCTGGCTTGATGAGCGCCTGAACGGCGCGTCACCGGTCGGACTACCCTGGCCCAGTCTCCTGGGCTTCATCCGCTTGGTGTCCAATCTGCGGATCTTCGAGCGACCGCTGGCCGTGTCGCAGGCGTGGGATCAGGCGGCGGCCTGGCTCGATTGCCCGGTCGCATGGGTGCCGGGGCCCACGGACCGCCACCGGGAGGTGCTGGGTCCCCTGCTGGCGCACACTGGGAGAGCGACGCTCGTGCCTGACGCCCATCTGGCGGCGCTCGCGCTCGAGCACGGCCTGACGCTCTGTTCGACGGATGGGGATTTCGCCCGGTT
>CAZTIV010000148.1:0-1776 GCA_964613905.1 uncultured Gemmatimonadaceae bacterium | reverse complement strand
GGGCATCGAACCGATGCTGCCAGGATTTCCGGACCGACGCCGCCGTCAAGGACGCCTGCGGCGCGCCGCTCCGCGGTCTTCGATCCTTGACCACGGCGACGGCCCGGAAAGAGGCCTCGGCATCGCTTCGCGGACCGCGGAGAGGCGGCCGTGCTCGATCGCACGGGTGATCGTCGAGCGGTCTTTGCCGCTAAGCTGGGATGCGGTGCGAACGTTAATAGGCGGCACGGTGCAAATCCATGCAATGCATTGCAAAGCATCTGATGCCTGCTTTGTCACCGCGAGGCAATGGGAACCGCAAGACGTAGCACCCCGTTGACCAGGCCGGCTGGAGGGACTGACTCTGAACCGTTCGGATGGTGCGGTGCGCGGCTCCCAGCACTGTTCTGAGGGGCCCTCTTGTGGTGCACTACAGAATGTACATCAGCCACGTGCAAGAATATGATAGATGAGGATGTTAAGAGTTTTGCAACCAATGGTGGTAAAACTGCGGGCAATAGCGCAGAGGGCCGGAGGCTCGCCGGCCCCTGTCTTGCTTGAGGGATCGGGACTGCACGGACGCTCGCACTACACGTGAGGGAAGATGACCGATCCGAGAACAGCTCTCAAGGCGCTCCGGACCTACTACGCCACGCTGACGCCCCACGAGTATTTCGAGCACCTGAAGCGCGCGAACCCGGGGCTTGACCTGGGGAACGCGCAGGACGTACCCGAGCGCACGATGGCCGTCATGCTGAGGGTGGCCGAGGCCAGAGACGCGATGGATGCCCTTGCGGCGTCTCTAGCCACGGATCAGGATCTTACAAATCCGGCAACCAGACATAACCTCCGACGCCTTGCGCCTCTCCTCCATGAACTCAAAGTCGCGCTAGCCGAGCTTGAATGAGTACCCCTTATGCTCCCGGCCGCCAGCTACGGGAGCATTTCTCTGTGAATGCATGGCTGGACCGAGAGTCGGACGATCGCGACCTCCTAATGCGCGCCAGCGGCCCGGGACCTAAACACATGAGAGCGGACGCGGAAAGGGTCGCGCTCGGATACCTGCTCTGATAAGCTCAAGAGCTACCCCGCTCGGAGTTGAGAGATGCTGTCGCTGTAGACGTGCGCGGCGGGCTCGGAAATTCGTGCCCCAAGACGGCTCGGTCTCGGTCATCCTCTGGGGTCGCCGGGGGTGCACCCGCTCCCGAAGGGATTTTTTATCGTGCAAGTAAACGCGTACCACGGCACAACGTCCGACCGTGCCACAACGATCCTAGAACGTGGTTTCCACTCGGCATGTTCGGGTGGGTACGGGCGGCGGGCTCGGTAGGCACGGACAGCCGGCTCGGTGGGCAGGGGGCGGCTTCCACAGTTCAGTGCATCGAGCCACGCGCGGCGCTCGCCGTTAACCCTTCCTCAACCGTCGTCCCGCAGACTTCTGTATGCCGCAGGCTATGGTGGGAATCCGTGCCGGCCGATCATGACCGCGCGCACGGATTCCCAGGATCGCACAGCTGCCCATCTTGGTCGGAAGCGGTTAACAATGAGTTACGCCGCCGCAGGCCGCAGGCGCGGCTCGTCTCCTTTCCCTCGATCTTGGATGAGGGGAGGCGCCCCGGCCACGATCGCGTGGTGGCCGCCCGCGGTCGGGATGCAGGGCATGACGATCGCGTGAACTTCGGCAGATCAGCGCGTCGTGGCGGTCGCGACCGCGTACCTGCCCGCCATGGGGCTGGTGGCGCGGCGCTCCGTCGGCATCGACTGGCCAGGTCCCTTGCGCCGGCGGATCGGCTGGCG
>CAZTIV010000147.1:0-1782 GCA_964613905.1 uncultured Gemmatimonadaceae bacterium | reverse complement strand
GAGACCGCACACGAGACTACTACTCAGTTGTCCGACTATACTGACGATTTCGCCGGCTTGGAGAGCTCGTTGTGCTGTGCGACCTGCAACGTCATGCGGTGCCCTCGCGGATCGGGGCGGCCGGGCACCTCGACGAGACGCACGCAACAGGCATGAATCAGGGGGAGGCGTGGATGGACACCAGCATGCATCGGAGATTGCTCCACCTCAGCGTCGCTCTCTTCCTCGTATCCGGGGCGATTCACCTAATCATAGGAGTCCTGGCCCTCATGTTCTCGGACCTGGAACTGGGGCGAAGGATACTCGTCATATCGACGCGCACGGATACAGAACTGTTCGGTTCACCGCCTTCCCTCCTGGTCGAGACTAACGCTGAACTTGCGCTGTTCCGATCACTGGTGTTCAACGGCGTGGCGGGATCGTTGATCCAGATTGGCATCTTCGTCAGTGCGGTAGCGTGGTTCGGCTTGCGCCGAGGCGTGAGGTGGACATACTGGACTCTTGTGGCAACAGGCCTGGTGATGGTGCCGTTCTGGTACCTGACCTTCCGACCCTATGTCCAGGCAGGGATCTCCATCGGATTCTCGGATCTGCCGCCAATCTTCTGGATTCCGGCGACAGTTCTGCTGCCGGCCGTGATCTGCGGCTGGTTGGGCTTGCGCGGCGATCAGGTTGGAGGACGTTCTCGCTCGAGCACAACACGATGATCCTTGAGGTGTCAGTGGCATGCCATAGAATCCTTATTTCGATAGATACAAGGCCGAAGGAAAGTCATCGATGAAACGCACCCATCCCGGCAAGGCGCGACGCCGCAGCGGCGTACCCGCATGAGCCTGGTTCGCATCGCTCTCGCGAACATCCGCGTGCCGGCGACACCACAGGAATCCGTGCTCCTGGCAACATCAGCGGTCGCTGACGCGGGCCGACAAGGCGCGCTCGTGATCTGCTTTCCCGAATGCTTCGTTCCCGGATATCGGTGGCCGGGCGCGACGGCGCCATCGCCAGATCCCGCGTTCCTCGAAGGGGCGTGCGCTGAGGTGGCGAATGCCGCCAGGATTGCCTGCATCACGGTCATCCTGGGCACGGAGCGCGTGACCGACCGCGGCTTGCAGATCACCGCTTGTGTGATCAATCCGGACGGCACGGTGGCAGGTTGGCAAGACAAGGGGCAGATCGACCCGTCGGAAGAAGCCATCTATTCCGCATTCGCGACGGAACGTCGGGTCTTCACCGCCGGTTCACTGACCTTCGGTGTGGTGATTTGCCACGAAGGGTGGAGGTATCCGGAGACGGTGCGGTGGGCTGTGCGTCGAGGCGCGCAGGTCGTGTTTCACCCACACGCGCATGTCGCCGAGCCCGGGAGCTATCGTCCCATCACATTCGCGGATCCCGCTAACACGTTCCATGAGAAAGCGATACTGTGTCGCGCGGCGGAGAACACATGCTACTTCGCGTCGGTGAACTACGCGAGCGAAGGTTCCGGCACCACGTCGGCGGTCGCGCGCCCAGACGGCACGTTGCAGTGCTTTCAACCGTACGGGCAAGAGGGCTTGCTCCTGGCCGACCTGGACCTCAGCGCAGCCACCGGGTTACTCGCCTCGCGGTGCCGGACCTCGCCGATGTAGGAAGCTGGTGGTGTCGACCCTGAGGAACTGAGCAGTCGGGAACATAGGTAACACGAGTGTCTGGGAACATGGTGAACAACTTGGGTCCCCGGTTCCGCGGCACGCGTGCCTGATAATTATTGAAGCAAGAGGCCCCAAAACCGCAGTTTGAAACTTT
>CAZTIV010000146.1:0-1790 GCA_964613905.1 uncultured Gemmatimonadaceae bacterium | reverse complement strand
GAGGAACTGCGGGGAAGCCGCACGTGATTCTCGTGGACACCAGCGTCTGGATAGACGATTATGTCCCGCCCGTAGTGTAAGGTTGGGCGGACTCTCTTGCGTATCTTAGGCCGCGACGCGGTCCTTGTCAATAGAATTCTGCGATTTTTCGCTAAGTAGGCGATCCTCGTCCAGCACGGCCTGCAGCATCCAAAGATCCTTGTGGCCCATGATCTTGCGGAAGTTCTTCTCGGTCTCGAGTGCGGCCGCCCCCGCCCACCGCAAGGCCATCTCTCCCGAGCGCCAGTGGGTGACCCGCCCGGTCCGGCCCTCCACCCCCGAGAGCGAGCTCTCGATGATGTTGGTGGTGGTCAGGCACTTGCGCAGCATCGGCGACAGCCCCAGGCGAGCGATGGTGAAGGTCTCTTCCAGGCCCTCTCGCAGGCTCGCCGCGGCCTTGGGATAGCTTCGCTCCAGCCACTCAATCTGGGTACGCAGCCGCGCCATCCCTTCCTTCGGATCCAGCTTCCAGGCCGCCCGCAGCACTGCCCCCACCTGTCCTTGCATCTCCTTGGGCAGGTAGCCCAGCACGTTCCTGCGCTTGTGCGCCTGGCAGCGCTGCACCGGGTGCTGCTTGCCGAAGACCTCATCAATCGCTTTGCGCAACGCCTTCGAGCCGTCAATCACGAACAGTCGTTTCCGCTCGGGCCTCACCCCGCGTTCCACCAGGTCTTCCAGCAGCCCCTTCACTACCACCGCGTTCTCCGTCGCCCCCTCGGTGAGGCCCAGGACGTGTTTCCTGCCCTCTGCGTCTACGCCCACGGCACAGATCACCTGGTGGCCCCCAAAGTCCTTGCCGTCCACGTAGATCACCAGCAAGTCCACCTCGTCGAAGCGCCGCGCGCACAGCTCTTTGAGCGCCTCCGCACTCGCCTCCTGCACCCGCCGGCTCACCGCCGAGCGCGATACCCCGCACCGCTGAGCCACCTTCGGCACCACCTCTTCGTAGTGGCGCGTGCTCACCCCGCGCATCACGATCCCCAGCAGCCGCTCCCGCAGGCCCTCGTCATCCTGCAGCGCCGCATAAGCCGGGATCGCCACCTCCGCCCCCTGGCCGCCGCCTTTGCGGCGCAGTCGCGGCTTCTGCACGCGTACCCGCTGGCCGCCCAGCGCGACCACTCCACCTTGCTCCCCGTGACGGCGAATCGCGCCTCCTGGCCGGCCCGGATGGGGCGGCCCCGCGAGCTGCTCGGCCGAGATCGCCAGCACCGCTTCTAAAGTCGCCTTGCCCAGATGGCTCACCAACTCCTCCACGGCCAGTCGCCCCTGCTCGATTAACTCCACCATGGGCAGCAGGATCGCCCCCTCCTTCGCCAGAAACTGGCGCAGCGCAGCATTTCCCTTCCGACTCGTAATCTGGTACTCTCTCTTCACGGCGGTTCTCTCCCTTTCCTTTACAGGATTTGCTCTACCCGATTCTACCAGATAGCCGTCGGCTATCCTTCGGGCGGAGAGAGCCGCCTCAACCTTCAACTACGAATGGGACACCATCCGAAATCTCGAACCGCATCAAGTCCTATTCTACGCTGAAGCAAAGAAATTACCTCAATAACAACATAATTACTCGTAACAATCGTATCCCCGCGATCGATCATCTTATGCCAAGCAGCAACTGCCTCCGGGTGGTCAGCATTATCGGTATCTACGAAAGCGAAGAAACCTGAAGTGTCGCCGAAGATTCTCATTCCTCGTAGGCTTCAACTATGTATTCGTCATGCCGCCGGGCAATATCGGTCTTGCCCGAGTGATAT
>CAZTIV010000145.1:0-1790 GCA_964613905.1 uncultured Gemmatimonadaceae bacterium | reverse complement strand
CGAGGGACGCGGCGTCATTCCGGATGAGTATGTTCCGCTGGACCGCGCCAAACTGCTGCTCGGACGTGATGCGGCGGCCGAACACGCTGTCGCGGCCGTCGCCCGCCTGCGCGCGGAAGGTACGCCGGTTACACCAAGTCCCTAGCGCCCCACTCGCCGCGGCGCGCGATTAGCTTTCTGAACACCCGTAAAGGAGAGAATGATGAAGAGGATTGAGCGGCACGTCTTCTTGGCCCTGATGGCCGCCCTGATGATCGTTCCCGGAGCGCTTCGGGCACAGGCGGGCCTGCCACCGGCCGAGGAGCTCGTGTCCCGCTACGTGCAGGCAATCGGCGGCGCCAACGCGTTCATGAAGCACAAGTCCATGTCGATGTCGTTGAGCTGGGAGATGCCCGCCATGGGGCTCCAGGCTGAGATGAGCGTCAAGCAGATGCAGCCCAACCTGGTGAGCACTCGCGTAGCCATTCCCGGCATGGGTGAGATTCTCTCCGGGTACAACGGCAAGGTCGCGTGGTCGCTGGATCCGATGCAGGGCGCGCGGCTGCTCGACGGTGCGGAGCTCCAGCAGACGATGGACCAGGCGCAGTGGGGCTACGCCGTGCGTTCGAGCGAGCTGATCAAGGAGATGGAGACGGTTGAGCGCACGACCATGGGCGACACCGACTGCTACAAGGTTCGCGTGGTGTGGAAGTCCGGGCGTGAATCCCACGACTGCTACGCCGTCGATACGGGGCTCATCGTCGGGACCGTGATAGAGCAGGAATCGCAGATGGGGACCATCACGGCCGAAACGCTGATGTCGGAATACAAGGAGTTCGGCGGCGTGAAGATGGCGACGAGGATGTCCGCAAACCTGATGGGACAGCCGATGCTAATCAGGCTCAACGACATCGAGTTCGGAACGGCGACCGAATCGGATTTCGAGCTGCCGCCGCAGATAAAGGCGTTGGCTGAGGATGGCGGAAACTGACCGCCGGCTCTTACGGTTTGGTTACCACGAAGGGCGGGCATCGCGAGATGCCCGCCCTTCGTGTTTCCGCGAGGTGGCGTGACGATACACTAGCGGCGCATACTCACCAGCGACCGCACCGGATTGCGGCGAAGGTAGACCTCCACCACCACCGGCTCGTCGGCAAGAGCCAAGTGACGCAGCACGAGCGTATCGCCCTCGAGGATCGCCAGCATGCGCCACCTGTCCTCCTCTGCCACCTCCCGCTCACCGAGAAGCAGCTCGATCGTGTCTTCACGGACCTCGAAGGTGCCGCTGGCAAGCGACTCGAGCACGGCACCCTGAGTGCTCAGGAGATAGCTCACGCGTCGCTCCACCAGGCCGCTCGACTCGAACACCACGGTTCCGCCCAGAGCCCCTGGAACGGTCGCGGTCGGGACCCGTTCGCCGCTGACCTCCGTAAGGTCGAACACGCCAAACGGCTTTGGCGGCGAGTCCTGAACGACTTCAGTGGCAACCAGAGGGGCACTGCAAACCAGCAGGGCAAGGCACAAAGCCCGCATACAAAAGCTCCTGTGTTGGACGTCGTCACGCGTCATCAACCCCGCCGGCTGCCGCGCGGGGTCACGACGAGCCCGGCGCCATGAAACACGGCCTCGGCACCCGGCGGTGGTCGGAAGAAAGTTAAGGAGCCCTCCTCGCCCGGGGGAAGCCCTGCCTATTGGCAGATCGCTCCCGACGCGCCAATCTACCCGCGCGGGGTCTACCTCTTGCACGTACGCGCGCCGAATGCCCTCCACCTTCGAGCTGATCGAACCGGCGACCGGCCAGCCACTCGACG
>CAZTIV010000144.1:0-1817 GCA_964613905.1 uncultured Gemmatimonadaceae bacterium | reverse complement strand
ACCGTTACCTTTCGAGCACCTACCAATCAGCACAACCTGCTCGACTGCTGCAGCGTAGCGTTAGAACACCCCCGCGGCACTGCCTGCTGCTGCAGCGTGAAGGAGCGAGTCCAACGCAGGACGGTCCAGGTAGACGCCATTCACAAATACCCCGCGAATGCGGCTCACGTTGGCGATATCGGCCAGCGGGTCGGCGTCGAGCAGGACGAGATCGGCGACCTTGCCGACTGTGATAGTGCCAAGGGTATCATCCAGGCCCAGGAACTCCGCAGCCTGGCTTGTCGCGCTGAGTAGCGCATCCAGCGGAGTCATGCCGATGTCATTGACAAAATGACGCAATTCATCGTGAAGACTGAACCCGGGATAGATGCCAAGGACCGCGAGGTCGGTTCCGGGCAGAATGAGCACACCCGCACGGTGCATTTCCCGATAGTCCCTCAGCGCATCACGGTATCCCCGGCGCACCAGCCTGTCATATAGCCAGCCGCGAACTCCCCGCGGCCTTTCCCGGAGTTGTTCGCTCCAGTCCTCGAGCAGGTAGCCTCGGACAAACCGTCTACGCGGATCCTGCGTCCCAGGACTGTCTCGGACAATGGCTGCCAACTCCCTGTGGCTCAGCGCAAACGACGAATGGTAGTTGACTGCCGTGGGCACGACTGCGATCCGGCGCGCCGTCATGTCCGAGATCAACTGCGCCCTCTGGCTCCGGCTACGCTTCTGCAGGGTCGGCTGCAGGACGTGTTCTATGCTGCGCTGCCCGGCCTCCATCAGAGTCTCCAGGGGGAAACCCATGGAGTGGCCCACGACGGGGAGGTTGTGGCGTGCCGCTGCCGCCACGATTCCCCGGTACGTCTCTGCGGACTCTACCGTCCGGACCTTGATGAAATCCACACCAAGGCTCACCAAGGAGTCGACAGCCACTCTGGCTGAGGTCGCATTCGGCACCGCCAGCCGGAAACTCTGAACCGGCTCGACGGTTCCCCTCCTCTGCATCCGCTCGAAGCGCGCCGGGCTCTCGAGAAGGGGGCCCGCCCATGTGATTCTGGGGCCAAGGCGCTCGCCTCGGTCGATTTCGGAACGCCATGCACCCACCAACGCCGGATCGCCGCCCATATCGCGGACACCGGTTACACCGTTGGCCACAAGGACCGGGAGCGCATCGACTCCAGCCTTTGCCAGGTGGACGTGCATATCCCAAAGACCTGGGATCAGAAATTTGCCATGACCGTCAATCTGCCGGGCGCCGGGCACATCTTCGCGGCCGTGATGCAAGGCGGCGACTCTGCCCGCAGAGATGACGACCGTCATCCCGACCTGCGGCGCGGCTCCTGTGCCATCGATCACCGTGACACCGGATACGACGACCGCCTGAGACTGCGCAGCGCCGACGGTTGGACTGACCAGGCCAACGCATACCGCAAGAGAAGCAAGGCGCACGGCGATCTCGATCACTCGGACACTCGGAATCAAATTTGGGGTGTTCTAACGTATCGAAGCTCACCTGCGGGCCCATCCAGCACCCGCACCGCCGCACAATCTACTACCTTCCAGCATCATCACCGCAGCACAATCTGCCCGTCTGGTGCAGCGCGCCGTTAGGACCCCCGCGCGACGAAGGTTGCCGTACAGCTTCGACTGGTTAGGAGCCTTGAAATGGCGTGCCGCCACCGCTATGGTCATTGTGACCAGATTACGGAGGTGGACTATGGCACGCAAAGCTCTCTCAGTCGCTGAGGCCAAGGCGACGCTCTCCGATGCCATTCGGGAGGTCGAGGCCGGAGGTACAGTAATGATCACCCGGCACGGTAAGCCGGTTG
>CAZTIV010000143.1:0-1826 GCA_964613905.1 uncultured Gemmatimonadaceae bacterium | reverse complement strand
AAATCCTACAGTGGCCGCTGCTGACCGAGCCATTCTGTAGCGTTTGCGACGCCAGGAGGCTGTTGCACAAACCTGCTCGTGACCGGGGAGGGGGGATGCCGAGCGGATGGCGGCTGGGTAGATTGTGCCGTCCTTCTGCAATCCCCTTGAGTTGGAGTCGGCTGCATGTCCTACAACTTTCTGCCTGCGGATAGGGATCAGCTGTTCATGCTGCCGCCGAGCATGCGGGAGTGGATTTCGGAAGGAGACCTGGCGTGGTTCATCATCGACGTGGTGGACAGCCTGGACCTCAGTGCGATCTACGGCCGGTATCGTTCGGATGGGTGGGGTCGGGCATCCTACGACCCGAAGATGATGGTGGGGCTGCTGTTGTATGCCTACTGCCTTGGCGAGCGATCGAGCCGTAGGATCGAGCGGTTCTGCAAGCGGGACGCGGGGTATCGGGTGGTTGCGGCGAACCAGACTCCGGATCACACGACGATCTCGCGCTTCCTGAAGGATCACGCCGCGGCGCTGGCAGACCTGTTCACACAAGGGCTCGAGCTCTGTGGGAAAGCGGGGCTCGTCAATGTCGGGGTGGTTGCGCTCGATGGCTCGAAGATGAAGGCGAACGCGGGCTTGTCCGCCAATCGAAAGTACGGAGCGATCCGCAAGGAGATCGAAAAGATCCTTCAAGAGGCGCTTGATGTCGATGCGGCAGAAGACGCAGGACATGGCGTTGGCACGCCGGGTGACGAGCTTCCAGAAGAGTTGAGGGATCAGCGTACGCGGATTGAACGGCTTCGTGAGTGTCAGAGGCAGCTCGAAACCGAAGCGCAAGAGAGGGCGGCTGAACGACAGCGGAGGATCGACGCGAAGGCAGCGGAAGAGGCGGCTACGGGCAAGAAGACGCCAGGCCGTAAGCTCCACCCGGCTAATCCCGAGCCGGCCGCTGACAAGCAGGCGAACCCGACCGACCCTGACAGCCGGATCATGCGCAGGTCAGCAGGGGGACATGTGCAGGGCTACAATGCCCAAGCGGTGGTTGCAGCGGGCCAGATCATCGTGGCGGCCGACGTGACGCAGGACGCGAACGACTACAACCAGCTCTTGCCGATGATGGAACTAGCGGACCGAGAGCTTCTAGCGGCCGGCGTGAGACAGCGCATCGGAGTAGGCCTCGCAGATACGGGCTATTGCACGGAGGAGAATCTCGTAGCCCTGGAGCAGAAGGTGGATGGCCCCGAGATGCTGGTTGCTACCAAAAAGGCGAGTGAACACCGCGCGAGCGCCAGGGACGAGCCGCCTTCTGAACGTCCAGTAGAGAGTGGGGACGTACGGAAGAGGATGGAGCAGCGGATCGAGAGCGAGAGAGGACGCAAGCTCTACGCGCAACGATCCGCCCTTGCCGAGCCCGTCTTCGGGCAGATCAAGACCGCTCAAGGCATTGATCGATTTCGGCGCCGCGGTCATACCGCTGTCCGGGAGGAGTGGAAGCTGATTTGCCTCTCCCACAACCTTCTCAAGCACTTCCGGAGGGTGGGCGCAGTGTGCCTACCTCAGACCGAAGTCCCCTTTGACGGCCAGCCGCAGGCCGGATAGGGCCCGAAAAGTACGGCCTGCGAGCCGCAAACCGCGGGATAACTGCCGATGGGTTCCCGCACTCAGGCCGGTGAACGCCCACCTCAGGCGCGACTCCCTGCGCCGGCAGTTTGGGCAACAGCCTCCTGGCGTCGCAAACGCGACAGAATGGCTCGGTCAGCAGCGGCCACTGTAGGATTTGCGTCACGTGGCGTCGTAAATCCTACAGTCGGTCCCGCCTGGCGCACCGATTGTAGCGTTTCCCG
>CAZTIV010000142.1:0-1962 GCA_964613905.1 uncultured Gemmatimonadaceae bacterium | reverse complement strand
GGATGAAGGTGCTATGATTTACCAAACGGTGTTTTCACCCAAGAAGATCCGATTGAGCTGGCCGGGTGGGCTCAATCTGTATGGGTTCGCAGACGCAGACCCGGTTAACTTTGCGGATCCGTTCGGCCTCTCAACGTGCGACCCACCAGACGATCCGAACTGTCCCAAGTCTGGCCCCGTAGCAACGGTTGATCAGAAGGTTGGTGAAGCCCTTGATGGGGTAGCTAGCGCCGTCGCAACTGGCCTCAAAAAGATCAACAGCGTCATCGCCGCGACTCCCGTTCTTGGCGGCCTTGTAGCAGGGGCGAGCGGAGTCGCCCCCGATGGATCGTCTCTCTCAAATCCGGAACGCGCTGGGGCGCTGGGATCAGCGGTGTCCGAGGCGGCGATCGGCGGAGCGGTTGGTGGTGTTGCGGGGCGGGCCTTGGGCACGAACGTGGGCCGAGCGCTGTTCGGTAAAGCCGGTGCCTTGAACAGCAATCAGCATTTTCGGGTGGGCGTGGGACGCCATGGGGGTAACCTCAGTTTTCGCGTCGCCGGGAAGCTACTGGAGAGGGTAACGGGCCGAAAGAAGATCGACCTGCTGGACCTCGGACCAATCAATAAGGTGCCGTGACGGAGGGATCGATGACTGCCCAGCCTGTGCTGAATTCGTTCCAGTCGAACGCCGACCGAGCGCTCCATGCCGTTGCGGATGAATTCGGGCTCCCAGTTCGCAACAGGCAAGTCCATGAAACCGTCGCTCCCGTCTATGACGAGAATCCTCAGGTCTACGTTACGGCAGAGATACGTGAGGTGAAGGTGTGGCTTTATGATGATGGAGTGTCGTTCGAAGGGCCGAAAGGCACGGAGGATTTCGAGCGGCTTGATTACGACAGCGAGAACGAGATCTTGCAGGTATTCGTCGATCGCTTGCGGCAGGCTCTTCAGGCGGAACGCTAGGTGCTTGAAGACCATGCGGGGACGAAGCGCGCCCGTTGGGCGGGGGCCGGTCATGGGGCTCCCTGCGTAACACCGTGTCCTTGTTAGGGGCAACGGCGCACGTAGGTGTAGTCTCCTCCATCCAAGTCGCCTCCCCACAGGATCAGCGTATAGCCCCTGGGCCGAGTCAAGAGAGCCTGCGAGCACCCTGGTACGACGCCGTGCATCTAGCTCCCAGTGCCTTGGTTCAGTGTCCTCATAAGTCGTTCCAGGCCAAGACCCACGTCGCGGTGTGGCGTGACATAGTTCATACCAACTCCATCGGCGAGACCAAGTTCACACGCCGACTTGATTATCCACGCTTCGAGAAGAGGCGGCAGGCCTTGCTCGTCGACGTTCCAAGGTCCGACAAGGGATACTCCGGTCGGCTTCGGCAACGTGGGCTTGCCCCTGAAGCACCAGACCTCGTCGAAGCCTCGCAGCTCCCCGGCAACGCGCGGTACATACTGCCACGGGATCACGAGACCATCACCGAGCAGGGTGCCACCACAATGGTCGATAGTGTCCGTTGCCAATGACGTCTTGCTCAGATCAGGGACGCTGTCCACAGATGTGACCAGGGCGTATCCGAACGCGGCGAACAGCTGCCCACCGTGCTGGAGAATCTCGGCAACGGTAGTATCAAGCCACCCCGCGGTCAGACTTCCATGAGTCCTCATGAGCGGCTCACACGCACAAGTGCGTATCTTTCATCAACACGTTGGCGAGCATGACGCTGCGAGCTGGGCGGCTCCTCATTCGGCCTGATGGGTCGTGGGGCCTGCCGTGGCGGATTCTTTGACCAATCCCAGTCATGGGCATGGGGATCTCCCGCGCCTGTGTGATCGTGACCGAAGTCGGCTGCGCGCGCCAGACGGCTGCAGGAAACTCTCATTGTGGGTGTTGCGTTCCGGTTACCGGAACGAGGCCGGGTGGGGCCCTACACTTAAAGGACGAGAGTAAGGCCGAAAAAGTTTCAAACTCGAGTTTGGCGCAGCGTAT
>CAZTIV010000141.1:0-2324 GCA_964613905.1 uncultured Gemmatimonadaceae bacterium | reverse complement strand
TCGACCCGCTGGCGGAGAAGCATCCGGAGTGGTCGCCGTACAACTATGTGCTGAATAATCCGTTGGCGCTGTTCGACCCAGATGGGCGCCAGGTGGCAGCGAACTCTAACCGGTACTGGGAGAACGTTGCTGTTGCCGGCCACCAAGAGGGTGATGTCCAGGGAAAGGGAAAGGCGTTGTTCGCCACTACCATGATGGCGCTGCTGGAGGGTTTCGGCGTGAACCAAGCCGAGGCGGGCGTCACCAAGATGGTGGACGGCCGTGCCCTCTCCGGAGCCGCCGATGTTGGACTGGCCGTGGCGGGGAATCTGCCAGGCCTTAATCTACTGCGCGCCGGGCGGGCGGCCGGACTCGCGGATGACGTCGGCCGCGCGGCTCGCGGCGGTGCGGCTCCCGTTCGCCTGGGACAGGCTGGTGAGGCTATTGTGGCAGACGTTACCGGCCTGAGCAAGAACACGACGCACCGACTGGGGACCCGCATTCCAGACTTCGTTGATGTGGCAACGGGCACGTTTCATGAGTCCAAGAACGTGGCCCGGCTGGGCCCGACGCGGCAACTGCGCGAGATGATCGGGAACCTCAAAGAGGGTGAAACGCTGGTGATTCACGTCCGGCAGGATACAAAGGTCTCGCGTTTCTTCAACGACCTGACTAACGTCCAGATCGAGAGGACGCTACCCGGAAACTAGCTTGGAGAGCGTTGATGCTCTTGGATGGTACAACGCGAGGCACTGGGGATGAGTGACCTGAAGATGGTCGTTGAGACCGATCGAGATATCGGTACCCGCGAGGCGGCGGAGGTCTTCCTTGGCGTACTCTCACGGCACCCGCGCTTTCTACCGCAGCGGTTTGGTGTGCACGAGCCACTGCGAACAGCATACGATCCAGGCGATCATGATTCGTTCATTCACGTCTGGCTGGGCGAGCCCATCCAACCCGACTACTGGGTGGGTAACATCCTTATCAGGAGAACCAAAGCTATCCCATACTTCGGGTCCGTCTCTTGGGTTCGAGGCCAACGAAGGATGAACTCCGTCGCCGTGACGATTCCTGACAGGCACGTGAGCGCTGGCGTGGTTGACGAGACTCTTGCCCTAGGGCAAGACCTTTTCTGCGCTCTTGGGGGGCAGTACGGCTACGCGTGTGACTGGAACGAATACGTCGAGAAGAACATGACAGGGTGGTGGGTGCATCCTGAAACAGGACGGAGGCAAGGAGGTAAGCATCACGGACATGACCGGACACGTCATCTTCCCGGTGTGTGCTGGGCCAACTTCTTCGGACCGGCATACGTCGAGTTCTTCGGTGAGGAACGCCTGGAAGGCGCGCCGGCATTCGCAAAGGAGCGCCTTCCATGTGGAGGATGGCTCCTGTTCACCGCTTCGTCTCCGGGTGCATGGGACCGTGCGGACACCAGACTGATGCAGGAGCACCTGAAGGACCACCTTGGACGTGACGCGTTCTTCGCATTGGCTCATCCGGATCGTCCGACGGTCGCCCCGAAGCTCGCGCTGTTCACCAGTGTCGGCGGCCGTCGGGGCGGCGTGACGGTTCGACCGATCGCGCAGGACTACGTCTCCACGCCGGACGAAGCATCGTGGTTCATCGAACATGTACTGGAGCTGGTGGGACGGTTACAGTCGCGTGTTCCGGCATCCCAGAAACTGGATCTGACGCCTGAGAGTCTCAAGTACCTGGATGCCGTCGGACAGCGGATTCGCAAACGACTGTCCGGGGACGGGGCGCATCGCGCCTTGGTTATCGAGGTGGCAGCCTACTACGGTGAGGTCGTGCGCCGAGGTCTCGAGGGCCAATGGCAGCTGGGTGATTCATGCACTCCTATCGTTGCCATCCCCAAGTACGGGACACCTGAGGATCCGATTGTCCGTGCCGTAAAGTTTGTAGAGGATGATGCCTCCCTTTCAAACTGGTTCGATCTGATCCGACGTGGCGGCGAGAAGCTCCTGCAGTAGCTCTCGTCTGGCCCAGAAGCATCTCACCTGTCACTGTCTCGGCCCTGTGCCGGCTGCCCTCGATTTCCCGGCATTCAGGGGCACGGCTATCGGTACCTCTTCAACACGGGCGTCGGTACGATCCCGATTGTAAGCCTATGGATGGAAGCTGGCGAGGCGCCTCCTCCAGGTAGTGGCCCAGTTTGATTGGGCGTCGGTGCCTTTCTCGGGGGTACCGTTGGGGTCACTTGCGCCGGTGCCACATCGGGCGTCTGCGGTCTGGCGTTCCCAACCCTTGTCACCGGCGGTGCGGGCCTAGGGCTTGCGGTTGGAGGTGCAGCGGGCGTCGTTGCTGATCAAGCGGAGCCTATT
>CAZTIV010000140.1:0-2352 GCA_964613905.1 uncultured Gemmatimonadaceae bacterium | reverse complement strand
GCCTGCCCCACTTCAGATGTTGCAGCAGGCAAGTTGGGAGCCAAGCTGGACCAAAACAGATCCTGGCGGGAACGTCTCTCGTGGTGGAGCGAAGCCCAGGCGTCGCCAGGATTGGCGACGCGGCACGCATAAGTGCGTGCGCCACGGCGGAGGTGAGAGATGGGAGCGCTTCCGGTTTTTGAGCGCGATTCGCGACGGTTGCCGGACTATCTGCCGGCGCGGATGGTCAACGAGTTCGTTTATTGCCCACGGTTGTTCTTCTACGAATGGGTGGAGGGCCTGTTCCGCGAGAGCGCCGATACGGTGGAGGGTAAGTTCCAGCATCAGCGCGTCGACAAGAAGGCGGACAAAATGCCGACGCCGGAGGAGGCCGAAGACGAGAAGATACATGCGCGGTCGGTGACGCTGTCGAGCGAACGGCTGCGGGTGATCGCCAAGATCGACCTGGTGGAGGGTGAGGGCGGGGTGGTGACGCCGGTGGACTACAAGCACGGGCGGCCGCGCGAGACGGAGGACGGACTGGAACTGTGGCCGGCGGACCGGGTCCAGCTTGCGGTGCAAGCGTTCGTGTTGCGGGAGAACGGCTACCAGTGTGACGAGGGGGTAGCGTATTACGGAAAGACGAAGCAACGGGTCCGCGTGGCGTTCCACGCGGAAGTGATGGCGGAGACCGAGCGGGCAATCCAGCAGGCATGGCAGGTGGCGGCGGCGGGGGTGATTCCTCCGCCGCTCGAGGATTCACCGAAGTGTCCGGGGTGCTCGCTGGTGGGGATCTGCCTGCCAGACGAGACGTACGCGCTGATGCGCGACGGGCACGGCGCGGGCGATTTCGTCCAGTTGGGGCTGTTCGGCGAGGAGACGCCGCGAAAGCCGGCGGCGAGCGAACCAAGACGGCTGGTGACGCCGCGGGACGAACTCCGGCCCGTGTACCTGAACACGCAGGGGTTGCGGGTGGGCCGGAGCGGCGGAGTTCTTCAGGTGAAGGAAAAGGACAAGCTCGTTCAGGAGGCGCGGCTCGGTGAGATTTGCCAGGTGAACGTGATGGGCAACATTCAGGTCTCGACGCAGGCGATTCAGGCGCTGTGCGAGGGGTCGATTCCGATCTGCTATTTCTCGCAGGGCGGATGGTTTTACGGCGTGACGACGGGGATGAACACGAAGAACGTGTTCCTTCGGAGGGCGCAATACCGGCTGGCGGACGAGGAGTGGTTCGCACTGGGGCTGGCGCGGTCGCTGGTGGCGGGGAAGGTGCGGAATCAGCGGGTGATGCTGCAACGGAACCACGTGGAACCGCGGCCGGAGTGGCTGGCGGAGTTGAAGGCGATGGCCGAGCAGGCGGAGCGGGCGCGGCGGTTGGAGGAACTGCTGGGGATCGAGGGGAACGCGGCGCGCGTGTACTTTTCGGCTTTCGTGGGAATGGTGAAGGCGAGGGACGAGGAAGCAGACGCGGGGGAGTGGCAGTTTGGGTTCGAGGGGCGGAACCGGCGTCCGCCGCGCGATCCGGTGAACGCGCTGCTTTCGCTCGGGTACAGTTTGCTGGCGAAAGATTTCACGATCGCGTGTTACGCGGTGGGGTTCGACCCGCTGATCGGGTATTACCATCAGCCGCGGTTTGGGCGCCCGGCGCTGGCGCTGGACCTGATGGAGCCGTTCCGGCCGCTGGTGGCGGATTCGGCGGTGCTGAGCGCGATCAACACGCGGATGGTGACGGTGCGGGACTTTGTGCGGGCGGGTCCGGCGGTGGCGCTGACGCCGGGCGGGCGGAAGGCGTTTTACCGGGCGTACGAGCAGCGGATGGACACGCTGGTGACGCATCCGCTGTTCGAGTACCGGGTGAGTTACCGGCGGATGTTGGAGATTCAGGCTCGGCTGCTGGCGCGGGTGGTGCAGGGGGAGATTGCGGAGTATCCGGTGTTTGTGACGCGCTGAGGGGGCGCGAGCGGCGGGGCGATGCGAGAATTGCGGGGGGCGCTCGCGGGGTGTAAGGTGATGGAAGCACGGACGGTTATGGGGTGGCGGCGTGTGGCAGGGGCGGTTTGGCGGGGTGCGGGCGCGGGGCGCTCGCAAGCCTGGCCGCAGGTGTTTGAAAATTGAATAGGATAGGGAGGGAGCTATTTCCGCGATCACGTGATCGCGGCCTCATTGAAGCAAGATCAAGCGCCCAAAACGCGCAGAACGTTTGCCATTTCCGCGATCACGTGATCGCGGCCTCATTGAAGCAACTCTACGACCTTGCCCTCGTACCAAAGCTCCACATTTCCGCGATCACGTGATCGCGGCCTCATTGAAGCCATGTACAGCTTGATAAGATCGGGAACCGCCAGAACATTTCCGCGATCACGTGATCGCGGC
>CAZTIV010000139.1:0-2431 GCA_964613905.1 uncultured Gemmatimonadaceae bacterium | reverse complement strand
GTGGGGCAGGCTAACGAGGTTGTAGGAAAAGTCCTCGGTGATCTCGGCACGCCGCGCGTCACGACGCAAGCTCTACGGCGGCGCGGCTGGCCAGACGGTGGGTGGGTGGAAACCACGCGTGGGAGCGGCGGTAGAAGAGCAAACTCCCCGGGAAGAGTCTCAGCTCACCGGGTGCGTTTCACCATGGCTGTACGGCCGGGCACGCTTGCTTCGTGGCCGAGGAAATCGACTTTGCGGCTGGGCACGCTCGCTCCGGGGCGGAGCAAATCGACTCTGCGACGCGACACGCCGACTATGTCGTATTGCACCCCGACCCCGGGGCGCGGCACATCGGCTATGCAGTGTTGCACATCGGCCACGAGGCACTGCAGTCGTGAGACGTGAGATTCCCGCCGTCTCCCACCCATCGGACCGCCCCAGGGCGACTACAGTGCGACCCTAGGGTGACTCTCCGCCCTCCTTTTGTCAGCCTTCCGCAGTGGGTACCGGTATGCCTCCCACCCACGGCGCCGAGAACTCGCCCACCAAACGGACTCTCGGTGCTCCCGGCGCAAGCGCTGGGAGTGTCATACACTGCTCACGGTCCGCGGATGGCCGGCACCAGAAGATGGCGGTCAGGTCGAACGAGCCCTCGACCCGCTCTGGAGACACTTCGGTGACAGTCAAGGTCCCCGACTCCGCCACGTAGCGGTCGCCTCCCGCCCTGTAGACAGCCGTGTATCCCTCCCTGTACTCCCCGTACTGGAAGTCGATTGGCTCCATCTGATACACCCCAGGCTCCATCGACCAGCGGCTGGCCCCCACCATCCGGATGACGACACTGCTCTCCGCAGCCGGGTCCCTCGAAACGACCAGTAGCGCCGTCTCACCCGGGCTCCTGGTCCCGCCACTCCAGTTCCCCCCGCCGCGGTGCTCCACCAGCACCGCCCCGGTCACGTCCGCCTTCAGAAACGAAGCGGGATCGTTCGGCGATCCAGGCGTAATGTCGCAGGCCGGGAGCAAGAGAAGCACCGCGACAATCGTACATGGCTTGTGCATAACTACCTCCTGTGTGAAATACCAACGCAGCAATGGCAAGAACCACTGGACTCTCCGGGCTCGGAGAGACCAACCCATAGTTCTCGAGCTCGTCGTAACATCACATGAAGCACTCGGGTGCGTTCTGGTTCTCAGTCACAGTGATCTGAGTATCGCTTGACCCGGCATCGTTAGTAACTGTGAACTTGAGAACAAGGCCGCCCGTGCATTCCCCATCGGCACCTTCCGTGGGATCGATCTGCAAGCCGCCCATCACAGGGCGGCGCCGATCAGTCAATGACGCTGTGCGAGGTACGAAATCCGTCTCCATGAACACCACGCCATCCGTCTTGATCCCGAGCGTCCCGAGGTCAGCCAAGACACCCTCTGGAGCAGCTCTTGGTGCGAGTCCAATCACCACGCGATTCCGGGGAACGGAGATCCCGAGAGACCGCAGTTCCGGGCGGCCGAGGAGTGCGCGCGCTTTCATTCGCCACTCGTACAATTCAGCCCACGAAAACTGGGCTGTCCGGACCTGGAAGCCCTGGTTGCCATTGCCACGGTCCACGAGGAACGGTATCAGGACCGACTCCGCAAGAGGGCGCCGCTGTGGGTCCACGAGATACACCGTTGGCACGCCGTGCTCCAGACGGAGGCCAGCAAAGCCCGGAATGAGGTCGTGAAAGCGGAGAAACAACTCGTCCGTGGACCGAGCTTCCCTTGCTATGCGCAGAACCTCAGCGCGTGGGGGGGGGGAAGCGTCGCGTCAATGCGGAGGTCGGGGGCAGCACGGTCTTGACACGCAACCGAGGAAAACGCCAGAAACGCTACTGCCGAGGGAAAACGCATGATGCCTCACTGCAGAGGATCACCGTTAACATACCCCATCCGCACCTGCTCGGTCAACCTTCATTCTCCTGATACCGTGGATGAGCAGGCCCCTAGAAAGTCTGACACCGAGCCGACAAAACGCCGCCCTTCCGTATGAGCGGGCAGCGTCGACGCACTTAGTTCTGCTCCGGCCCCCGGGAACCCAGCGCCTGATCGATGATCAGCAGCGCCGCACCGCTGTCCCCCGCCATCTTGAGCTGGTTCACAATGTCCCCCACCGTGCTTTCCTCTTCCACCTGCTCGGTGATGAACCATTGAAGCTCCATCCCGCTGGCATGCGCCTTTTCCTTGATGGCCAGCTCATATAGCTGGTGGATCGACGCCGTAACCTTCTGCTCGTGCTTCAGCGACGCTTCCATCACCGCGAGCGGACTCTTGAACGTTGCCGGCGGTTTCGGAATGGCGTCGAGCTGCACATGACCTCCGTTATCCAACAGGAAATCGACCAGGCGCTCGGCGTGCGCCAGCTCCTCCTGGTACTGCAACCGCATCCAGTGGCTGAACCCGTTGAGGCTCTGCTCCG
>CAZTIV010000138.1:0-2679 GCA_964613905.1 uncultured Gemmatimonadaceae bacterium | reverse complement strand
AGGTCGCCGGCCGGGTCGTAGCAGCCCGCACTGAGCGCTGCGAACCCGCACGCCACCCACCGCCTTCGTCCACGGCTCACGGTGTGCCCGTATGGCCCTCCCGCGGCTCCCGCCCGACGTCGGACTCATTTTCATTCATCGGTATCGGAACCGCTGAGAAGGACCCGGCCACCTCGATCTCCGGCGCGTCCGGCACGACGGTCCACGGATAGTAGCAGGGCCCCGGCGGCGACCCGCCACAGTACAGGCCAGCCGTGAAGTGGAACGTGCCTTCCACCACGTTAGGCGTGGACTTGGTGACCACCAGCTGACCGGTACGGACATTGAAGGCGTCACGCCCATTCTCCTCATTGAGTCGCGAGTAATACGCGGCGAAGCCGAAAAGCCTGCCGCCCTCCAACCTGAGCACCGCCAACTCGTACGTGCCGACCGCCGGTCTTCCTGCGCCAAACCGGCTGAGCATGAGCCGGTGCCCCTCCAGATGTCCTTCCCCGTCCGCTGTGAGGCCGAAGTGCGGTCTCCCGCCCTCGTGTATGAGCCTGGTGTCGTTGAAATAGCTTCTGCTCGTGAAGTCGAGCTCCGGTACCTCCGATTCATGTATCGTGGCCACGAGCCAGGAAACCTCTCCATCCGCAACCGGATCGTGGCATGCCGTGAGCAGTGCGATGCACGCCGCGGCGAAGATCGGGAAACTGGTTTGTCTGTACATCTCATCCTCCTACATGAAGCACAACGGTGCGAACGGAGTGTTCGTGACATTGAGCATATCGGATCCGTAGCCCCAAGGTCCCAGGGATGGATCCGTCACGCTGACCACCAGCACGAAGTTCGAAGTCCCGGTAGCGGACCGGATCGAGGGCCTGCCTTACATCGTTCGACTCACCCAGATCCGTCACGTACGCTACGAGCCGGCCACCCTCAACGAAGAAGCCCGCGAACGTCGGCACATCTGCGGCGATCCGGGCCAGCTCATCTTCAGGAGGTCGCTTGACATCCGCCGCACGAAAGGCCGGCATGCCGGTAACCTCACCTTCCTGAAGCTGAAGCGGGGGAGGATGCGTGGTGTCCGCGCAGCCAGAGACCAGCACTGCACCTACGATGGCAGCTACCGCCCGGAGGTCCGGGCCGGGCCGGCACCTGCCTCGAGAATCAATCCGGGGAGGAGAACTCTGCTCTGCTCTGCTCTGCTCTGCTCTGCTCTGCTCTGCTCTGCTCTGCTACGACGGGCGCTCATGGGGACCCTCCCAATGCAGTCTACAGACAGTATGGGTCCCGCCACCGGAACGCGCAAGATGTTGCGATTCTGGACACGTCATGAACGTTGGTATCAGAGAGGGCACGGCGGGTAGTGTAGGCGAGGGCTCTCATGTTTCGAACTGTTTATGCAGCGCCCGCACTGCCTCGAGAATGGCGGGGTCCGCCTTGGCTTCTGCGAGCGGGGCGAGACGTGTCTTGATCGCGTCCCAGTCCAGTTCGTTGCCGCGTCGACGAGCAATGCCCTCAACGTCGGCGCGGTCCTGAAGGCGATCGGCGAACGCCTTGAGAACAAAGAGGTCCTCGGCGGTGCAGATCCTTAGCACAGCGCCGGGTCCGAACTCGACCTCGACGGCGCGGCTGATCATGTCGGCTTCGAAAGGGAGTGCCCCCAGCGCCACGTCCACCGGAATGCCGGCTGGGGTCGAGAGCAGCAGTACTCGATGGCGCAGCGCAAATTCCCGAGTGTCCGGCCGGCGGCCCGGGTAGCGGGTCATGAGCCCATCGACGATGGCAGCCTCGCCACCGAAGCCGGCGAACACCGTCAGGTCGAGATCGCGCGTCACGCGGGGTTCGCCCCAATGCTGGAGCGCCACCCCGCCAATGAAGCAGAACGGCCACCGATGTTCCGTCAGGAACTGCTGAAGCGCCGCGGCTTCGTGGAACAGCGCGATCACTTGTGCAGTTGCTGGAAGTAGCGCTGCTGTTCGACCAGCCCCGAGGTATCTGCCGTCTGGGCCGAGAGCCGCGCATGCTCGAACGCAGCGGCAAGCTCGGCCAGCGCCCTGGCCGTATCGAGCCGGCGCAGCTCCGCCCCCTTCTGCGCTTCAAGGGCGGGACCGGCCTCGCGCCACGTCCGTACCCAGCGCTCGATCTGTGCCTGCTCTCGACGGTCGCGCATATCGGCTCTATCGGAATGGGAACGGTTGAAATATACCAGGTCGTATGATCTGCTGAGAGAAGGGACCATGATAGAAGCACGCCGCCCGGCGGCTAGAGCTGGCGGTCCTGGGGGTCAGGGTGTGACGGCTGCCATCCCACCGGTCCCGGGCGCCAGCGTACACGTACCCACCCCCGGCCTGTCCTGGCCACGGCGGACGAGCAATAACCGGTTCGCCTCGCTCTCATCCACTGCGTGAGAAGACAACGTGAATCTGATAGGGACATCGCGTCCCGGGCTCACATCGAAATAGCCGGTTCCCGTGTATTCCAGTTCCATCGCGCCCTGGACATAGGCGCGCAGCCACGAGGGTCCGCCGTCACCGAACGGGGCAGTACAGGCCACCCATAGCGGAGCGACAGCGACGATCACGGTTAGCAGTTTGGCTCGGTTCATCCCCGGCCTCGATCCCCTGCCAACCTCACCAGGGTCAGTCGGGTTCGTTGACACCTATCGGCGCGCGCACCGCACGGAACGACCCCGTG
>CAZTIV010000137.1:0-2688 GCA_964613905.1 uncultured Gemmatimonadaceae bacterium | reverse complement strand
CCAGACCACGTAGTCGGGCCCCAGCAGCTTCATCAGCATCACCATGTAGATGGGATCGACGGCGCCGTACATGCTGCCGCCGTAGATCGTGCCGACGTAGTTACGGGTGCGCAGGTTCAGGGGTACCCCGATCCGCACCTCCGACCAGTCACCGGAGATGAACAGCACCCTGCCACCGGTCCCTCGATAGGCGGGATACCAGTTGAACTTCCAGCGCATGAGCCGCGTGGGCCAGGTTTCCGGGACGCTCACGGCTCCCGCTCGAGATGGGCCGTCTGGTCCGCTATGCTACGCGCGCGATCGGTCGCCGCGTCCCCGGTGTGGGCCGTCGACGCCGGCTCGAACAGCGCGATCCAGCATTCCTCGTCAGCGATCGGATTGTGCCGGACACCGCGCGGCACGACCACGCATTCCCCTTCCCCCAACTCCACGTCACCATCCTCGAACTGAATGCGCAGTTTGCCTCGAACCACCAGAAAGAGTTCGTCTTCCGCATCATGCTGATGCCAGACGAATGCTCCCTTCACTCTGGCCACCTTGAGGAAGTGGTCGTTGACCCTTGCGACTACGCGAGGTGACCACAGATCCGTGATCTGATCGATTTCGGAGAAGAGCCGCCGCGGCACCGGCAGAGTCATACCGGAACGATAATTAACGACTGGGCAGGGTGCCACGATCGAGGGCTGATCAAAACCGCCGACTACGCCACATGCCCAACTCCGATGGCACGACGTACAGCCTCCGTGACCCCATGGGTCGTGCGGCAAACTCATCAAGGGCGGCAAGGTCGCGCACGACGGTGGGCCAACCCTTGAAGCCATGTCGGCGGGTCGCCTTGCGAGGCAACGGACCCTGTACCTCAGGCTCGCAGGACGCGGCAGCAGGCGATCCCCTGCGGGCCCGGTCCATCAGGGATCCGGCCCCTTTCGTTCTCATGCGGCGCGCGTAGCTTGGGATCGTGTCGCTCAGGGAGGAGGAACTTGTGACCGTATCCCGCCGTGCAGTGATTGCCGGGCTCGCGGCAGCCGCCATCGGCGCCCGTGCACGCCTGGTACCTGAGTTGTTCGCAGCATCCCCGCGCCCGCCGTCATGGGACCCCTGGCTCGAGGTCGAATCAGATGCGCTGGCCCACAACGCCGCCACCATCTCGGGCCTGGCTGGCGGGCGGCAGGTCATCGCTGTAGCCAAGAACACCGCCTACGGCACCGGGCTCGAAGCATCAGGACCCATCCTTGACCGGCTGGAAGCCATCTGGGGATTCGGCGTGGTACGTGGTGATGAGGCGCGGGCGCTCAGGGCGGCGGGCGTGAACAAACCCATTCTGCTTATGGGACCGGCCTCACCTGAAGAAGCTGAAGATCTTGTGCGCGCCAACGTGAGACTCGCGCCCTATTCGGAACATGAGAGCGATCTGCTCATCTCTCTGGCCCGGCGGCTCCGCCAGCCCGTGCCGGTTCATCTGTATGTCGATACCGGCATGCACCGCATGGGAATGCCGGAAGAACAGGTGCTGCGCTGGCTGGCTACGCCGGGCCTCCTGGACGCGCTCCGGATCGAGGGGACCTTCACCGAGCTCACCGAAGACCAGGAGTTCGACCGCGAGCAGTCGGCGCGTCTTGCCGCTCTGCGTGACTCAGCCCGGCGACGTGGCATTTCGCTCGGCCATCTGCACGCGGCATCGAGTGACGCCATCCTGAGACCAACTCGCGAAACGTTCTTCGACCTCGTGCGGCCGGGGCTCGCGTTGTACGGCGGTTACCCCACGGAGGAATCCCGGGCCCGCGGTGAGCTGCGCGCCGCGTACCGGCTCAAGGCCCGGGTGCTGCGAGTCGATCGACTCGAGTCGGGTGAAGGGGTGAGCTACCATCGCCGCTGGAAAGCTGAACACACGACATGGGTCGCAACTCTGGGTATAGGACACGTGGACGGTTATCCGGCCGGCGCGGTGCGCGGCTGCGAAGTATTGATCCGCGGGAGCCTGTATCCGGTGGTTGGTACCGTGAGCGCAAGCCACACCGTAGTGGCTCTGGGGAGCGAAACCCCGGTGCAGGCGGGGGACGAAGCAACGCTGGTCGGCCCCGACCACCCGGCCATCCATCCCAACGAGGTGGCTCTGCGTGCCGAGTGGCCCGAATATGCAATGTTCATGCGGCTTAATCCGCTGTTGGACCGCGTTCTCCGGTAGACGAAACTCCCGAGCATTGTGGACAACCGTCGCAACTCCGATTCCAGACGGCGACCACCGTCACCGAAACCGGTTACGTAACATCAAAACGCCAGTCATAAAGGTTTCGGCTCATTTGCCTGAAAGACTCAGGAATTCGCGGACGAGGCGCGCGCACTCGAGCATGCGTTCTGGTGTGGGGTCTCACCCCAAGGGACGATACCCCGCAGGCACCGTTGCCACTAGGTTGAGGTGATCGTGCGAGCGTCATCACTTCATCAGGGAGGATCCATGAAACCGGGCACGAAGAATCAGGTGAAGGGGAAGGTCAGGGAACTGAAGGGTGCGGCCAAGGAAGTCGCGGGCCGGGTCGCAGGTAAAGAGGAGCTCGAGGCGGAAGGCAAGGTCGAGAAGACCCTCGGGAAGGCGCAGCGGAAGGTCGGCAACATCGAGAAGCGCCTGCGGGATTAGCGGGGCTGCGTCGTCTGGCCGCCCGGACTCGATGGATGCAGGATCGCGGTCCA
>CAZTIV010000136.1:0-2694 GCA_964613905.1 uncultured Gemmatimonadaceae bacterium | reverse complement strand
TGCCCAAGGCGATGGCGCTGGAGCTGTTCAAGCCGTTCATCATCCACAAGCTGGTTGAGAAGACCATAGCCGAGACGGTCAAGCGCGCCAAGAAGATCGTGGAGCGTGAGAGCCCTGAGGTCTACGAGATCCTGGAAGAAATCATCAAGGATCATCCTGTGCTGCTCAACCGCGCGCCCACCCTGCACCGTCTGGGGATCCAGGCGTTCGAGCCGGTGCTGGTGGAGGGGAAGGCCATCCGGATCCATCCGCTCGTGTGCGCTGCATTCAACGCCGACTTTGACGGCGATCAGATGGCGGTACACGTGCCGCTGTCGTTCGAGGCGCAGCTCGAAGCGCGGGTGCTGATGATCTCCAGCAACAACATTCTCAAGCCGTCCGACGGGCGGCCGGTCGCGGAGCCCAGTCAGGACATGGTGCTGGGCTGCTACTTCATTACGAAGGCGCCGCTGGATTTCGATCCCAATGCCCCCGATCCCGGGGCCCGGCGGTTCGGCTCAGTAGCGGAAGTGGAAGCGGCCCTGGTCAATGGGCAGCTGGGCGTACACACGGGCGTGCATCTGTGGTGGGTTCCGCCGCCTGAGGCGGAGCATCCGGAGCCGCAATGGCTCTGGACCACGGCCGGGCGTGTGCTGTTCAACAGCATTCTCCCGCGGGCGCTGCTGGCCCAGCTCGGTTTCCAGAACGAAGTGATGAAAAAGCGGGCCCTTTCGGAGGTAGTCTTCGAGGCGTATCGGCGGGCCGGGCTTTCCGAGACCGTTCAGTTCCTGGACCGGTTGAAGGAGTTCGGGTTCCGTGCGGCCACACAGGGCGGCGTCTCGATCGGCGTCGAGGATCTGGAGATCCCGACCGAGAAGAGCGAGATCCTGAACGACGCGAGCGCACGGGTGGAGCGGTTCCAGCGGGCGTACAGGGGCGGTCAGATCACCGATGGCGAACGGTACAACAAAGTGATCGATGCCTGGACCCACGCGAATACGGATATTGCCGAGGCCATGGTGGAAACGCTCCGTACGGCTCGGGGTGGCTTCAACCCGGTGTACATGATGTTCGATTCCGGCAGCCGGGGCAGCCGGGACCAGATCCGGCAGCTTGCCGGAATGCGCGGCCTCATGGCCAAGCCGCAGAAGAAGCTCACCGGCGGCATCGGTGAGGTGATCGAGAGTCCCATTCGCTCGAACTTCCGCGAAGGCCTGAGCGTGCTGGAGTACTTCATCTCCACGCATGGCGCCCGGAAGGGTCTGGCTGATACGGCGCTCAAGACTGCCGACGCAGGCTATCTGACAAGGCGGTTGGTGGACGTGGCGCAGGATGTCACCGTAACGGAAGAGGACTGCGGCACCATCCTTGGGCTCGAGATTGAGGCGCTGAAGGAGGGCGAGGACATCATCGAGCCGCTGCGGGAGCGCATTGCCGGTACGGTGGCCGCCGACGACGTCTACGATCCGCACGAGCTGGATGACAGCGGCGATCCCAGGCTTCTGGCTTCCGCGGGTGAGCTGATCGAAGAAGAGGTAGCCGAGGCCATTGAGGATGCGGGCATCGAAAAGCTGCGCATCCGGTCGGTGCTGACCTGCGAGGCCCGGCGTGGCATCTGCCGGATGTGCTACGGACGCAACCTGGCCACGATGGCCATGGTGGATCTGGGCGAGGCCGTTGGGATTCTGGCCGCCCAGTCGATCGGCGAACCGGGCACACAGCTCACGCTCCGGACCTTCCACATCGGAGGTACGTCCGCGCGCATCGCGGAGAAGACCGAGCGGCGCACCAAGCTGGAAGGAACCATCGAGTATGGCGACCGCCTGCTGGTGGTCGAGATGAGCGACGGCAGCAAACTGGTTACCGGCTACGAGGGCGAGCTGGTGCTCAAGGACTCCGAGGGCCAGGTACGGTCCCGGTTCCAGGTACCGCTCGGTGCCACGCTTGCCCTGCAGGACGGCCAGGATCTGCGGAAGGACACGGACATTGAGCGTAAACAGGGAATCCTGCTCTTCACGTGGGATCCGTACACCAACCCCATCATGACGGACGTGGCTGGGAAGGTGCGCTTTGTGGACATCGTCGATGACGAGACGGTCCGGGAGGAGCTGGACGAGATAACCGGTTTGAGACAGCGGGTCATTGTGGAGGATCGGGACAAGAAGCTCCATCCGCACATCGAGATCGTGCAGCAGATAAAGGGCGGCAAGGAGCGCAAGATCCGGGACTACGTGATCCCGGAGGGGGCGCAGCTCACGGTGCAGGACGGCGAGGAGATAGAAGCCGGCCGTACGCTCGCCAAGATTTCCCGTGAGGCGTACAAGACCCGCGACATTACGGGCGGTCTGCCGCGTGTGGCGGAGCTGTTCGAGGCGCGCCGACCCAAGGATCCAGCCACGATCTCGGAGATCGACGGCACCGTGAAGTTCGGAGAGATCAAACGCGGCAAGCGCGAGATCTTCGTGAATCCGGAGCAGGGTGAACCTCAGCTCTACGAGGTGCCTTCGGGTAAACATCTGCGGGTGCATGAAGGAGACAAGGTCCGTGCGGGCGACCGGCTCACCGAGGGCCCCGTGAACCCGCACGACATCCTCCGCATCAAGGGACCGCGGGCGGTGCAGGAATACCTGCTGAACGAGGTCCAGGAGGTCTATCGCCTCCAGGGTGTGAAGATCAACGACAAGCACATCGGCGTGATCGTTCGTCAGATGCTCC
>CAZTIV010000135.1:0-2706 GCA_964613905.1 uncultured Gemmatimonadaceae bacterium | reverse complement strand
AACATCCAGGGTCTGCCCACCTGGTATGAGATCCGGGTCAACGGGGACGGGCATACGGCACGCACCCCCGACTTTGACCTGATGGTGGCGATGAACCCGGCCACCTACGCCCGTGACGTGGCCGAAGTGCGACCCGGTGGATGGCTGCTGCACGACTCGAGCTGGCCGCTGCCGCGCGCGCTTGCCCGCGCCGACGTGCATTTCCTTGGCGTGCCGTGCGCCCAGATGTGCACGGAGAATTTTGCCGGATCGCGCGAACGGATCCTGATGAAGAACATCGTGTACGCCGGCGCACTGGCGGCGTTCCTGGAGATGGATCTGGACGTCATCCGGGAGCTGCTGGGGCAGAGCTACGCGAAGAAGAAGGCCCTCCTGGACTCGAACTTCCTGGCGGTGCGGCTCGGATACGACTACGCGCGGCAGAATTTCGAATGTCCTCTGCCGATCCGGCTCGAACGAATGAACGCCACTGCCGATTCCATTCTCATCGACGGGAACACCGCCGCTGCGCTCGGCTGCCTGTACGCCGGGGCCACGGTCGCGGCCTGGTATCCGATCACGCCGTCGACGTCCATGATCGATGCGTTCCAGAAGTTCGCGCGCAGTCTTCGCCGCGATCCGGCCACGGGGCGCAACAACGTCGCGATCATCCAGGCGGAGGATGAACTGGCGGCTGTCGGGATGGTAGTGGGAGCAAACTGGGTTGGCGCGCGCGCCTTCACATCCACCAGTGGACCGGGCATTTCGCTGATGAGCGAGTTCATTGGACTTGCGTACTACGCCGAAGTGCCGACGGTGATTTTCGACGTGCAGCGCACCGGACCGTCCACGGGCATGCCGACCCGCACCCAGCAGGGCGACCTGCTGCTCTGCGCGTATGCGTCGCATGGAGACACAAAGCACATCATGCTGCTCCCTGCGGATCCGGCCGAGTGCTTCGAGTTCGCAGTGAAGGCGTTCGACGTGTCGGAGCGCTTTCAGACTCCGGTGTTCGTTCTGTCGGATCTGGACATCGGGATGAACGACTGGATGGTGCCGCGCCTCAAGTGGGATGACGGCTACCGGCCTGATCGCGGCAAGGTGCTTGGGGAGGATGAGCTGCGGCGCATCGAGCGGTTTCACCGGTACCTGGACACCGATGGCGACGGAATTGCCGCGCGGACTCTTCCGGGCGTGAATCCCAAAGGCGCGTTCTTCACCCGTGGGTCGGGCCACAACAGATACGGCGGGTACACGGAGGACGCGGCCGAATACAGCGACGTGATGCAGCGCCTGGCGCGCAAGATCGACGGCGCGGCTCCGCACCTCCCGGCCCCCGAAACCAGGAAGACCGCGGGCGCGAGCATCGGAATCGTCTCCGTGGGCGGCTGTCATCGGGCAGTGCTGGAGGCGCTCGAGAGTCTGGCAGCGCAAGGCGTATATGCCGACTACATGCGCGTGCGGTCGTTCCCATTCACGCCCGAAGTCGCGGGTTTTCTCCGCGACTACGAGCGGATCTTCGTGATCGAACAGAACCGCGATGGCCAGCTGGCCTCGCTGCTGGCGCTCGAGACGGGATTTCCGCTCTCCCGCATGGAGCGGGCGGGCACATTCGGTGGGATGCCGCTCAGCGCGCGCGATGTCGTGGGGGAGATTCTCTCGGCACTCGGTGTCGCGGCGGCTGCACCGTCGGCGGTGACGGCGTGACGTACATCACGAAGCCCAGGGTCACGCATCCCTCGATGCCGCGTAACCGGCTGGGACTCACGCCGCGGGATTACGAAGGCGTGATGTCCACTCTCTGTGCCGGCTGCGGCCACGATTCGATCACGGCCGCCATCGTCCAGGCCGTGTTCGAGCTCAGCATCGAGCCCCACAGAATGGCGAAGCTGAGCGGCATCGGCTGCTCGTCCAAGACCACGGCCTACTTCGTCGGCCAGAGCCACGGCTTCAACTCTGTCCACGGGCGGATGCCCGCGATCGCGACCGGAGCCAACGCAGGGAACCGGGAACTGATCTACGTAGGTGTGTCCGGCGACGGCGATTCACTCTCCATCGGCCTCGGCCAGCTGTGTCACGTCATCCGGCGCAACGTGGACATGCTCTACCTGATCGAGAACAACGGAGTGTACGGTCTCACCAAGGGGCAGTTCTCCGCCTCCGCCGACGTGGGCACGAAGTCCAAACGCGGGGAGGAGAACCGCCAGCCGCCCATCGATCCCGTGTTCCTGGCTCTCACGCTCGGTGCGACTTTTGTTGCCCGGAGCTTCTCAGGCGACAAGGCTCAACTGGTTCCAATTCTCAAGGCGGGGTTCCAGCACCGCGGTTTCGCGCTGGTGGACATCATCTCTCCCTGCGTGGCCTTCAACGACCATGAGGGCTCGACGAAGAGCTACAAAGCTACCCGGCAGCGAACTCTGCCGCTGGTGGTTGCCGATTTCATCCCGGCGGCGGAGGAGATCACCGCCGAGTACGAGCCCGGCTCGGTGCGGGAAGTGGCAATGCATGACGGCAGCAGCCTCCGCTTCCGCAAGGTCCCGGAGAACTACGACCCGACGGACCGCGATCGCGTGTACTCGTACCTGCGCGAGCGGGAGAAGGCCGGAGAAGTTGTGACCGGACTGCTGTACGTGGATGAGAATGGCAGCGACATGCACGCTGCGCTGAACACCGTCGAGCAGCCCCTCGTTTCGCTGCCGTTCGACCAGGTATGCCCGGGGAGCAGGC
>CAZTIV010000134.1:0-2772 GCA_964613905.1 uncultured Gemmatimonadaceae bacterium | reverse complement strand
GCGCTACGCGCCTCCCTCGCCCAAGCGCCGTCGCTCAAGGCGCATCTTCGGGAATATGCGGACCCCCTCATCCGCGCGCATGAGGCGCGTATCCACGATGTGTCGGACCTGCGCCGGCTGCTTGCCACAGCCTTGGTCGAGAATCCGCCGGCCCACCTGCGCGACGGCGGGGTGATCCGCGAGGGATATAACTCCCATTTGGACGAATTGCGGGGCATGTCATCGAACGCCAAACATCTGATCGCCGCCCTGCAAGCCCGGGAAATCCAGCGGACCGGTATCAAGTCTCTCAAGGTGGGCTACAACAGGGTATTTGGCTATTATATCGAGGTCTCCAGTCCGAACTTGCACCACGTGCCGCCCGATTATATCCGCCGGCAAACGCTGACCAATGCCGAGCGTTTCATCACGCCTGAATTGAAGGAATATGAAGATAAGATTCTCAATGCCGAGGAGCAGGCGCGAGCCCTCGAGCAGACGCTGTTCGAAGAGGTGTGCCAGCAGGTCGTGCGACAGATCGAGGTCATTCGCGACATGGCGGAAGCCGTCGCCAACCTGGACGTGCTCAGCACGCTCGCCCTGGTGGCGATCCGGGGCAAATACACGCGGCCCGAGATCAGCGAGGGAACCGTGATCAACATTCGGGGCGGTCGCCACCCGGTGGTGGAACACGTGCTGGGCATGGGGCGGTTCGTGGAGAATGACTGCCTGTTGGATGCCGGCCGGAACCAATTCCTGCTCATCACCGGCCCGAACATGGCGGGAAAATCCTGTTACCTTCGTCAGACCGCCCTCATCGCGATCCTCGCACAGATGGGATCGTTCGTGCCGGCGACCAGCGCACGAATCGGGATCGTCGACCGCCTCTTTACGCGCATCGGCGCCTCCGACAACCTGGCTCGCGGCGAAAGCACATTTATGGTCGAGATGCTCGAGGTCGCCAACATCCTCCATAATGCCACGCCCCGCAGCCTGGTCCTGTTGGACGAGGTGGGCCGGGGCACCTCGACGTTGGATGGGGTGAGCATTGCGCGGGCGGTGGCCGAATATCTTTCGGATCGCGAGGGACCCCGGCCCCGAACCATGTTTGCCACCCATTACCATGAGCTGACGGACTTGGGGGAACGGATCCCGGGAATGAAGAACCTCACGATCGCGGTGCGCGAGGGGAAAGGCGAGGTCATCTTTCTCCATAAGATCATGCCCGGGGCCACGGATAAGAGTTACGGGATTCACGTCGCGAGGCTTGCCGGGCTTCCGCCCGAAGTCCTGAAGCGCGCCGAGGAGCTGCTCGACACCCTTGAAGTGTCACAGAGGGAGCCGCGTTTCACGTCCATCCGGCCGTGGAGCGGGCAGTTGACGTTCTTTCCGCGCGCCGTGCAGGAGTAGATCTGATGGGCACGATCCGGATCCTCGATGACGTCGTGGCCAACAAAATTGCGGCCGGAGAAGTGGTCGAGCGGCCTGCGGCGGTGGTGAAGGAGCTTGTCGAGAACAGCCTGGACGCCGGGGCCGGAACCATCGAGGTGCAGGTCCACAAGGGTGGGAAGACGTTTATCCAGGTGGTGGACGATGGGTGCGGCATGAGCCGCGAAGATGCCGAGCTGTCGCTCGAGCGGCACGCGACAAGCAAGATTACGTGCGCGGAGGATATCCTGGCCATCAGCACCCTGGGCTTTCGGGGCGAGGCCCTCCCCAGCATCGCCGCGGTCTCCCGGTTCACCCTGATCACCTGCGAGCGGGCGAAAGGCGAAGGTGTGAAGGTCGCGACAGAAGGCGGGAAGCACCGGACCGTCGCGGCGACTGCCGCCCCCCCGGGGACCACGGTGATGGTCAAGCATGTGTTCTTTAACAGCCCGGCCCGGCGCAAGTTTCTGCATGCGGACAGCACCGAGTTCGGCCACATCCACAGCGGCCTCGTCGCCACGGCCCTCGCCCATCCGCGGGTCCGGTTTCGTCTGCTGCACAATGATCATCTGGTCTTTGATCTGCTGCCGGCGGCCGGGACCTTCGAGCGGATCGCTGCGTTGTTTCCCCGGGAGTTCTGTCAAGGGCTGGTGGCGGTAGAGCACCGCTCGCCGCATCTGACGGTTACGGGATACGCCGGCGCTCCGGCGCTGGCCAAAGCGAACCGCTCGGGCCAGCTTTTCTTCGTCAACGCGCGCCCGATCAAGAACCCTTCCCTGAGCCTGAGCCTCAGGCAGGCCTATCAGGGCCTGCTCCTCCAAGGCCGCTTTCCGGTGGCGGTGCTGTTCCTCCAGGTTCCGGCGGCGGAATTGGACGTGAACGTGCACCCCACGAAACGGGAGGTCCGGTTCCACAAGGAGCGCGCGTTGGTGACCCAGCTTTCCGGCGTCGTCAGCGAGAGCCTGCGCAAGGCGGATATCTTCAAAGAACTTGCCGTCTCCACGACGCGTGCATTCCCCATCGTGGCCCCGCGCTACGCCGGTGGTCCCCTGTTGCGGGAAGCCCCGCGGAAGTATGCCGTCCCGGCCGTCGCGCACTCACGGGTGAACGACTCCACGCCCACGCCTTCTTTCCTGCCCCCGGCTCCCTTCCGGCTGCTGGGACAGTTTCGGGGGACCTATTTGATTGTCGAGGTCGAGGGAGGATTATGGGTGATCGACCAGCACGCGGCGCACGAGCGCGTAATGTTCGAGCAGGTGCTGGCCTCCTTTGAAGACGGCGGTCCGGACGTTCAGATGTTTCTCACGCCGCCCGTCCTCGAGGTGCTTCCCCACGAGCGGGCGATCCTCGAAGAGTATTGCGATG
>CAZTIV010000133.1:0-2780 GCA_964613905.1 uncultured Gemmatimonadaceae bacterium | reverse complement strand
GGCAATTGTCCCCCGGCAGCGATTGGTCTCCCCAGCAGCGGTTGGCCCGCCCGGTAGAGCGCGGCATGGGTCTCGCGCGCGATCTGTGCAGCTTGTCCCTACCTGTCGGGCTTCTCGGCTATCGGAACGACTGCCGCCAGGGTGCTCGTGATGATCGCCACCGGCGTCGCCTTTGCCTTGGTTTATGACTACGCACTGCTTCTCATCGTCCGGGAAAGTCGCCGACCGTCTTATGATCCCGTTTGGCCAACGAATGTGTCGAGGTGGTCCAGAACCCTATAGTTTCGGACCGGCTTGGCAACTCCCTTAGCCTGTATGGGATCTCGCTCCTCGGCCATAATGCTGTCTTTAACCAGCGAATATGTTTCATGGCTGATGAGAATGCCGCCGGGCTCCACATTGGATTGGAGCCGCGACGCCAGGTTTACCTGATTGCCAATGATGGTGTAGTCCATTCGATCCTCGCTGCCGAAATTGCCGACGGTGCAGTAGCCCGTGTTGATACCGATCCGCAGCTGGAACGGTCTTTCCACCCCGGCGTCGCGCCATTCGACCTGGAGATCCCTCATACGCCTCTGCATGGCGATGGCCATGTTGACGCAAGCTAGGGCGTCATCTCTGACGCCCTTGGTCTCTGGATCGCCGAAGAACGCCAGGATAGCGTCGCCGACGTATTTGTCGATCGTTGCACCATGCGCCAGAGCGATCTTCGACATCTGCGTCAGGTAGTGATTGAGCAGACCTGTCAATTCCTCAGATTCCAGATCGTCGCTCGTCGCGGTGAAATCCGCAATATCGGAAAAAAACACTGTCAGCTTTTTGCGGTTGGCGACGATCTCGACGTTGCGTTGGCCGCTGAAAATCGAGGAATAGACCTGTGGTGAAAGGTACTTCGAGAGCTTCGACGACAGCGTCTCGAGCGCCCGGTTCCTTTCGACGATAAGTTCGTTCTCCAGCTCCGCCCTGCGCTGCGCCTCGCGGACTTCCTCAGCGCCAATTATATTGAGCACGATACCGACACTTTCAGCCAATTGATCGAGAAATGTGAGCTGGATCTCGTGGAATCGGTTGAAAGAAGCTAGCTCGATAACAGCTCGAATACGGTCTTCGAACAGGACCGGTAGCACGACGATATTGAGCGGTGCGCCATCGCCAAGACCGGAGCTGATCCGGACATAATCGGGTGGAACGTCAGTCACGAGAATGCGCTTCTTCTCGGCTGCGCACTGCCCTACTAGACTTTGGCGCAGCTGAACGGGATTGATCGGGTGCTGGCGTTGCGACAAGGCATAGCTTGCGGTGAGGTCAAGCAGAACCTCGTCATTAGCCTGTTCCCGCGCTACACAAAACACACCGTGCTGCGCGCCCACCAGGGGCGCCACTTCCGACAGCACCAAATTAGAGAGGGTAACTAAATTCCGCTCGCCCTGCATCTTCCGAGTAAATCTCGCCAGGTTCGTCTTTAACCAATCCTGTTCCGTTTTATAACGGGTGGTTTCGCGCAGGTTCGTGATCATATGGTTGATGTTGT
The DNA here is from genome assembly GCA_964613905.1 of uncultured Gemmatimonadaceae bacterium. Lineage (GTDB taxonomy): Bacteria > Gemmatimonadota > Gemmatimonadetes > Gemmatimonadales > GWC2-71-9 > CAZTIV01. Next base: position 1,249 of record CAZTIV010000133.1, on the reverse strand, counting down.
CCCTTAAGGCAGCCACCTCTCCGGCCGCCTCCACTGCGATGGTGCGGGTGAGATCCCCCTCGGCAACTGCGGTTGCGACCTCTGCTATGGCACGGACCTCGGTCGTGAGGTTTGCAGCAAGCTGGTTCACATTGTCGGTGAGATCCCGCCACAAGCCAGCGGCGCCTGGTGCTTCGGCTTGGCCGCCGAGCCTGCCCTCGGTGCCCACCTCACGGGCCACCCGCGTCACCTCCGAGGCGAAGGCATTGAGCTGATCGACCATCGTGTTGATGGTGTTCTTGAGCTCGAGGATCTCGCCCTTGACGTCGACGGTGATCTTCTTCGACAGGTCGCCGCCGGCGACCGCCGTGGTGACCTCAGCGATATTGCGCACCTGGCTCGTCAGGTTGGACGCCATTGCATTGACACTGTCGGTCAGGTCTTTCCAGGTGCCGGCGACGCCCTCCACCTTCGCCTCACCGCCGAGCTTGCCCTCAGTCCCGACCTCGCGGGCGACGCGCGTCACCTCCAAGGACACGAGGGAAAGCCTGTCGACCATCCTATTGATGGTCTTGGCTAGGCGTAAGAACTCGCCCTTTAACGGCCGACCATCAGCCTCCAGTGCCATTGCTTGGGAGAGATCGCCCTTCGCTACGGCACCCACGACGCGTGAGATCTCGGAAGTATGCTGAACCGTGTCGGTGATCAGCTCATTCACAGAATCGATGCACTCGCGCCAAGCGCCAGTCGCATTGTCCAGCTTAGCACGCTGCCCGATGCGCCCGTCGCGCCCGATGGCCCGCCGGAGCCGGATCATCTCCTTTGCCAAAGAGCGGTTCAGTGCCACCACGTCATTAAACGCCTCTGCGATGTCACCGTCGGTCCCCTCCAGATCCCTGGGCAGCTGGACCGAGAAGTCACCGCGCTTCAACGCACGGAGCGCGCCGAGGATGGTGCGCTTTTCGAGGTGGGGCTGCAATGCGCCAGTGATCGGTGGCATGTATCTCGTCCCTCTGAACCTGAGGATCAGCCAGCCTTCGGCGGGATGCGCGTACTGGCCGCGTGCTGCCGACCCGTACGGCAGGAATCAGTTTTAGCAGAAGAATCGATCCCGCTGGCCCCGCCGCAGTCATGTCCCTAAATGGCTGTCTATACGAGATGGCTTCGGGGAGGCTGTCATTCGGGCAAGTGATCGTGCAGACTGTCATTGAGGACCTCGCCGTTCATCTCGAGGATGTGGACGTGGTGCGTGAGTCGATCGAGGAGTGCG
>CAZTIV010000132.1:0-2780 GCA_964613905.1 uncultured Gemmatimonadaceae bacterium | reverse complement strand
CACCGCCAGCCGACCTCCCTTCACGTGCAGGTCCCGCTGCGGGAACGGAATCTCGATGCCGTGCTCCTTGAACGCGTCGTAGATGGCAAAATTGAGCGAGCTGATCAGCATCCCCTTTCGGTGCGTGAGGCTCTGCGTCCACGAGTGCAAATCGAAATGCAGCCCGCTGTCACCGAATTCCCTGAACCGAACCGCCGGCGCGGGACTCTCCAGCACATCTTCGTTGTTCTTCGCCACCTCAAGCAGCACCTTCTCAAGCAACCTTACGTCCGTGCCGTAAGCCACACTCACCGGGATCCTGAACCGAACCTTCTCGTCACTGTGGCTCCAGTTCACCACCGTTTCGGTGACGAACCGCGAGTTGGGGACGATGATCGCGATGTTGTCGTTGGTGACCACGGTCGTGCTCCGCGCCTTGATGGCCACCACATCCCCCTCCACATCGCTCACCACGATGCGGTCGCCCAGCTTGATGGGCCGCTCGAACATGATGATGAGCCCGCTGATGAAGTTACTGGCGATGTTCTGGAGCCCGAATCCCAGGCCGATGCCGAGCGCCCCCGCCAGCACATTGAGCGTGGTGAGATCGATGCCCGCGGTCTGAATGATGATGAGCAGGCCCAGCGCGATGATCCCATAGCGCAGAACCGAGCCCACCGCTTCCCGCAATCCCTGGTCCAGCCGGTTGCCGGACGCGAGGGCACGAATTACCCACCGCCTGATCAGGGCGGTCACAATGAATAACAACGGGATGAGGACCAGGAGCTGGACGAATGTCCAGAGCGTGAAAGTGGCGCCGCCAACCTCAAACACCCGGATATCCAGTACCTCCCGCACCCGCTCCCAGAATCGCGTCACGCCTTCCATGCCGGGCTCCTCAAGGAAACGATCAGAATGGGAAGAAGATCGGGATCACGAACGTGGCTGCTATCACCATGATCAGGTTGAGCGGGCCGCCCACGCGGAAGAAGTCGCTGAACCGGTAGCCGCCGGGTCCGTAGATAAATGTGTTGGTTTGGTACCCTATGGGCGTCATGTAGCTGTTCGAGGCGGCTATCATCACGGCAATTATGAACGGCATCGGCGAGACGTCGAGCCCCACCGCGGTTGCAATGGCGATGGGAGTAAGCACTACGGCTGCCGCGTTGTTGCTTATCAGCTCGGTCAGCAGTGAAGTAAGCAGGTAGAACGCCGCCAGTGTGCCCAGCAGCCCCAGCGGGGTGGTGACCCTGAGCAGCTGCGTGGAAAGAAACTCGGCGGTTCCGGTATTCTGCATCGCGATCCCCAGCGGAATGATCGACCCCAGCAGGACCAGCACCATCCAGTCCACTTCCTCATACGCCTCATCCGCCGTTACACAACCGGTGAGAAACATCGCGATAACGCCCAGCATGGCCGAGACGAGAATGGGCATGATGTCAAGGGCGGCCAGTGCGATCACGCCCAGCATGATGGTAAGGGCAAACTTGAGCTTGGCATAACGGCGGGCCGGAACATCCAGAGGCCCGAGCAGCGCCAGGTCACGACCTTCGTGGATTCTCCGAAGCGCATCCGGGGCTCCCTGCACCAGCAGCAGATCGCCGGGCGCCAGCGTCACGTCCCGCATCCTCTCGGACAGCGATGCGCCGTGACGCTGGATGCCCAGCACGGGCACCCCGAACCGATGCCGGAAATTGACCTGCCGCAGCGTGCGCCCGGCAACCCGCGACCGGGGCGGGATCATCAACTCGGCCAACTGAAGCTCGAGTTTCTTCTTCTCGTCCTCCCCGTCCGCACTTTCCTTCTCGACCCACCCCGCCTCCTTCCCCGGGCCCGCAATGCGAAGATGCGCGGACTGCTGAATCCGGGCTATATCCGGCACCTTCCCCCGCACCACCAGCGCGTCCTCGGCATGCAGCACCGTCTCCGGACCCGGAGCGTCAATCCGTTTTCTCCCGCGGTCGATGGCCACGATCTGGAGGCCGTACTCACTCGCAAAGCGTGCGTTCCCGATGCTCTCGTCCACCAGCGGTGACTCCTTTTCGACAATCAGCACCGACAGGTACTCGCGCAGCTCATATGCCTCGATGAGGTCCGTCGCGACCTCCCGCTCGGGGGTGATCCAGCGACCCAGGGTCACGAGATAGACCAGCCCGACCACCGTGAGCACCAGCGCCGGCGGCGTGATGTCGAACAGACGAATACGGTCCATCCCCAACTCCAGCACCAATCCGGCCACCAGCAGGTTCGTACTCGTCCCGATGAGGGTGAGCGTTCCGCCCATCTGGCTCGCGAACGAGATCGGCATGAACAGCTTGGAGGGCCGTGCCTTGATCTTCCGGCTCAATCCCAGCACCAGCGGAATCATGACCACCACCACCGGCGTGTTGTTGATGAACGCGCTGAACGGGATGACCAGAGCGATACTTACGAGGAGCAGCCGGAACTCGCTCTTGCCGGAGAGCCGCGCCACCCATTTCCCCAGGATATCGATGGCGCCGGTGCGCACGAGCCCGGCCGAGAGTACGAACATCGCGGCCACGGTGAGCATGGCCTCGTTGGCGAATCCGCTGATCCCTTCCCGGAGCGTCACGAGCCCGGTCAGAATGATCGTGGTCATGACGATTATGCCAACGACGTCCACCCGGAGTTTGTTCCAGATGAACAGGCCGAGGGCGCCGACGGCCACGGCGAGCGTGAGGAGAATCTCGCCGGTCATGCGTGCACTGAAATCAGGGAAGATACACGGGGCATGAGCCACGAATCTACGCTCATGCCCCGCGCCGTGGAAAGAGGCCGCC
>CAZTIV010000131.1:0-2791 GCA_964613905.1 uncultured Gemmatimonadaceae bacterium | reverse complement strand
GTACTCGCAGTCGCGGCACATCCAGCATCCGCGATTGGGGAAGAAGATGCCGGCGCGAACCGCACGGACCACTTCCTTCGCCAGGCTGAAGAACCGCTCGTAGTCCTTGGCGTCCCGACCGGTGATGTGCGTTTCGATCACCGGGCTTTTCGTGCGAACCAGGTTGACCAGCTTGACATCCCGAGGCGGGTGCCCGAAGAGCATCTCGTAGGCGTAGCTGTAGGCGGTGAGCTGCAGGTTGTCGGGGAGCTCCGAGACCGCCCAGCGCTTCAGGGATGTCTTGAATTCCACGACCGTTCCGTCCGCCTCGATGAGGTCGATGATGCCCTTCAGGGGGACATCGAGGACCTCGCCCGTGACCGGATTGACCAGGGGCAGCTGGAAGAAGAGCTCTGCGTCCCCGACCGGTGGCGCCGGGAGGTGGAAATAGCTGCTCAGGAGCTCCTTTCCTTTCAGGACTAGGCTCTCGGCCGGCTGATCTGTGCCGAAGGAGACGGGCGTACTGTGGATCTGCGCCTCCCAGTCGGCCTCGAAGATCCGCAGGAGCTGGCCGAGCGTCACAGGCTCGCCCGCCTTGCGGGCCTTGTGCAGCCACTCGAGGGCGGCGTGCACCGCGCTGCCGAAGACCATGCCGGCCGGGCGGACCATCCGCGGCAGAAGGTCGATGTACTGGAAGCGGTACTTGAGGGAGCAGGTCCGGTACAGGTTGATCTGACTCACACTGATGGCCTCAGGCCACGCCATGGGCGGCCTCCCTCTGGGTCGCCAGGAGCTGCTCGATCAGCTGGCTGGCGGAAGCCTTGGAGACCTCTCGGAGCGTTCGCACGCTGAACATGGTGCGCAGCCGCTCCTCAGCGCCCTTGCCGTCGACGCCCTGAGCGGCGAGGAGGCGGAAGAGGTAGCGCTTCTGGGGCTCGGTCATCCGTGGTTCCTGATCGTCAGGGACGGGCGGTCGGATCGGGTTGTCCGGTTGCGTGAAGACGGGAGGGGGGGTCGCCCCCCTCCCCAGCTCGTCCGTCACCGGTTCGCGCGTGAGCAGGACCGTGAAGAGCTCCTGGCCTGAGGGCAGGGTGACGATGATGCGGCATGTTCGCGTTCGCATGGTCATGTTCTCCTTGTGTGGTGGATAGTTACTCGGCCTGGAGGCCGAAGAACGCCCCGAGGGCAGTCGTGGCCTCGAACGCCGGTGCGGGGGCCATCTGACGCACGCAGCGGGTGAAGGCGTTGTGCAGGCCCCAGCGGGTCCGGGGCAGGACATCGGTCATGTCCGGGGACGGGTCGTAGTAGGTCTCGCAGACCGTCTTGAAGAAGCGGATCGGCAGGATCTCGTGGCGGAAGGCGTCGACGATCATCGCCTTGCCATCGAGGTCAGAGATGGGGGTGGCCTGAATGGCGGCGATCTTGTCCTGGAGCAGGAGGAGGTGGGTCTGGTAGCGGTCGACAGCGCGGGAGATGTCGGCGTTCAGGTCGAAGCGGGGCGTGTGCTTGCGACGGAGCGCGATGAGGTCGCCGGAGAAGGACAGGTTGTCGCAGACGAAGACCGTGACGCCGACCGCGATCTCGAGGGCGAGCGACCGGTCGTTGGCGGTCCGGATCCCCATGGAGGCGCAGAACTCGCCGGAGGTCTCCAGGGACAGGTCCAGGACGGCGAAGAGGCGGGCCCCCTCCCGCTGAATGGCGAACTGCTCGCGTTCGATGCGGACGCCGCGGACCATCAACTGGCGGTCGATCGCCGTGATCAAATCGCCATGGGCGATTGGGCGCCACGTGTCGGTGGCCGGCGGGGGGGCGATCGTCATGAGGTGGTCCCGGGTGATGAGCTGGCTGTTGGAAGAGGACAGGCGTGCAGGCATGGGTGGATCCTCCGGTGATGAAGTGAGTAGATGACTGGCGCCGATCGGCGGACGACGGATCAGGGCAGACTGCGGACGCGGGTCGGGGGGCAGGGTGGGACGTTCTCGGCGGCCGGTGGTGGAGACAGTACGCCCAGCGTCGTGGCGCCAAGCTGCAGACGGGGCGACCGCGAAGCGCGGCCGGGAACGCTTGAGGGGTGAGAGCTTCTGGCCTACCTGGTGGGATGAAGCACTATCGCGGCTGGCTGCAACCGAACGGCGGGTGACTTGCGCTCGCCGCCTTGTTGTTGCACCAGCATCCCGTGGATACGCAGGAGAGCGGGACCACTGGCTCCTGTGCCTTCGGGGATCGCCCGCAGGTTTCGCTCGCTTGCGTCGGGCTGAGCACTCCCGGCCATTGGTTCACGAGACGCCATGCACCGGGTTTTCTGGTGCGCGTTCTCGTGTTGGCATCCGACGGTTTGTGTCCGGAGGCAGTGGCCGCGTCGTCCCTCGTCGGAGGGTGGCCCATATCCGCTCTCCGGCTGCATCGGTGTGGCTGATGCCCCGTCGCTGGGGAAAGATAAGAGGTACGCAGAATGCTGCCCGGGCGCTCCTCCGCCTTTCTCCTACTATGATAGTATCAAAAAAGCCAAAATCGTCTATTGGGCCCGGGATCGGCGTGACTTGATCCCGCCGGGCCTTATCACGCCAGACAGCAAGGATGTGGATCGGGTCGGGCGCGTGCTGAAGCAGGTCAGCGACGGCGGGGTTAGCTACGGTGCCGTGCTGCAATGGGAAGGGAGGCTACGAATGCCCAAGTGGGATGTGAGCAAGACGCTCCGTGACGCGTTGAGACGGCTCGAGGGCGAGAAGTCCCGAATTGACCGGCAAGTCGGGGCCGTGCGGGCGGCGCTTGGCGCCATGAATCAGCGACCGCATGCCGGCGCCAAACTTCG
>CAZTIV010000130.1:0-2924 GCA_964613905.1 uncultured Gemmatimonadaceae bacterium | reverse complement strand
GGGGACGGGAGCGGTCAAATCAAGGGAGAAGGAGAAAGAGTAACCGACAACGCGCAGTACGGAATCTCGATCGGGCCGGCGGAGAATGCGATTCCTGCACGGGAAGTGGATTGGGGATCAGGCGGGGGAGTGTGCTGGGTGGGTATGCCGGTGCGGCGTCTGGTCCCGGGGACGCCGGGTGACTGGCTAAGCCGTCGATTCTGATACGCGTCGCGGGCGGTTCCCCTGGGAAACATAGAGGAAATTACGACCGCGGCTAGGGCACGTAGTACGACGAGGCCGCGCGGGTGGCAGCACGGCCACTGAGCCGATGCGGCCACGTGTGCGTTTGCGAGCACCGCGGCGCTCAACGGGTCGAACGGAATTGGCCTCGCCACGCGCTCGGGCGGACGGATCGCGGTGCAGTTCAGGGTTCGGCGGTTGGCCGAAATCCGCGACCCGTCCGCGGCAGGCGAGGACCTCGGCCGGTGCCGCCCTTAACGCTGCACTGGTACCATGATGTGCGCGTACGGCGTACGCGCCACATCACGTACGGACCGCCCGTCTCCGGATCGTGCGGCATCGCCTCCAGGTCCCCGGGGTTAGGCACGATGATCATGATGTGCGGCGGGGTCACGACCCGGATTGTGCGGCATAGCGTCAGGTCCCCGGGGTTAGGCACGATGATCATGATGTGCGGCGGGGTCACGACCCACTCGTTGTCGGGCGCCTGCCCGGTGGCATACGGGTCGGTGTTGCTGGCCCCTATGCCGCCTGCCCGGTGGCATACGGGTCGGTGTTGCTGGTCCCTATGTCGCACCGAAGCAAGTAGGCGATCCCCAGCTGGGTGACCTTCGGCTCGGTTCGGCGTGCCCACACCTCAGCGAATCCTTGCCAGGACTCGTCCACGCACATCGGATCCTCGCCGGCGGCCGCTTCCAGTGCCTGAGGTGTGGACGGAAAGCAGACCCAGTTGTTGGTCCCCAACGCGCTACCGAAGCGCTTCAGCTTCGCGTGAGAACGCTCAGCGTGTTCATGGTACTACCTTGATCGCGGGAGCCAGACCGAGGGATTGGAGCGCGATCGTAGCTGCTGCAAGGACGAATACGACTATTGCCACTACTGCCCAAATACGCCTCAGCGGCATGCCAGTGGCGGCTGCTCCGAGCACTGCGCCTGCAAGTCCCAGCTCGATGGTTTGACCAATCCACCAACCGGCTAACAGAGGGAGCGTCGCTGTGCTGATGGAATAGAGCCCCACTGCAAGAGCACCCCACACTACGGCACCAGCCGTGGCTCCAAATCGAAACCCCGAGGCGGATCCACGTACGCCAAGGCGGCGGAGAAGCCAGAACAAGCCGGCAGTGAGCGTGAGGAACGAAAGGTAGCCGAGCGGGATTCTGCGGAACGCCTCCTGTGCGGAAAGGAGGAACGGGCTGGGCTCAATGTAGAGGCGCGCGAGCAATCCGGCGTGGAGGAACAGGTCAAACCCTACGGAAAGAATCCATGCCGCGGCGATCGAGAGCACCACGCGTGACTTTCCCATAGATGGGGCCGCGCCTGTTTCTCAGCGCCACATGCACCAGACGCGCTGGCCCACACGCGCCTTGGCGAAGCGCTTAGCGTCAACAATGCATTGCATGCGGTCTCGAGCGAACAGTGTGCTCGGCTCCTCCTTGGCTGCGATCTCCTTACGGGTGAGACCGGTGCCAGGTGTGCTGTCAGCCGACGTCGGCAGGACAGACCGGTCGGTGCCCATCCGGACACCTTCCCTTCCGATGAAGGGTGAACACGCGGCTGTGACCACCACGAGGGTAAGCGCGGCGCTGATCAGCAGCCGTGGCCGAGTACGCGTGACCTGATGGAGCATGACCTGACCTCCGATCTGGGTGGTCGTGATACTCGTTCAGGTGCTACCTGGGCCTGAGCGCTCAGCTGAGGGCGATTTCATGTCAGTAGAGTGCGTGCGCAGTGTCCGGCGGTCAATAGCACGCCGGACGGGTAGATGACATCGAAAAGATGTCTCCGCTAAGGTCCTCATGTGTTGGGTAACACCGCGCCTCAGCAAGAGGCAGCACCTGGCGGCCGCCTACGCTCGCGGAGCCAGGCCGAACATGAGCAGCTGCGCCGTCGCGTGCACAAGCTCGTCGACGTCCTCGGTCACCGTCGTGGCCTGCCCGTCGAGTATCAGTAGCGCCAGGCCGTGCAAAGATGCCCAGAGCGCGACCGCCATCAGCCCGGCATCGCCATTACTCACGAGACCTGCCGCCTGAAGCTGTTCCACACAGTGTGCACAAAGCCCAGCGCCGAGCGTGACACCTCGGCCAGCTCCGGCAGATCCTCCGTGCTCGCCACCTCGGGGCCGAACATGACGCGGTAGAGCGACGGGTGCTCGCGCGCGAAGTCTACGTACGCGAGCGCGACGCCCTTGAAGCCCTCACGGCCACCACCTCCCGCCATCGCTGCACCCATGGCCTGGTTGAGCTCCCAAAATCCCGTTGCCGCCACCGCACCCATCAGCGCGCGACGGCCGGTGAAGTGTCGATAGGGTGCCGTCTGGCTTACGCCGGCCGCCCGGGCGGCACGAGGTATCAACGCGTCGAGCCCCTCCTCGCGGAGAATCCGGCGCGCGCTCGTCACCAACGCGGATAAAGGTTTCCGTGACGGTAGGGGCGGTCGGCGGAGGCAGCGTCAGTTTCACGAGGGTCGCCTTCCGTTCCGCGGAGGCCTGATCCAGAACCTCCGCGCTCAGAACGGTCGCGGTCACCTTCAGAACCGTCGCGGTCACCGCGCCCGGCCATCGTCAATAGCCCGGGACACCGCTCGCACGCTCCCTGCCACTCTGTTAGCTTGTCCACCACTCATGACGACCAATGCGGGGCACTTCCTCCAGTCCGTTGATCGCGCCTTCGACCGGGCCGCCCGGTACGTTGACGCTGAACCGG
>CAZTIV010000129.1:0-3029 GCA_964613905.1 uncultured Gemmatimonadaceae bacterium | reverse complement strand
GCGTCGTCTACGACGCACGGAACCGTGTGCGGCAGGCCATCGGTCCGCTCGGCGCGCGAGTCCGCTACCACTACAAGACTTCGCTCAATGCCGCCGATTCGGTGATCGATGCTCGCGGGAACGTGACCCTCTTCTACACCAACGCGGTCGGCTGGACGACGCAGGAGCGGGACCCGGCGGGCAAGTCGCAATACTTCGTCTACGACACGCTCGGCTATCTCACGGGCTGGACCAATCGACGCGGGCAGCAGACGAAGTTCCTCCATGACCGCGAGGGGCGGCTCCTCCGCCGGACACACGTCGGGGCGTCAGCGGCGGACACCACGGCCGCCACCTTCAGCTATTTCGAGAGCGTCGACAGTGTGAGCGTGACCGCCAGCACGCGGCGGTTCGTTGGCGGAACCACCACTCTGACTCAAAGCGGCACCATCGCGCGCCGGCGGCCCGGCGGTGTCGCCACGCACGCGTGGAGTGGTGTGCCGGGGATGACCGGCTGGAGCGTGAGCGACAGCGTTTACCTGCGCAACCGCTGGATCTCCCTGAATCACGCCTCGCAGTATGCGCCGGTCCGGACGGCCTTCCTGCAATGGGATGAGCGGGGACTCGTGACGCGGCTCGGCCCTCAGACCGCGGCCACGACGATCTCCTACGACGGCGTGGGGCGACCGGCCACGGTGCATCGCTACGGGCACACGCTGGACTCGCTGCGCTACCGGCCCGGGGATCTCCTCGCCCGCATTGGCACCGGGACCTTCATGCGCGGCCAGGTTCACGACACCGTGGGCTTCGTGCGGCAGGAGCGCTGGAACAGTAATCAGGATACGACCCGGACCCACGTCTATGATCAGCTGCGGCGTCTGACGAGTACAGTAGACCGTGGCGCCACCACGAGCTGCCCGGCGATCTCCACGAGCGCCGAGTTCGATGCGATCTGCACGCTGGGCACCGTCGCCCGCAGCTGGTCGTTCAGCTATGACAGCGTCGGCAATCCGGCAACGGCAACGGTCACAGCCGGGAACCGGATCACGCAGTACCTCGGCTACATGCTGGAGTACGACGACGACGGAAATCTCACACGGAAGCACAAGTTCGGCTACGATCAGCGCTACTACTGGAACAGCCTGAACCAGCTGGACAGCGTGTGGGTCTCCGGTACGGGAACCTTCCGCTTCACCTATGACGCCTTCGGTCGTCGCGTGCGGAAGCGCGGCCCCGGCATGGACGAGCGTTACGTCCATCATGGCGATCACATCGTCGGCCGCCTCGACAGTCTCGGCAATCTCGTTCAGGACTACACGTACTTCCCGGGCGTTGATCGGCCGCACACCGTCCAGGTCAACGGCGGCTCCCTCTATCACTACCGTCAGGACGGGCAGGGAAACGTCATCGGGCTATCCTCCAACGGCACGCTCGTCACGCGCTTCAACTACGAGCCGTTCGGGAGGGAGCTGACGTCCGCCCACGCCAACATCCCCTTCCGATTCGCCGGCCGGGAATATGACCGCGAGTTCGGGCTCTACTACAACCGCGCCCGCTACTACGACCCCGAACTGCAGCGCTTCATCTCCGAAGACCCCATCGGCCTCGCGGGCGGCGTCAACATCTATGCGTACGCCGCAAACAATCCGGTAGCGTTCGCCGATGCCTTTGGACTTTACCCCAGTGATGATCCGGGCTGCGGACCTTTCTGCCACCCCATCATTCTCGAGCTTGACCAGATCGTAGTCCGCCCGCATGGCTGGTGGCACCCGACAAACTTCTTCGGTTTCGATTGGTCGCCCCGCGGCGGCGGCATCTCGATGGCGGGAATGATGGGTCTCACCGGGCCATTGCGGCCGATGCGGGATCAGTGGTGGGATGAACAGCCCAGAACTGCCGGGCCTTCTGATGAGGCGGCGAAGGAAGTCGTCCGTTGCGTCGTTGAGAACGGGACAAGTGCGTACGCAGTATTGACCTTAGCGGCAGGAAGTGCAGCTGGCGCGTACAGAGGTACCGTCCAAGTTCTGCCGGCAGCGGCGGCGGCTGCTCGGGTCGGTGCAGCAGCCGGTACCGTAGCGGGTGCGGCTGCGGGAGGGGCCGTGGGCGGCGCCGTAGGGTGGGCCGGCGGAACAGCGGTAGGGGCAGCTTTCTTAGGTGTCGGTGCGCTCCCTGGCGGAGGGATGGGCGCGTTGGGCGGAGCAGCCGCCGGCTCGCTCACCGGCGCCCGAATCGGTCGAGCCGTTGGCTACGCGGCCGGAGGGCTTGGCGTTCTCGCTACCGGCGCTTACGTGGGCGCGAAGGCGGCATTCGCAAACGCGGGGCTGCTGACAGTCGCAGGGGGCGGTGCCGCTTGCGCTGTGATCCAGGCAGCTAAACCTTGAGAAGTCGTGGAGAGGTAGTCGGAGTGAGGAAAACGCGATCGGCAGTTGAAGCGTACCTTGCAGGGCGGGCACAGAAGGAAGGCAAGAGCCGCTTTATTGAGCGACAAACAGCCTTCTATGCCGCCCTCTCGGCCGGGGTGATGATTGCGGCGTTCATCATCAACCCTGAATCCACCATAACGCTTCCTCTTCCCGTGACTCTGACAATAATCTTCGTGTTCGCTCTAGGGGGCGGGTATCTGGCTGCGCGCCGCGAGTGGAGAAAACTTGAGCGAATCACCAGGGAGGCGGAGAGCCATGATAATTCGAGGGAGTCGACATGAGAACGGCAAGGAAATGCGGGAAATGTATGAACTTCGCCCGGTTTAGTGGACAACCTCGAGTGCTCCGGCAGAGATTCGGAGCGGGAGGTGACCGATGCGGAAGCGAGGACCGAGGAAGTTCACGGAGGAGTTCCGACGGGAGGCGGTGCGTCTCGCGACCGAGAGTGATCGGACGCTCAAGGAGCTGGCGGCAGAGCTCGGGGTGAGCCCGCCGACCCTGCGCCAGTGGATGCGCGAGGTGCCGAAGGAGAAGCAGGCCTCGGCGGTGCGCGTCGTGTCAAGGGCCTCCAGGATGAAACTTTCGACTTCGTGTACAACACGCGTGACGAGTTGATCGAGATCGCGA
>CAZTIV010000128.1:0-3128 GCA_964613905.1 uncultured Gemmatimonadaceae bacterium | reverse complement strand
GGATCATCATCGGTGATGTGAGGATCGAGCTTCGTTGAGCCCGGATCCGGCGGTGCGGGTGTGGTGCAAGTGTTTGGCCTTGCGCCGTTTACCAGCTACTGCGCCGGCCCTGCGCCGGTGAGCCTCAGCATTAGGTCCTTCACCTCCTGCACCTGCTGAACGCTGTCCGGGGTTCCACACCCGTCGAACTGAGACCATGCCGCATCCGTACACCGAGTTCGAGGGCACACCCCTGTGGGCAGCCCTCGAGCACGCACTCGCTGAGCTCAGTGACAACCACCTCCTCACGCTCACCACTGCGCCTCCGTACGTCGTGGGCCTGCTCTGCCGTCGGTTGTCCGAAGCCGGCGTTCCCGGGCAGGAGCCGACTGCTGAGCAGGCACGTTGAGTGTCACAACCGATCGTGGTGGTGCCACTCGCAGGTCTAACCGTCGGATGAAGAGGACGGAGGGCGCCGATTTCTCAACCGAGCGGCAGGTCTGGCACGGGTGCCCTCCGCCCCTGATCGTTGGGTGCGCGCCGGCAACGCCGCGCGCGCTGCTCGACGAGCAGGTTCCTGTGGCGCTTGCCGAGATGATCAGAGCGGCTGCCCCGCAACACGAGATCCACACGGTCGCTGCGGAGGCCTGGCAGGGGCTGAAGAATGGCGAGTTGCTTCGTTGCGCGCGTGAGGCGGGCTACGCGGTTCTGATCACGGCGGTGGCCCAGAAGTCCAGGAACGTGCCGAACGCGGACGCAGGTTCCGGCTAGGTTTGGTTCGTTCGTCGGCCGAGGTGCCGTTCACTACCTTCCGGGTCGGCCCGGCGCCGGTCAGCCCTGGCGTTCGCTCCGGTTCCTCGAGGTACTGAAACTCCGCCGCGGTCTCCTCCGTACCTTTCCAGGTTCACCCTGGATCCCTTCCCTCTCCCCCGGAGCTCTCATGATCTCGAATCGCCTCCTGTCCGGAAGCAGTACATTGCTCTTTGCGAGCCTGCTCTGCGCGCTGCCCCTGGCTGCGCAGGCACGCGGCAGCACCACCGAGCCGGCTCGGGTGGGCGCGGGCGGGACCCACGACCTCGCCGCCGGGATAGACGGCACGATCCGCCTCGTCGGGGACGACTATCTCACCTTCAATCTCGCCCGGACGGCCGGAGAGGGGTCTTCCGGAGCCGTCGACGCGGGGTTTGCGAGCGCGATGCTGCAGCGGCGGCGGGCGGTCGGGTGGAACTATCAGCTCGGATGGACCTACTCGGGGCCGGCTTTCGATCCCGCGGTGGGCGCTGCCATGATAGACCAGCCGCAGGGCGCCCAGGCGCAGCTGTTCGGCAAGGTAATCGGCATCGACTTGATCGGCCTTGTTGCCCTGCCGCTTCTCGCCGCGTCGGTCGCAGACGAGCACACGGTGAACCCGCGCAGAGAGCAGATCATAGAGCCACTGCGCCTGCGTGCCTTCTTCAAACGTCACGTGGACGGCGCCGCGCATGCCGCGGAAGAACTCGAGGAGAGCGTCCGCCTCAGTCGGCAGAATGCTGCGGGCGATCACCCGTCCGCTTTCCTCGCGCACCAAGGCGACGGTCGTTGCCTGATGGACATCGAGACCTACATATTTGGTGCTGCGTTTCATGAGCGCCGCTCCTTGTTGAGGCCCAGGGGTTCGGGTGGACTCCTCCATGGTAGCCTCAAAGGGCGTGCTCTCAAAATGGGTTAGGCGCCTCATAAAGAACTTGACATGAACACAGCCGAAGGTTCGATCACCAGCAGCCTCAGGCGCTTGGAAGCACTCGCTGATGATCACATGGCCATCGGCAGGAGCATGACCGAGGCGTACGGAGGCGCGCTGTACGGGATGGATCTCCTCGCGTACGGAGCCCTGAACCGGTCACGTGCGCATTTGACCGGCTTCACATCGTCAATCCAGGCCCGCAATCTCCTGTGCGCTGGTGCTTCGCTCCGCCTCCAGCTGGACACGGTATTGCGCTTCTCTGCTGCGTGGTTGGTCGCCGATCCTCATGCCTTCGCCTCGGATGTGCTCCGCGGCACTCGCGTTCGGAATCTCACCGACCGTACTAGCAAGAAGATGACCGACGCGTATCTCGTCCAGGTGTTGAGCCGCCAGTTCGAGTGGGTTGAGCGCGTGTACGAGCGGACCAGCGGGTACGTTCACTTCTCCGACGTGCACTTGCTATCCGCGATCACCAGAGCCGAGGACGAGAGCGGCGAGCGCATTCTGGAGTTGAAGATCTCTGATGCGGACAAGCCGTTGCCCACGGCACTATATGTCGAGGCGATCGAAGCATTTGCGGAGTGCACACGTGTCCTGCTATGGTACGTCACTGGGTGGACTGTTACAAAAGCACGTCCGGAGCTCATACGGAAGCCAGCCGGAGATTAGAAGATGGCTCCCCAGCGCCTAATCCTCGTTAGCAACAGTCTTGCACGTCAAACGGAACAGGCAAAGTTGGGCTCTCAGTAGGTACCGTTCCGCACCATGCTGTTGAGGATCAAGGGTTCTGTCATGCCGAATTGGGTCATTCGTTCGCGCATCGCATGGAGGGATCGAGAGAGCGACGAAAGCCCGGATAGGAATGGGCCGGCCGCCTCAGACGTAGGCGATCAGCCGCCCGCAGGCGATGACCGAGAACCAGAGAACCATCGAGAGGACCCCGACGAGCCGTGCGCGCAGGGGAAGCGGAACGCCATCCCGCCCGGCCACGCCCCGATGGACGTCCACGTCCCGGAAGACGACCCGGTGGAAAAGGGCGGCGTTCACGCCGGCCGCAGCAAGGAGGACGAGCTTCAGCTGGAAGGCCGGGTTCACGGCGAGCGTCGTCGCGTCCGCGATGAAGAGGATCAACCCGCTGGGCACAACGAGGATCAGACTCCATCGTGCCCAGCGGCTCAGGCTGTGCACCGTGGCGGTGATCGGCAGAGCGCGCAGCCGGCCCAGAAGCCGAAGATCCATGACGAAGGCAGCCCCGACCAGGATGACGAATCCGACGATGTGGAGGATCTCGACCGCCGGGTAGAGCCAGAGCGACCCGCGGAAGAACTCCGCGACGGCGCTACCCTCGAGCACCTGGAGGATCGACTCCAACACCGCCGGATCCGGGCTCAACGAAGCTCGATCCTCACATCACCGATGATGATCC
>CAZTIV010000127.1:0-3305 GCA_964613905.1 uncultured Gemmatimonadaceae bacterium | reverse complement strand
CGGTGGGCCGCGCGCGCGCGGCGACACCGGAGGGCCGCGGGGCGGCGCACGCCAGGTGGTCGCCGGACGGAAAGTTTCTGGTGTGCATGCTGGGTGGAGAGCCGGGGGGAATTGCGCTGGTGGATCTTCAGTCAGCCCCGGTTGTGACGTCCTGACCGCGGAGCGCGCAGAGAACGCGGAGAGGCATTTCTGCAAGGTGATCAAAGGTGCGGGAGGAGGATCATCTCGCTGTAGAGGTCGGTTACCTGTTCCGGCCTGAGGTGCGGTGACCGGAACAGGCGGGGCAGCGACATCTCCTTCCGCACAGCACCCGGGATCCGGGTGGCTGAGAGGAGGCGGGAATCCGCTTCGGCGAGCGGGGCGCCGTGGCTCAGGAAGAGCCTCCGATGCACCGCCGGCCAGTGCTCGGCGAGCAGCTCCGGGTTGCTGATGTAGTGCAGCCGGACTGCGCGCAGACGCCACCGCTGCCTGATGGTATACACTGCGTAGCACAGAGCGCGATCGGTCGACACGAGCAGGTGATGAGTGAGGGCGAGGTGGTCGTCCAGGATTCGCTGATGTGTCGCTTCCAGGAGCGGTCTTATCTCGGCGGGGTCGGTGCGCACACGACATCGCGAGTGCCGCCACATCACGGCCGGTGTGGGGCGGAGGACAGTCCAGACGGTTTCGAGCGGCTCGAACCCCAGGCGCCTGAACACCGGCAGGGTTGCCGGGTTGGAGGTGAGGTTCGTGATCGTGTAACCCTTGAGCCGGTTCAGTTGAAGGACGAGCAGCGCGCCCTCGCCGCGGTGTTCGGGGCGGGTAACCCAGCTCGTCACGTTGCAGAATCGCTCGAGGCGGCCGTCAACGGTCATTTCGCTCAGGATCATCCCCACGTAACCCACCACCTCGTTCCCGTTCCGGAGCAGGTAACCCACGGGCTCGTCCGGCCGGCGCCAGCGGTAATCGAAGATGCGGCGCCACTCAGCGGCGGGGCGGTGAGGATCCAGTTGTTTCAGCAATCCGAAGACCTCATCGAAGTCTCCGGGGAATGCCGGCTCGACCCGTGAGGACTCGCTCACGCGTTTTCCGGATAGAGCTGCTGCATGAGTTCCTGGAACATGGGCCGGACCGCTTCAACTTCCTCTCCGTGTAGCTGCTTCCACTTGTCCGGCCGCGGCGCGGAGCCGCCGTGGGTGTAAACCCGTCTGTTCTGGCTGGTGAGGAGACGACTCAGATACCGGGAGAGCGGGAGATCGCAGAACCTGAGGACGGCACGGTAGGTCTCGAACGGGTGCGCCAGCGCGTCTTCGTGCCGTACCAGGAGATACTGGCCGGGACAGTGTTGCTCGAGGTCCTCCCACGCCATGCGGGTGGCCTCGACCCACTGGAAGGCGCAGATCTCGTGCAGCGTGCGGCCGGTCCATTCCTGCCAGCCGGGAGGCACGAGGTAATGCCATCTGCCGTACTTCCATTGTGCTGAGCCCGTGCCGGACCAGTTCTTCCATCCTTCCATGAGTGAGCTTATCACATCTTCCGCGCGGCGCACCAGGAAAAGGAAACGGGCGTCAGGGAAGACGGCCTTGAGGAACGGGACTCTGAGGGAGTTGGCGGGGGTCTTCTCCACGATCCTGAGCGGCGGCCGCTTGTAGAGTCGGTTGATTCCGCGCTGGAGGGCCTTGCGCGGGATGAGCTTGAGGAGCGCGCGGTCCTTGAAGACTTCCTTGTTGTGGACCTCTTCGTAGAACTGAGTGTGTATGGCTTCCGCCACTTCCGGGGGCGGCGGGTTGCTCAGGCGGTCGCCGGTCTCTGGGTGGACGGGGAAATGGCGGTAGAATATGTGCTGGCCCTCTTCGTACAGGCTCCAGGTGAGCGGATGCGCCGCCAGGTTGTTGAAGAGCAGAGTAGTGCCCGACCGGTTGCAGCCGATGACGAATATGGGACGGTCGATGAGTGTTTTATTCATGGCATGCCCCGTGCGGGCAAGGTTCGGGCCCGCGTAAGGTATGCGGGGAACATTCCAGTTGAAAGGATGCTTGCTTGACCAATCATCTCACGGAGCCTCACGGTGGCGCGTTGATCGATCTGATGGCTTCACCTGACCGGTCGGCGGAACTCAAGGAATCCTCGCGCGACTGGCCTTCATGGGACCTCACTCCGCGCCAGCTCTGCGACCTGGAGCTGCTGCTGAACGGCGGCTTCTCGCCGCTCACCGGCTTCATGACGCGGGCCGATTACGACCCCGTGCTGGCCGAGATGCGGCTTTCAGGCGGCATACTCTGGCCTGTTCCCATCACCCTGGACCTGCCGGAAGCGGTGGCGGAGGTTTTGAAGCCTGGGTGGACGCTGGCGCTGAGAGACCCTGAAGGCGTCATGCTCGCGGCGCTCAAGGTGGAAGACGTGTGGCGTCCGGACCGTGAGACGGAAGCCCGAGCGGTGTTCGGTACCACGAGCGGGCATCATCCGGGCGTGGCCCACCTGCTGGGTACATCGCATCCGGTATATGTGGGTGGGCGTCTCACGGGCCTCCAGCTTCCGTTTCATTACGACTATCGCGAGCTGCGTCACTCGCCGGCGGAACTCCGGGCGGAGTTCGCGAAGCTGGGGTGGCGCCGAGTGGTGGCGTTCCAGACCCGGAACCCCATGCATCGGGCGCATCAGGAATTGACACTCAGGGCCGCCAGGGAAGTCGAGGCGAGCCTCCTGATTCACCCGGTGGTGGGGATGACCAAACCGGGAGATGTGGATCATTACACGCGGGTGCGGTGCTATCAGGCGCTGCTCCCCACGTATCCCATGCACACCGCCATGCTCTCGCTGCTCCCGCTGGCCATGCGGATGGGTGGGCCGCGCGAGGCGCTCTGGCACGCGATCATCCGGAAGAACTACGGCTGCTCACACCTGATTGTGGGACGCGACCACGCGGGGCCGGGCGCCGATGTGGACGGCAAGCCGTTCTACGGCCCTTACGACGCCCAGGAACTGATGAAGTCACACGAGAAGGAGTTGGGTGTTGCCATGGTCCCGTTCCGGAACATGGTGTACGTGGAGGATCTGGACAAATACGTGGCGGAAGACGAAGTGGAGCAGGGAAAACGGGTGCTCAACATCTCGGGCACGGACCTGAGAAACCGCCTGGCCGACGGGCGCGACATCCCGGAGTGGTTCACCTTCCCGGACGTGGTGCATCACCTGAGGCGCAGCCATCCGCCGCGGCATCGCCAGGGGCTCACTCTCTTCCTCACCGGGCTGTCCGGCGCGGGGAAGTCAACGATTGCCAACGTACTGCTGGTCAAGTTCCTGGAGCTGGGCGGCCGGCCCGTGAC
>CAZTIV010000126.1:0-3326 GCA_964613905.1 uncultured Gemmatimonadaceae bacterium | reverse complement strand
TCCCGCCGCCCGTCTCGATCCAGATGGTGGCCTGCGCGGTGTAGCGGGCGGTCACGTTCTTGCCGGCCATGTATCCGCCACCGGCCCCCAGGGCGATGCCCGCGATTACCAACCACTTGTATCGCAACAGCGCCGCGATGTAGCGGCGGATGTTGGGGCCTCCCTCGTCGCCCCCAGCGGCCGCCGGGAACCGGTCGCTGTAGCGCGCAGGCGGCTGCGCGGCGGGACCCTGCATGGGGACCCGCCCGCTCTCTTCAGGACCTGTCGGCAGATTGGATGACATCGTTAATGCTGGCTCACTCTCGGTCGATATCCAGGCGCCACTTTCTACACCGCAGAGGGCGCAAAGATCGCAGAGAAAAAAAGCAGAAGGTTGTTTTCTTCTCCGCGTTCTCCGCGCTCTCTGCGGTTCGCCGTTTCAGACCCAACTCCTGCGGCGCACGGGCCCTTATAGCAAGAAACGGTACACCAGATATTTCCGCAACACACAGTACGTTGCCCCGTGAGCGCAACGGGGGGGTGGCGCTTGTGTGGTGCAACGCCTACAATAGTGACTAGCGGCGCGGGCTGTTTTGATGCAGTGTCGCAACATGCGGCGATCTGGCATTGTGCAACGTATTGCAACAAAACGAGTTGACCGCTCGGCCGGGAGCGTGGCCGCTGTGGGCGCAATCCCTGCTTTACCGGCCCCCACAGTCGCACGCGCACCACGAAGGGAGTGCCAGATGTCCAGCAATGACCCCAGGAGGGGCCTCGTCGGCCCGGATCCCGGCCTGATCGAGCTTTCACCTGAAGCCAAGCTCTCGGTCCGGATTCTCGCCATCGACGACGAGCGCTCGCTTCGCGAGTCGTGCAAGACCTTCCTCGCCAGCGAAGGCTACACGGTGGAAACCGCCAGCCGCGGCGACGAAGCGCTGGATCTGGTGCGCCGCCGCATCTACGACATTGTCATGATAGACCTCAACATGTCGGAAGTCTCCGGCATGGAACTGCTTCAGGCCACACTCAACAAGAACCCGGACACGATCGTCATCATCATGACCGGGAACGCGAGCGTGCAGTCGAGTGTCGAGGCGTTGAAGGCGGGCGCCTGGGACTATCTCCCCAAGCCGTTCTCGGCCACACACCTCCAGGTATTGATTGGCCGCGCCGCTCACGCCGTGGTGGTGGCCCGCGAAACCAGAGAACTGGAAAAACAGTTCACCAGCCAGCACGGGCACAGCGAGAAGATCTCCGTGCTCGGCAACTCACCCACCTTCCGCGGGGCCATAGAACTCGCGCGGAAGGTCGCCCGCACGGACGCATCCGTGTTCGTGACCGGCGAAAGCGGTACCGGCAAGGAGCTTTTTGCCCAGTTCATCCACCACAACAGCCGGCGGAGCAGCCGGGCGCTGGTGGCCATCAACTGTGCCGCCCTGCCGGAGACACTGCTGGAATCGGAGATGTTCGGCCACCGGAAGGGCGCCTTCACCGGCGCCGTGCGCGACAAGCCGGGGCTGCTCGAGGTGGCCAACGGCGGCACCATGTTCCTGGACGAGCTGGCCGAGATGTCAAAGCCCATTCAGGCCAAGCTGTTGCGAGTGATCCAGGACGGCGTGGTGCGCCGGGTGGGGAGCGAGACCAGCGACGCCATCGTGAACGTGCGGTTCATCGCCGCCACCAACCGGGATCCGGAAGAGGCCATGGAAGAAGGCCAGCTCCGGGAAGACCTGTACTACCGGCTGCGTGTGGTACCCATCCGTATCCCCGCGCTCAGAGAACGGCAGGAAGACATCCCCATTCTCTCCGAACATTTCCTGAGGCATTACTGGGCCCGCCATCGTGGCGGCGACGAGCCCGCGCCCAAGTTCTCCGAGGGCGCCATGCGGGCCCTCAGGAACAATCCCTGGAAGGGGAATGTGCGCGAGCTTCAGAACGTGATCGAGCACGCGGTGGTGCTGCTCGAGCCCGGTTCGGCCATCAAGCCGGACGACATTCCGTTCATCGGAGATGCTCCCGCCTTTGCCGGCGGGCAGGCGGTGAACGGCGAGTACGGTTTCTCCACCGAGTTCCGGCCCGACGAGTCGTATCACGCAGCTCGTGAGCGTCTGCTGGCCGAATTCGAGCTGAAGTACCTCACCATGCTGGTGCAGCGTTCCGGAGGCAACATGTCGCAGGCCGCGCGGCTTGCGGGAGTGGACCGGACCACTTTATATCGGATCATGGAAAAACACAGCCTCCAGCGTGAAACCATCATGGTAGAGGCGGAGTGAGTCCGGACGGATCATCGGCCGCCGCCACCATAACGCTCTGCCCTTTCCTCGAACCCGCCGCCCGGCTGGTGGTGGAGCGTTTCCAGAATCTCGGCGACGCGCTCGACCAGAACGACGTGCGCGACGTGGCCGAGGTGCTGGTGCGCCGCGTCGTGGACCAGCGCAACGGTGTCGAGTTCGAGGATGCGATCGACGTCCGGGCCTGCACGGTACTCGGCCGCCGGCTCCTGGAGCTGATCCGCGCGCAGTTGCTGGAATGCAGCAGTGACTCCCACACCGACCTTCTCATCGACACACTGCGCGCCATGGAGCGGGTGCGCCGGGAGCTGGAGCCCGACTGGTCGAATTATTTCGTCTCGCGGCTGGCCGGTCCCGGTGCGCTCGAGCTGGTGGTGGAGATAGCCCACGACCTGCGTTCGCCGCTCACGTCGATTCTGTTCCTGGCCGAAACTCTCATGCGGGGGCAGAGCGGCGAGGTGAACGACGTGCAGCGCAGGCAGCTCGGGCTCATGTACGGCGCGGCGTTGGGGTTGAGTTCGGTTACCAGCGACGTGATCGAGTTGGTGCGGGGGGGGGACCGGTTGGTGGACAAGGAACCCGCCCCGTTCTCCATCACCGAGATCTTCGAGTCGGTGACGGACATCATCCGGCCCATCGCGGAGGAGAAAGGGATCGAGGTTCGAACCGTCCCGCCCCCCAGCGATCACCGGATAGGGCACCGGCTGGCACTTTCCAGGGTGCTGCTGAACCTCACCACCAACGCCCTCAAGTTCACGGATCAGGGGCACGTGGAGATAGCGGCGGTGTCGAGCGGGATGGGGGCCATCCGGTTCTCGGTACGTGATACCGGCCGAGGGATCGCGGCGGAGGCGCTGGATACGCTGTATCAGCCGTTCCGGCGAACCCGGGCGCGCAGGGAGTACGCGTTCTCCGGCACCGGGCTGGGATTGACGATCTGTTACCGGCTGGTCGAGGCAATGGGGTCCGAACTCAAGGTGGAGACGCGGCCCGAGTGGGGGACGCGGTTCTACTTCGAGCTGGACCTGCCGTCGACGAGTCTGATTTGAGGGAACA
>CAZTIV010000125.1:0-3346 GCA_964613905.1 uncultured Gemmatimonadaceae bacterium | reverse complement strand
TCCTCCTGGTACTGCAACCGCATCCAGTGGCTGAACCCGTTGAGGCTCTGCTCCGAGAAATAGGCCGCCATTGCGAGATAGGTGTACGCGGAGGCGAACTCGAGGGTGATCTGCTTGTTCAAGCCGGCTTCGACCGCTTTGCTCTTCATTGGCAGCTCCAAATGGATGAACGTTTTGACCGCAACCTGCGCGCAGGGAATGTAACGCGCTGGTGTGGAGCCGAAAGACCCTGCCAATGAACTGAGTCTCGTTCTCACTCACGAGCCGGATCGCGTGCCTCCCGAGTCTGGATACGAGCCCGCAAAGGTTGTAGCTTCAGGGCCCGGGACAGGTGGCCGAGTGGCTGAAGGCACACGCCTGGAGAGCGTGTAAACGGGTAACCGTTTCGTGGGTTCGAATCCCACCCTGTCCGTACGATGGACCTCCCCAACTGCCCCGGCTGCGGCAAGCCCTACCTGAGCGTTGCCACCCGCTGCCCTCATTGCGGGCGCATCCTGATGAAACCGGCCTCCACCCGCACCTATGAGGCGCGGCGGCTGAACCTCTGGCCGGCAGGACTGAGCCTGGGTGCCCTCATCGCGATCATCCTGCTGGTTGGACTCTGGACCGGTGCGCTCGAACGACCTGTCGTTCGGGAAACCGGCGAACAGAACGGAGACGAACTGGCCGAGCGTCCTCTCTTCATCGAGCACCCGCCGGAGGAGACCGAAGTTCTGCCTGTTCCCCCAACTCCGGAGCCCATCACTCCTCGTGATCCGCCCGCCCAACCGCTTCCCGGCACGGAAGTGCGTTGGCTCGCAAACTGGGCGAACATACGCGAGGCGCCAGACCTCGAAGCATCTGTCGTTGTGATTATGCGGCCGGGTCAGGAAGTAGCTGTGGGAAGAAGAGTCGCCGGATTCCGTGAGGTGATAATGGACGGCGCGGTGCTGGGATACGTTGCCACGTCCCTGCTCCTCACCCAACCGGCTCCTCTGCCGTAACCTCAGCGCCGGACTTCGAAGAACTCCCTCAGAACGGCACCGCACTCCTCGGCCATCACCCCGCCCACGACCTCGGAGCGGTGGTTCAGGGCCGGGTGTCGGAGAAGATCGCCCACGCTCCCCGCCATCCCCGCCTTGGGATCGTAGGCGCCGAACACCACGCGGCCCACCCGCGCCAGTACGATGGCGCCGGCACACTGCGCGCACGGCTCAAGCGTGACGTACACTGTGGCGTTATCAAGACGGTCCACGCCCAGCTCACGCATGGCATCCCGTATGACAATCAACTCGGCGTGCTGCGTAAGATCACGGCGCACTACAGTTTCGTTGTGCGCGCGGGCAACTACGGAACCGTCAACCACAACAGCCGCCCCCACCGGCACCTCCCCCACGGGAACCGCCGCGCGCGCCTGCTCCAGCGCCGCCTCCATACCCGCCCGATCCGCGGCAGACAACGCCGGGCGACGTGTCACCGATCCTCACAATGATGAACCGCGGAGAACGCAGAGGGCGCGGAGCAATCATGTTTCTTCTCTCTGCGCTCTTTGCGTACTCTGCGGTTCATCACGCAACCCATTCCGGCCACGGGCTATGTACCCGCACCCACCGATGCGCTCCCGCCGGCAGGTACCCGCTCGAAGACGAGCCTGCCGGCACCTGACGGACGATCCACCCGTATCGTATCCCCCTCCAGATACTCGCCCTCCAGCATCGCCAGCGCCAGCGGATTCTGCACCAGCCGCTGAATCACCCGCTTGAGCGGCCGAGCGCCGTACACCGGATCGTAACCCTCCGCGATCAGCAGCTCCTTGGCCGCAGGCGTCACCTCGAGCGTGAGCCTCCGGTCGGTAAGCAGCTGCGCCACTCGCGCGAGCTGGAGATCCACAATCGCACCCAGATCCTCCCGCGAGAGCGGACGGAACAGAATCACGTCGTCCACTCGGTTAAGAAACTCCGGCTTGAACGTGGCTCTCAGCATGTCCATCACGTGCTGCTCCACGCGCTCCCGGTTCCCTTCATCCAGCTCGAGCAGCGCCTGACTCCCCACGTTGGACGTCATGATCACGACCGCGTTCTTGAAATCCACCAGGTGACCCTGGCTGTCGGTCAGCCGACCGTCATCCAGGATCTGGAGCAGCACGTTGAAAACGTCCGGATGCGCCTTCTCGATCTCGTCGAACAGGATCACGCTGTACGGACGCCTCCGCACCGCCTCGGTGAGCTGGCCCCCCTCCTCGTACCCCACGTAACCCGGCGGCGCGCCTATCATCCGCGCCACCGTGTGCTTCTCCATGTACTCCGACATGTCGAGCCGCACCATGGCGCGCTCGTCATCGAACAGGAACTCGGCCAGCGCTCGGGCCGTCTCGGTCTTGCCTACGCCGGTGGGGCCCAGGAAGATGAAACTGCCGATGGGACGGTTCGGATCCTGCAACCCGGCCCGCGACCGCCGCACCGCGTTCGATACCGCGGCCACCGCCTCCAACTGACCGATCACGCGCCGGCTCAACTCGTCTTCCAGATGCGTAAGCCGTTCCCGCTCGGACTCCAGCATGCGCGACACCGGAATCCCGGTCCAACGCGCCACTATCTCCGCCACGTCCTCCGAGTCCACCTCTTCCTTGAGATACCGGGCCGTACGCTGAATCTCCGACAACCGCTCATGCTCGCGGGAGATTTCCCGCTCCAGTTCCGGAATGCGGCCGTAACGGATCTCCGCCGCCTTCTGGAGATCTCCCGCCCGCGTGGCCTGTTCGGCCGCGGTGCGCCCCTCCTCCAACTGCACCTTTTTCTCCTGAAGCGCCGCGATGGCCGCCTTCTCCGCCTGCCATTGCGCCTTCATCCCCTGCGACTGCTCCTGCAAACCCGCGAGTTCCTTGCGCAACGCAGAGAGACGCTCCTTGCTCGCCGCATCCCGCTCCTTGCCCAGCGCCTGCTCCTCGATCTTCAACTGGACGATCCGCCGCTCCACTTCGTCTATCTCCTGCGGCAGACTGTCGATCTCGATCCGGAGCCGGCTCGCCGCCTCATCGATCAGATCGATGGCCTTGTCCGGCAGATGCCGGTCGCCGATGTAACGGCTGGAGAGCGTGGCCGCCGCCACCAGCGCATTGTCGGTGATCCGTACCCCGTGATGTACTTCGTAGCGCTCCTTCAAACCCCGCAGGATGGCGACCGTGTCTTCCACCGACGGCTCCCCCACGAAGACCGGCTGGAACCGCCGCTCGAGCGCCTTGTCCTTCTCGATGTGCTTGCGGTACTCGTCCAGCGTCGTGGCGCCCACCAGCCTCAACTCGCCTCGTGCGAGCGCCGGCTTGAGCATGTTGGACGCGTCCACCGCCCCTTCCGCCGCGCCCGCCCCC
>CAZTIV010000124.1:0-3441 GCA_964613905.1 uncultured Gemmatimonadaceae bacterium | reverse complement strand
GCCATCGAACACTGCCGACCGGGGGCGATGCCGCCAGAGAGGCGCATCGTTCCCCTTCGCTTGCCTCGCCTGTTCGCCGCGGGTAACTCGCCTCTCATAGCTCACAACTTCCCGAAAGCCGTGCGCTCGTCAAGGTGCCTTGTCGCGGCGCATGGTGTGAGCCCTGCAGCGTGCTGCGTGTCTGCGCTTGCGTGGAACGCGCGGCGGCGCGACGACGCGCACCCGCCCGACCTTCGCAGGGGCGGCTGGCGGGTTGCTCTCACGGTTGTCGTTTTCCAGGTTGTAAGCGTCGCCGTCACCGGCGGTTTGCAGGTCTTTCGAGACCAGGATCGCTGGCGCCGCGTGACGTTCCGTCAATCTGACGACCGGACCTTCATCGTTCCTGTCGTCGCCAAACCTTCGCTGCAAGAAGCAGGGAAGGAAGGAGAAAGAGCATGAGACGCCACATCCACATCGGGGCCGCGGTTTTTGTCTTCCTGTTCTGCTCGGTGGCGATCGCCGCCGCACAGCCATCATCCGAAGAGGAGGTCAACATCCTGGCCGAGACGTTTGATCAGACCAATCAGGTCGACCTCCAGGTCTTCACGGTTCCCGCAGGGAAGCAACTCATCATCGAGTACGTCTCATTGCGTGCCAGGGTGCCCGCCGGCGAGACCGTGAACAGTGCCCTCCTGAATCTCCCGCATGTGCACTTCTTCGTCGTCGCCGCACAGGGAACCATCGGCAATCAAAGTTTCTTCACGGCGGCGCAGAATACGCGCATTGTGATCGGTGCCGGTCAGAGGGTTGTCTTCAGAGCCGAACGCAGCAACCACGGGACGACCGCGCTCGTCTCGGCGACCATCGCGGGAAGACTGGTGACCGTCAAGTGACGCGTGATCCGGTTGTGCGCGGCGGATGAAGTTCCCCGACCCTAAGTCGTCATTCTGCAGTCTCGTTCATAAGTGCGACATCCGGGGTTCATCATCTGCTGTCACCCGACAGGCACTCCGCGAACGTTCAGCCGCTCCACGATGCGGTGCGTGCCCTGCGCGGCCGACCGCACCGTGGAGAAGCGCCCCGGCGGCCAATGGCTGCGGACGCCCGTTCCCCCTCCCGCCCATCGCCCGCAGTAGAATGTGTGGCCTCCCACCATGAGCGTTCTGAGCGCACGCTGGTTCCGGGTCTATGTCATCCCGGGCGCGATCCTGCAATCGGTGATCATTGGCGGCGGCTACGGGACGGGCCGCGAGCTGGTCGAGTACTTCACCCGCTACGGGCCGCTCGGCGGCCTCATGGGGATGGCGGTCACGTTCGTCTGCTGGGCGCTGGTGCTGGCGGTCACCTACGAGTTCGCGCGCGTTTTTCGCGTCTACGACTACCGTTCCTTCTTCAAGGAACTGCTCGGCCCTGCCTGGATTGCGTTCGAGGTGCTCTACCTGCTGATGTTTCTCCTCGTCCTGGCGGTGGTCGCCTCGGCGGCGGGGGAGATCCTGCGGGAAAGCTTTCAGATCCCGTACGGCGTCGGCCTGCTCGTCATGCTGGCCGCCGTGGGCGGCCTGGTATTCTTCGGCCGCGAGACCGTCACCCGCTCGCTGGCGATCTGGACGCTGGTCCTCTACGCACTCTTCGTGATCTATTTCGTGCTGGCCCTGGAGAAGTCCGGGAGCACGATCGCGGCGCGGCTCCGGGAAGGTGAAGCGCTCGCGGGCTGGGCGGTGAGCGGGTTCCAGTATGCGTTGTACAACCTGGCCGTCGTGCCGGCCATCCTGTTCTCGGTTCGCGAGCTCGCGACGCGCCGCGAAGCGATCGGGGCGGCGGTGCTGGCGTCGCTGATCACGATCATCCCCGCCCTCCTGTTCCACATTACGTTCCTGGCTGCCTACCCGGACATCGTGGGGCGGGAGATCCCCGTCTACTGGATGATCAGCGAGCTCGGAGTCGGTGGGCTGCTCGTCGCCTACATCATCGGGCTCTTCGGCACCTTCATCGAGACCGGCGCCGGGTTCATCCAGGGGGTGAACGAGCGGATTGATTCCTATCTGCTCGAGAAGAAGGGGGCGAGGCTGCCTCCCCCGCTGCGTGCTCTCATCGGAGTGGCGGGTATCCTGATCAGCGCGGGGCTGGCCACCTTCGGGATCATCGCGCTGATAGCCCGCGGGTACGGCACGATTGCGTGGGGCTTCTTCGCCGTGTACGTGCTGCCGACCATGACCTATGGGATCTACCGGCTCGCGCGGTGGGATCGCGAGCACCCTCCGAAGGCGGCCAAAGCGGACTGGTCGAGCTCTTGAAGGGCCGAGGGTTCTGCCGGACCAGCGGCGGCCGGCCCGGGCTCGCCTCTGCTGCGCGAGTGTGCGCATCAGCACTCGTGCCGGGTGGCACGCGAAAACTCTCCCTCATCTAGAATCCGTATCTGAGGAGGCGCCATGAGATCGGTCAGGTTCGTGCAGAGGTCGACGGTGAGTCTTGCTGCGGGGCTCTGGCTCCTGGCAATCGTTGCGCTGTTCGGGGCCGAATCCCGGCAGGCCTCACCGCTGCCTTCGGGTCCAATGACCTTCGGCGCGTTCACAGGACAGTTCGGCGGCGACGGAACGTTCTCCGTCATCGGTCAGGGCTGGCCAGCGTTGAAGGGGAGCTGGAAAGCTAAGGGCAACCGGATCGAGCTCCTGTTTGCCGACGGCGACGCCACCTGCACCGGACGACCGGGGGTGTACACGTTTCGAATCGACGGCACGCGCCTGAGGTTCGATCTGATCTCGGACGAGTGCAAGGTGCGCCGCATGATTTTCGACGGCGGTACCTGGGTGCCGCCGGGCGAGACGCTCCCGGTTCCCGCACGGCGCATCGTCCGCACGGCGGCCGAACGCCTGCGGCCACTCCCTGATGCCAGCGCCGCGTCCGGCAGCTGGCCCTCGTTCCGGGGACCGGCGGCGTCCGGCGTCGCGGAGAACCAGACCCTCCCTGACCGGTGGGATGGCACGACGGGTGAGAACATTCTGTGGCGCGTGCCGGTTCCGGGCCTCGCGCATTCGAGCCCGATCGTCTGGGGGGACCGGATCTACATCACGACGGCCGTGAGCAGCCGTCCCACCGCGACGTTCCGTCCAGGCCTCTACGGCGACGGCGACGCGTCAGATGACCGTTCGCGTCACCGGTGGATCATCTACGCGCTCGACAAGCGTACGGGCAAGACGGTCTGGGAGCGCGTCGCGCACGAAGGCGAACCGCTCGAAAAGCGGCACATCAAGTCCACCTACGCCAGCTCGACGCCCGCCACCGACGGGCGCATCGTCGTGGCGTCCTTCGGGTCGCAGGGCGTGCACGCGTACGATCTCGACGGCACCTTCCGCTGGAAGGTGGACACCGGCCGGCTCGATCTGGGCGCCTACGACATCCCCAGCGTGGAGTGGGGTCCGGCGAGCTCGCCGATCATCTGGAACGGACTCGTCATCCTTCAGT
>CAZTIV010000123.1:0-3474 GCA_964613905.1 uncultured Gemmatimonadaceae bacterium | reverse complement strand
CGGTGTTGGTGATGCCGATCACCGGCCGCGCCAGCATCTCCTCGCCGTAGCCCATGGAGCGGGCGAAGGAGCGGCGCAGGTAGAGCGCGAAGTCGGGGTCGCCGTAATGGGTCAGGCCGCGGGCGAGGCCGATCGGTGCGGGCTTGGTCATGACAATCTTTCCTGCCGGGACGACGTCCCCGCGCAAAATGCCTACCACGACGATCCAAGCCCTGCCAGCCGAGCCGAAACCGGAGCTGCAGGAGCTTCGACCCGTCACAAACCCTGCCCTTGCGAGAACGTCGCGAGAAGAATTACGGATCTGTGTGAGCTGCTTCACAGCTCCCTTGCCGGTCAACGGTCTACAGGTGAGTAGAAGATGCTGGATTTGTGATCAGTCGCTTGTTCACCAGCCGCCGGGAACCTGGCGGCCAGCCAAAGAGGAAATCGACAGATGTCCGAGATCATCACGGTCAGCAAACCCTCCTCTGCAGTGGCAGACCTGAACGGAACGTGGATTTACCAGAGCTTTCGACCCTCAATGACTCCCCCGTCGCCTTTGGTGCCGTGGTCGGTGCCGGCAAAATTGGCCGTGATGACCGACGCGACGGGGAAGGTGGAAGGTAAGCTCTCGATCCCGCTCCCGCCTGGTGCGCCGGCGCCCGAGCTCGTCATGGCGATCAGCGGCTCGATCACGCCCGCCGTCTCGGGGCCTATGCCAGTGCCGGAAGGTGTGAGATTAACGGGCAGATGTGGCCTTCAAGGGGGCCTCGTTTCCGAGAACGAGCTGATCGGCTACTTCGTGCCTGGCGGCGCCAGCCCGGTGATTGTGGGCACGATCCGCGCGGTTCAGAACGACCCGGGTGGGGAGCCGCCAGGCACCATCGGGCCGTTCGTGTTGATCCCCGCCAAATAGAACGCCTGGGCCATCAGGATCTCGTCCGAGGGCGCCTCGCCTCATCGCACCAGCGTATTGCAGCCGATGATTGGCTTGCAAAATGACGTCGAGGAGCATCAATATGCCTATTCTGTTCAAGGATCTTCCGGATCAACTAAAAGTAGAATTACTTGATTGGATTACGAAAGATATTGATTTCTCCGAAATATTCCGTCTTAAAGACATTAGAATTGACGGGATAGAGGTCACGCAGAGCATTCAGTACTATAACTCGGACCAGCATCTTTCGAGTCCAGCGACTCGCGGCATCGACAATGCGGTGGTCCTCGCCGCGTTCAAGCCGGCGTGGGTGCGGACGTACGTGCGCACGGGCAGGATTTCACCTCTTCCTGGCGTCAGAGGCACTCTGACCGTCGAGCGGAGGCGGCGTGGTTTTCTCTGGGATGTCGTAACGACGCTCAGGCCACAAGGTCTAGGCTCAGTCACCGCTCGGCCGTCTATCGACTATGACACGGAGCGTGGCAACACTTTCAATTCACTGAACTTCATTATCCCCGCGGCCGATTGCTTCGGCATCTTACGACTGACGGTGCAAGTGACGGACGCCGGGGGTGCGGTTTTCGACAGCTCTTCGGTAGTCGTGCACGCAACCCTCAAGCAGACCCTTCGGCTGCGCGGGATCATGATCGCCTACAGTGGCCCGAGCACCGCCACGATGGTCGCTGGTGCCGCGGCCCCTCCCAACATTACACTGGCGGCACCGACCGTCGCCAATCTCCAGACAACTGCCGGCCGCGCGCTTCTCGCGATGCCGGTGCAATCATCAGGCAGTTTCGCCCTGGCATCGCAGATCACGTTCAACCTGCCACTCGACGATCCTCGGTCGAGCGCTGGCGCATGCTCGCCAAATTGGGATACGCTCCTCACCCGCCTGGTGACAGAGCGTACGAACGATGGTAACCGGAGTGATGTCGTCTATTATGGGCTGTTGCCGGCTGCCATGCCCATCAGCGTACCAGGTTGCGGGCAAAACGGGGTGGGTGCCGGTGTGATCGGTGACGCCGCGACACTCCTCCATGAAATCGGCCATGGTTACGGCTTCGACCACACGCCATGTGGCGCTGCCGGGGCTACCGACCCGAACTATCCCGACTATAAGCCCTATGCTTCGGCGTCGATCGGAGAATATGGTCTCGACATCAGCAATGGCACAGTGTTCCCGCCCGCGACGACCCGGGACTTCATGTCGTACTGCTTCCCCCAATGGATGTCGTTGTACCAGCACGGGCGCCTGCAAGGTCACACCCGCCTCGATCCAAGGTGGGTCGGCGACAGCCCGATTTGGGACCAATACATCCCGCGAAAGAAGTTTAAGTTCCCAGATGACATTCCGGATCCATTGTTGGATCCTGATCCTTGGAGGATAGTGGAAATGCGCCGCGAGCCCGTGGTCTCCATCATCGGGGCGGTCCGCTCCGCGAAGGAGATTGAAGTGGTGAGCGTCGCCCGAGTTAGGGTGGAGCCGACTTCCCTTGGGCAGCGTGTGGCCCTCCAGGCACGGCTGGTGGACGCTGATGGGCGCGAACTGGCCCGGGCACCTCTCTATGAGCTCGTGTCCCACGGAGGCTGCGGTTGCGGCTGCAGCGGCGGAAAGCGCAACGGAGAACCTCCCTATACGTTCCAAGCGATGATTCCTGATGTGGCCGTGGGCCATGCGCTCCAAATTGGAGGCGACGACGAAGTTCTGTGGGAGCGTTCGGCGCCAGACAGGCGTCCGAGCATTAGCAAGGTGCGTGCAAAAGTGGTTGCTGAAACCGTGGACCTAACCTGGGAGGCGTCCGCCTCCGGGGACCAGCTGGAGGCATGGGTTCAGTGGTCGAACCGGGAGGGCAAGGTCTGGCACGGACTCGCGACGGGTCTCACGGAGCGCCGCGCGAGTGTTAACCTTGCACCTGTGCCTTCCGGCGACGCGCTGTTGCGGGTGCTTTTGCATGACGGTTTTCACACGGTTGTGTCCGATCCCGTGCCG
Organism: uncultured Gemmatimonadaceae bacterium; assembly: GCA_964613905.1. GTDB lineage: Bacteria > Gemmatimonadota > Gemmatimonadetes > Gemmatimonadales > GWC2-71-9 > CAZTIV01. Next base: position 568 of record CAZTIV010000123.1, on the reverse strand, counting down.
GTCACGGTACCGCGTCGCCCCCCCGCGATCGCGATCTACACCCCCGAGGAGGGCCAAGTCTTATACTCAGGCAGTCCAATGCGCCTTTGGGGCACCGTGACCGACAGTTCCGGTGCCACGGGGGCGGGCGAGACTTGTCGCTGGCTGTTGGACGGGCGTGAGGTCGGGCGGGAAACCGATCTATGGCTGTCAGCACCAACTCCAGGCGAGCACGAGGCTACACTGATCGCAACCGCAGATGGCCTGGAAGGCCGCACCACGGCGACGTTTACCACCATCGGCGGCTATCGAGAGGAATGCTAGTCATAGGTTTGGGCGCATCGGGCTACCGCTTGAGGCGTTCCAGAAACTCCTTGCGGACGATGATGATCTGGCAGTAGCGCTGGCCCAGGTCGTTCTCGAAGTAGTCCTGGTGGTAGGCCTCGGCCGGGTGGAACGTATCGAGGGGCACGACCTCCGTCACGACCGGCGCGCGCTAGATTCTTCCGGTCGAGCCTTTCACCTCACTCGCAGTTCGCGACGCAGTGGGTGGTATAGGACACCACGCCGCCGCAGTTCTGGTAGCAGA
>CAZTIV010000122.1:0-3599 GCA_964613905.1 uncultured Gemmatimonadaceae bacterium | reverse complement strand
CTGGAAGGAGGTCCCGATCCAATGGGCTCCGCACGCCCTTGCCGCCGCGATTGAGTACGTGGGTGTAGATCATGGTGGTGCTCACATCCTTGTGGCCCAATAGCTCCTGCACCGTGCGAATGTCGTAACCGGCTTGCAGGAGGTGAGTAGCGAATGAATGGCGCAGGGTATGGCAGCTGCCTGGCTTGGTGATGCCCGCCTTGCGCACCGCCGCCGTAACTGCCTTCTGGACACTGGACTCGGAGAGGTGGTGGCGTCGGACCTCGCCAGAACGGGGGTCGGTCGAGCGGTTCATGGACGGGAAGACGTACTGCCAGCCCCAGCTTCGCGGCGCGTTCGGGTATTTGCGTGCCAGGGCGTAGGGCAGCTCGACCGTTCCAAATCCCTCGGCGAGATCCCGGGTGTGTTGCTCCTTCACACGCCGGAGATGGTCCTGGAGCGCGGCTTCGAGGCGCTGCGGAAGCATGGTGACGCGATCCTTCTCGCCCTTGCCGTCGCGCACCGTGAGCTGGTGGCAGGCGAAGTCCAGATCCTTCACCCGTAGACGCAGGCACTCGAGCAGGCGCAAGCCCGAGCCGTAGAGCAGCCCGGCGATCAGCCCGTGCGTACCCGTGAGCTGGCTGAGCACCGCCTGCGTCTCCGCCGGCGTCAACACCACCGGTAGCTTGCGAGCACGCCGAGCCCGCACCGCCTTCTCGATGCGCAGCACGTGCCGGTAGAGGAAAAGCAGCGCGGCCAGCGCCTGGTTCTGCGTGGAGGCCGCTACCCTGCCTGCAGTTGCCAGCTGCGAGAGGAAGGTTCGGATCTCCTCGGCGCCCATCTCGGCCGGGTGCCGGGTATCGTGAAATCGGACATAGCGTCTGATCCAGTAGACATACGCCTGTTCCGTGCGCAGGCTGAGGTGCCGTAGCCGGCAGGCATCACGAACCTGGTCGAGCAGCTTGCGGGGGGACATGGTACTCTTGCTGGAAGCGGGTGGAGGAGGTATCTTGCCGCGTGGGCATCGGGGCGGGCTCCTTCCAATATGCTTCCGTCTAACTCCCCGCGCAAGGGTGTGATCCGGAACATGATTCCGTCCAATTCATCCGCCCCTTCACTCCCTGGATGATGCGATTAGGAGTGAGGAGCGAGGCTGGACCTGTGATTCGCGGAGGCCTGTGGGGTGCTGAGCGGTGGTACACGCGGCGTGTTATCTGGGCTCCATCTAATTCGGCTCCAGGTAGCAGGCAAACTCGCTGGGATGAAAGAAGTTACCAGCTCTTCACCCGCCGTGTTGAACGGAGGCGATCCATTGAGTAGAAAGTTAGACGGACACTCCCAGGGGAATATGTCTCGCATCACACGTGCCTTCGGCGCTCTCGTAATCGTGCAGACAGGACATTCGATCGAAGAATACGTCGGTCGGCTCTGGGAGTCGTTTCCGCCAGCGATATTACTGACTGGCTTGATCTCATCGGATCGACAGTTGGGGTTCTTGATAATCAATGGCCTCTTCGTGACATTTGGCTTCTGGTGCTTGCTGTGGCCCGTCAGGAAAGGCTGGCCGTCCGCGCCGGTGCTCGTATCGTTGTGGGTTTTGATTGAGACGGTGAACGGGATCGTTCACCCGGTGTGGAGTCTTAGGCAGGGTGGATATACCCCGGGAGTCCTAACTGCGCCGCTTCTGCTGGGCCTTGCACTGTATCTTGGCATCCAGCTCTGGCGCACACCACACCCGGCGTCTGCCGGGTAGACAGAACTTGACGTTGACGGCGCGCCCACGCACTCTGGTTGCTTGTCTGTACGCTCGCGGTTCATCTAGCGGCTTGGCGCTGAATCGCCGAGATGGGATATACGAATGGTCATAATCCTCAATGGACCGCTCGGAATCGGCAAGTCGACACTCGCCGACGTGCTCACGGAGAACATCGAGTCTTGTGTCATGCTCGATGGCGACCAGCTCGTCGCAGTCAATCCGCCAGCAGCTGACGAACTCGATCATTTACACTCCACCATCGTGTTGCTCATCAGGCATCATCAACGGTTCGGCTATCGCCACTTCGTTGTGAATCACATCTGGCGCTCAACAGCGGAACTGACCGACCTACGCCGCCGGCTCACTACGACTGACGCCGACATCCGCTGCTTCCTCTTGACCCTGCCTGTCGACGAAAACATCCGGCGCATCGAACGTCGGCAGTATGCGCGTGCGATCGACGAACGGGACTTCGAACTGCGGATGTTCACGGAGGAACGAGAGGTCCTGAATGGAGGGTCGGGCGGTGACTTGGGTGAGCCCTTCGACGTTTCGGCACCGCCAACTGAGCTCGTCGCCACCATGCTTCGTCGCCTCGAGCTGCGTACATGAACTGGTCTGTACTGTCCGCCTAACGAGGGTGTGAACCTGACAGCGCCTTGCGGCGCTGCAGGTTACACCCGGGGCGTTAGCAACGGTCTTGCGCGTCAAGCTGCACGGGCGTAGTTGGGATCCCAGTAGGTACCGTTCCGCACCATGCTATTGAGGATCCCCAGCATCTTGCCCATGCAGGCGACCAGCGCCACCTTCTTCTCCTTGCCACGTGCCAGCAGCCGCTCATAGAAGGCGCGGATCACGGGGTTGAACCGCACGGCCACCACTGCGGCCATGTAGAGCACTGCCCGCACCGCCGCCCGTCCGCCCCAGGTGAAGCGCTTGCCCCGGTGTTTGCCACTGTCCCAGGCCAGCGGAGCCACGCCGATGAGCTTACGGATCTCCTTGTTCGTGAGTCGTCCCAGCTCGGGCACGTTCCCGATCAGGGTGCGCGAGAGCACCGGCCCCACTCCTGGCATCGAGCGCAGCAGCTCGTCCTGGGCTCTCCAGATCGGAGAGGCTTTGATCTGCCGGTCCAGGTCCTCCTCGGTGCGGTCGAGTTCCCTCTCTAGCCAGCGGATGTGCTTGGCGATCTGCTTCTTTACTGTAGGATGTGCCGTGCCAGTGCGGTTCTTCTCGGCCGTGAGCATCTCCTGCAGCTGACGACGGCGGGCGAGGACGGCTTCGAACTCCTGCGCCTCTTCGCTCTTGAGGGTGCGGATCTGGGGCTGCACCCGCTCGGCAAAGAGGGCGAGCATGCCGGCATCGATCTGGTCCGTCTTCTCGAGCAGACCTGTGGCCCGGGCGAAGTCCCTGACCTGCCGCGGATTGACCACGACCACCGGCAGGGCAGCGGCGGCCAGAGCGGCCACCGCGGCATTCTCATAGCCGCCGGTGGCCTCCAGCACGAGCAGGGCCGGAGCCGCCTCACGCAGACGAGTGACCAGGGGGGCGATCCCCCGCTCATCATTGGAGACGTCCCAGCAGTCGGCCGAGGGACGCAGCGCCACATCGAGGCGCTCCTTGGAGACATCGATTCCGACGTACACAGCAGCCTTGCTCACCAGATCCTCCTTGTTCTTCTTTCCTTGATCGCCTGGCCCCGCCTTGCAAGGATTCGGGCTCGTGGCCCCGGCAACGGTTCGGGCTCTGTGGCAGATCAGGAGCGGGGCGCCCCGGCTAACGCACGGTGTCGAGAGCACCCAGACCGCATCGGGCTACCCCGCTCGCGAAAATGCATTATCATGATAATGCATTGGGAAGATACAAG
>CAZTIV010000121.1:0-3717 GCA_964613905.1 uncultured Gemmatimonadaceae bacterium | reverse complement strand
CGTTTCAACCTGCCGTTCGTGATTGCCTGGGATCCTCACAGCCCGCACCCCTGGACCGATGCGCCGGCCGGCTGCCAACTGGTGAGTCTCGAGGTGCACACTCCCAACGTGGATTCCACCAAAGCGCTGTTCGAGCGCGCGGGCTGGTCGGTTCCAGTGCGCCTGAGTGCCACCGAGCAACTGGAGTTCCTGCTTGACTGCCCCGCGGGAAGGGTGAGGTTTCCGGAGTGAGTGCCGAGAACCTGCCCCTCGCGTGCACTCTCTCCCCGCTCTGCGGGATCTTCGAGCAGTAGCCCGCGCCGCTGCGCTCAGCGGCGCACGCGTGCCTTCAGCTCCTCGAACCAGTTCTCCACGACGATGAGTGGTGCCTCAGCGATCGAGCGTGGCGTCACGCTGCGCGCCATGATGAACCGGCCGTCCGGGCCGATGTCGTACGGCGTATAGAACTCCGGTGAGTCGAGATACAGCTCGGGCCGGAGACGAAACAGTATCCGGGGTTCTCCGAGTTCCAGTTGGGCACCGGGACCCACCGTCACCGCCATCATCTCCCGGTTCGCGTTGACGTAGTAAAGTTCGCGGCCGTTTCGCGCCCACAGCGGCGCGGCGCCCCCGCCGTTCGACACCTGCCATTTGCGGTCGTGAACATCCGGGAACGGCCTGATGAATACCTCGGTCTGGCCGGTTTCGTTGGACTCGTAGGCCAGCCACCGCCCGTCGGGGGATATAGCGATCGCCTGTTCGTCGAACTGCGTGGCGAGGAACGGCACCGGCACGCTATCCACGCCCGGGCGCATGGCGAGGATATCGCGCCCGCCGGCCTGGCCCACGGTACCGCCGGTCCGTAACAACAACCATCGGCCGTCGGGTGACCACGCACCCTCAAACACTCCACCCGGAGTCCTGAGGATGACGGAATCTGCCCCGGTGCCGTCCGCGCGCCGGGAATACAGGCCTCCGGACCCTTCGCCGGCCCGGTTCGAGCCAAACATCACCGAGCGTCCGTCCGGCATCCACCGCGGCCGGTAGTCCGCCGCGCTGTCGAAGGACACGCGGGAGACCGGCCCCCGGGGAAGCTGCTTGACCCAGATGTTGTCACCCGCGTCCGTATTGAGGCCTATGGCAAGCCGCCTGCCGTCCGGCGACAAGGCCCAGCCGATGTTGGCGCCGAAGACCGTCAGCCGGAACGTCCAGGTGGAATCCACCTGAGCCTCGCGGCCGTCACGATCCACCCAGACCATCTCGTACCGCTGGAGCAACGAGACCGGTGCCCCTGAGCGCATCACGAGCGTGCCGGACGCCGAGATGCCCATCAGGGGCAGGAAGCCGTTGATCACCGAGATACTGTCCATCACGGGGACCGGCGATCCCCGTGCCGTCAACGAGCCGAGATCGAACGGGACCGCGAACATGCCCCCATCGCGCCGCACGTAGACGACATGTCCCGTGGGGACGTAGTAACCCCGGGCCGCGCCGCTCAGGACACGGTGCGCCGCACCGGATCGGAAATCCAGCGCCCACAGATCCTGCTCAGCTATGCACCCGCCTTGACAGCGGGTGAACAACACCCCGCGCCCGCCGGGCAATGGAGTAGGAAGCACAAGGCCCGCGCTGTCGGACAGCACCGGAGTGGAGTTGCCACCCCGGTCGGGAACTCGCCGAAGCTCGTTCCCGCCCGCCCGGATGTACACGAGGCTGCCATCATCGAGCCAGGCGATCCCCGGAATCTGTGACACAGTATCTGCCAGCGTGATGGCCGATCCGCCCACGATCGGGAGCTTTCGGAGCTGTCCCGCCAGAACAAAGGCAATCCATTCGCCGTCGGGTGAGAGCGTGAAATCGGTCACGCCGACCGTGCCGGCGATCGGCACGGCATCATACCGGTCGCGCGCCTTGACCCACAGCTGCGGGCCACCCTCGCCCGGGCCGACATACACGATGCGCGATCCGTCGGGCGAGGGAATGGCCGGCCACTCCTGGCTGGGCGCCCGCGCCTCCGGCAGGGCCAGCCCATATCGAAGGACGGGCCTGGTGGGCGAGGGCGTGAGCACCGCCATCAGAGCGGCGCCCGCCGCCAGGCCCGCCGCCAGGACCAACGGCAGGTGGAAACGCGCCAGACGCCCGCGCGGAGCCTGAGGGCGGCCCGCGGTATGTGGTAACGCAGACTCCCGGGTGGTACGGTACGACGCGTCACCCAGTGCCCTCGAGAACGTCGCGGCAGTGGGGAAACGGTCGGCGGGCAGCTTCTCGAGCGCCGTGAGCACCGCCGCCTCGACGTGCGGCGGAATGGTGTGGCGCTGGAGCGTGAGCGAGCGCGCCTGCTCCGTCAGCACGCGGGCAACGACGGCCTGCGCCGTGGGCCCGGTAAACGGCGGCTCACCGGTCAGCATCTCGTACAGCACACAGCCCAGCGCGTACACGTCGGCCCGGGGCGTGATCTCCCGCTCCCCCATGGCTTGTTCGGGACTCATGTAGTGCGGCGTGCCGAGCGACATGCCGGTTTCGGTCATCCGCGTCCCGCCCTCCGAGCGGAAGACCGCGAGCGCAATGCCGAAGTCTGCCACCAGCGAGTGGCCGCCGTGCAGCAGAATGTTCTCGGGCTTGATGTCGCGGTGGACAATGCCATGGCCGTGGGCGTACTCCAATGCGTCGGCCACCTCGCGGGTGATGCGCAGGGCATCGTCCACGGGCAGCTGATGTTCCCGCGCGATGCGCCCACGCAGCGTTTCTCCCTCCACGTATGGCATGACATAGAAGACGAAGCCGTCGGCCTCGCCCGAGTCGAACAGCGCCAGGATATGGGGGTGCTGCAGGTTGGCCGTGGTCTTGATCTCGGCCAGGAATCGTTCGGCGCCGATCACCGCCGCCAGTTCCGGTCTCAGCACCTTGAGCGCGACGTGCCGGTCGTGGCGGACGTCATGCGCGAGATAGACCGTCGCCATCCCGCCCTGGCCGAGCTCACGCTCGATGCGATAGCGGTCGGCCAGCGCGGCGGTGAGACGGCCGGTCGTTTCGGTCATGCGCCTCCAATGGACTCCGGAATGCAACCGCCCGAAGCTGGCAAATGCACGGTCGGGTGGCAAGGGGCGATTGCAGGCACCCGCTCCCTCCCGGTGCGAGGTGGCGCGCCAACCGGCTTCCCCGTAAAATCCTCAAGAGCACATCAGAAACGCCTTGGCCTTGCGGAGAAGTAACGTGATGAAACAGGAGAACCCATACGCGCAGCCCGAGATCCTCGAAGCGCTCTCGTCGGTGGAACACGCGGTCGCCTCCTTCTTCGGCTCGCTCGATGACCGCGCGTTCACGTACCGGGTGGAAGAGGCATGGACGCCCGCCGAGCATCTCAAGCACCTCAACACGTCGGTGAGCGCCGTGGCGCGCGGCTTCGCGATGTCGCCCTGGATCCTGCGGCTCCGCTTTGGCCGGGTGCGGCAACCGTCCAGGACGTATGCTGGGGTGCGTGACCTCTACCGGGCCCAGCTCGGGCAGGGCGCGAGCGCCCGGGGTGCGTTCGTGCCGCCGCCGGATGACTTCGCGCCGGACGCGATCGCGGCCGCCAAAGCCGGGATCCTTGCCCGGTGGGGCCGGGTGAACGCACGCCTCCGGCAGGCGGTACAGGGCAAGTGGACCGAGAAGCGGCTGGACCGGGTGGCGCTGCCGCATCCGCTGCTCGGCAAGCTCACCGCGCGTGAGATGCTGTTCTTCACGCTGTACCACAAC
>CAZTIV010000120.1:0-3753 GCA_964613905.1 uncultured Gemmatimonadaceae bacterium | reverse complement strand
CCTTCCCGAATCCTGCCGGCTCGTGATGCCGGCGTGGGGAACACAGTCTTATGCTCACGCCGCGACGAGCAGTATCGCCGAGACGGAAGCCAATGGGCCTAGCCCTGGCGCGCGATTTAGAGATAGTCAGCGGTTTCATGGTAAGTCCGTTCCAGAGGTTCCTACCTTCTCTTACGGGAATAGCCACTCAGCTCATCGGACGGGACCGACGCTGCAACACCTCGGCATCAATTGACGTGGATGACACCGAAATCCGGCGAATCCCAGCAGACCCCGGAGCAATACCGGTAAGTGCCTGCGGTCTCGAACGTCCGCTTCGCGAGGCCGCTACTCAGATCCAGAGTTTCAATGACCCCAAAATCCTCGTCCATCAGCCAGAGGCTGTCGGTCGGCACGCCTGACCAGCTCGCGCCGGTGGCCGACCACTCGACGAGAGCACCGGCGGTTACGTGAACGACAGGTGGCTCCCAACCCCGCCCGCCGAACACGAGTAGCACGCCGTATGGAGTGTAGGGATTGTGAGGCTCATCAACGGTGACAAGGATCGTCCCTGTCCGTGATGAAGCTCCGATGGTCGCCGTGGCGGAGATGATGGCAGTACCCTCTGTCACGGCGGTCACGATTCCCGAGGCGCTCACCGTCGCGACTGCCGGATCGCTGCTCGAGTAGGTGATTGCATCCGGTACCATCGGGGCTCCCAGCTGATCTCTTGGAACGACGTGAAGCGAGATGGTCCCTCCCGGATAGAAAGACAGAACACTGCTCAGGCCAAGCGATACATCCGTGAGCACGCGTGATTCTTTCGTCTGGAGGGTCGGCGCCAGACTCTCGTCGCTCGCGCAAGCCAACCCTGCGGCAGCGCAGACGATGAGAAATGGTGTGCGGAAGGGAACAGGCATCAAAGCACCTCGTGATGGTCTCCACTTCCCTACTCGGGAATGAGCCGGCAAACGGCTCACGAGGCCGCTCGTCGCCGGCCAGCTGGACTCTCGCGCACGTTCAGCCAGGCTCGTCCCATGAGCCGGTTCGGGCGGGAAATCCGAAAGAGAGGGTAAAGCCTCAATGGCGGAACGTTGTCACCCGAATCCGGAGGCCCCGCACTGTGGACATCCATCGGCGTTGCGCGCCAGATGCCGCGTGTCAGACGACTCACGAACCGAGGACGTGTCACATGAGAATCTCACCCCGCGTTCTTCTAACTCTGGGAGTGTTGATCGGCGCTGCAGGTGGATGCAGCGAACCCACTGCACTCACGCTGCTGGAGGGCGGGCCGCAAGCGGGCGGGCCGCCTCGGGCGCCTTCACAGGGGCCCTACTACATCTATCTCGCAAACGCATCCGGTGTGGACCTTCGGCAACTCGCACGCGGCTTCGACCCCAGCTGGTCACCCGATGGAAGCGAGATCGCTTTCCAGGGCAGTAGCAGTGATGGCGCCTCTTCTGGAATTTTCGTCATGGACGTGGGCGGGACAGCACAGAGGCTGCTCAGGGGCGGCGACAGCTGGTTGCCGCGCTGGTCACCCGAGGGAAGCAAGATCGCATTCGTCGCGTGCATACCCAATGGGGAAAGCGGCTCATTCCCCAGCGCAATGCTCGCCTTCGAGGCCGATGTGTGCGACATGACATTCGGCGTCATCAACGCTGATGGGTCCGGCGAGATAACGCTTGCCCAAACCAACTTCATGGGGACCATCCCGCCTGCGGAGTGGTCACCCGACGGGAAGAAAATCGCCTTCGTAAGCGGCGAAGCATGTTGCGCCGATCTTTACGTCATCAACACGGACGGGAGTGGCCTGGCCCGGCTTACCGAGCTTGGAACGGTCACCGGTGCGGATTGGTCACCGGACGGGCGGACGCTTGCAGTCCGTGCTGCTGGGTCGGTCTATGTCATCAACGCGGATGGTTCCGAGCTGACCCAGCTAACCAACGACACTGACCCCTTGGTGGTTCGGCAGCTCGAGTGGTCCCCGGGAGGGGACAGGATTGCCTTCTCCTTGAGCCTGGACCCGCTTGTTTGGGAAACCAGAGATGGAGGGTCATTAACGCTCCATATCATCAACGCAGATGGTACCGGCCGGACTACTGTTGCCACAGACGCCGTGAATCCCCGCTGGTTACGAGACGGCCGCACCCTCTCCTTCGGCAGGTGGTTTGTTGATGAAATCTGGATCGTATCGGCGGATGGAGGCGAGCCGTCGCTGTTGCTTCAGGATGCCTTTGCAGCGGAGTGGTCCCCTGACGGGACTCGGATCGCCTATGTGAAACAGCATAGGTAGTCGCCCAGCACAGTTTCGCTGCCGCGTTCTCGGGCCCTACCTATATGTGAGCTGCGCGTACACCGTCCGCCCGTTCATTCCGAACGGCGAAAGGCCCCCGGGGTGCCGGAAGATGCCCTGCATCGAGAAGCCCTGGGCGGCGAGGCCATCCTTGAAATCGAACCACTCGTTCGGGTACACATCGAACAGATTCGCCGCACTCACGGCGACTTCCACACGCGGCCGCAGCCGATACGACACGCGGATGTCGGTAATCCACTTCGCGTGAACGATCTGGTCCCCCACCGGGTCGTTCGCGAGTTGCGCCGTCGGCCCTGAACGCTGATTGCTCAGGTTCACTCCCAGTGGACCGGCCGCGTAATTCAGCGACAGCGAAACCGTTTCGCGGGGTTGCCCGTTCTCGAGGATGCCCCGGGCGCTACGGCTCGACACCGCCTGGCTGACGACTGCCAGCTCCGGCGGCAGTTCCCGCACGTGGGTGACGCGGGTTCTGTTGAGGTTGTAGCCGCCGAGTAGCCGCAGGAGCTGACCGCGGCCGAGCAGCAGTACCTGAGTGGCGACGACATCCAGTCCGCGCGTGCGCGTATCCCACGAGTTTCTGAAGTATGCTCCGCCACCGATGCCGCGGAGTCCGCTCTCCTCGAAGAGACGGATGATCGAGGTGTCCGTCGTCGTACCGGTGGAGCCGATCCGGTCACGAACCGTGACCTGGTAGTAATCGGCGGTGATCATGGGCAACCGCGGCAGGTCCAGCACGAAACCCGCGCTCCCGTTGCCCGACTTCTCAGGACGGAGCGGCGTTGCACCCATCAGCTGCGCCTCGGGGGTGTTCACCGGAAACGTGCGAACGAGGAAAAAGGTGGCAACGCCATCCTCGATCCGGACGATCGTACCGGTCCTCGACAGGTATTCCTGCATCAGCGCCGGAGCGCGAAATCCAGTGCTCGCAGAGCCGCGCACGGCGACGCCGCGCAGGAGCTGCATGCGCGCGGCGAGTTTGCCGTCGGAGGTGGAGCCGAAGTCGCTGTAGTCCTCGAGGCGTCCAGCCGCCTGCAGCAGCAGCCGCTGGATCGGTCGTGTCTCCACCTCGACGTACGCGGCGGAATTGCTGCGCTCCGGCGAGACTTCATCGAGGGGACGGAACCCGACCAGCCCCTGAGCGCCGGCCGCAGCAGGCCCGCCGGCCATCGGGCCGCCGGCAATCGGTACGCGGCCGTCGCGCCACGAGTCCGGCTCGCCAGCCCTGATCTGATAGCGTTCGATACGGAACTCCGCGCCCGCAGCGACGTTCACCGGGAGTGAGCGCACACGCAGCTCACGCGACAGTTCCGCGTTGCTGGTCCATTGCTGCGCCGCAACCCTGCCCGCGTAGAAATCGGTGGGGCTCTCCGCGCCGAGCGACGCGTTGTTGCTGTTGCGGACCGTGTACGCGACGCTGTTGCCGCCCCAGATGGAGCTCAGGTCCCAGCGCCAGCCGC
>CAZTIV010000119.1:0-3780 GCA_964613905.1 uncultured Gemmatimonadaceae bacterium | reverse complement strand
CGACTGTCCGGACATGGCCGGACGAGAAGAACCGCACGAGACTGCCGTCCAGGTCGCTGAGCTCGTACAGCACACCGTTGGGATCCGCCTGCGCCAGGCGCTTGAGGTCGCCCGTCATCCCGGGTGGGGTCGTGTACTCGCGCACGCCATTCCCGAGCGTCTGCTTGTGCGCGAAGAACGCGATCGCTCCGCTCCCATCGACCAGAACGAGCGAGTCGCCGTGGGTGATGAGCCGTGAGAGCCCGCCGATTCCCCACCCGGTGCCGTAAGCGCTCTGCCGGTCGTTCACGATCAGCACACGGATGGGCAACTGCGCGCTCTTGGTCAGCCCGTCGTTCCAGTAGCTGGTGACGATCGCCGTGTAAGGGTAGGCGCCGGTCGCCAATGCGTGGGCATTGAACTGCCCGCCGATCCGCGCCACACCGCTTCCGCCTGTGAAGAAAAGCTCCGTGGTGCCGCTGGTGAAGGTGACCAGGGACCCATTGGGCGCCTGTAGTTTGAGGGAGATCTTCGGTGCCTTTACGCTCGAGGTGTCGTGCACATCGAGCAGCACCGTTCCCCGCACGTCGGCCTTGGCGGAGCTGTACACCATCGTCACGGAGCGAGGCTGGTCGAGACTCACATAGGCCGGGGTCGAATAGCTCAGGACCGCGTCCAGACAGTCGAGGACACACCCGCCACGGTTCACACCGTTGTGCGGTGCCGCACTCACAAGGACCTCGTTCCGGAGGTCGTAGGAGTAGATCGTCTGCTCACCGTAGTGCGTGCCCGCGACCGTGAGCCGTATCGTGCCGGTCCCTACGCCCCCGGTGGTCACGAGCACCTTGGCGACGAACTGCCCGGAGTCGCGCGCGACAGTCGCCGGACTCGGCACGCTGCACCCCACCACGGCACCCGTATAGGAGCAGCTGAGCGCGAGCGCATCGGCACTCGTTGTCGCCGTCGCCCCGTTCCAGTTGATGATGCGGAACCTGGTAGTGTCGGTCGTGAACTGCGGGACCGGCTGAGGGACAGTGTCCACGGCCGCCACGGTCTGCGGCGGCATCACGGTGAAATTCACCGCGCCCGTGTCGGTGTGGGCGGGGACGCCGTTCTCCGTCACGGTGATCCTGAGCCGGCCCGTGGAGCCGCTGTTGAGCGTGAAGGCGCGGTTATAGGTCTTCGTCTGTCCCGGAGCCACCGTTACCGTGTCGTTCGCTGAGGAGCACGAGGCGGCGCCGGTGCACGAGGCAGTGACGTTGTAGAGCTTGCTCGGATTCGTTGGGTTGTAGATCTGGAAGGCTTGCGTGTACCCACTGCCCGGCGCCAGGCGTCGACTGACACCGGCACCCTGGTCCGGCGTTACCTCCGGGATCGCGAGCCAGGTATAGTAGACCAGCGCATTGGTCGTGTTCCAGTTCGGGTCGGAGAACCAGACGCTGAACGTGTTGGAGCCGGGCATCAACGTCACCTGTCCAGACATCTGCCAGCACAGGACACCCTGCGGTACGGGCGGGCTGAACGAGGACGAGACATCATACCCATTGAGACTAATCCCCGGCCCCGGTTCGAGCATAACGTTGTCACAGGCCGTGATCGAGATCGTCTGGTAGCGGCTCGTGAACGTCGTGTCTCCCGGGGTAACCCAGATGTCGGGGGGGAAATCATCGTATTGCGCGTCGACGGCGCGAGGGCCCCACAGCAGGCTCGCCAGCGCGGCGAGCACCCATAGCAGGAGAGTGGCAGGAGAGCGGAGGCGCATGGGTCGAGTTCCGTGTCGGGGGACGGACGGCAAGCGGGAGACGGTGGACCGAGGCACGTCTACGACAGCGTGATCGTCTGCCGCGAGGTCCATGGAGGGAGCACCCTCTCCCAGGGACCGGAGCCGTCGGGCTGCACGCGCCGCCAGCAGACGGGGTGGGCCGCGATGACGCGGAACGCCCGGCCGGCCGGAATCGTGTGCCGCATCGCCGTCGTGGCGTCGATCGCGCTGCAGGAGCCGGTGCCGACCGCAGGTGCCAGCTCCACGGTGATCTCGCCGCCGGAAGCATTCGTGAAGACGAGGCCCCGGTCGGCCGGTGCCCGCTCCTGTGCGGCACCGTTGCTCCAGACGACCACAAGCAGAAGCAGGGTGGCGGTAACGCGCATCAGGCCGCACCACAGCAGCGCGTGATCTCGGTCAACCCATCGGACGCATGGCGATTCCCTCGATGCAGAAGAGGCGGTGCCGCACCGGAGTGGTGCGCACCGCCTCTTCTCCTTAGCAGGTCCAGGACCAGACCAGCGAACCCGCTAACTCACGGCACGATCGATACTTCGCATCTGGGGGCAAGAATCCTGTCGCATTTTGTCGCGCGACACATCCGATCTGTCGCGCGACGAAATGCGACAAGCGGCGCTGGCCGTTGGGCGTCTTCGCCGGTCGGCGAAGTTCTCACCAATAACGCCCGCTCTTGCAGCCGCCGAAAAATCGTCGAGCGGTGCAGGCAACAGCATCGACGCCGTGAGCGACCGCGATTTCGCGGCCGTTGTCGAGCGAGAGATCCGCTACGAGCTTCTTGAGCCGGCGATTCTCATCCTCGAGTGCCTTGAGCCGCTTGGCGTCCGACGCCACTAACCCCTCGTTACTTGGCCCTGCCACCGATAGAACGTCTGCATCGGTGATGCCGTGCTTTCGACAGTGCTCCCGGACCTGCCTCTTAAGCCCCAGCCTGCTGCAGAATCGGCTATTCTTCTGCTCGTCACTGTATCGGCTCTTCTTCATGAAGCCTCCGCCACACTGGCGATGGGACTCGCAACCTGCGAGTGGGCTCCGCTCTCGGGAAGGACGTCACGCCCCTGCGCCTTCCCGCACCCCGCCGGGGACCAAGGTCTCCACTCGGGAGACCCAGTCGCCATTGTACCATTCCGACGCTTAGCGGCCTTGCCTGCGACGGTCCCGAAACTTCCCGCGCTGCTTCGTTTGGGCGGCTGATGCCGTCGAATCGGCTGCTGCGGATCCCAGAAACTCGTATGCGCCAAGACCAAGAAGTAAGCTCATCCACCCCCAAAAAAGGCAGATGAGCAGAACTCCCACCAGGTCGTGGCGGCCCTCAGCCGCCCAAAAATATATCCCGACATAAACCGGCAGCGTACATAGCAGCGCAACGACAACGGCACTGACTCTTCCGCGTACCAGTGGCCGCAATAATCCATACAAACTGCCGCAGACCACGGCGACAGCGAGATAAATGGCAAGCAATCCCGGAAGAGAAAGCCCTGCCTGCTCAAGTTTACTCGGATTGCCGAAGAAGTAGACAATAGTTGCTACTGCAGCCGCAAGACCGCCGAGCTTCAGTGCCAAGATCACTGATTGGCGGACACGCTGAATCATAGGCGATCGTGGATCTACCGGCATGCGCGAAATGCGTCTGCTATTGCGGTTGCTGCGTTGACGCCTGCAATGAATCCTTCAAGGGCGTCCCATAAACCAATATCGGCCACCTGCCCGGCAACTGTGAGATCGACTCCGACCTGCAGGCCGACTTCGCGGAGATCCTCGAGAATCCGCGGCGCACCGTACGTCGCGTCCGAGCGCGCGTGAAAGGCCGCGATCTGCGGAGTCAACAAGGCATCCCGCCGCGCCCGGGCCGAGGGCCGTCGGTTGCGCCACGCGTAGAAGCCGCTCTGAGAGACCCGGAGGACCCGGCACATCGCCGCGATCGGAAACATGGCCTGGTGATCCTTCACGAACCCGAAGACCCGTTTTGGAGGGATTCGGAATCGTGCCGGTCTCCCGTGCGAACCAGGCCGCGGCTTTTG
>CAZTIV010000118.1:0-3897 GCA_964613905.1 uncultured Gemmatimonadaceae bacterium | reverse complement strand
CGGATGAACATGCCCGCACGCCTGAGCGCCAACTCCAGCGCCGTGGGGCCCGTGGCAACACCGGTGGGCGTGGTGTACCCTCCCCGGCCGAGCGCCTCGACGAATTCGTGCGGCGTGCTGAAGCGGTCCGCCGCCACCTTGGCCAGCGCCCGGGTGACGGCCGCCTCCACCTGCGGAGGCACGGTCTCGCGGTGAAGCGAGAGGCGGGGAACCTTCTCGGTGATGACCTTGGCTATGATCGCCTGCGCGGTGGGACCGGTGAACGGCGGCTCACCCACCAGCATCTCGTACACCATGCAGCCCAGAGCATACACGTCGCTCCGGGCATCCACGTGCTTGTCGCCCATGGCCTGCTCGGGGCTCATGTAATGCGGTGTGCCAAGGGAGAGGCCGGTCTCGGTCATGCGAGTGCCGCCCGCGGCGGTGACGGCCAGCGCGATCCCGAAATCCGCCACGATGGCCTGATCGTCCACCAGCAGGATGTTCTCGGGCTTGATGTCCCGATGGATCACGCCGCGCCGGTGCGCGTAGTCGAGCGCGCTCGCGATGGCGCGCGTCAGGTCGAGCGTATCGTCCAGGGAGAGCTGGCGTTCCCGGTTCAGCCGGTCGCGCAGCGACTCGCCCTCCACGTACGGCATGACGTAGTAGAGGAAGCTGTCGGCCTCACCGGAGTCGTAGAGTTGCAGGATGTGCGGGTGCTGCAAGTTGGCGGTGACCGTGATTTCCTTCAGGAACCGCTCGGCGCCTATTACCGCGGCGAGCTCGGGTCGGAGCACCTTGAGGGCGACCTTGCGGTCGTGCTTCATGTCATGGGCCAGATAGACCGTGGCCATACCGCCCGCACCCAGCTCCCGCTCGATGCGATAACGGTCGGCGACGGCGGTGGAGAGGCGCTGGGTGATTCCCGACATGAAATTCCTGGGTGGAGTTGGCGGTAAAGATGCGGGCTGGGGACGGGGATTGCCAGCGCCACCATGCGGATCCCGGGATCCTGGCGCATATTGTCAAGCCGCTTCACCCTGCTTGTGCATCTCACGGCCCCTCAAACGTCCCTCCCTGTAGCAACTCAACCGAGAGGGACTCATGCGTGTGACCTGTATCACGGCCCTGCTGGCCGTGCTGACCGCCACCTCAGCCTTCGGCCAGGGGTGGATCGAGCCCATACCGGGCCGACCGATGTGGCAGATAACGAAGGTGCGGACCGACGTTTCCATCCGCATCGAAGGCCGGATTGCCCACGTCCACGTGGACGAGTGGTTCCGCAACGCGGGTGGGGGTTTGGGCGAGGGAGACTACCTCTATCCGCTCCCCGGTGAAGCGGTCTTCGGAAACTTCTCGCTCTTCCAGGGTGAAGAGGAATTGCTGGGCGAGATGATGGACGCAGACCGCGCACGACAGATCTACGAGGAGATCGTCCGGCGACAGCGCGATCCTGCGCTGATCGAGCTCGCGGGCCACGGCCTCATTCGCGCCCGCGTCTTTCCCATTGGACCCGGCGAGACTCGGAAGATCACGCTGCGCTACACCCAGGTCCTGACGCGTGCAGGCGACGCGCTCCGGCTGCGCTACGCCGCGGGACGGCGCACCGCAACTGCATTGCCTGTGGCGTCGCGGCACCCTGGGGCCGCTGAGATGGTGCCCGTCGCGGCAACTATCGTGGCCGACGCCGCCGCGTTCAACGATCCCTTCTCTCCCACGCATCAGCTGACGACTACGCGCTCGGGCGATCGCATCACCGTGCGGCCACAGGACCTCGCCACCGGTGACTTCGTCTGCTTTTTCCCGCTTGCACGCGACGTGGTGGGCCTGACCCTGGTGACGCATCGGCCGAACGACCGCGAAGACGGATACTTCATGCTGACACTCTCGCCTGGAGAAGCGCAGGGCCCGGTGGCTCCCCGTGATATCACGGCCGTGGTAGACGTTTCCGGTTCGATGTCGGGCAGCAAGATGCTCCAGGCGCAGGCGGCACTGCGACAGTTGCTGGCGTCGCTGCGGCCGGAAGACCGGTTCCGGCTGATCAGTTTCAGCTCCGGTGTCACCACCTACCGGAACGACTGGACGCACGCCACGGCGGAGCAGATCCGTGAAGCCGAGCGCTGGGTGGATCAGCTGCGTGCGAGCGGCGGCACCAACATCGCCGACGCGCTTGATGAAGCGTTCCGGGTATCCAGTGCCGAGTCGCGTCTTCCCATAGTGGTATTCCTGACCGACGGCGTGCCCACGGTGAGCGAGCGTGATCCCGAGCGGATTGCCAAGCAGGCCGAGGCCCGGCGGGGACGCTCACGCGTATTCGCATTCGGGGTGGGGTACGACGTGAACACTTATCTGCTGGACCGGCTGTCGGCCGCCGGCCGCGGCGCCACCGAGTACGTCGAGCCCAGCGAGGACGTGGAGGCGGCACTTGGCCAACTGTCCGCGAAGATTCATCATCCCGTCCTGACCGATCTCACACTCAATGCCCAGGTGCGTATTACCGAAGTGTATCCGGGACCCCTCCCCGATCTCTTTCGCGGTGAGGAACTGGTCATCTTCGGACGCTACGCACCAGGCACAAGCCGAGGTGGTTTCGAGATTGCGGTTGCCGGCCGCCGCGCGGGCGGCACCGAGCGCTTTGCGATCCGGGCCGAGTTTCCCCGCGAGGCGAGCGGCGACGACTTCATTCCGCGGCTCTGGGCCGCGCGGAAGATCGGCGCACTCCAGCAGCGTGTTCGGCTGGAAGGTCACAACGCCGAGTTGATCGAAGAGATCCGGCGTACCGCGCTCCGGTACGGGATCCTGAGTGCCTATACCGCCTACCTCGTGCAGGAACCGGTGGACGTAGCGACGGGCGGACGCGTCGAGGTACGTCCCATGGAAACTTCCGCCCGGGCCATGAGCCCATCCGCATCGGTTGGCGCGGGCGCGGTGGCCCGCTCGCGCGAAGAGGCCCGGCAGCGCGACGTGCGATCGATGGCCGAGCTGGATGCGGCAGACCGCAACCTTGCAGGCCGTAACGTGCGCGTCGTTGCCGGCCGAACATTCGTGCACCGTAACGGGACGTGGACCGACGCGCTGCACGGCGACTCGCTCACCGTCATTACGGTCGATCCGTTCAGCGCGGCCTACTTCGAACTGGTCAGGCGGCTCCCCGAACTAAAGCCTTATCTCAGCGCGTTCGAGGAAGTCACCATCGCCGGGGCGCGTTTGTCTCTGCGAGTGGCGCGCGGTGGCGAGTCGGGCACGGCGATAGTGGACCGTGTGGTTCGCGGGTTCCGCGGACGGTAGATTGGCGTTGTGTCCACGGATTGGGCGGCGGTCTACTCGGCAACCTGGGGCGACCTGGTCCGCTTCCTGTACCGCAAGGTGTGGGATGCGGACCGGGCGCAGGACCTGGCACAGGAGGTGTTTGTGCGGGCGTTGGATCACGAGCCGGACAACCCGCGCAGCTGGCTCTTCACCGTTGCTACTAACCTGGCGCGAGACGAGGCACGGACCGCGGTGCGGAGACGGCGCCACCTGGAGTTGATCAGGAGCGAGCCAGCCGAGTCCCCGATGACCCCGGAGCACGAGTTGGAAGCGCGTGAGGCGTCGGCCAGGATCAGAGCCGCATTGCAGGAGCTTGCCGAGCGGGACCGTGAGGTGTTGCTGCTCTGGGATGCCGGGCTCACCTACGACGAGATAGCAGCCGAGACCGGGCTCGCGCGCGGCGCGGTGGGCACCACCCTCACGCGGGCGAGGAAGCGATTGCTGAACGTGTATGAAGCGCAGGGAGAGATCGATGAAGCATCTGGATGACGGCCTGATCGCAGAATTCGTGGATGGGCAAACCTCGGCGGAAGCGCGCCACGAGATCGAGACTCATCTTACCGCGTGCGCCGACTGCGTCGCGCAGGTCGAGTCGGCTCGCGCGGAGCG
>CAZTIV010000117.1:0-3971 GCA_964613905.1 uncultured Gemmatimonadaceae bacterium | reverse complement strand
GGCCGCGTTGGCCGAGGCCGTTGCAGCCTTGCGGCTCGGCCGAAACGCCACCGAACCGCTGGTTCGTGCCCGCCGGGCGCTGGCCGGGCCATCGCGGGCGGTGAGTGAACTCCCCGACTGGGGGATCTGGTGAGCGAGTTCGTCTTTGCCACGGCCCAGTACGAGTCCGGCAACTGGGACAGCGCGCCGCGGGCGCCGGCCAATATCATAGACAGCATTGCGCGGTACACCTCAATCCCGGTGGCGCCCACCGGCGCCATCGTGCCGTTGTCGTCGGCGGATCTGTTCCGCTACCCGTTCGTCTTTCTCACGGGTCACCTCCCGGTGAGGTTCACCGATGCCGAGCGCCGCAACGTTCGGACGTTCCTCGGGCGCGGCGGTTTTCTGTTCATGGACGATCACAACCACGACATAGACGGGATCTTTCACCGGACCGCCACCGAGGAGATCGCGCGCACCATCGCGCCGCTCACGCGGTTGTCCAACGATCATCCGCTCTATTCGGCGTTCTTCGTCTTTCCGGACGGCCCTCCCACCACGAGCCACGAACTGAACGGCTGGGGGGACAACCTGGTACACCGGTATTTGGACGCGGTGGTGCTGAACGAGCGGATAGCGGTGCTCTACAGCAACAAGGACTACAGCTCCGAGTGGGATTACCATCCGGACAACAAGCGGTTCATGTCGGTGGATAACACCCGTATTGGCGTGAACATCGTGGTCTATGCGCTCACGCGTTGAGTCGGGGCTCAGGTTCGCCGCGTTCGCGGCGCTCGCGTGGCTGCTGTGGGGGGCGTGGGCGGAGCCGCGCAGGGCTCCGGTAGCGGCGGTTCGTTCGGGAAACCTGGGCGTCCGGCTGGCCGAGTGGAGCGTTAGGCCCGGGGCGGATACGCTGGTGATCGTAGTCGAGCGCGCGATCTCTCCGGTTCATCGCGAATGGCTTGCTGCGCTCCGGCAGACCGGCGTTGCGGTCGCCTGGTCCGGCCACTTCACTCCGCTCGCGATGGAGGCTGAGCCGGTGAGCGATCCGGCAGGCGGACTGGTGGTGCGCGCGGCGGCTTCGGCGGGAGAACGGCTCCGGCTGAATGATGCGCTCGGTGCGCTCGACTCGGCCAGCGTGGTGCTGGCGGGTACGGCGTTCGGTGTGCCGGCGGCGACGGGAGGGTTGCAAGTGGAGGCCAACGGTCACGCGGCGAGCGCCGCCGTCCCGGAGCCTGCCGCGCCGAGGCGTGTCGTGGTGTACGGTCGTGCGGGGTGGGAGGCGCGGTTCGTGGTGATGGCGTTGGAGGAACGGGGTTACGAGGTGGACGCCCGCATGGGCGTCGGCCCGTCGGTTTGGGTTACCCAGGGTCGTCCGGTACCGCTGGACACTGCCAGGCACGGTGCCGTGGTGGTGCTCGACACGTCGGCCATGGACCGGGCGAGGGAGATCGTGGGATTCGTCAGGCGGGGTGGGGGAGCGATCCTGGCGGCCGAGGTGGTTGCGGGGCCGCTGTCAGCGGTGGCGCCCGGAGGAACGGGGACTCGTCTGCGCCCGGTCACCTTTGCGGTGGAGACGGAAGCCCCGCGCCTTGCGTTGCCGCTCGTGCCGGTCGAGCCGCTGGATCCTCTGGCGGTTCCGCTCGAATGGCGGGAGGGCAGCGTGGCGGTGGCGGCCAGGCGTGTGGGGTCGGGACGGGTGATACAGGTGGGATATCAGGAGACGTGGCGGTGGCGGATGGGTGGATCTGAAGGTGCGCCGGACACGCATCGTGAGTGGTGGGCCGGGCTGGTGGCGGCTGCGGCGTACCGTCCGCTCAGGCCGGTGGCTCCGGTGGCGGCGGATCCCGCGCCGCTGGCGGCGCTGGTGGATGCGTTGGGGCCCGCGACATCGGCTCCCGCTGTTCCTTCGCGCCGGTGGCCGCCGGTCTATCCGTGGGTGCTGGGCTTTCTCGTGGCGGCGCTGCTTGGGGAGTGGGCGTCAAGGAGGTTGAGGGGGGCGGTGTAGAAGGTTTGCCCATACCTCAGTCTTCAGGGGCGCCCTTTGCGCAATAGCCGTATTCTTGTGGTCATACTGCGGATACGAGCGCCGGGACAACATCGCGGGCAAACGGGTAAGGGATGCGAACGGGACCGCCAAGAACCTCGCGTAGTTTTGATCCTGCCGCGAACGTTTTCGGTGACGAGGATTTCAGCGTAAACGGGTATCTTGTCCTGGATCAGAGGGCTCAACCACTGAGAAACTCAAGAGAGACGGCATGGAAGTCCAACTCGCGGTACTGGCGGACGCGGCAAACATCGCGCCTCCCGGGAAGCTCAACATCCTGGGAATCTTTGACACAGTCTTCGTGGCGGACTTCCCGGCGATACACCCGTCGATGGTGCTTGCGCTCCGACTCCGTCTCGACTACGAGGATGGCGCCGGTGAGCATGATCTCGAGGTCGTCCTCACGGACGAAGATGGTAAGGAGTTCATGCATGGGAAGGCCAGAGTACAGGTACCGAAGATACCTCCGGGTGAAGCGGTTCACCTCAACCAGATCCTCAGTTTTGCCGGCACAGCTTTCGGCAGTCAGGGTCGGTACTGTTTCCGCCTGCTTTGGGACGGAACGGAGAAGCAGCGTATCGACCTCAGAGTGGCGAAAGGGCCATCGCTGTCGAAATGAAGTCGCCTGGTCCGAAGGCTCGTGCGTTCCTGGACGAGGTGCGTGCAGATCCGGCTGGGTGGTCCTGGCTGGATGTTCGGAAGTTGTTGTCGCTCTTCGATTTCCGGGAGGAATCGCTGGATACGGGAATGACATGGCAGACCGTGCTTGTTTATCACCCCGAACATCCCGACCTCAACGTGGTATTACAACCGGCAGACGAGCTTCACAGCGCCGTGTCCTTGCGGGCCGTGACAATCATCGACACCTTAATGCTGAGAATCCAACCTGGAAGCGGGCGAGAGTGAAACAGAATCTTGATGAGCTCATGGCGAAGGATTACCCGATCGCCGTGGCCACAGAGCAGAAGCTGGACGGTACGCCGCTCTACGCGGCGTATCTGCTCGATCTTCCCGGCTGCATGGCACAGGGGGGCACGGATCGGGAGGCCCTGGATCGCCTCACGGCGATGAAGCCTGCCTATTTCGGGAAGCTGTTGGAGCTCGGTGCGCCCATTCCCCAGCCTACTCGGTTCCCCAGGATCGTGCCTGGCAGCCTGGGATTCTACAACCCTGTGACGGGCAGTTTCTCTCCCGTCGTGGGTTCAGCGCTTGAAGGCTCCAGCCGCGCTGATGACGTCAAACTCGAGGCGGTGGGCTGAAGGGCTGGGACGATCATCTGGCCGAACGGCGTGGATCTCGATCCGGACATCCTCTACTGGTCCGCGAGCCGGTAACTCGTACTCCTCCGCCCGGATTCCTCACCAGCGCCCCCCCATCCCAACAGCTCCCGGATATCCCGCAGCGCCTATCGCGACCTGCTGTTGGCCAGGACAAAGAACTGATGGTGTATTCGACTCACGTGACTCGAAAGCCCTCGCCAAACTGAAGTTGCCCGGACTATTTCGGAACCCTCCTCGTGTTTCCTCACCCCCCCTGGCCCCCTATCCACCAAGTAGATACGGGGAGGTTCATTCGGGCGTCAGCAGTGCCGTGTCCAACAACGCAACAGCAGGAACTTCCGCAAACCGTCCCCGTGTCGCATAATGGGCAACGAGGGCGGGGCGGCTCGGCCTTGAAGCGCAGTCGAGTCGGCATGCCGTGGCGGATCAGGCTGCATGCGGAATTAGCCTGCTTTGCGTGGCTACGTTTCCCCGCACGTCCCAGATTGTTGAAGTTGTTGCCAAGCGGTACCTTGGCAATTGGAGCCAGCATCGCGGAGATTGGATTAGACTGCCTAGAATTGCGGTGAAATGCGGTGTTTTGTGAGAGTACCTTGCGGGTCAATTACAAGTTAGACGGCCCCACACACTACTTGGGCAAGGAGGGTCCCATGTCGGTCCTCACG
>CAZTIV010000116.1:0-4001 GCA_964613905.1 uncultured Gemmatimonadaceae bacterium | reverse complement strand
TTCAACTGGATGGGTACCATGTGGCGGGGCAGCATTCAGTTCACGGTGCCCATGCTCCACGCGGTCTCGTTCGTGGCACTGTTCGTGATTGGCGGGCTGAGCGGCATCTTCATGGCCTCGACGCCGGTGGATATCTATATCCACGATACCTACTTCATTGTGGCACACCTTCACTACGTCCTGTTCGGAGGCAGTCTCTTCGCGCTCTTTGCCGCAATCACGTACTGGTATCCCAAGATGTTCGGCCGGATGATGAACAACTTCTGGGGAAAGACACACTTCGTCCTCACGTTCATCTTCTATAATCTCACGTTCTTCCCCATGCACGACCTGGGCGTGCACGGCCACATGCGCCGGATCTACGATCCGTCGCAGTACGAATTTCTCCAGCACCTGTCTGGTGTGAACCAGTTCATTACGATCAGCGCCCTGCTTCTCTTCGCGGTGCAGATCATATTTGCGCTCAACTTCGTGATCAGCTGGTTCCGCGGCGAGAAGGCCGGGGACAACCCGTGGAAGGACAACGCTCTCGAGTGGACCGTGCCCTCACCGCCGCCTCACGGAAACTTCGGAGACAAGGTGCCCACCGTATACCACGGACCGTACGAATACAGTTCACCGCTGGTGGAGGAGGACTATCTGCCACAGAACCGGAACCTCGAGGCGGCAGGGGGCACACCACCCCGGCCCGCCGCGGGCTGAGGAGGCCGCCATGGCGCACGCCGCCGCGATGCACCCGCCCGCCCAGCGCGAACTCGGGGCAGGGGTCTACAACGAGAAGCTCGGCATGTGGGTCTTTCTCGGGTCGGAGGTCATGTTCTTCACGGCCCTGA
Organism: uncultured Gemmatimonadaceae bacterium; assembly: GCA_964613905.1. Classification (GTDB taxonomy): domain Bacteria; phylum Gemmatimonadota; class Gemmatimonadetes; order Gemmatimonadales; family GWC2-71-9; genus CAZTIV01. The sequence continues at coordinate 3,168 of CAZTIV010000116.1, read as the reverse complement.
TCGGCTCATACATTATCCTCAGGTTCGCTCATCCGGATGCCTTCGCCGAGCCGGACCAGATTCTGAACGTTCCGGTCACTGCGGTAAACACCTTCCTGCTCATCTGCAGTTCTGTCACCATGGTAAAGGCGTTCGCCGCCATCCAGGACGGGAACCAGAAAGGCCTGAAGCTCTGGCTCGTGGCCACGGTGCTGATCGGCGCCGCGTTCGTTGGCGTACAGGTCTACGAATACCTGGAGCTCATCGGACACGGATTCCTGCCGTACGGCTATCGGGAGGGCAGCATGCTCGCCGAAACCGCCGCGGTCGGCCTGCCGTACAAGGACGGTGCGCCGCTGCCGGAATCCGTGGGCGTGTACGGATCCTCGTTCTACACCATGACCGGCTTTCACGGCTTTCACGTCAGCATGGGCGTGATCTGCATGATCTTCGTCACCTGGAAGGCCTTCCGGGGCAAGTACACCGCCACCGACCACCGGGGCGTCGAGGTGATCGGCCTGTACTGGCATTTCGTCGACCTCGTGTGGATCATTCTCTTCACCATCGTCTACCTCGTATGAGCACCGGGGGACCCATGAGCGAAGCGCATGCGACCGAGGGACACAGCCATCCGAACTACTGGGGGGTCTGGCTTGGCCTGGCCGTCCTCACGGCCATCGAGGTGGGCGTCGCCTTCCTGCCCTGGTCCAAGCAGGTGCTCATCCTTCTGCTGGTTGGGCTAGCCATCTGGAAGGCACTGCTGGTGGCCCTGTACTTCATGCACCTGAAATACGAGAAGCTCCGTATGCGCATCTTCGCGATAGCGCCGTTGCCACTCACCGTGATCATAGTCATCGCGGTCCTGACCGAACTCGTGTGGTAGTGTCCGCCTCGTACATCGAACTCACCAAGCCGCGTATCGTGCTGCTGGTGATGCTCACCGCCGGACTCGGCTTCTGGCTTGCCGGCCCGCCGGTTGATCGACCGTTCCTGCTCTTCCATCTGCTGCTGGGCACCATGCTCGTGGCCGCCGGAACGAACGCGCTCAACCAGGTCTCCGAACGCGACGTAGACGCGGTGATGAACCGCACCCGGAACCGGCCGCTGCCGTCCGGCAGGATGTCGGTGGGAGCGGCAACTGCGTTCGCCTGGGGTACGGGTGCAGGCGGCGTGTTGTACCTGGCGATGCTCGTAAACGCGCTTTCCGCCGTGTTGGCCGCACTCACACTGCTGTCCTACGTGTACATATACACGCCGCTCAAGCGCACCACCACGCTCGCCACGCTGATCGGTGCGGTGCCCGGAGCGCTGCCAATTGTTGGAGGATGGGCCGCCGCCCGTGGCACACTGGGGATAGAAGCCGCCGGGCTCTTTGCCATCATGTTTCTGTGGCAGCTGCCCCACTTCCTGGCATTGGCCTGGCTGTACCGTGATGACTACAAACGGGCCGGTCTCCGCATGCTGAGTGTGGACGACCCGGACGGACGTCTCACGTTTGCGTTCGCGGCGGTTTATGCAGCGGCTCTTGTTCCGGCAAGCCTACTGCCCTCGGCACAGGGCATCGCCGGTACACGCTACTTCGCCGGCGCGCTCATCCTTTCTGCGCTCTTCCTGGCACTCACGTTAGCCGCGGCGTTACGGCCCACTCCCGTGAGGGCCCGGCGTCTATTCCATGCATCGCTGGCATACCTGCCGGCGTTGCTCATCATGCTCGGCACGGACCACAACTCATGATCACTTTTCACAGGTTTCTGATTGCTACGGCGATCGTCTTCTGTCTTGGGGTGGCCGTCTGGCTCCTGGCTGCCTTCCAGAGCACTGGCGGGATGCTGAGTCTGGCCCTGGGGATTTCGTTCGGGATGGCGGCCCTGGCCCTGAGCTACTATCTCAAGAACCTGGCCCGATTCCTCCGCCGATGAACCACGGCCTCGAGAGCAGCATGTTCTGGGTGGGTGCCATGTTCGCCTTCACACCCATCGTGTTCTTCGGAATCGTGATAGGTGTGTGGTGGTATACCAGGCGTCGCGACGCGGAAGAGACCTCAGATACGCGGCCGTCGCGCGAGAGCGAAGCCTAACGCCAGCACCGCCGTTCCGAAGGCGGCACCTGCCAGCGCGATCGCTCCCCAACCGGTAATCACAGTGGTGCCCCTGATGAGAATCATCGGAGGTGGGGCATCGCCGCCACGGACCCACGCAATCACCGACCCGTCAGACTTGATGATCCCTACGGGGAACACCAGTTCGCGGCGGCGGACGTCAGCGGCAAGTCGCCCGAGCAGCGCAAACTCACGGAAGCTGCCGGGCTCAAGTTCTCCAGACCAGACGATCTGCTGAGATGACGTATCGGTCGGCGCCATGCGCTCGACCGTCCATCCCGCTGGAGCGTCCAACCCGATGATAGTAACCGCATCCGGAACCCGAACCGCTACCTGGACCGTTGCGAGATCTCCCGTGTTGGCCACCTGCAGAGCGATCCGCTCCCAGTGGCCAGGCCGCATCGTGCCGGGACTGATAGCCACCTGAGCTGCAACTTGAGCAACGGGCGTTGCAACCAGTAACACCGTAACAAGCCATCGCATGGCCGAAATGGAACATGGGGGCATGGAGGACCGTAAGCTACACATGCGGAACCGCCCTGCCAAACGCACGCTCTACTTCCGAATGCCGGTCTCAAGGGTCTATTTTCCTTTGTTATGCCGGGGCGTGGCGCAGCCTGGTAGCGCGCCTGGTTTGGGACCAGGAGGTCCCGGGTTCAAATCCCGGCGCCCCGACTGACCGACTCAAACGCTGGAGGATCCCATGCGACGGATTTACGGAATCAGGGCTTTTGCAGTATCAGTGGGTCTGGCAGCAGCGTTCGCAACCGCGTGGCCGTCAGAGGCCGAGGCGCAACGCCGAGGCGCGCAGAGGGCTCCGGAACCACCGCGGGCCACCGAAGTCACCACCGTCGAGGGCATTACCGAGTATGCACTTCCCAACGGAATGCGCGTGCTCCTGTTCCCCGATCAGTCACGTCCGCAGACGACGATCAATGTGACGTATCTCGTGGGCTCCCGTCACGAAGGCTACGGCGAATCCGGCATGGCACACCTGCTCGAGCATCTCGTCTTCAAGGGCACACCGCGGTTCCCGAACATCGCGCAGGAGATCACCGAGCGCGGCGGCCGCGCCAACGGCACTACCTGGT
>CAZTIV010000115.1:0-4062 GCA_964613905.1 uncultured Gemmatimonadaceae bacterium | reverse complement strand
GTTCGTGGGCCAGCCGCAGGGCGATGATGATTCCCGTCGCATAGACGGTGTACCCAAGCAGCATCGCGGACGCTTGAGCGGGGTCTGCTCCAAACCGCGGTGGATCGACTGCCATCGCGAAAAGCCCACAGACCGCGAGCAGCAGACGCGCAACCGCGATCAGTCGCTCCGTCCGCACGTCCGGCAGCAGGGGCATAACCTGTTGCTGTAGCTGCAGATGGCCACGGTCGTGGCCGCTTTGTGCCTGGCCCGCAGATGCGGGGGGCTCCCGGGCCAGTGACCGGCGCGACATCAATTCGAGGTGTGAAGAAACATCGGGTGCACGTTGAGAGCGGGGTGTGAGGCACTGTGTCAAGGGTTATACGGAAATCCCTATAACTATTGACAGATGGTGCACAACCTTTGGCGCGGTACGTTAACGCCGACTGATGACAGTGGAAAGCACGCTTTCCATTCGGAAATCTCGAAGAAACTCGACCGTCAGGACGCCACTAGTCCGAGCGGGCGGTAAATGCACTCCGTTCCCGATGCTGAGCTCGTCGCGGCAGAATGGGAACGTGCCGGCACGATTACCGGTGTAACGCCACCCTCTGGCGGGAAGCGGACGATCGCCAGAGAAAGTAGTCCGCAAAACAAGCCCACTTTCCGAAAGGGCACCCCGGTCGCGAGGCCGGTCCGCAAAGCCATGGGTCTCGAATGAGATCGCCAGGCTACCGAAGAAGACTCGCCGGCGGTTCAGCCGGTACCTTTTTCTAGGAGTGGAGGATCAGATGAGATCGAGCAAGAAGTTCCTGTCGGCCGTCATCGGCACGGCTGTGGCGCTGGCACTCGTCACGAGTCCGGCTCTGGCGCAGAACGGCCAGTGGAACACAGGACCCACACTCGTCCTGCAGGGGACCAACCTTCTTCTCAGCGGCAAAGCCACCGGGCTTGGCAACGCGACGGGGGTTAACTTCATTGTGACCGGGACGATTCACGTCTCCTCACGCTGCTACACCAGAAAAGGCAACACCCCCCAGGCCGCCAATAAGCAGGAAGCAATTGATGTGAATGCGGCTTTCAGTGTGCCGGTGAGAAACGGTCAGACCACTCTGAACAACGTGTTTGTTGCGAGTGTCGCCTCGACGCTGAGCTGCCCTGGCAACCAGAGCGTAGTAATCGAGGACATCTCGTACGACCTGACAATCTCAGCTGACGGCTTCCCGGGCCTCACGTTCGACTTTTAGCGAGGTCTTCTGTTCGCAATACCCCGGTGGGCTCCAATTGGAGCCCACCGGGGGCATTCTCCATTACGGGTGCCAGTGAGTTAAGTGTGCCACCGCTATTGCGCCCAGTTGTCATTCTTGTGTCAGTCGGCGGGTTGGTTTCCCCGCTGGTTGTAAGCGCCGCTCAAATCCTGCCAGCGAGCGCTGCCCCCGGTGTGCACTCAGCCCCACCGTCGCCTGACAGCTACCCAGCGCCTGCCGTCGAAGCAGTTGCTGGGGAGCCTGTCACGATCATCGTCAACCTTCCCACCGACAACCGACCTGTTGGCGTTGTCACGTACGAAATCGAGCCCTCGCCGGTCGTGGAAATCGTCGGCGGCCGAACTGGATCGCTCACGTGGAATCGCGCGGACGCGCAAGCGCTGAGGGCGACGCTGCGCCCCGCGCGCGGGCACAGGTTTACCGCTCGTACCGGAGCGGTGCGGAAGTGCAGGTTCTCCGGGCCGGATTGATGACCCCTCTCTGGCGCGGGAGGTTCGCGGCTGCCGCGTTCGTGACCACCGTCGGCCCCTGGGTGCCCGCACTTGCCGGAGCGCAAGCCCCTTCGGCCACATCGGCCACATCGGTCGTAGCAGGAGAGCCGGCTACCATCACGGTAGTCATCCCCACGGAGAATCGCCCCCCGGGGATCGTGACATACGAGATCCAACCGGTTCCGGGTGTGGAGCTGACCGGCGGCCGCACTGGCCCGCTCACATGGGATCCCTCTGCAGCGAACGAGCTGCGAACCACGCTGCAGCTCAGGGTGAACACGCAGCAGCCTCCGGGGCGCTTCGTCGCTGCCCGACTTTCGCTGCGCTGGTCCAACGGGCAGCACGAAACGGTCGACGTGTGGGCCATGGCTGTGGAACCGGCGGCGCAGCCCACGTCCGCCAGCGTGAAAGACCTGCTGGTACAGGTAGTGCCGCGTCCGGACGCAGCCGCGCCAGGGGGTCGGGTAAGGCTGCGCTTCACGATCGTCAGCAACGAGGAGACGGACGAGCATTTGCGCCTGCGCGTGGCCGCAGGTCCCGGATGGAGGCTGGCAAACCCCGAGGAGCTGGAGCAGCGTGACTGGCTCCTCGAGGCGTGGGACGAGATCCAGGGCGACCTCACCCTCCTTGTTCCCGAAGACGCGGACGAAGGATCACGGCAGCTGGTGCGCCTGCTCGTCGAGGTCGCAGGCGAGCCGGGCGTAGTGGAGGGGCGCACCTACGTCTCGGTATTGAGCGACTCGCGCGGTGCGAGCGATTCGGACATGCGCACGCTGTCAGGCTCAGCGCGGCTGGGAATGTGGAGGCTGGGCGGCGGAGGGATCGACAACGCGCAGTCCCTCGGTGCCTTTGAGGTTGCAAGTGAGTTCGCCGAGCGCCGCAACCTGTCCTTCTCCTACGAGCGCGGTTTGCGCGACAACCAGTCAAACTACAGGTACGACGAGCGTCGGACCCAGATCGACGGCCAGCTCAACATCGACAACTGGAATTTCACGTTCGGCAATCTCCTCCCATCGATGAGCAGCTCTATTCTAGGCCCGTTTGTCGAAGGGGTCGGTGCGAATCTGAAGTACGCAACCGGGAGGCGCTTCGCCGAGATCACGATCACCAGGCCATCGGAGTTCGACGCGCCCGCTGCCGGACACCTTGTTCGTGCGCGCGCAGGCATCAGAACGAGGACGCTGCTCATCGCCTTCGCGGCGTCCGATTTCGGGCGTCCGGAGGGCGGTTACACAACCCTGCCGCCAGTCCAGCAGATGCCGCTGAGCGCCGACGACGAGGACCAGCTCGAGATCGAGGAAGCGTTCAGCGGCCCCGCGGCATCGAACCGGGTACGAGGCGGCGGCCTCGAACTCGAATTCAAGCCGAACCGCACGCACCGTTTCACGGCGCGAGCCGGCGGTCTGAGCCTGGCGAACGCTGCCGATGATCGCGAGAGCGGCCTCTCGGGAGAAGCCGCCTATTCCCTGACAGTGCCGCGGAAAGCCACGCTCAATCTTCGTTGGCGGCGGATGCCCCCTACGCTTCAGGGGATCTACATCCAGAGCAATCAGGCGAACGCGGATGGGAGTCTCAGAATAGCCGGTCCTCTCTTTGCCGTCGCCCGTGCACACAGCAACTCCTCCGAGACTGTCGGCCGCTCATATCAGAGTCGGGGCGAGGGGTTGTCGCAGGGAGTGCGGCTTCAGTTCGGACCGCGTCGGATAGAGACCCGCTGGAACTACCGCGAATCGCAGTTCTCCACACGAACGATCCGCCGCTCAATATCGTTGAACGGCGCCACGCCACTGGGGCCGGTTGCGATCAGTGGCAGCGCCGACATAGGGGCCCAGGAGAGGGACTCGCTCCGCACGCGCATGGCATATTACCGCGGGGACATGCGGTGGAACGGCACTGCTGGCACCGCGTCGCTCGGCTTCACCCACTCGCAGAACGGGACGCGCACGTCACAGCGCGCGGACCTGGTTGGCTCTCTGAACCTTGCTCGTTACGAAGTGGCCGGCGGAGCCTGGGCCACCCGCGGCTACACATTCGGCGGACAGCCGGGCTTCTGGGCGAGCTTCGGCGTCCCTGTCACCCAGCAGACGCTGATCACGATAGGGGTGGATCACGCCCCGCCCGTGTGGGGAGCCGACCCGTCCTTGCGCTTCGCCCTGTCGGCGCGCAAGCGGTTCTCCATGCCGCTGCCGTTCAGGCCCGTGTCGCCACCCGATTCACTGATCGCCGACGCTGACTCCAGCGAAGAACATTAGCACCGACCGAACGGAAGAGCTGCGCCCGCAAATGCGAGAGCATGTCTTCCCCGCGTCGCCTCGCGGGGCCAT
>CAZTIV010000114.1:0-4195 GCA_964613905.1 uncultured Gemmatimonadaceae bacterium | reverse complement strand
TCCGCCACGGAACCCACCACTACGTCCGGCGTGACGGGCCCTCGCTCTTCATCCCCATCCCGGTACTTCCCCGTCCGCACCAGCACGCCGCGACACCCGACAGCCTGCGCACCGCCCACATCGTTCACGACGTCATCACCCACCATCGCCACATCGCGCGGATCGAGCCCCATGCTCTCCACCGCCGTCCGGAAGAACGCCTCGCTCGGCTTGCCCACTACCGTGGCTTCGACGCCGGCAGCGTACTCGAGTGCCGCGACAAACGGACCGGCATCCAGCACCAGCTCACCCTCCCGCTTCCAGTAGCGGTTCTTCTGAAGCGCTACCAACCGCGCCCCGTCCAGCAGCCAGCGGAACGCGCAGTTCAACGTTGCCACCTCCCAGGTATCACCCAGGTCACCCACAACTACTGCTTCCGGCCGTTTGCTCACGACCTCCAGCGTCGAGAAGTCCTCATGCGTCTCCGGAGGTACAACCAGCGCAACGCGCGTGAGCCCGGCGGCACCGAGCCACGCGGCCGCAACCGCGGGCGCCGTGTACAGTTCCTCGATGTCCTCGGTGAATCCCATGGAACGGAGTTCCTCGAAGACGGCGCGGCGCGGGCGGCGGGAGATGTTGGTTACGAATCGGATATGGACACCGGCTGCACGGATCCGGGCCACGGCGTCGACCGCTCCGGGAAGCGGCCGTCCGTCCTCGTGCAGTGTGCCGTCGAGGTCGAACAGCACACCCTTGATCTTCAACACCGGATGGCGCCTTGCATGGTCAAGTATTGTTTCCTCTCGTACGAACGAGCAAGTGAACGACCATGGGACTGACCGGCTCGCGGCCCGGGAAGTACCTTATCTCCCTCGTTGTCATCCCATCCATCCGCCTGGAACACCGGCCGGCAACCGGCTGGTGGGCCGTGAGCCTGTGGATCCGAGGGGCTGGAACCGGACCATTGGCAATTACTGGCCCTACGCTCCCACATTGTTCGGGTACATTCGCCGCACGATGCCTTTTGACCGGCCCGGATCGCTCACTGATGAGCAGGTGTACGCGCTCACGGCGCATCTGCTGCACGTGAATGAAATCATTCCGGCGAACGCGGTAATGGATGCCGGCACACTCGCGGCCATTGTGATGCCGGCACGCGACCGGTTTGTTCTGGATGATCGTGAGAGAAGCTCGCGAGTGCGTTGGGGCTAGAAAACAGCTCCCAGCTCTACAAGCAGCGCGTTGCGATCGCGTTGCCACCGCTGCTCCACGGTGAGCCTGACCGTGTATGACGTGCCGGGCAGATGCGCGTTGGCGTAGGTGACGAACGCCGGTGTTGATCCTTCATTGCTGCGGTGCTCAACCCGCACGCCCAACCCCCCCACCGGTTCCGGGAAGATCTCCGCTTCGATCATCCAGCGGGCGCGCCTTGTGCCGGAGACACGATCCATCCCCAGGCCGCCGGTCAGGAAGATCTGATGGTTCCCGGTGCTGCCCACGACGCCGGCGAGATGGCGGTCGGGGCCGTCCCAGAACGCGTGGCCGCCGAGCGACGTGACGCCGCGGCGCACAAACGACTCCACGTAGATTCCTTTGGGTCGGAGTTCCAGTTCGAGGCTCGCTTCGCGGCGCGCCTCACCGGTGAGCGGAATCGAGAGTTCGCCGGGGAAGGGAAGGGTGGCGAAGCTGCGCCACTCCCAGTTGTCCCGCATCGGTTGGATCCACCCCGCCCGCAGAGCCGGGGCGCGGCCGGAAAGAGAGAACCCGCGCAGCGATGTGCGCCGAGCGGTCGGCGCCTCCGGGCCCGGCAGACCCGCAGCAAAGAACCGCGGTTCCGATACGCTCAACCGCCGGCTTACGTCCACCTGCTCGACCTGGCGGAACTGGCCAACCTGCAGCTCCAACGGCCCGGCGAGGGCGGTCAGGAACAGGTCCTCGAACCGGCCGGACCGGTCGCGCAACGTGCCGTCGGCGCGCGGCTCGAACGAGACCGCACGCCACTCAGCAAAGTACGACAGCCACGGCGCCACGACGCTCCCACCGGAGACCAGCTCGACGCGGTTCAGATAGCTCAGGACTCGGCGAGCATCATCTGCCGAGGGAGGCGGCGTGTCGGCCCGGGCGCTGACCCAGAGTGCGACTGGAAGCGTCGCGCGGGGCACGAGGCCCGGCATCCGATAGTTGTTGGCGACGAATGCTTCGCCGAACGCGTTGAGCTTGGGCGGCAGGACGTGGCAGTGGCGGCACTCGACGCCGTACTTGCGGGCAAAATAGGGGATTTCGCGGGCGGCCAGGGGTTCGGCCGCTATGGTCAGCGCGCCAATGACCAGCAGGGTGGGGAAAGGTATAGTCATGCCAAGAGAATAATTAAGGGGCGCCGAATATTCCAGTTAGCAAACCCATACTAGAGAGGCAATGGGCGGGGGGGGGCGTAACTAACTAGCGTTGGCAGTGATAGAAACTATAGTTTATAGTAAAGTGAGATTAGATAATTTATAGTTGCTGTTGTCTGAATTGGCAAAAAAGTACGCACCAACCCTCGGACCACTTTGGAGACGCTCATGCCGCGAAGAGCTCCACCATCGTTACCCCGAGCCGACTCGGCGCTCCGCAAGCTGGGTTCGGACATCCGGGATGCTCGCCGCCGCCGGCTGATCACCATAGCGCAGCTGGCCGATCGCGCGCTGACCTCGCACGTGACCGTGGGCCGGATCGAGCGCGGCGACCCGGGCGTATCGATGGGTGCCTGGGCGAACGTGCTGGACGTGTTGGGGTTGGTCGATCGGTTGGGTGCGCTGGCGGATGCAAGCCGCGATGTGCTGGCCCTGCCGAGGGAGCGCGAGCTGCTCCCGAAACGGGTACGCGTGCCGCGCGACGAGGATGACGAACTCGACTGACCTCAGCGGGCCGGCGCCTCCTGTCGCGGGGCGCCGGTCGCATTTTCAGGGCAGGGACCCTTGCGCAATTGGTGGTGTAGAGCAAATACTCACCTGAGGAGGCGCAAATGAACGCTCCACTCACGCTCACGATCATCGGATTGACGTTTGCCGTGTCGGCTCCGACAGCCGCCGCGCAGGAGTACGCGCAGCCGGGAGTCCGGGTCTGGTTCGATCGCGACGAGATGCTGGAGCGCGGTGACCGGGTGCGGATCTACACCCGAGCCGGTGAAGATGGCTACCTCCTGATCATGCACGTCGAGCCCAACGGTCGGGTGCGCGTGCTGTTCCCGCTGGACCCGATAGACGACAACTTCGTGCGCGCGCATCAGGACTACGAGATCCGCGGACGTTCCGACCGCGAGGCGTTTCGCGTATTCGATGCGTCCGGCGCGGGCACCGTGTTCGCGGTGCTGTCGCCCGATCCGTTTGATTTCACCGGGCTCACGCTCAACGGCCACTGGGACTACCGCGCCCCGGACTGGCTGATGACTGGTGACCCCGAGGCCGACCTCGTGGCGCTCGCCCAGAGCCTGGCGACCGGAGTTCGTTTTTCGTACGACGTCCAGCGCTATGTAATCGGGCGTCAGGTGGCGCGGGCGCGGAGCACCGGATACCACGCGTCGTGGTACGGCGGCTACCACGCCGACTACCGGTTCTGGTTCACCCGTCACCGCACGCGGTACTGGTACGGCGTGAGTTACGGTCTGTGGCCGTCCAGCTGCTGGAGCACTTATTACTCGGGTTGGGGTCCCTGGCGCTACGACTGCTGGGCGCCCTGGGTCGGTTACCACTATCCGGTGTATTACCCGGTGTACGTGCACCGGCCCTTCGTGCACGTCCATCGCCCGGCGCGGTTCACGCGGGCCACGCCCGATTACACCTTCAAGTCCACCGACGACCGGTTCGGCCTGCTGGCTGATCCGGTGCGTGTGAGGACGCGTACGGTGACCACCGCGAGCGCGGGAAGCGTGGCGCCGGAATCGAGAACCATTTCGACCACCGGTCGCCGAGCCACAGAGACGTCCGCTCCAGCGCGCGCGACGAACCGTGCACCTCCCTTGGGCGAACAGCTGCCGGACGGATCGTGGCAGTTGCCGTCGCCCGGGCGGCGCAGCACGGCCGGCGACGACCCGGTGAGACTGGGCGAACCGGACCGCACTCGTGGTGCAGAACGCCGCGACGTAGCTCCGCAGCGTGGCGCTCGCGAAGCTCCGGTGGAAGCGGCGCCCAGAGCACGCACGCCGGCCGGTCGGCCTGCCGGCCGGGAAGCCGCTCCC
>CAZTIV010000113.1:238-4229 GCA_964613905.1 uncultured Gemmatimonadaceae bacterium | reverse complement strand
CCGACAACCCCAGGACCTGAACGTTTCCCTTGGCGGGAAACCCGGTATACTAGTATGATGTACTAGTATATCGTGCCAGGACGCTTCACCCGGGGAGAGCCGTTCATGAGCTCCAGAAAGAAACCGGCGCGCGTACGAGAGCAGGTGGTGGTCTACCTCGACGCCAGGGATCGCAAACTCCTCGAGCAGATGGCGGAACAGACCGGGCTCGCGCGTACCGAGCTGCTCCGCCGTGGGCTCCACCGGATGGCGGACGAGACGCTCACGGAAGGGCAGCCGTGGTCGTCGCTCGATGCGTTGATCGGCGCGCTCGACGGCGCCGATCTCCCGCCGGATCTGTCGCTGCGGCACGACGAATACCTGTACGGAGCACCTGAGCGGCAACGCGCGCGCCGCGGGAAGAAGCGTGCGCGCGCTGATTGACACCGGCGCGCTCCTCGCGCTTGCCTGGCCCCGGGATCAATACCATGCGGACGCCAAGCGGCTCGCGCACCATCATCGCGCCACAGGGGGGCGGCTGGTGGGCACAACGCTGGTGCTGGCCGAGTTCCATGGTCACGTGCTCTACGCCAAGGGTCCCGGCACGGCCCGCACCCTCGTCACCCGGCTGCTGGCGGACTCGGCGTACGAATGGATGGACGCGCCTCTGACTCTGGTCGTGGACGCCCGGAGCTGGCTCGACCGGTTTCGCGACCAGGCCTTCTCCCTCGTGGACGCCGTGAGCTTCGAGGTGATGCGGCGGGAGAAGATCACGCACGCTTTCGCCTTCGACCGGCACTTTGAGGTAGCGGGGTTCCGATTGTTGCGGTAAGGCAACCTGCCCGGACCTGTCAACCGATGGATTGCGGAGAATGAACGGGTTGCGCGGTTACTCGGCGGCGGCTGATGCCGTTCCGGTTCCTGTTCGATGAAAGACGAATCCCATTGAAAACAGCTTCGGGTGGCCGTCCGCCTGATCGACCTGCCGCCAACCGCCAACTTCAGCCCTCCCGGTCCCCGCGGCTACGATAGAACCGGACCTCTGCCTTCTCCAGTGTCGCCAGACCCTCATGAATGAGCGGGTCGATCTCGGCAAGAAACGCTTCAAGTTTGGTCCGCTCGTCCACAATCTCGACCACGATCGGCATGTCCAGCGACAGCCGCTCGATCTTGAAGGTGTGCAGGCGGCTGTGCGCCCCAAACCCCATGATGCCCCTGAGCACCGTGGCCCCGGCCAGCCCCCGCTCCCGGGCCTTCAGCACCAGCCACTCGTACAGCGGCTTGCCGTCGTGCTTGTCATCCTCACCCACAAACAGCCGCAGCAGTGAGCCCTCATGTGGCACCGACATCGGCCTACCCCCAGATGGTGTACGCGACGGATCGACCCACCAACACCGCCAGCAGGCAGGCCGTGACACTCGCCACTACATTGACCCCGGCGACCGCATACGCACCATCCCGGAACGCTTCCACCGTCTCGTTCGCGAAGGTGGAAAAGGTGGTGAACCCCCCGAGCAGCCCTACCACGATCAGCGCGCGCGCATCCGGCGTGAGGAACCCCCGCGCCTCGGCCAGCTGCGAGAGCATCCCCAGCACCAGGCACCCCGCGACGTTGACCACGAGCGTGCCCACCGGAAACGCGGTGCGGGGCGCAATGGCGTGGGCCATCCCGCTCATCCAGTACCGGAGAATCGAACCGACAAAGCCGCCGAGACCGATCAGCAGAACGCGAACCATGTGGTTACCTCGAATCAGGGGACCCGCGCGTTGCCCGTCCGGACCGCGTTGGCGGCGGCGAGCAGGACCGCCCCTACCCCTTCACCACCGCCTTCAGCAGATCCCGATTGAGCATCGCGATGAAATCGGTGCTGATCCCCTTGGGGCACGCCGCCTCGCATGCCTCGTGGTTGGCGCAGGAGCCAAACCCTTCCTCATCCATCTGCGCCACCATCCGCGCCGCCCGGTCGTAGCGCTCAGGCTGGCCCTGCGGCAGCAAGGCCAGGTGCGCCACCTTGGCCGCCGTGAACAACATGGCCGATGCGTTGGGACACGCCGCCACACACGCCCCACACCCGATACACTCGGCCGCATCCATTGCGCGGTCGGAGTTGGGCTTGGGGACAGGGATGGCGTTGGCGTCCGGCACGCTCCCCGCCCGCACCGAGATGTACCCCCCCGCCTGGATGATCCGGTCGAACCCGCTCCGGTCCACCACGAGGTCGCGGATCACCGGAAACGCCGCCGCCCGCCACGGCTCGATCCACACCTCCTCGCCATCCCTGAAGCTGCGCATGTGCAGCTGGCAGGTGGTGACCATCCGCTTCGGGCCGTGCGGCTCGCCGTTGATCACCATCCCGCACGTGCCGCAGATCCCCTCGCGGCAGTCGTGTTCGAAGGCGATGGGCTCCTCACCCTCACCGATCAGCCGCTCATTCAGCACATCCAGCATCTCGAGGAACGACATATCCGGACTCACGTCCGGAGCTAGGTACCGCTTGAACTCACCGGCCGAACCCGGGCCCGCCTGCCGCCACACATGAAGAATGAGCTGCATTACTTGTAGCTCCGCTGTGCCAGGGGAACGTGTTCGAACGCGAGCGGTTCCTTGTGCAACCGCGGCGCGCTCCCCACCCCCGTGAACTCCCAGGCAGCGACGTACGCGAACCGGTCGTCGTCGCGCTTCGCTTCGCCCTCTTCCGTCTGATGCTCCTCGCGGAAATGCCCGCCGCACGACTCCTCACGGTTGAGCGCGTCATGACACAACAGCTCGGCGAACTCCAGAAAATCCGCCACGCGGCCGGCCTTCTCCAGCTCCTGGTTCAACTGCTCCCCGGTTCCCGTCACCCGGATCTCGCGCCAGAATCGCTCCCGCATGTCCGGGATGGCGGCCAGAGCCTCCCTGAGCCCATCCGCACTGCGCGCCATGCCGCACCTGTCCCACATCACCTTGCCCAGCTCCCGGTGGAAAGAGTCCACCGTAGTCTTGCCGTTCACGCCAAGCAGGCGGGAGGTGCGTTCTTCCACTTCCTTCTCTACCGTGCGAAAGGCGGAGTGCGACGCATCTACTGCTCCGAGTTCGGCATTCGCGAGGTAGTCCGCGATGGTGTACGGGATCACGAAGTACCCGTCGCCCAGCCCCTGCATGAGGGCGCTCGCACCCAGCCGGTTGGCCCCGTGATCCGAGAAGTTGGCCTCGCCGATCACGTGCAGCCCCGGGAGCGTGCTCATGAGGTTGTAGTCCACCCAGAGCCCGCCCATGGCGTAATGCGGCGCGGGGTAGATGCGCATCGGTGCCGCGTACGGGTCTTCACCGGTGATCTGCGCGTACATGTCGAACAGGTTGCCGTAACGCTCCTCGATCACGTTTCGGCCCAGACGCTCGATGGCGTCCCGGAAATCGAGAAACACCCCGTTCCGCTCGGGGCCTACTCCGTGGCCTGTGTCCACCATCTCCTTGGCCCGGCGCGAAGCCACGTCGCGCGGGGTGAGGTTCCCGAAACTCGGGTAGAGCCGCTCCAGGTAATAGTCGCGCTCGCCGTTCGGAATGGCGTTGGCCGCGCGGTTGTCGCCCGCCTTGCGCGGCACCCAGATGCGTCCGTCGTTCCGGAGCGACTCGCTCATGAGCGTGAGCTTGGACTGATAATGCCCGCTCTGCGGGATGCAGGTGGGGTGAATCTGCGTGAAACACGGGTTGGCAAACGCCGCCCCGCGCCTGTGCGCGCGCCACGTGGCGGTGACGTTGCATCCCTTGGCGTTGGTTGAGAGAAAGAAGACGTTGCAGTACCCGCCGGTGGCGAGCACCACCGCGTGTCCCGCATGCGAGGAGATCTGTCCGGTCACGAGATCCCGCACCACGATCCCGCGCGCGGCGCCGTCCGCCACCACCACGTCCAGCATCTCGGTGCGCGGGTACATCTTCACCGTGCCGGCCGCGATCTGCCGGGCCAGCGCCTGATAGGCGCCGAGCAGAAGCTGCTGCCCCGTCTGGCCGCGCGCGTAGAAGGTGCGCGAC
>CAZTIV010000113.1:0-228 GCA_964613905.1 uncultured Gemmatimonadaceae bacterium | reverse complement strand
CCCGCCGTACTCGCGCGCGAACGGCACCCCCTGCGCCACACACTGGTCTATGATGTTGAGACTGATCTCTGCCAGCCGGTACACGTTGGCTTCGCGCGAGCGGAAGTCTCCCCCCTTCACCGTGTCGTAGAAGAGCCGGAAGATGCTGTCGCCGTCGTTCTGATAATTCTTGGCCGCGTTGATCCCGCCCTGCGCCGCGATGCTGTGGGCCCGGCGCGGGCTGTCCTG
>CAZTIV010000112.1:0-4244 GCA_964613905.1 uncultured Gemmatimonadaceae bacterium | reverse complement strand
AGTGGCGACGATCCAGGTGCGCGGTGACCGCCAGCCCCGTCTGGGTTCGGGTGGACCGGATGAACCGGAGGATCTTCTGGTAGCTGTCGAGGGGGCTCGCCCGCCCAGTTCCTGGAGATCTCGGAGAAGAGGCGATGCTCGATGGGATTCCACTTGGACGCGCCCGTGGGATAGTGCGCCACGGTGAGGGTGAGGCCGAAGGCCTCCACGAGCTGGGCCTGGAGTTCGGTTTTCCAGGCGCGGCACCGATAGCCATTGCTGCCGCCCGTGTCGCCGAGGAGCAGCAGGCGGCGAGCCCGTGGATACCGACCGCAGCCGTCGTGCTGCCACCAGCGGGCAATGGCGCGCGCGGCGAAGGCGGGCGTATCGTGCGAGACGCCGACGGTCACGCAGCCGCGATTGGCGAGGAGATCGTAAACGGCGTGGGGAATGGCCACCCCGATCGCGTCCGAGCGGAAGTCGTGATCGTTGACCCGACGCGGTGAGAGATCCCATCGCGTGCCCGGGTTTTTGAAGTTGCCCACCAGTTCGCGCTTCTTGGTATCCACGCTGATGATGGGCAGCCCCTGCTGCTGGAAGCGGTCGCGCAGATCGCCGATGTAGAGAAACTGCTCGTTGCGATCCGGGCTGGCGTCGGTGGCGAGTTGCTTGTGATTGACGCGGAGCGAATAGCCCATGTTGTGGAGGAGCCGGGCGACGGTATTGGCGCTGACCGTGATGCCGAAATCGCCGAGGGCCATCGCCACTTTGGCGGTGGTGCGACGGGACCACTTCAGGCCGGTGATCGGGTCGCCAGCCGTGTCGTACTCCAGCAGGAACGCGATCCGGGTGACGAGGTCCGCCGTTTTTTTTCCACCAGTGGCCGCCCGCCGCCCACGCGGCGCACCCGTCCCGGCGCCACGTCGTGATCCAGGAGCTGTTGCCGGCCTCGCGCCACGGTATGCGCATCCACATAGGGGAACGCGGCCAGGATCGTATCGCCACCCACGCCGAGTTTGATCGATTCCAAGCCGGCACACAGGCGCCGTTGCTGTTCGTCGAGCAAACTGTAGAACAAAAGAACGGCCGCTTGGAGCTCATCGGGGGAAACGTGGAACGCAGAGGCGTTCATGACCAGCGGGATGGCGGAAGCCGTGCGACGGGCCCGGATCTGATCTGTTGACCGGCGAGCCTCGGCGACAGTGTAGAGGAACCGCCCCGCGATCTCGGCCCGGCGCACGCGACCTTGGCGCACCAAGTCGTGGAGCGGATCGTGGACGTCGACATGCAGGCGGTCTGCGAGTTCGTCGGCGAACCAGCCCTGCGGCGACCGTGGGACCCACGCCTCAAGGGTCGCCATGAGCGTCCCGTGGCGAGAGAACCACACCGCGTCGTGGGACCACAGCCCGTCCTCATCAAAGCGAGCGATCGTGCGAAGCGTGTAGAACCGGCCCCGGTGGCTGTAGCTGGCGAGGTAGCCCAGGGCCTTGAGTTTACGGAAGACGGTGAGATCGGCGGACGTGTCCAGCGCGCGTTTCAGCGCCGGGAGGTCGGCGATCGTGCGGCGGTGGAGGTACGTGCGGACCCTCTGAGGATCGAATGTCGTGGGACGCATAGTGTTAGAGTTCCGACTCTGAGTCCTCCATGGTCGGAACTCTAACATAACAGCCGCAGCGCTCCTCAGAGCGCCACTGGCTTGTCACGCCCAATATTCACAGCTTTTATGTGACCATTCGGCGCGGCGTCAACCCGCCAACGAAACTGTGATTATGACTGAGATCCGAGCCTCGATGGGTACTTGTTTTTGCGCGGACCCTACGCCCAACCATCGCGCTGCTCATCTTGAAGTACCTGCAGCTCAAGGCCACCTTCACGTGGTCGTTGTCGAATCTGGTCGCGCTCCTGCGGATGAACCTATTCGTCTATCGCGACTTGTGGACCTGGCTGAACGACCCGTTTACCGCGCCGCCACCCATCCCAGAGCCGACGCAGGCCGCCTTGCCACTCCGCTAAGTCGTTTGGACAGCATCCACGTATGAATCACGTTCACCCCACGCTGCAACGCTGCTGTTCACCCTCCCATTGGGACAGCATCTACCGACGGGTGTGGATTCCGCTCGTCCGCACAAGGCGTCAATTCACGAACGTTCTAGAGCGCTCACGCTGGAAGTCTGTCCCAACTTGGACAGCAGTGATTCAAAGTAATGTCTGAGCATCAAGGAGAACGTAAGGTGAATTCACTAAAAGGAAAAATATTTGGCACGATGCAAAATAGGTTGGGTCGAATCCCTGCATGCGTAAAAATAGCAATAAAATTGCGCAATCAATTAGAGGGGATAATAGCCGCTCATTTAAATGACGGTATTGACATGTCGCTTGACGGGGAACTGTGGCTGATTAATCGAGTTGCACCGAAGGCAACAGTGTTTATCGATGTAGGGGCAAATATCGGCGCATGGTCAAAGGTTTTCCTCAGCAAGATGACAGGTCCACCAAAAGGGTTTTTATTCGAACCTTCACCGCTAGCCGTATCTTATCTTAATGCTAATTTTCGGCAGGAAATAAAAGATAATCTTGTTGAAATCATCGCGGCGGCAGTGTGTGAAAAATCCGGCACGATGGACTTTTATATGGAAGAATCCGCCGGCGAGACATCTTCGTTAATCTCAAAACATAGCCGTCCGCAGGCCAGAAAAATATCAGTTAAAACGACCACAATTGATGCTGAAGTTGAAAAGCGCAAATTAAGGTTTATTGATTTTCTCAAGATTGATGCTGAGGGATATGACTTGCATGTGCTCAGGGGTGCAGAGAACTGCTTAAAAGACAAAACTGTCGGCGTTATCCAGTTTGAATACAATCACCCATGGGCCAACTCAAGCAGTACCCTCACTAGCGCGTTGGATTATTTAGGCAAGCATGATTATAAAGTTTGTTTGCTGAAACGGGACGGCCTATATAATTTCAACTACGATATATATGGAGAATATTTCCACTACTCTAATTTTGTGGCAATTGCTCCTGGATATTTGGAGGTCCATCCTTTGTGTCTGTAGCAGTTGACGATTCTCAACCTACGTATATGAACTCCACTATCGAGAATCGAGCATTTAAAAGCACAGCAGTAGGGGCGTTATCCCTTCTCGTTAGGACTTGATCAGAAATAGGTTGATCACCGAGTAACTGTCGCGCGCGGGTGAAGACTGTAATTCCAATCGCCGTGAAACGTGGCGCGTGTCCAGCAACAGACGATCCATCTCAGCGTCTGGCACTTTGATTCCGAGCAGATACTCGCGCGTGTCGAGCTTGGCTTTGACGGTCAGACCGGTGGTTGTCCGCACACTCCCGATCAGCTGGACGATCGTCTCGTGATCGGTCAACGGACGGCCGCGCCAATTCTCCGTGATGTGGCAGAAGAGTCGGTGTTCGATCTTGTTCCCCTTCGAGGTCCCTGGCTGAAAATTCGACACGCTGATGGTGAGGCCGGTGCGGTCGGCGAAGCGTTGCAGCTCGACTTTCCACAACCGCGCTCGGGCACTGTTGCTGCCGCCGGCATCGGCCGTGATGCACAGCTCATGCGCCTCGGGGTACGTCGTGCGTCCCATATGGCGCCACCACCGGCGATTGATTCGACCGCGAACGCCGGCGTGTCGTGATCGGTCCTCACGCTGACCCACCCGGTGTGCTGCGCCAGGTCGTACACCCCGTAGGGAATAGCCTTGCCGAGGGCGTCGTCCACGAAGTCAAGGACGCGAACGGGCACGGGCTCACCACTGCGTTGCCATTCGCGCCCGCCTTGCGAAAAGTCCCCGACCAGCTCTCTCTTCTTCGTGTTATCGAGGTACTTCGATAATGCGGATTGGACTAAGCCGCCGCCCGGTCAGACCGACGGGGACGTCTCTGGCGGAACGGATGTGGGGTGAGGCAGCAGATCGAGTGGACTCGCCGTCGAACAGACCTTCGTGGTCGCGATGCGCAGATAGCGGGCCGTCGTGGCCAGACCGCGGTGCCCGAGCAGCAACTGAATCGTCCGCACATCGGTGCCGGCCTCGAGCAGGTGTACGGCGAAGGCGTGACGGAGGGCGTGCGGCGTCACCGCTTTGTGGAGGCGACTCCGGCGATGCGCGCGTTGGCATTCACGCTGGACGGCCACATCCGTGATGTGACCGTCGGGCCGGTCGCTGGGAAAGAGCCAGTGCTCGGGGCGCCGCAGCCGCCACCAGTCACGCAACAGCTCCAGGAGCTTCGGCGACAGCATCACATAG
>CAZTIV010000111.1:0-4248 GCA_964613905.1 uncultured Gemmatimonadaceae bacterium | reverse complement strand
GCGGTCGCGGTCATCATGTTGTGGAGGGAGCGCGCCGCCACGATATGGACGCGGATCCGTTACAGCGCCGCCGTGATGGTGGCACTCGCGTTCTCCTGGTCGCTCAACTACTGGAACCTGCTGGGCTGGCGGATGTGACCGCTACCGGCCGAGCTCGATCGCCACCCGGAATGCGATTCCGATCACCCCGCCGGTCAACAGAAACGCGATGGTCGCCATCACGCCGTCTCGGGCGATCAAGGCGAGTCCGAACGCGGTGAGCGCTGCTCCGGCGGTTGTGGCGGCGAATGGGACAACTTCCATCGGCGGCATCATGATGGCAATCATCAGACTCAGCACGGCAATGGCATAGGCGCCGGCCGCCCGAGTCGCAATCGTGAAGCGGGGACGCAGGAAACGGTCGATGAATCGTGCAGGACGCCTGAGAAACCTGAGTGCCCGTTCGAAGGACCGGCGCGACACAGAACGGCTGAGAACCCACTCCGGCAACCAGAAGAACTTCCTTCCCGCCAGCAGTTGTCCTGCAATCAGCGCAACGATCACCCCAACCGTGGTCGGCATCCCCGGGATGCCGCTGAGCGGTGAGAGCGCTATGAGTCCGGCTAGAAGCAGAAGGGGACCGAACGATCGATCCCCCACCGCTTCGATCAGGGTGCCGAGGGCAACGCGATCCTGATGCGACACCGCCGCGGCGAGCCGGTTGAGGAGGTCTGCTAGATCTGTTGTTTCGTCATGCGCCGCCATATGGTGGCAACGTCAGAACTCCACGTCGAACGAACCTTCCGTGATCGTTACGGTCCCCGTCGCCCCGCCGCCCGCCGGCTCCATGACGAAGGAGAATGTACCGGCAACACGATCGTCGGTCCGATTGGTGACGGTGATGGTCCCGCTGCCCTGGGCCACGCTTGCCGACCAGATCCCCTGGCCGGGTATTGTGAAGCTGGCGTTCGTGCCCACGGAGGTACCGATCGTGTAGGTCCCGGTACCTTCATCCATCCAGGCGAACGCGATGGTAGTGCCTGTTGCGTTGGAACCGGCCAGCGAGATGGCACCTTGCTGCTGCAAGGCCCCCGCATCAACGGCACTCCAGTTCGCTCCATCAATCCGTGCGCTCATGCCCCCGCTTCCGGGACCGGTGCCGTCGCCGCACGCAGCCACCGCGAGGAGAGAGAACAGGACACCGCTGATCCATCGGCCGGTCTTCATGATCGCTCCCTTTTCGAGTTCCATCGCAGGGTATAACGATGGCTCGCGGATCGCTACCCTTGGGAGTTCACCCACTCTTCGATCTTGGCACGCAGCATGGGCAGCGTCACCCCGCCGTCCTCGAGCACCCGATCATGGAACTCGCGGATGTCAAACTTCTCCCCCAGCCGTTCCTCAGCCAGCGTGCGCAGGCGCCTGATCTCCAGCATCCCGATCATGTAGCTCGTGGCCTGGCCCGGCGTGATGATGTACCGGTCCACTTCCGCCTCGATCGTCTGCGCGCTCTCCGCGGTGTTGGCCGTCATGTAGTCTATGGCCTGCTCGCGGGTCCAGCCGAGCGCATGGATGCCGGCGTCCACCACAAGCCGGCCCGCCCGGAACGCCTGAAGCGAGAGCATTCCCAGCCGGTCGAGGTCTGACGAATACAGTTTCATCTCGTCAGCCAGCCGTTCGGTGTAGAGCCCCCAGCCTTCCGAGAACGCGCCGGTGCCCATGTACCGCTGCAGCGGATGCACCCCCTGAAGTTCCTGTGCAATCGTTATCTGGAGATGGTGACCCGGGATGGTCTCGTGGAAAGCCACACCCTCCACGATGCCGCGTGGCTGCCGCTCGGGCTGATACAGGTTGATGAGATACGTACCCGGCCGGCTGCCATCCTCTGCGGGCGGCATGTACTGGCCGAGCGGGGCGGAGACTTCCTGGAACGCTGGATAGGGCTCGATGACGACGTCGGCCTTTGGCATGATCCCGAACCAGTTGGGCATCTCTGCCTTCGCCCGCCCGTATGCGGCCTGGGCCTTGGCCAGGATCTCCTCGCGGGTACCGAAGAGCAACTCTGGATCGGAGCGGAAACGATTCAGGATCCCGGGAACATCGTCCAGTCCAAAGAGTTTGCGGCCGATCTCGCGCATCTCGCCGTGGATTCCCTCCATCTCACGGAGTCCGATCTCATGTACCTCGCGCGGGGAGAGTTCGACCGTCGTGAAGTTCCGCACCAGAGCGGCGTAACACCGCTCCCCCTGCGGAACGGCGCTCACTCCCACCGAGCTTCGCGCCCGGGGCAGGTACTCGTCAGCCATGAAGGCACGGTAGGTCTGGAGTGACGGGTTGATCCTCTCCTCCACCAGTCGTGCCACCTCGGAGGTAAACCCGGCGTCATCGGTGCGTGCGGCCAGCTGGGCAAATGGCGACTCGGACGGCGGCGGGGCCAGCAGGTTGTCTATCTGGTCCAGCACACGCTCCACGTTCACCCGGGGTGCTACATAACCGAGACGCAGCCCCTCGCGCAGATTGGCAATTTCGGTATCGATGAAACGGGGGAGCTCGCTGAAGCGCGTGAGCGCAGCTCTGCGCTGAGCTTCGTCACCCACAGGCTGTATGCGCGCCAGCTGCGGGTACCGGACCTGCCAACCGAACAGTTGAGAGACGCCCCACAATTCCTGCCGACATACTCTCGTCGCGACACTCGACCCCAACTGATGCTGCAGGATGCCAAGCAGGACCCTGCGTTGTGGATCCGCGACATGGGATGGATTCACGGCAGCCAGGCGTGCATGCCAGCGGTCGGTCTGCTCCCGCTGTTCCGCCACCAGTTCGAGTGAGTGATCGGTCATCCGGTGGTGGATTGGGAAGGGCAGGCCCAGATAGGTGGCCGTCTCGGGAGTCCATTCGAGCATCCGGAACATCATTTCATTGGCGACGTTGAGAACGATCGAGTCGGCGGCAGGTGCATTGGGAGTGCTCTGTGTGTAGGAGGGCGACGGTGTGAGAACAAGCGCAAACAAGCCAGCCGCCAGGCGATAACCGATTGCCATCAGATGCTCCATGAAGTGGTAAGAGACGATCTTGCGGTCAGCGTACCCTGACGAATATAGCCACCGGAAAGTTTCGGATCTTCGCTTTGACCGCTGGCGCCGTCACATGCACGGAGGCAAGTTGCGGGATGCGTCGCCTCGGTCCGTGGATGCTGCTCGTCCTGCTGGTCGCGGGGTTCCTGGCGGCGCAACTCAGTTGGATTGACTGGCGGGAGGCCCTGGCCCTGAGCGAGCGGCACGCCCACCGGTGGTGGCTGCCAGTGAGCGTCATGGCGGTGATGGCGGCAATGTTCACCTTCGCGTTCCCCGGTTCGGCTCTGTTCTGGGTGGCCGGGATCCTGTATCCGCCGTCACTCGCCACGCCCATGGTGGTGATCGGAGGGCTTATGGGCTCGCTCGGAGCTTATCGAGTTGCGGGGTCGGTCGGTAGGTCGTGGGCGCGAGAGCGTTCGGGTGGGCTCCTCGGGTTTCTGCGGACCCGGGGCGACTTTCTGACGCTGCTTGCGGTGCGTACTCTGCCCACGTTTCCGCACTCGGTGATCAACTATTCGGCCGGAATGCTGGAAGTCCCGGTAACCCGTTTTGTCATGGCCACCACAGCAGGGCTTCTGCTCAAGGGATGGTTGTACACCACTGCCATACATCACGCCGCGCGCGCCGACGCGCTCGATGAGGCCCTCACACCGCGTGTGGTGGCGCCGCTCCTGGGTCTTGCGATCCTGTTCCTGGTGGCTGGTGTGGTGAGGCGTCGGTGGGGACTCGCAGATCCAGGGGAGACAAAGGGCGATGTTTGAAAAGATTCTGGGAAAGACGCTGCTCGGAGCCGCCGTCGGAGCAGTGGGGTCGGCCGGGATGGGCGTTTATCTCAACGTGGCCTTTGGAGTCGGGGCGTTCGAGAACTGGGGGGTTCTGATAATGCTGGCCGTAGTGGGCGGGACCACGGGCGGACTGGTAGGGCCTCTGCTTTTCGGTCGGCGCAAGCGCTGACGGCTACCTGAACGCCTCTGTCGCTTTCCGGATCACCGCATGTGCGTGGCTGACCGGCTCCCAGCCGATCATCGCCATCTCCTTGCCTTCCAGATCCTTGTAGACCTCGAAGAAGTACTCGATCTCCTTGAGGGACGCGGTGACCGGCACCAGCGCATCGAGCGCGTCGCCGTCCTTCCCGGGGCCGCCCGGCCTTACGGCACGTCCGGTACCAACTGGTTGTCGAGCCGCACCACCCGGA
>CAZTIV010000110.1:0-4313 GCA_964613905.1 uncultured Gemmatimonadaceae bacterium | reverse complement strand
GTGTTCTTCAGCTTGGTCTGCTGTATGAAAAGATCGTGCTCGGCCTGCAGCCCCTGGGCGGCCATCGGGCTCTTGAAGTAGAAGGAAAGCCACTCCTGGATGCCCTTCATGCCGGCCCGCTGGGCAAAGTCGGAGAAGAGGGCGAGATCCAGCACGATCGGCGCGGCCAGGATCGAATCGCGGCAGAGGAAGTTCACCTTGATCTGCATCGGGTAGTTCATCCAGCCGACGATATCGATGTTGTCCCACCCCTCCTTGTTGTCACCGCGCGGCGGATAGTAGTTGATCCGCACGACATGGGAGAAGTCGCGGTACAGGTCAGGATAGATCTCCGGCTGCAGGATCGTGTGCAGCACGCTTAGCTTGGACTCCTCCTTGGTCTTGAAGGAGGCGGGATCGTCCAGCACTTCGCCGTCCCGGTTGCCGAGGATGTTGGTTGAGTACCACCCGGCGAGCCCGAGCATGCGCGCCTTCAGTCCCGGGGCGATCACGGTCTTGAGCCAGGTCTGTCCCGTCTTGAAATCCTTTCCGGAAATTGGAACTCCCCGGTCCATCGCCAGCTGCTGCAGCGCGAGCGTGTCCACACACAGATTGGGAGCTCCATTCGCAAACGGCACTCCTTCCATGATCGCCGCGTAGGCGTACAGCATCGAGGGCGCGATGGCGTCGTCGTTCCGTTCCATCGCCTTCTCGAACTGCTCGATCGTCGCGTGCTGCGGGCCGGGCTTGATGTAAACCTCGGTGGATGCGCACCAGACGATGACCATCCGATCACAGCTGTGATTCGTGCGGAAGTCGCGGATGTCCTGCCGCAGTTGCTCCGCCAGATCGCGCTTTGTTTTGCCACGTTTCACGTTGGTCCCGTGAATCCGGGACACGTACTGGCTGTCGAACGCGGCCGGCATCGGCTGAATCCCCGACAGGAAGCCTGCTATCGGCTCGATATCGCGCTCGTCCAGGACCCCCGCCGTCCGGGCGGCAGTGAGGGCGTCGTCAGGGATGGGATCCCACGCGCCGAACACTATGTCGTCGAGGTCGGCCAGTGGGACGAACTCGCGAATGAGCGGGGATCGCCCGTCGGTCCGCTTGCCGAGCCTGATGGTGGCCATCTGCGTCAGCGAGCCAATCGGCTTTGAGCGGCCGCGGCGCACGCTCTCGACCCCAGCTATGAAGGTCGTCGATACGGCACCGAGTCCGGGAAGGAGGACGCCAAGCCGACCGGCGGCAGGCGCGACCGAGGCGCCCCGGCTATCCGAGGAAGATGTCGGCACTGGCTGTATTGGTGATCAGGGCTGGGCGCGGCGAGAACGGATCTTCGCGGCACCAATCTGAGGATCGTTCAGGACCCGTATCGGAGGAGTCTCGTTGCGGGCGGTCGTCACACGATAAACGTAGCGGATGCGCTGCACCGCGGTGATCCACGCAGTCGCCGCGATGACGACAACGATGACCCGAAGAACGGCGCCGTTCAGCGCCAGTCCAAAGACGGCCTGCGGGGCCGAAAGAAGCACAATCCTTTCCGGACGCTGCATGACGCCCACCTTGGCATCGATGCCAAGGGATTCCGCCCGCGCACGCGTGTACGAGATCAGGAACGTGCCGATCAGACCGACCAGGGACACGACCATCATCGCCACGCTGCCGTAGGCCACGCTCGTTGCGTAGAAGACGGTCAGTCCTCCCATGAGGGCGCCGTCGGCAACCCGGTCGAGACTGGAATCGTAGAACGCCCCGAAGGTGGTGGAACGCCCTGATCTGCGCGCGACCTGACCGTCCATGATGTCGAGGAAGGCCGTCGCTGCCAGGATGAATCCTGCGGTTCGGATATGGCCGAGCGCGTAGACCACACCGGCCAGCGCCGCCGACGCCGTTCCGGCTGTCGTGATCACATTTGGGCTGACCCCCCGTTTCACGAGGAAATCAGCTGTAGGATCGACGAGCTTGACGAATCCGGCCTTGATTTTTTCCCAGAGAATCCGCATCACGCTCCGCGCGTGGAAACCGTTGAACCGGCCGGCTGCCGCACTGCTGCGGCCAGGGAAAAAAAGGCAGCCGGGGCAGCGCACCGCCCCGGCCGAAAATTATGAGTCACGCCGAAAACTGGCTAGGGCACGCGCCATTCAACTGTCTGTGCCAGCACGGTCGAACGGGTGTACGTCGGAGTACCACTCACCGGTCGCGCCATCAGGGTGACACTGGTACCGGCGCGGAACCCCTGAACCGGGACCCATTCGACAGTGTTCGCCGGGACCTGCTTGACGAAAACGTCGCTGGCGCCGCTGCGGATGTAAACGTTGATCGCCTGTGACAGGTTGTTGGTGAGCCGCAGCGAGACCTCGCTGGCGGGCTGGTCACCGGTGGAAACCGCCACAGTGCGGGGAGCGCACGCCGCTCCTGTAACCAGGAGCACGGCGGCCAGCATGATTGTACGCACTGGGTACCTCCA
Source organism: uncultured Gemmatimonadaceae bacterium (assembly GCA_964613905.1). Classification (GTDB taxonomy): domain Bacteria; phylum Gemmatimonadota; class Gemmatimonadetes; order Gemmatimonadales; family GWC2-71-9; genus CAZTIV01. The sequence goes on along the minus strand of CAZTIV010000110.1, from coordinate 1,867 downwards.
ACTGTGGGATGACACTCCGTGTGCAAGAGACATGCGAGGCAGGCCGCTTGGATCGCAGACAGCTGCTGTTCACGCGCCACCGCTCACCTGTAAAGAAAGTATCGCCGGGCCTCCTCCCTGAAGGCGAAGGCCGCCTGATACTCACGGTCCACCAGTGCATCGGGGTCTTCGCCCGCCATCAACGCACGCCGGATTGCCGGCGAGCCATACCTGAGGTCGAACGCGAGCGTGTCCACCGTGAGGGAGCCCGGTGAGGTCTTCGCCAGCGCCCACAGCAACGTGGCCCCGATACGTGACGGCTGCAACCGGTTCCGCTCGGTGACGATCATGCGAATTCCCGGCACGCGCTGGTTCACGTACTTCCGGTCGGTCGCATTGGCGACCCATAGGGTATCAGCCACGAACCGCACACCGCCCAGCGGCCTGTCCGCGACCAGGTCGAGAATCTCCTGAACCTTCAGCCACGGTGCACCGAACCACTGGAAGGCGATCGCGGTACCGCGCCCTACTGAGAGATTGGTCGCCTCGAACGCGACGAGACCGGGGTACAGCATCGCGCTCTGCAGTGACGGCATATTGGGCGAAGGGCGGACCCACGGCATGCCGGTCCGGTCATACCAGAGTACGCGACTCCATCCGCGCATGGGGATGACGTGCAGGTCGGCGCCGATGCCAAGCACCGCGTTGTAGTAGCGCGCCATCTCTCCGATCGTCATGCCGTGCCTGAGCGGCATCGGATGCAGCGCGTACGCCTGCCCCGGGCGCGTGGGGCTGTCGTCCTCGGGATTCGCCAGCGCGGAGTCGAGCAGGGGCCCCTCGATGAAGGACCCGGTAATTGGGTTGGGCCTGTCAGTCACGATTATCGGACGCCCAGTGCGGGCAGCCGCGCGCATCGAATAGATCATGAGTCCGACGTACGTCCAAGTGCGCGTGCCGATATCGGGCAGGTCGAACACCAGCACGTCTATCTGCCGCATCAGGCTGTCGGGAGGTGCCACGGTCCTGCGACCATAGAGCGAGATGACCGGGAGCCGCGTGGCCGGGTCAATCGTATCGCGCACGTTCGGCGAGTCGAGATCCACCCTGATGCCGTGCTCGGGCGCGAAGATGAGCGTCAACCGCCCGTTCACGCTGCGGACGCGCCTGTCGCTGGCCAGGAGATCCACCGATGCCTTGCCCTGACGATCCACGGCCGCATGGTTCGTCAGCAACCCTACACGACGATCACGCAGCAGGCCGACGCTGTCGGAGAGCAGGACCTCGATCCCCGGAACAACGCGCCCGCTCGGCAGGTCATATGTGGGGTCGGGCCGGTTGGCCGTGACCGTGCACCCGGCGGTGAACAGGACCAGGGTGGCGGTGGCAGGCAGGCGGATCATCGTGTGGTATCGTTGAGGGGACGGTAAGGAGGAGCTTGCACCCGGGAAGCTCGCCCTGCCAGAGTGTTACACCGGGCCGCGCCGATGGTTGAAAAACGGATGCACAACCATCAGGGATCCATTAAATTGGAGCATGGAGGTCAACATGACAGTAACGTCTCAGCCGGAAATCGCGCTGATCATAACGCCGGTCGCGGTCACCGAGGTGAAGCGCTTCATGGATGCCGAGGGCGTCAGTCCTGAGCAGGGCGGCCTGCGCGTGTCCGTGCAGCCGGGTGGCTGCAGCGGCTTCAAGTATAGTCTCGTGATCGAGGACAGCACCGCCGAAGACGACGTGGTGCTCGCGCAGGATGGCTTCAAGGTGTTCGTGGATCCATTCTCGGCGCAGTACCTGAGCGGTGTCACGATCGACTACGTCTCATCCATGCAGGGCTCCGGTTTCACGTTCAACAATCCGAACTCGACCGGCGGCTGCGGGTGCGGGAGCT
>CAZTIV010000109.1:0-4466 GCA_964613905.1 uncultured Gemmatimonadaceae bacterium | reverse complement strand
CTGCGACATGAGCCGCGCCTGAAGCCCCATGTGCGAGTCACCCATGTCGCCTTCGATTTCAGCCTTGGGCACCAGGGCCGCGACCGAATCCACCACGATCACGTCCACCGCGCCCGAGCGCACGAGAATCTCCGCAATCTCGAGCGCCTCCTCGCCGGTATCCGGCTGGGAGACCAGCAGATTCTCGATTTCCACGCCGAGCTTCTTGGAGTATTCGACGTCGAGCGCGTGCTCCGCGTCGATGTACGCCGCCACTCCGCCCTTCTTCTGCGCGTGGGCCGCGATGTGGAGCGCCAGCGTGGTCTTGCCGCTGGACTCGGGGCCGTAGATCTCGGTGATCCGCCCCCGCGGCACTCCGCCCACACCGATGGCCGCATCCAGGTTCACCGCACCGGTGGAGATGGCCTCCACCTTGACCCACGAATCCTGCCCCATCCGCATGATGGCGCCCTTGCCGATGTTCTTCTCGATCTGGGCGATGGCGAGGTTCAGTGCCTTCTTCCGCTCCTCGGTAACCCTGTCATCCACCTTTTCAGCCGCCATGGTGAGATTCCTCTGATGTTAGGTTGTTGAAGTGGTCCCGAATATAAACCGAACCCACAATCACCGCCAGCCAGGCCTGAACGCATCTTCCACATGCTCGATCCGCCCGGTTCCCGTTTTCCAGGCGTTAAGTCCAATCACATCAAAGCGATAGATGTCATCGGGGTGGCCGTGCCGGTCCATCCACGCCTTGGCCACCCGGACAATCTCCCGCCGCTTGCTCCACGTGACCGCCTCGAGCGGGCTCCCGAACCCCGGGCCGTTCCGGGTCTTCACCTCCACGAACGCGACGAGGGGGCCCTTCCTGGCCACGAGATCCACCTCAAGACGTCCCATCCGGAACCGGTGGGCCACTATCTGCCACCCGCTGGCCTCGAGGAACCGTACGGCCTCCAGTTCGCCCTTCAACCCCGCCAGATGGCGGGGATCGGTCCAGGTGGATGGATCTGACTTGATCGGCACGGGACCCAACGTACGAAAGTAGCGCGGGACTGTGGTAACCATCCTGACGCATCTGGGTGCGGTGGGAACGCAGGCGTGAGCGGTGAGCAGTGAGCAGTGAGGTAACGCCGGTCGACAACCAGGAGCATCTCTGCGTTCTCAGCGGTCTCAGCGGTTGATGCAGTTTCCTGAAAAGTATGAGCGCGGAGATCGCAGAGGGCGCAGAGGAGACCGTCCATGGTAACTTTCCAACAAGGGCGCTCCGCCATGTACTGTACTGGGCGGATTTGCACCGGGCGGAGCTGATGGCCAACTGGCAGCTTGCCCGCGAAGGCAAGCCCGTCAACCGAATCGCGCCTTTGGAGTGATGTCGTGGATTACGATGATGGCCCGGTCTTTCTGCCCCTCCGGGATCCAACTTTCTTCCGCGTTTTCACGCTCCACCCCGAGTTTCACACCCTCGTCTGGCCCAACGGCGCCGACTTTGCCCCCGAGTTTCTGCACACCCGCGCCCGGGTCAGTACTGCCCGTGAGAGGTGAGGTAACGCCTGGCGCTGAGCGCGCCATACCGGGCGACCGGCGACCGGCATGGCCGCGAGCTACGAACTGTACTCGTCCAGCTGCCCCATCCCGATCAGAACCTCGCGCGGCTTGGACCCATCCGGTGGACCCAGTATCCCCGCATCATGCAACTGATCTATGATCCGCGCCGCCCGACCGTAACCTATCCGCATCTTCCTCTGAAGCAGTGAAGTGGAACCCAGCTGATGCTGAATGCACAGCTCGGCCGCCTCCCGGAACAACGGATCCCGCTCTCCTCCCCCCTCCTGCGGCCCGCCACCCTCCGCCGCCGCCTCTTCCGCTTCAATAGCAGCCATCTGCTCGAGGATGTCCGATTCAGCCCGCTCCACCACAGGCCGGTTCTTGAACCAGTCCATGATTCGCTCGGTCTCTTCGGTGGAGATGTACGCGCCCTGGATACGCACCGGCTCGCTCTTCCCCGGCGGCAGAAACAGCATGTCGCCGTTCCCCAGCAGAGCCTCCGCGCCGTTCTGATCGAGGATGGTGCGGCTGTCCACCTTGGCCGAGACCCGGAACGCAATCCGGCAAGGAAAGTTGGCCTTGATCAGACCCGTGATCACGTTCACGCTCGGCCGCTGCGTAGCGAGGATGATATGGATACCGGTCGCCCGCGCCTTCTGCGCCAGGATCGCAAGCGGCTTCTCAACCTCGCTCTGAACCGTCATCATCAGATCCGCCAGCTCATCCACGAAAACAACCACGTACGGCAGCGTCCCCTCGGTGTACGGCACCGCCAACGGAAGCTCGCTCTGCTCGTCGCCGTACATTTCCCTTTTCCCTTTTCCCTCTTCCCCGGGAAGTACCAGATCCTTCCCGTCACGCACCTTTCTGTTGAAGTCCCCGATATTCCTCGCCCCATTGGCCGAGAACAGCGCATACCTCCGCTCCATCTCCTTCACCGCCCACTTGAAGACCGTCGCGGCCTTGTGGTTGTTGGTCACCACCGGATGCCGGAGATGCGGCAGCGCCTGGTAGATGGAAAGCTCCACCATCTTGGGATCGATCATCAGGAACCGGAGTTCTTCCGGCGGATGCGCGTACACGAGACTCGTGATGATCGTGTTGATGCAGACCGATTTGCCTGAGCCCGTGGCCCCCGCAATCAGCAGGTGCGGCATCTTGGCCAGGTCGTCCACGATGGGCCGCCCCTCGAGATCCTCCCCCAGAACTATCGGAAGCGTCTTCCGGCTCTCGAGCCAGGCATTGCTCTCCAGCATCTCGCGGATGAGCACCATGCGCGCGGAAGGATTCGGCACTTCGATCCCCACGGCGGCCTTCCCCGGAATGGGTGCCACGATGCGGATGGACTGCGCGCGCATGGCGAGGGCAAGGTCGTCAGCCAGCGCTGCGATACGGCCGACCTTTACGCCGGGATCCGGTGCCACCTCGAACCGCGTGACCACGGGGCCGGTAACTCTCCCTGTTATCTTCCCCCCCACCCGGAATGTGGCGAGCGTATCGATCAGCACCTGGCCCAGACGGTCAAACTCCGCCTCGCTCCCCCCCTTGCCGTCTCCTTCCGGCTGATCCAGCAGATCCAGCGATGGCAACTCATACGGCGACGGCTCGGCCGGCGAGAGCTTCTTCTTCGACTTGTGCGGAGGTAGGGCCGCACGGCGATACGGCGGTACGTACTCCTCTTCCTCCCGCTCCGGAGCACGGTCCCCCTCCTCGCGCCCCGCAGTAAACACCGCCCCCTCCGCCTTTCCCTTTTCCCTTTTCCCTCTTCCCTGTTCTTTCCGGAACGGATTCCAGTCAAACGTCACCATCGTGAGCGCCGACAGCCCGAGCAGCCCGACGATGGCCGCTCCCGCCGTCCCGATCACCGCCTCGATCCCCACCACCATCAGCACAGGAACCAGCCCGGCTAGTTGTTGAGCCAGGTTCCATTCCTCCTGCGCCGCACTCACTTCGGTGCCGGCCGCCACGGCAATCGCGTACGGCACCAGCAGGATCAGCCCGCTGGTGAAGATCGCGAGGCGTTTCACCCCTATCCCCTTGATCCACCCGAGCCCGGCGAGTCCCGCCGCAATCCCGGCGAGCGGAATGAACGCCGCCCCCAGCCCGAACCCGGCCCGCAGCGCCCCACCCACCAGCCGCCCCACCGGGCCGGTGACATTGACCGGGAGAAGCGTGAGCAGCAGGAACAGACCAAGCATCAGCGAAGCGACCGCGATCAACTCGGATCGGTGTTTCTCGGAGAGTGGCATGGGGAAAAGGTAGACGCTCGACGCTGGAAGCGGTACGGCAGCAGGTGAGCGTGAGCGGTGAGCGGTGAGCGGTGAGCGGTGAGCGGTGAGCCAGTAGGTAACGCCGGGCGCTGAGCGCATCAGACCGGGCCGAGTGCGCCCGGAGGGCGCGAAGCGGCCGACGGTCACGGCGCCGTCATTGCAGGGAGAGATCGTAGCACGGTCCCGCACGGGCGTCGAGTCCGTCGGGCCGCTGCGCCCGTAGGGAGCACTCGGCCCGGTCTGGCGATCAGGTGACCGGTATGGAAAGCAGAAGGGCCCGGGGAATCGCCCCAGGCCCTCGCTTGTGGCCGTAGCCACGGCAACCTCTCAAGCATCCTCAGTTTAACAATCACTTTCCAACGGCGCAATAATCGGTTGGCGTGCCCGGGGCGGGATTCGAGCCCGCACGGCCTTGCGGCCAGCAACTTGAGAGGTTGCCGTGTCTACCGGTTCCACCACCCGGGCACCCAACACGATGGATGGAAACCGCATTCACAAACAGCACGTACCCACTTCAAGCCACCCGCAACCAACCGGGCACCCAATGTACCGTGCACCCTTTCGGAACGATGTCTCATTTTGACGCACGACGGATCATCAGGACGCGCTCCCGCCGGTGAGCGGTGAGCCAGTAGGTAACGCCGGGCGCTGAGCGCATCAGACCGGGCC
>CAZTIV010000108.1:0-4532 GCA_964613905.1 uncultured Gemmatimonadaceae bacterium | reverse complement strand
CGATTACGTAGCGGTCTGACAGGGCGACCGCGAGGCGGTCCGGGGCGTTGGGCATTGGTAAAAGATGCTTACCCGGCGCCCCGCCGGGCAACCCGTAACTATCGAATGGCGCGTCCCGCCTCGAAATCGTGAAGCGTGGTCCGCCGCAGCCGGTAATGGGCCTGCCAGTACGCCCTGAGCCCCTGCACGAACTGGTTCAGCGCCTGGTCCTTTTCGTTTTGCGCGATGAAGAGATTGTCGATCGTGATCCGCCCGATCACGTACCGGTTGTACGCCACCTCGAACCGCCGCGCGGCCACGGTGTCGGCCTTGGCCAGTAGAACTACGTTGCGGCGAGCCTGCTCCAGCTGGAGCGCCGCGTACCGCGCTTCGTGTTTCAATTGCTCCATCGCAGACGCCGACAGGCTCTCCACGCGTTCGCGGTCGGCCTGCGCCGCGCGTACCGTGGAACTGCGGGCCCCCCACTGCCAAAGCGGTAACTGAACTGACAACGAGAACCGTTGTGCCTCCAGAAGATCCTGGTACGCGAGGCGCATCTCGGCGGCCGTCCCGTTGTATCCGTAACTGGCCTGGATCGTGGCCCCGATTCCCTGAGCCAGACGGGCCTCGACCACCCGGCGGTCCGCCTGTACTTCCTGAAGCTCGACGTCGCTCACCGCCGCCCGGTTGTGCATGGCCTCCTCAACGGCCCGGTCAGGATCCACCGGGAACTCGGGTACCGCTCGCGTGAGATCCACCTCGAACTCGAAATCCGGCGGCAGGGCCAACTGCAGCCGCAACGCGGACAGCGCCCTCTCGTATTCGAGCCGCGCCGCATCCACGGCGGCCTGCGCCCGGAGCAGTTGCAGTTCGCTCTGGAGCAGGTCGTTCTCTCCTATGCGACCCACCTCATAGCGCCCCGTGTTGATTCGGTAAAGCGTGTCGTTCACCGCCGCGTTGCGGACGGCGTTGGTCAGGGATACCCGTGCGGCATATACGTTGAAGAACATCTCCACTGTCTGAAGCGCCACGTCTTCCATGGACTCGAGGTAAGCCCGCTCGTCACGTTCCGAACGCACCGACTGCTCACGGCGATCCCAGCCCGCCACGTTGGGCCGGAAGATATCCTGCCTCAGGCCAACCGTGACGGGTGTTGATGACCACGTCTCGAAGCTCTGCTGCCCGCTCACGTTCAACCGGGCCAGTGAGGACGAGATGAAGATTTCCCCTCCCGTGAACGGCAGCCGCTGCGACAGGAACGCGCCGAGTCTCGCGTCTGTCAGCTGCTGGGAACGGAAGAGCGTGCTGCCGTCAGGTTGAAGCACCGGAATGATTGATCGGTTGTACTCGGGCAGTGTACCGGCCAGAGAAAGCTGAGGCAGAAACCTCGCCCGGAACGCACCGTCGCGGTGCCGCGCGGCATCGCGTGTGGCCCGTGCCGCGGAGGCCTGATGGCTGCGCTCTCTTGCAAGGCTGATGGCCTCCTCGAGCCTGATCGGCTCCTGGGCTGAAAGGGGGATCTGGGCGCAGAAGGCCCACGTGACGAACAACAGGGCTGGATATCGCATGGCAATCACTCGTAGCGAAGGCAGACCACGGGATCCTGCCGTGCCGCGCGGTATGCCGGCACGATCCCGAACACGAGACCTACTGTCAGGGAAACACCAAAGGCCACAACCACCGAGATGCCGGACACGATGGTCTGAATTCCGGCGAAGCGCTCGATTCCCATACTGATACCGGCACCTGCCAGAATCCCCGCCACCCCGCCCGCCACGGAGATCAGCACGGCCTCACTCAGGAACTGGAACAGGACGTCCTTCCGCGTAGCCCCCATCGCACGCCTGACGCCGATCTCCCGAATCCTCTCGAGCACCGACGCCAGCATGATGTTCATGATCCCTATCCCTCCTACCACCAGCGAGATCGACGCGATCGCGCCCAGCACAACGTTGAAGATCGTCTTGGTGCGCTGTTCCTGGCGCAGCAGCAGCTCGGGAACCGTGATCTCGAAGTCCACCACCTGGTTGTGCCGGCGCGTAAGCATCCGTTGCGTGATCTCGGCCACTTCGGGAACAAGCCGCGAGTCGCTCACGCGCACGATGATCCGGTCGAGCTGGTTGCGGTTCAACCGCTCCTGCCGCCGTTCCTCGCTTTCCGCATCCGCCTCGCCCGTAGCCTGGAACTGTCCCGGGCGGCTGGCCAGCTCGATGTCCCGCTGCGTGAGCTGAGCCCGATTCCGGAATCGGAGCAGCATGGTGTGCACCGGTACGTAGATGTCCATGCTGGCGTCACGAATACCCAGCCGCTGAGTGATGAGGTCACTCACGTTACGGTCACTCAGCACACCCACAACCGTGAACCAGAGGTTGCCCACCTTGATCTGCCGGCCTATGGGCTCCTCGAGCGTGAAGAACTGTGCCCGTACACCGTGCCCGATGATGGCCACCGGCAGGCCGCGCTCAACCTGCTCAGGCGTGAACCAGGAACCCTGTGCCAGTTCGAGATTGGTGATCCGGAAGTACGACGTGTCTACGCCAACCAGTTTGCCCGAACGCCGCCGGCCTTCCCGCGTTATGAAACTGTTGACCACCACCTCGGCGCTCACCGCATCCACCACCGGTATCACCTGTGTGATGGCCTCGGCGTCTGCGTAGGTCAGACCGGGTGAGAATCGCTGGACCTGCCTCTCCGAGCGTTCATCGGCCTGCCCTTCCTCCTGCTCCTGATGCGGCCGGATCACGATGTTGTTCGACCCGAGCAGCGCCATTTGATCGAGAATCTCGCGCTCGGCTCCCTTGCCGATCGCGAGCATGGCGATCACCGAGGCCACGCCGAACAGAATGCCGAGCGATGTGAGTGAGGCGCGGAGCAGGTTATGACGTACGGCCTCCACCGCCGTCCGGAGACTGAATGTCACATGAGCGATGACGGCCGCACGCATGGCGGCCAGCGTCTCTCGGGAGAGCCGCATTCGGTCAGCGCTCTGGTGTTTCCATGGGCACCGGCAGGGCCGTGTCGCCTCCCACTGGCGCTGTTTCGCGGTCGGACTCCGGCAGCCTCACGAGAGACAACCGGTCGGCCCGCACGGGAGAGGAGAGCAGGACCGTATCCCCTTCGTCGAGACCCCGTACGATCACGACCTCGTTGTCGCTCATGGCACCGGTCACGACTTCCTGCTTGGTTACGCGCCCGCCTGACCGGCGATAGACGAACGTCACGCCGGCTTCCGTGTGCACGGCCTCGAGCGGAACAGACAGGACCTCCGGCAGGAGCAGGGTCTCTATCGCGTTGCCCGTGGTCATGCCCGGACGCAGTGTCGTATCGGATTCCGTAACCTTGATGCGCACTTCGAATACCCGGGCATCCTGGTTGGGCCGCTGCTCGCCCACATTGGCTACGCTGGCAACGGTACCGGTGAGCCGCTTGTCCGGATCCGCATCGAGGGTGATACTGACCTGCTGGCCCACGGCCAGCTTCCGGATGTCGATCTCGTTTGCATAAGTCAGCGACTCCATCTGCGTGAGATCCGGGAGCGTGGCCACCGTGGGATCCCAGGCGCTGATCTGCGAACCCACCGTACGCTTCCGGCCGTTCCATTCACGCGCGTAGATCACCATGCCGGGAGATGGGGCCCGTATGGTGAAACCGTCCATGACCTCCTGGACAATCCTGAGCAGGTTACGCTGCCGCTGAAGCTCCGCGCCAGACTCGCGCATCTTCGCCCGCGCCTGCTCCGTCTTCGTTACGTAGTCCGACCGGGCCTGCTCCAGGGCCCGTCGGGCCCGCTCGTAGTCGATCTCGGCCTGCCGACGCACCGTGGGCGCTTCGTACACCGCCTGCTCCATGGCCAGACGACGTTCGTCCAGTGCCAGCTCCTGGTTCCTGATGTTCTCCCGGGCGGTGGAAAGCGTGAGTGTGGAGTCCAGCATTGCCTGCTCGTACTGCGCTTCGGCCTTCTCCAGCGCCAATCGTACCTCGGCCAGACGATTGGCGATCGTCGAGCGATCGATCTCCGCCACCACGTCTCCTCGCTGGACGATCGTTCCTTCCGGTACCAGAGAGGCGATGCGCATCTGGAACTGCTGTGCCTGCTGGGCATTGGCGGGGGCACCAATCTGAACCGACTCGCGCGCGTGCAGCTCGCCGGACACGGTAACGGTCACCGCGAATTCGCCCCGCTTGACGGGAACCGCGATTGACAGGTCGGTCGAGTCGTGGCCGCTGGCCAGCAGCCAGGCGGTTGGGACGCCCAGCACAACCACGGCGATTGCGATGAGGACGCGATGCTTACGGAGGAAAGGCATGGAGCTCCTTCTCCCGGGATAAGATGCCGACTCTGCCTGACATTGTATAGATACACCGCGCACGGATTTCGTTGCACCCCGAGCCCGGCGGGGGTGGGCAAAACTGCAACAGGCGGGCATATTGCCGCGCCATGAACCGTACCCCCGGGGCGGCTCGCATGCTGGCCCTGATTTCTCTGGGCGTGTTGCTGGGCATGTCAGTCTGGTTTGCCGCGAGCGCGGTGGCACCGGAACTCCAGGCACGCT
>CAZTIV010000107.1:3514-4623 GCA_964613905.1 uncultured Gemmatimonadaceae bacterium | reverse complement strand
TTCTCGGGCTTGATGTCGCGGTGCACCACGCCGTGCCGGTGCGCGTAGTCGAGTGCGGAGGCCACCTCCCGTGTGATCCGAACCGCGTCGTCCACCGGGAGCTGCTTCTCCTGGACCAGCCGGTCGCGGAGGCTCTGCCCCTCGACGAACGGCATCACGTAGAAGACGCTCCCGCCCGCCTCGCCCGAGTCGTGCAGCGGGAGGATGTGCGGATGCTGGAGGTTGGCCGTGGTGCGGATCTCGGCCAGGAAACGGTCCGCGCCAATGATGGCCGCGAGCTCGGGCCGCAGCACCTTTAGCGCCACGCGCCGGTCGTGCCGCAGGTCGTGCGCGAGGAAGACGGTGGCCATGCCGCCCTGGCCGATTTCGCGCTCTACGCGGTAGCGGTCGGCCAGGGCCTGGGTGAGATCTGTGCCTGGTGCTGTCAGACTGGTCTCCGTCTGCGAGGGTGCAACCGGAACGGTACGGTACCCACTGGGATACGTCAAACCGCTTTTGGGAAGACGCCGTCCGGCAGGCGTTGCAGGATGTGGTAACTTCCCGTCCGTCAACCTCGTTTCATTCACGCTTCCCAGGGAGCTCTCGCATGACGATGCCGTCGCCCGCCGCACTGCACCACGCCTGTTTTCTGGTGCGGGATCTCGAAGGAACCGCTCAGCGCCTGGCCGACACGCTCCGGATCGGTCCCTGGAACATCTGGACCATCACGCCGGCGGAATGCCGCGTTCACGGCAAGTCGAGTCCCTTCTCGTTTCGCGTTGCCCTGGCGCAGGTAGGAGGGGCCACGTTCGAATTGATCAGCCCGCATTCCGGGGCGAGCGTCTATGATGACCATCTTGCGAAGCACGGCGAAGGATTCCACCACACGTGCCTGGTCTATCCGACCATGGAGACAATGCGCCGGGCCAAGGCGGAACTGCTGAGGCAGGGGCGCGAGCTGATCCAGGAAGGCAGCGCCGGCGATGTCTTCGACTTCGGCTACTTTCTGTTCCCCGAGATCGGGTCGGCTGTTGAGCTGTTGTATCTGGATGCGAGTCAGTTGCCGCCGCCGGAGGCTGTGATCGGGGAGGAATCGTCAGCGCCTGGTGGTGGCTGAGGTAACCCCCATC
>CAZTIV010000107.1:0-3414 GCA_964613905.1 uncultured Gemmatimonadaceae bacterium | reverse complement strand
ACATCCGCGGCACGAACATGATGTGCGCCTTGGGCGTTCCCGGGTCCATAAGCCACGGAGTCCCCGCGGCCGGCGTGGACGGGATGCCAGTGGATTCGCTGGTGGCGAACGGCACATAGATCACGTACAGCGGCCGGCCGTTGGTCACCTCATTGGTCTCCGGATTCCAGCCGCCGGGCGGCGCACTCAGCGAATAGAGTGACGCGGGATCACGCGGCATGGTGAGCGTACCCTCGGCGATCTCCCGGTAGCGCACCGAATCCACCTCGGCGCCCGTGATGCCCGCTGCCCGGAGCGCTCGGCCGCGCGCCATGAAGGGCTCGAGTGACCCGTGGTAGCACGCCACGTGGAAGCGTGGTTCTTCCGGGTTATCGGCGAGACAGATCATGCCGTTGGCGCCCGCCCGGAGTTCGGTGAGCTTGCCGAGTTCCCGATAGCCGAGCACTGCGGCGCCGTCCCGCAGCGCCTCTGGTAACGGCAGGACTGCGGCGGCAATCTGCTGCTCGGGCGTGGGGAGTGTTGCCCGCACGTCAAGGGGTTGATGGGCGATCAGACGTCCGGTGCGCGAGCGCAGCTCGAGCGCGTAGCGGCCCGGTCGGGGAAGCGCGATCTCCACATCCCAGGTCTCGCCAATGCCGACCGGCTGCTGCGCGCGCCGGCCGCCGCGCTGCCAGGAGGGAAGCTCGTGGCCGTCTCGCGCGACCGGGTACCAGAAGGCGGGGGCGCCGTCCCGCACCAGCCAGAACTCGAGGTTCGGTCCTCCCATCGTGACATTCATCAGGCGGAACCGGTGACGCAGCCCGGCGGCAAGCGTGATTTCGGGAAGCGTGTCCCGACGGCCGTTCAGGACCGGCTCGAAGTCCGTGCCTTCTCCCGCCATGAAGATGTGGTCACGGTTGGGGTCCCAGGACTCACCGGGCTCGAGTACGATGAACGGTCCCCAGAGTCCCCGGCTCATCTGGCGGATCTCGTTGAGATGCGTGTGGTACATGAAGCTGCCCGCGCGGGGCGGAGTGATCCGCATTTCGAATGAGTCGCCGGGGAGGATGGCAGGAGGCCGGTGACCGGGCATGCCGCCCACGCCCACGACGCCGTCAAAGGGGCTTTCCAGTTCGAGGCCGTGCCAGTGTACCTGTGTGGATTCCGGGCTGCGGTTGATCACCCAGATGCTCGTTGGCTCGTCACGCGTGAGCACGAGTGGTGAGCCGGGAGACCGCACCGAATCCGGCGCGGGCTCGCGACCGTCTTCCTGCAGGACATACGCGAGACGTTGCGTCGTGTCTCCGTTGGCGCCGCCCGCCTGCACGAACAGCCGCAATTTGCGGCGGCCGGCCTCAGGGGGCGTCCAGCCCGGCGGTGGTTCGACGTACATTGCGAGCATCAGTCCGCCCATCCCCGTTTCCACGTGGTTGTGGGGATCGTGGTCGGCATGGCCAACCAGGATCTCGTGCTCGCGCGCCTCATTTGAGAGGCGCTCATCGCCCAGGCGCGGGTTCGAAACAACATGCCAGTTGAGATGACAATGGAAGATCCAGCCGCCGGGACGGTTGGGTGACCACGCCATGGTCATGGTCTGTCCTACGTCCAGCTTCTCGGTGACAACCATTCGTCGCTCAGCCGGCCAGTACGTGGTGTCCCGCTGGATGTCGCCGCGCGCGTCAACGCGGTAGAAGAACCCGTGCAGGTGCATCGGGTGCACGGCGGCGGAAGCGTTCACCAGGCGCCAGCTCACGGAGTCACCCAGTTGATAGGTGAGCCGTTCCGTGTGCGGCCAGGGGCGCCCATTGATCACCAGGAATTCGCGGTCGAAGTCCGGGCGCCCATCCGGCTTCCTCGTGTCCACCCAGATCCCCAGTACGAACACGCGGTCCCCGTGCGAGGCGCGCGCGCCGGGGGGATCCACGACCAGCGCACCGGACAACTGGCTGTCGTCGAACGCCCGTTCGCCCAGCGGTGTCCCCGGTTCGGCGGCCCAGTAGAAGAACGTGCCCAGGGCGTCCGCGGTGAACCGGGCTTCCCCCGAGGCTCCCGGCGCCAGCACCAACGAGTCCATGGTGGGGCCGCGGCGCGACGAAAGACCATGAACGGCAAGCGTCATCGTGGAGTGGTTGGTGACTTGCGCCCGGATCGGCGTGCCGAGGGGGACACGGATGAGCGGGCCGGGAATCACGGGGTGCTGCCCGGACTCGCTGAACGCGAGGACCGTCCCGGGCGCCTTGTCGGGGCCCAGCAGGTGCCAGGCGGCAGGCCGGATCTCCAGCGCCAAGGTCAACGTGCCGCGGGAGACACGGCCGGCTGGCAGGTGGTTGTCGTTGAAGGCGGCGATGGGAAGTGGCGTCTCAGGCTGGGGCTCAGGCAAGAAAACAACGGCGAACAGGAGAACCGCAAGGTTCCGCAATTATGGGCTCCATGAAGGGGGACCGGGGGGGCTGCAGATATATAGGGGCGGCCGGTGATTGGCGCCAGGCGGGGTACTGGCCCGGCGGACGGGTGGAATGCATTTTGGGGCGGTGGCGCCACCCTCCGCTGTAACCCGCCTCGCGACCGCTACCGTATTGAGCGCGAGTTCGGTCAGGGCGGGATGGCCACAGTGTACCTCGCCCAGGACGTGAAGCACGCCGTTGACCCCGGACGACCGCCGGTTCGTGATGTTACGAAGGACTTATGGTGATGATGGATGCACTGCGCGCGATTGACCCGAATTTCGTGTTACACTAATTTTGCGTCATGAAGAACGTCACCCTTTCGCTCGACGAAGACGTAGCCCGCTGGGCCAGGATCCGGGCGGCCGAGCTCGACACCAGTGTCTCCCGCATGCTGGCCGACCACCTCCGCGAGATGATGGCTCGGGACGTATCCTACCGGGCCGCCATGGAGCGGTACCTTGCGCAGTCCCCACGCGTGATCCATGAGGCAGGTCAACCCTACCCGTCCCGCGAGGCGTTGCATGACCGCTCCGATCTTCGTTGACACCAACATCCTGGTGTACGCGCGGGACGCGGGCGCCGGAGGCAAGCAGGTTCAGGCCGCCGAGTGGCTGGCGCTTGCGTGGCGCACTAATCGTGGGCGGTTGAGCATCCAGGTTCTGCAGGAGTTTTACGTCACACTCACGAGGAAGCTCCGGCCGGGGCTGCGACCGGAGGAGGCGCGGGCGGAAGTGCGCGCTTTGATGCCGTGGGAGCCGATCGAGACCGACCCCGGGATCATCGAGAGTGCCTGGAGCCTTGAGGACCGTTTCCAATTAGCGTGGTGGGATGCGCTGATCGTCGCGGCGGCCCACGCCGCGGGGAGCCGATATCTCCTGACCGAGGACTTTCAGGACGGTCAGGACCTCGATGGTCTGCTCGTCGTCAATCCCTTCCGTCACACCCCGGAGTCGGTTGCCTCCTGAGGTCCATTCATCCATCACTTTTG
>CAZTIV010000106.1:0-4768 GCA_964613905.1 uncultured Gemmatimonadaceae bacterium | reverse complement strand
GGCCTCGGTGCGAGCTGCAGGGGCCGGAGCGGGCGCCGGAGCGGGCGCCGGAGCCGCCCCGTTTGCACTGACCGGAATCGTGGCCGAGCAGACGGCGCAACGGGCCCTGATACCGTCAGCCGGTACCTTGGCGGGGTCTATCCTGTATACCGTCTCGCACGACGGGCACCGTACGTTCATCCGCTCGTCTCCCCTCTCCTACGCGTCCGGATCGGCATCATGGCGTCGATCGACGACGAACACCGATCCGGGCAGCGTCTTGGCATAACTCTTCATCTCGGTGGCGAGACCGCTCACCTGAGCCGGGTGCGTGAACCGCCTGCGATCATTCGTCACTATCCCGATCGACAGCGTCATGAGCGGCACCCGGTAGAGCTGTCCGCGCCGATCCTTGCCGAAAAAGTATCCAGCCCGCCGATCCTGTTCCGTGTACTGGTACGGAATCAGCGTGTCGAATACGGCGATTATCTCAGTACACACATCAGGGGCTCGCTCCGTGGGTACGATAAAAATGAAGTCGTCCCCGCCAATGTGGCCCACGAACCCGTCGGTTGGGCACATGCCCTTCACTATGTCCCGCAGCATCCGCGACAGGATGCTTATGACCCGGTCGCCGTCGTAATAGCTGTACCGGTCGTTGAACTCCTTGAAATGGTCGAGGTCGGCATAACAGACCGCGAACCTGTCCCCGCGTTCGAGCCTGCACCGGATATCGCGCTCGATTTCAGATGTGCCGGCGAGCCGTGTGGATGGATGCACCGACACACTGGCTCCCATGCGGCTCAACAACGCGTCCAGGCGGCTCCGCTGCTCCGACGGCTCGAATACGGGAGTGATGACCTCGTCTGCGCCGGCCTCGAACCAGGCCCGCGTGTCATCGGCCGAGTGCCGTGCGGTAAATACCGCCACCGGTATTATCCCCGTGTACGGGTCTCCCTTGAGATGCCTGCACAGCGCCAGCCCTTCCCGACCAGCCGCCTCCCCAACCACGATCGCCGCGGGGAGGCTGCGCAGGGCCGCCATTTCCACCGCGGAACGGGATACCAAGTGGGCCAGCGCGAAATCCTTCGCGCCCGCCCACTTTGAAATCAGGTCAGCTGCCGGGCGATCGGCCGGCGCGAAGTACAAGACCGTCGGACGCGTCCGCAACCGGTCTCCTCTCGCGTAATGTCAAGCCCGCAAAAAACTTAGGAGTGTTGGAGGCAGATGTCAAATGCTAGAACTCAACCCTCACCCCAACCCTCACTTCCGGCAGCTCGGCGCCTGCCCGATCCGGAGCAAGGGTTGTCTCGAACCGAAGGGCTGGTGCCCTCTTTGCCAGCCGCTCGGTCATGAATACGTCCACCGCACTCACTACATGATTCGCGAGTATCAGGCCCAGTTGCTGTGAGGCGCGGCGGAACGCCGTGTCGCTCTGTCGGATCGAGCGGCGGTAGAGTTCATGTTCCAGACTCGCATTCGTCCACGACCACTCCCAGCCGACGCCGGCGGCCCGCTGGTAGTAGAACTGGAGTGCCCGCTGATACTCGGGTGAGTCGGGTGGTGGTGGATCGTCCGGGTCGGGGAAGAACGTCCGTCGTGCCAGCGCCCAGATGCTCCCGTTGAATGTCGTCTCGTCCGTGGGTGGAAGCAGTTCGGGGCCGGGGGCTGTGTTGAACGGTCCGCTCTCGTTGAACTTGGTGAGCTGTTCGAAATAGGCAAAGCTTGTGTCTCGTGATGACCGGTCAAAGCCTGCCCGTGCAACCGTGTATGCCAGGTCGCGATATCGTTGCCGCTCGCGCCTGGCTTCGGATGTAAACGCGTAGAAACGCGTGATCAGGAATGCTTCCACCACGAGATACGCCACGCCCCGGTCCTTCCGACCGAGCAGCTGACCGGTGCCGGGCACGAGCGCGGAAGCGATGGGCCGCATCCACGATGGGCCGCTCGTGTCCGCAAGGCTTCGCCACGGCGGCGATATCACGGGGACTGCACTTACGAGGTGGGCGCCAACCGTCTGGGCACAGAGTGGTGTTGCGCCCACGGAGAGGACGAAGGTGGCAAGCCAGGGGATCCGGGTCACGCGGGTCACAGCAGGATGCGGAGAGAGAGGTAGACCGGTTCGTCAAAGCTGCCGGAGGTGAAGAATACACGGGCAAAGTCCAGGCCGATGCGTCCCATGCGTACCCCCACGCCCACTGAAGGTCCGCTGTTCTCCTGTTGGAGGAATGCGTACCCGGCTCTCAGGCGAACCGTCTCGCCGTAGCCGAGCTCGGCTCCCACGCGTACATCCGGGTTGCCCATGACACCCCAGGCCTCCTGAACGTCCATCATGACGCGCAGGTCAATCCTTTCGTCTGTGGGAATGGATGTAGGCAGGAACAGCTGGTAAGACGCTCCCATCTGGAGTCTCGTTGGGAGGGGGTCGGCCTGCTCGCGGTTCTCGAGCTGGAGCCGGAACCCGGCGTGCCGCACTACGGCGCCGATAGCGAGACCCCGCACTCCGCCGACGTACTGAACCCCCACGTCTACCGCGTGGGTTGTACCCACTACCGGTTGCAGCACGCCGCAGTCGCCCTGACAGTCCTGGCGGAACTGAATCAGTTTGTAGCTCACGCCAACCGCCAGAGGCCCGGCCACGTCTGTGGCATAGGAAGCGAGAAGCTGGAGATTCTTGGGCGAGAGACGACCGACCTGACCGCCCGGCATCCCGCCCGGGGGGATGATCTCCTGGGTTCCGTAGTCCACGAGATATGCCGCTATGCCGATACTGCCGAACCGGTCGTCGGCGTAGTATGCCGACATTACCGTGTTTATCGAAACGAAGGTTGTGGCGTGGTGGATTGCAACCTCGCTGACCGGAAGGTGCGCCAGGCCTGCGGGGTTCCAGAAGGCGGACTCGCTGGTTCCGTAATCTGCGGCACCCGCCTGACCCAGGGCGGTTGCGCGTGCCCCAACCGGGATCAGCAGGAAGGCGGCGCCGCTCTGTTCGAGCCCACGGTCCTGCGAAGCGAGCGGTACCGCCCACAGCAGGGCCGCGGCGGCGAACGTACTAGAGCGGCGTAGCCTCATCGATCAGCATGATGGGGATGTCATCCTCGACGGCGTAGACCAGCTTGCAGGCGTGGCAGACCAGCGATTCCCTGGGCTCGGTGCGGTACTCCAGGTCTCCCTTGCACTTGGGGCAGACCAGGATCTCGAGCAGATCGGGTGCCAGGCTCATTTGCTCCTCGCTGCTGAAGTTGGGAATCCCAGACGGCGGAGGAGATCCGGGTCTGAGCGCCACTTCGGCGCCACCTTTACCCAGAGGTCCAGGTAGACGGGCTCGCCGAGCAGCGCCTCTGTGCGGCTGCGGGCGTCTTTGCCGATCGATTTGATCGTGCGGCCGCCCTTCCCGATCACCATCCCCTTCTGCGATTCCCGCTCGACGTACAGTACTACCCGAATATACAGTGGCTTGCTCCCTTCACGGAACTCATCCACCTCGGCGGCGAGACTGTACGGCAGTTCCTGACCCAGATGGGTGAACGCCGCTTCGCGCACATACTCGGCGGCAAAGAAGCGCACCGGCTGGGTGCTGACGTCGTCGGGATCGTAGCGGAAGGGAGCTTCCGGAGCGACTTCGCGACACCAGGCAAGCAGTTCGTCAATTCCCTGCCCCGTGGTGCCGGAAACAACGAACGTGAGCGGTGAGCGGTGAGCGGTGAGCGGGGTGCTCGGGGCGAGGTCCGCCTTGGTGAGCACGGTGGCGACCGGGGCGCGCAGCTTGAGGTTGTCAGGGAGCAGGGTTTCGAGGGGCGGCGCCGGGGCTTCCGGAAGCGGGTGGAGATGGAGCACCGCGTCGGCCTGGCGCAGGGTGTCGAGGGCGGCGTCGAGCATGGCCTGCTGCATAAGGTATTTCGGTTCCAGGAGGCCCGGCGGATCTATGAAGACGAGTTGGCTGTTTTCGTCGGTGCGGACGCCGATTGTGGGCAGTCGCGTGGTTTGCGGCTTGGCGCTCACAATGGCGAGGGGCTGGCCGACAATCGCGTTGAGCAAGGTGCTTTTGCCGGCGTTGGGGAGGCCGGCCAATACGATCGTTGCGAAGTGCTGGGCTGACATTCAAGGGAAATGTCCAATGTAGAATGTCCAATGTCCAATACAGAGGTTCCCCAGGTGTGACGCGGGTGTGCCGGGGGCGGAGTTTCATGGGCGAGGGAAAAGTGTGTCCGTGACCTGAGTACGGAGCGCCCTTTCAAGGCAGAAGGCGCAAGCCCAAGAACCAAGCTTCAAGGAAACCCTTGCGCCTTGGTTCTTGTACTTGCGCCTTGCGCCTTGCATATGAACGGCTGGCAACGGCCTACTCTCCCACGACCTCGCGGTCGTAGTACCATCGGCGCTGACGGGCTTAACTGCCGTGTTCGGGATGGGAACGGGTGTGGCCCCGTCGCGCTAGTCGCCAGCCAAATACCGTTGACGACTGAATGGATGCACGGATGGAGTGGATGTCGTTGTTGCAAATGGGAGAGATCAAGCTGCACGGGCGATTAGTACGGCTCGGCTGAAGTGCTTACGCACCTTACACCTGCCGCCTATCAACGTGGTAGTCTTCCACGGCCCTTCAGGGACCTTGCGGTCCAGGAGTGTTCATCTCGGGACGGGTTTCCCACTTAGATGCTTTCAGCGGTTATCCCTGCCGGACATCGCTAACCGGCGGTGCCACTGGCGTGACAGCCGGGACACGAGCGGTCCGTCCGACCCGGTCCTCTCGTACTAAGGTCGGCCTCCCTCAACACTCCAGCGCCCACGA
>CAZTIV010000105.1:0-5040 GCA_964613905.1 uncultured Gemmatimonadaceae bacterium | reverse complement strand
CGCGCCCTGCTCCTTGCCGGCCTCGCGCGCGGCGAAAGCCGGCTCACCGGAGCGCTCGTCTCGGCCGATACCAGAAGCACCGCCGCGGCGCTCCGCCGCCTGGGCGCGCGCGTGGATCCGGTCCGCAGTGACGTACCAATCCTGGTGAGCGGAGCCCGGTGGCGTGAGCCTGGAGTCACCATCAACTGCGGCAACGCGGGAACCACGGCGCGGCTCCTGATGGGGCTTCTTGCCGGCCACCCGTTCGAGGTCCGCCTTACCGGCGACCGCTCGCTGAGACGCCGTCCCATGCGGCGCGTCACGGCGCCGCTCACCGCTATGGGGGCGCGATTCACCCCGCCCGGGAGCGACCGGCTGCCGCTCGTGATACGCGGTACCTCCCGGCTTGCTCCGCTCGAATACGTCCAGCCAATGGCCAGCGCCCAGGTGAAAACCGCTCTGTTCTTTGCCGGCCTCTCGGGCAACGTGCCGGTCACAGTCACGGAACCCGCCCGCTCCCGCGACCACGGCGAACGACTCCTGGCACACCTGGGTTACGACGTCCGGATCCATGGATCGAAAGTCTCGTTCGTACCGCCGGCGCGCCGTACCGCCGTTCCGCCCCTCGATCTGACCATCCCCGGCGATGTCTCCTCCGCCTCCTTTCTCATAGCCGCGGCGGTGCTCGCTGAAGGCGGCGAGTTGGTGGTGGAACATGTGGGCGTCAACCCTACGCGCACCGGGTTTCTGGAAGTACTCGCGCGGATGGGCGGAGACGTGCGCCCCGAGGGGGTGCGCGAAGAGGGTGGGGAACCGGTGGCGGATCTCGGGGTTCGTCCGGCGGTGTCACTTCGGGGGGCGGAAGTCAGCGCAGTTGAGATGCCGTCACTGATAGACGAGGTGCCCATACTTGCCGTCCTCGCCTCGCGCGCCACAGGGGAAACGGTGTTCCGGTCGGTGGGAGAACTCAGGGTGAAGGAGAGCGACCGGCTGGGTCTCCTGGCGCAGAACCTCCGGGCCGTTGGCGTTCAGGCGGAGGTTCAGGGTGACGACCTTTTCGTAGTCGGCTCCGATCGCACCCCGTCCGGCCGGGTGGAAACCGCCGGAGATCATCGCCTGGTCATGGCGTTCGCGGTGCTCGGCACCCTGCCGGGGGCCAAGGTGCGGCTCTCGGAGCGGGCTTCCGCAGGTGTGAGCTTTCCCGGATTCTTCCAGATGCTCGAAACCATGGCGCAGGGAGCGAGATGACGAGACCCGTGATGGCGATCGACGGGCCAGCCGGCTCGGGGAAGTCGTCCACCGCCCGGGCGGTGGCCCAACGGCTGGGCTTTGCCCACCTGGACAGCGGCGCGCTCTACCGGGCGCTCACCCTGGCGGCGCTCGACCAGCAGGTGCCGCTGGATGACGGCGCCCGGATTGCCGACCTCGCCCTGCGGCTACCGGTCCGGCTCGTGCGAGCGGGCGACGGGTTCCGCCCCGAGGCGGCGGGCGTGGACGTGTCGGAGGCAATCAGGGGAACCCGCGTTACGGAGCAGGTCTCTCGAGTGGCGGCGCTGCCGGCGGTACGCGATGCGGTGAACCTCATGCTCCGTGACGCGGCGGCACAGCGGCCGGAAGGGGTGGTGGTAGACGGCCGCGACATCGGCACTGTGGTGTTCCCGGACGCGGGGCTCAAGGTGTTCCTCACCGCCTCGCCGGAGGAACGGGCCCGCCGCCGCCTGCTCCAGGAAGGGCGGCCCACCACCAATTCCGCCGTTGCCGAGGAGGTCCTGAGGCTCAGGGAGCGCGACCGGGCGGACTCGGCCCGCAGCACCGCCCCCTTGGCGCGGGCTCCCGATGCCCACCCGCTGGACACCACCGGCATGGATTTCGACAAGCAGGTGGGGGCAATCGTAGCACTGGCGCAACGCGTACATTCGTGGTAACCTTGGTGGCTTGCCGCACCCGGTGGTCGTGGTGCGGTTTTGACCTTTAACCCGTAACTCTTGAGGATGCGGCAGCACCGTCATGTCTGAACTCTCAACCGAAACCCGAACCCCGCATGCCGCGGGCACAACCGACCTCGATACGCCTCCCCCAGCCCTGAACGTCCGGCAGGATCTCTACGACGAAGAATATTCCGACGAGCAATACGAAGAGATGCTCAAGCTCTACGAGGGCACCCTCCAGAGCATCGTCGAAGGGGAGATCGTGAAGTCGAAGGTGCTCCGCGTTACCGACACCCACGTGATTCTGGACGTCGGGTTCAAGTCGGAAGGGGCGGTGGGGATCGACGAGTTCAAGGACGCAAAGAGTCTGAACGCGGGTGACGAGGTCGAGGTCTATCTCGAGAAGCTCGAGGACCAGGAAGGCGCCGTCGTCCTCTCCAAGAAGAAGGCCGATTTCATGCGGGTCTGGGAGCGGATCCGTGAGGCCCACGAGAAAGACGAACCGGTCGAAGGCACGCTGGTGAAGAAGATCAAGGGCGGGGTGGTGGTGGATCTCATGGGCGTGGACGCGTTCCTCCCCGGCAGCCAGATTGCCCTCCGCAGGGTCCCCAACATCGATGAACTCCTTGGTCACACGTATCCGTTCAAAATCATCAAGCTCAACAAGCGGCGCCGCAACATCGTGGTCTCGCGGCGCGTGATCCTCGAGTCCGAACGGGCCCACAAGCGCGAGCACCTGATGAAGGAGCTGGAGGTGGGCCAGGTGCGGAAGGGCGTGGTCAAGAACATCACCGACTTCGGCGCGTTCATAGACCTGGGTGGCGTGGACGGCCTGCTGCACATCACCGACATGAGCTACGGCCGCGTCTCGCACCCGTCGGAAGCGGTGGAGATGGGTCAGGAACTCGAAGTCAAGGTGCTCGACATCGACTGGGAACGCGAGCGCATCTCGCTCGGCTTGAAGCAGCTCCAGTCGTACCCCTGGCAGAACGTGGCCGAGAAGTACCCGGTGGGCGTGCGGGTCCAGGGGAAGGTCGTGAGCATCACCAACTACGGCGCGTTCGTGGAGCTGGAGCCAGGCATCGAAGGGCTGGTACACATCAGCGAGATGAGTTGGACCCGGAACGTCAGGCACCCGTCCAAGGTGGTGTCCATCGGCGAATCCATCGAGGCCGTGGTACTCAAGGTGGATCCGTCGGAAGAGAAGATCTCGCTCGGCATGAAGCAGACCGAGCAGGATCCCTGGATGATGCTCCCCATGAAGTACCCGGTGAATACGCGCATCACCGGCAAGGTCAGGAACCTCACTTCCTTTGGTGCGTTCGTGGAAATCGAACCCGGCATCGACGGTCTGATCCATATCTCCGACATGTCGTGGACCAAGCGGGTGCAGCATCCTTCGGAAGTCGTCAAGAAGAGCGATACCGTAGACGTCCTGATCCTCAACATCGATCCCGACAACAAGCGCATCTCGCTGGGCCTGAAGCAGGCGCAGGAAGATCCCTGGCTCAAGATCGGCGAGGACTATCCGGTGGGCACGGACCTGAACGGCCGCATCGTCCGGATCATGGACAACGCGGTTTGGGTCGACATAGGCAACGACATCGAAGGGATGGTCCCGGCCAACCAGTTCCCGGTGCCCGACAACCGTACCCTGGAAGACGTTGCGCAGACCGGCTGGACCGTCGATGTGAAGGTGATGGAGGTGGACCCCATCCACCACAAGATCACCCTCGCCGCCACCGGGCTGCCGGAGAAGCCGGCCATTGAAGACCTCCCGGCGCCCGAGCCGACGCCGACCGACGACGAAGAGCCGGCAGTGTCGGAAGAGACGGAATCGTAAGACGTGAGACGTCAAGTCTCACGTCTCACGTAAATGACCATCCACGAAAAGCTCGATCATCTCAGGAAGCTCGGCGACGAGGCCGCCGCCGGCGGCGGTCCTGAACGCGTCAAGGCGCAGCACGGGAAGGGCAAGCTCACCGCGCGCGAGCGTATCGACCTCCTGCTCGATCCGGGTTCGTTCGTCGAGCTGGACCGGTTCGTAACGCACCGCTCCACCGCATTCGGTCTGGACCAACAGAAACCGCTGGGCGACGGCGTGGTGACCGGTTACGGCCGGGTGGACGGCCGGCTGGTGTACGTCTTCGCGCAGGATTTCACGGTCTTCGGCGGCTCGCTGGCCGAGGCGCATGCCGAAAAGATCTGCAAGGTGATGGACCTCGCGGTGCGGAACGGCGCGCCAATCGTGGGACTCAACGATTCCGGCGGAGCGCGCATCCAGGAAGGCGTGGTCTCGCTCGGCGGTTATGCGGACATTTTCCTCAGGAACACGCTCACCTCCGGTGTGGTCCCCCAGATCAGCGCCATCCTTGGCCCCTGCGCCGGTGGGGCGGTGTACAGTCCGGCGATCACCGATTTCATCTTCATGGTGCGCGGCATCTCGTACATGTTCGTCACCGGCCCCAACGTGGTGAAAACGGTAACGCACGAGGACGTCACGTCGGAGGAACTGGGCGGCGCCGACGTGCATGCCTCGGTATCGGGCGTTGCCCACTTCGTGCACGACTCCGAGATAGCCTGCATCACCGAGATCCGGCGTCTCCTGAGCTTCCTGCCGGGCAACAACATCGACAGCCCGCCCGCAAAGGAAACGGACGATCCCGCGGACCGGCGCGACGAGGCGCTGCTTGACGTCGTCCCCGACAACGCCAACAAGCCGTACGACATGCTGGACGTGATCCGCCGCGTGGTGGACAACGGCGACCTGCTTGAAGTGCACCGGGATTACGGGGGCAATCTCGTGGTGGGTTTCGCCCGGCTGAATGGACATCCGGTGGGTGTCGTTGCCAATCAGCCCGCCGTGCTCGCGGGCGTGCTGGATATCCGGGCGTCGCTCAAGGGTGCGCGGTTCATCCGGTTCTGCGACGCGTTCAACATTCCGCTGCTCAACTTGGTCGACGTACCGGGCTTCTTGCCGGGCGTACAGCAGGAATACGGCGGCATCATCCGTCACGGAGCGAAAATGCTGTTCGCGTATTCCGCGGCAACCGTACCGAAGATCACCGTCATCCTGCACAAGAGCTACGGCGGAGCTTACCTGGCAATGTGCGGCAAGGATCTGGGCGCCGAC
>CAZTIV010000104.1:0-5042 GCA_964613905.1 uncultured Gemmatimonadaceae bacterium | reverse complement strand
AACGCCGGAAGGGCGCGCGGCGTACGTGGGGCTGGGCGATGCGATGTTCGCGCGCCCAGGCCGGCGAAACGCCGGAAGGGCGCGCGGCGTACGTGGGGCTGGGCGATGCGATGTTCGCGCGCGGCGAGTTCATGGGCGCGGCCGAAGCTTACCAGCGGGCCATGACCGGAGCGACGGCGGGAGACTCGATCGCGAGAATCGCCGGCGAGAAATTGAACGCTCTGGCCCATGCCGGAACGGTACTTCCCTGAACGGTGTCTGAGGATTGATGAGATTCTTTTGCTGGATATTGGTCGTGGCACTCATGGTAAGCGCATGCGGCCCGGGATTCAGGCCGGAAACCTATGCATCGCCCATTGAACTCCTGGCCGCCTCCGAGGCGCTGTGGGAACAGGGCAGGTGCGGTGACGCGATACCGGGTTTTCAGCGGGTGCTGGTGCAACTGCCCACGCGGGACCCAAACGCGGCCGACGCCAGGTTCTTCCTGGGCGAATGCCGGTTCCGGGATGGGGATTTCCTGGAGGCGGCGCGAGAGTTCCGGCGGGTAGCCGACGAGTTCCCTGATCACGATCGGGGGCCGCAGGCGCTGCTCCGGGCGGGGGAGTCCTACTCCCGGCTCTGGCGCCGGCCCGAACTGGACCCGACATACGGCGAGTCTGCACTCGCCGTGTTCCGGGAACTGCTGGGACGTTATCCGGAGAGTGCCGCCGCGGAGCGGGCTCGGGATCAGGCGGCGCGCCTGATGGACATGTTCGCCCAGAAGGATTACCAGAACGGCACCTTCTATCTCAGGCACGGAGCCTACGACTCGGCCATAATCTACTTCCGCTCGGTGGTTGCCAATCAGCCCTCGTCGCAGTGGGCGCCGAGGGCACTCATCAGGCTGGTTGAGATCTATCGGCGGCTGAACTACCGGGAAGAGATGACCGAGACCTGCGCCAATCTGAGGCGCTTCCATCCCTCGGAGCCCGGCCTGGAAGAGGCGTGTCCGGCCGTGCCGGCCGACTGACACGCCGGTGCGGATCGGCGTCTTTGGCGGTTCGTTCGATCCGGTACACCACGGGCACTTGATCGCGGCGGAATACGCCGCCGAGGCGCTGGAACTGGATCAGGTGCGGTTGGTTCCGGCGGCAGGGCAGCCGCTCAAACCGGAAGGTCCGCGGGCACCGGCCAGGGATCGGCTGGATTTGCTGGAAGCGGCGGTGGCAGGGCATCCCCGTTTCGTGGTGGATGACAGGGAGCTCAGGAGACCGCCCCCGTCGTACACCGTCGACACGCTTCGTGAACTCCGCGTCATCTTCCCCCAGGATCAGTTATTCTTAATGGTTGGTGCAGACGCGATGCGGGCCTTCCCGCGCTGGCGGGAAGCCGCGGCCTTGAGGGACCTGGCCAGAGTGGTGGTGCTCAGGCGTCCGGGTGCGGAATTGCCCGCGGCGGAAACGCATGTGCATGTGGTGGACACCCCGTTGCTGGAGATCTCGGCGCGCGAGATCCGCGCCCGCGTGGCCCGCGGGTTGTCCGTCCGTTACCTGGTTCCCGACGGCGTCGCGCGGCTGATTGCCGAGCGACGCCTGTACGCTGAAGGAGTCTGATGCTCAAGCAGTTGGTGCAGACGGTGTTCGGTACCCGCTTCACCCGCGAGGTCAAGCGGCTGCAGCCCGTGGTGGACCAGATCCACGACCACGAGAAGCGGCTGGCCTCGCTGTCGGATGCGGAGATCCAGGCCCAGACGGAAAAGCTCAGGGGCATCCTGCGCGAGCGGGTTGGCGAACTCGAAGCCGAATTGACCGGTCTGCGCGAAACGAAGCGCACGTCCGCCGATGCCGCTCAACGCAGCCGGTTGGAACGGCGAATCAGCGATCTGGAAGAACGGTTGAAGGGCGAGACGGCCACGGCGCTGGATGAAGTTCTGCCCGAGGCCTTTGCCACGGTGCGTGAGGCATGCCGTCGGCTCCTGGGCACCAAGGTGATCGTCACGGGTCACGATCTCTCGTGGGACATGGTGCCCTACGACGTCCAGCTCATCGGCGGGATCGTCCTGCACCAGGGCAAGATAGCCGAGATGGCTACGGGTGAGGGAAAGACGCTGGTGGCCACGTTGCCGGTCTATCTGAACGCGCTTGCCGGCCACGGTGTGCACCTGGTGACCGTGAACAACTACCTCTCCCGCCGTGATTCCCAGTGGATGGGTCATCTCTACAGGTTCCTCGGGCTCACGGTGGGCTGCATCGACGATACCGAGCCGTCCACCCCCGAGCGGCGCGCAGCGTACCTGTGCGACGTCACCTATGGCACCAACAACGAGTTCGGTTTCGATTACCTGCGCGACAACATGGTCTTCATGCTGGACCAGCGGGTACAGCGGGCGCACTCGTACGCCATTGTGGACGAGGTGGACAGCATTCTGATCGACGAGGCCCGGACACCGCTCATCATCTCCGGGCCGGTGGGCAACGAGGAAGACCAGAAGTACGCCAGCTTCAACACCCAGGTGCGGGAGCTGGTGCGCAAGCAGTCGGCGGTGGTGAACGAACTGGTGGCAGATGCCGAGAAGATGCTCGAGCAGGATCCCGCAAGCTACGACGCTGCGATCAAGCTGTACCAGGCCCAGAAGGGCGCGCCCAAGAACAAGCGGCTGATGAAGGTGCTTCAGGAGCCGCAGATCCAGCAGATGGTACAGCGGGTGGAGCTTGACGCCATAGCCGACCGGAAGATGCCGGGCAAGGACCAGCGGTTCCGCCGGATCGAGGAAGATCTCTACTACATCATGGACGAGCGCGGGCACGCGGTACATCTGACCGACCCCGGGGTGGAGATCATGAGCCCGGATGATCCCGCGCTGTTTGTGGTGCCTGACATATCGGAAGCGATCGGAGCGATCGACCGGGATCCGGACATCACGGCGGAAGAGAGGGTGGAGCGCCGCCGGCAGCTGGAAGCGGAGTACGCGAAGAAGAGCGAGACGCTGCACATCATTCACAAGCTGCTGCAGGCGTACGCGCTCTATGAAAAAGACGTGGAGTATGTGGTGCAGGACGGCCAGGTGTTCATCGTGGACGAGTTCACCGGCCGCATGATGCCGGGCCGCCGCTGGTCGGACGGATTGCACCAGGCCATCGAGGCCAAGGAAGGGGTCAGGGTCCGAGGCGAAACGCAGACGCTCGCCACGATCACCATCCAGAACTATTTCCGGATGTACGACAAGCTGTCCGGCATGACGGGCACGGCGGAGACGGAAGAGACGGAGTTCTTTCAGATCTACGGGCTCGAGGTGATGGTGATCCCCACCAACCGGCCGGTGAGGCGGGTGGACAGGCACGACCTCATCTACCGCACCCGGCGCGAGAAGTACAACGCCATTGTGGACGAGGTGGTCCGGCAGAACGAACGCGGCCTGCCGGTGCTGGTAGGTACGGTGAGCGTTGAGGTGTCGGAGACGCTCTCGCGGATGCTCAAGCGGCGCAGTTTGAAGCACGAGGTGCTGAACGCCAAATACCACCAGCGCGAGGCGGAGATCGTGGCTGGAGCCGGCCGCGCCGGAGCCATCACGATCGCCACCAACATGGCGGGCCGTGGCACTGACATCAAACTGGGCGAAGGCGTAAAGAAGTGCCGGTTCTGCGGTATCACGGCCAAGCTGCCACCCTTCGGCCAGCAGGTTGAACAGCCGGATCTTTCGTCGGACGAAATCAAGCGGCTGGGCTGCAATGACGACCCGCCGTGCGGTCTGGTGATCATCGGTACGGAGCGGCACGAGTCCCGCCGGATCGATCGGCAGTTGCGCGGCCGGTCGGGCCGTCAGGGGGATCCCGGCCAGAGCATCTTCTTCCTGTCACTGGAAGACGACCTGATGCGGCTCTTCGGTTCCGAACGGATTGCCCGCTGGATGGAGAGGAGCGGCGCCGAAGAGGGGGAGGTCATCACTCACCCGCTGGTGACCCGGGCCATAGGCAACGCCCAGAAACGGGTGGAGCTCAGAAACTTCCAGGCCCGGAAGCGGCTGCTGGACTACGACGACGTAATGAACCAGCAGCGGGAGGTCGTCTACTCGCTCAGGCTGTTTGCGATCGAGGGCGGAGAAGACCTCAAGGCAGAAGTGCTTCGCATGGTCGACGCCGCAATCGAGCGGTTCGTCGACCAGCAGACGGGAGAGGATCCGGAGTCCTGGGACCGGAAGCAGATAGCGACGGAGCTGATGCTTCGGTTCCTGCTTGCGGTGCCGGAGATCGAGGAGCCGGTGAAGGTACCGGATGCGGCAACGCTCAGGGAATTCGCGGTCGGTGCGGCGCACGAGGCATTCGATCAGAGGATCGCCCACTGGAAGGAGCTGGGCGGTAGGGGCGGGGTGCCGGATCTGGATGATCAGGTGCTGGCCAGGGTGATGCTGGGAGTGCTGGACGAGAAGTGGAAGGACCACCTGTACGATCTCGATCAGCTCAGGAATGCCATTCAGTACCGAGCGTGGGGGCAGAAGGATCCGCTGATAGAGTACAAGCAGGAAGCGTTCGACATGTTCGTCGAACTGATGCACGATATCCGGGCCGCGGTGGCAGAGCGGGTGTACAAGATCCAGCTCTCGGTGGGTGGGCCGGAGGCCCGGCAGCCCAGGCCAATGCGTCCACAGACCACGACCCGCGGTTCCGAGGCCGACCTGCTCATGCCGGGTGCAGTTCCCCAGCAGGTCCGGCAGCCGGCGATGATGGCAACGAAGGCGTCGGCCGACGGCGCACCGGCGGCGGCGCCCATGCCGGTAACCCGCACCGGCCCCAAGGTAGGCCGGAACGATCCGTGTCCGTGCGGGAGCGGGAAGAAATACAAGAAGTGTCATGGAGCGGCGGGGTAGAACGACGCAAGGCACAAGGCGCAAGTCCAGGGTGCAAGGGCTGGCTGCGTAGTCGCGTACCTCCGCGCATGATTCCGATTACCGTCGTTCGGCGGACCCGTGGCATAGTGGTGGCCATGGCCACCCCCCTCCTTTCCGAATCCCGCCCCGCCGACCGTCCCCGCGAGCGGCTCCGCCAGCAGGGGCCAGGCGCGTTGAC
>CAZTIV010000103.1:0-5220 GCA_964613905.1 uncultured Gemmatimonadaceae bacterium | reverse complement strand
GATCGCCGCGTTACGGCAGCGGGGCGTCGTGGTCACCGAGGACGGCAGCGGCCTCACAATCGAGGGACCGGACGAATCGGTCTACGATCATGTACGCGATGCGCTGGTGGAAACGCAGGCGCCGTTACGCCGGATGGCGCCGCGCCGCCGCGCCCTGAGCGAGTTATTTCAGGCGGCGCCATGACCGGGAGCACCACGGGTGGCACCGTCTTCGACATCGGCTACCAGCGCTACACCGGCTCCCGCGAAGGGCGCAGCCGGTCGCGGACGGCTGTGTTCAAGGATGGTGTCAGGACCGCTCTCGGGTTCGGGCGCGGGGGACGGGCCAAGCTGATTCCGTGGGGGTTCATCGCGATCCTCGGGTTCATCGGGCTCGTCATGGCGTTGGTTGCGGGTGCTGCCGACCGGTTCGGCGGCGCCGGCACCGCCGACCAGCTGAACCTCCCATCGCACGCGGACTTCTACGGGATCGCTTCGATCATCCTGTTCGTCTTCGCGGCGGCGGTGGGGCCGGAACTGTTGTGCCGGGACCGCCGGGACGGATCGATCACCCTCTACCTGGTGCGGCCGCTCACCGGATCGGACTACATCGCCGCCCGGTGGGCCGCCTTTCTCGTGGTGATGCTGGGCGCCAGCTGGCTCCCGCAGATCATCCTGCTGACCGGGCTCGCCATGGGGGACCCCGCCCCGGCCGATTACCTGGCCAGTAACTGGCTCGATATCCCGAAGTTTCTCGCGGCCGGTGCCGCGATGGCGGTGTACAGCACAACGCTGGCGCTGCTCACCGCGTCGTTCACCACGCGCCGCGCGTACGCCTCGGTGTTTCTGGTGGGGCTGTTCGTGATCTCGACCCCGTTCACCACGGGACTCGCCTCCGAGGTGGGCGGCACGGTGGGCCAGTGGATCTCCATGTTCAACCTGACCAACATCCCCGTACACGTGAACGACGTGATCTTCGGCGACGTCAGCAATATCACGCGGAATGCGCCCGCTCGAGGCTTTGACAAGCACGTCCTGGTGCTGTGGTACCTGGCCTGGACGGTGATCCCCGGCACCGTTCTGTGGCTCCGCTACCGGCGGCTTGACGCATGAGCGGCGACGGCACGCCGGTGATCCGGGTGGACCGCGTCTCGCGCTGGTTCGGGAGCGTGGTGGCGGTGAGCGATGTCAGCTTCGAAGTGACCCCCGGCATTACCGGTCTGCTCGGGCCCAACGGCGCCGGGAAGACGACGCTGCTCCGGATGATCACGGGTCTGGCCGATGTGTCGAGCGGCACGGTCACGGTGCTGGGTGAGCCCGTCCGCGACAATCCTCCGCTATACCGGCGCATCGGAGTGATGTCGGAGCACGAGACGGTCTACGGGTTCATGAAAGGGCGCGAGTTCGTGCGCATGATGGGCCGGCTCCGAGGTGTCTCTGACCTGGAAAGGGCGGTGGACCGCGCCATCGCGCAGGTGGACCTGGCCCAGGCCCAGCACCGCCCCATGGGCACCTACTCGCGCGGCATGCGCCAGCGGATGCGGCTTGCGGCAACGCTGGTACACGACCCCGAGATCCTCATTCTGGACGAACCGCTGAACGGGGCCGACCCCAGGCAGCGGGTGCAGTTCCAGGGGCTCCTCAAGCAGCTCGCCGCCCAGGGGCGGACGATCGTGATCTCGTCGCACATTCTGGAGGAGGTGGAGCAGCTGGCCGACACGGTGCTGCTCATCGTGAACGGCAAGCTCGCGGCATCGGGCGGGTTCCGCGCCATCCGGGCGGCGCTCGATCAGCGGCCGTACCACGTGCGCGTGGTCTGCGACGCGCCACGGGCTCTGGCCGCGGCGGTGGTTGGACTCGAGGAAGTCGAGGCGGTACACGTGGATCCGGACGGCGCCATCGTGGTGCTGAGCCGGAACGTGCGCGCGCTTCAGGTGGCTCTGCCGCGGCTTGCGCAGGCGGCGTCCATCAGCCTGCGCCGAGTGGAGCCCCTGGACGATTCGCTGCAGAGCGTATTCGGCTATCTGGTGGAACGATAAGCCGTGGGTTCCGTCTTTCTCCTTACCCTGCGCCAGTTGTCCGGGCGCTGGCGTCTGCTGATCATGACGGTACTGGCGTCACTGCCGGTGGTGATCGCGATGCTGGTCCTCCGATCCGCCAGTGCCCCAAGCGTGGCGGATTTCGAAAACGCGGCGCTGAGCGGCCTGCTGGTGGGCGCCATCATCCCGCTGGCGGTGCTGGCGCTCGCGACCGGGGCTTTTGCCAACGAGATTGAAGACCGTACGCTCGCGAACCTGATGCTTGCTCCCATTCCCCGGTGGCACATCGCGGTGCCCAAGCTGCTGGCCGCCACCACGATTGCCGCGGTGTTCATCGGGGTAAGCGCGTTCGTCACCGCCCACCTGGCGTTTCTGGGAGATGCCCGGGCCGTGCTGGCCGTCGTCGCCTCGGCCCTGGTGGCCGTGGCACTGTACGCTTCGGCCTTCGTATGGCTGGGACTCGCGACCACGCAGGCGATCGGGATCGGGCTCATCTACATCGTGCTGTGGGAAGGGTTCTTCTCGGGGTTCGTCTCGGGTATCCGCCTGTTCAGCATCCGGCACTATGCGATCGCGTTGATGCACGGGCTGGACGCCCGTCGGTTCGCGGAGGGCGATCACGTGAGCCTCGGCGTGGCGCTCACCGTCTCGGTTCTGGTGCTGTGCGGTCTCCTGTGGCTGACGATCAGGCGACTGCGACGAATGGACGTGCCGTAGGCCGCAGGTGCCCTGGTCGGATACGCGCCTGGACACGGGTCTTCATGGCGGCCCTGGGCGGCGAACTACGGCTGCCCGGACGGGCTTGAGTCAGCGCCCGCCGGGCGCGCTGTAGACGAAACAGTGCTGCGTGGTCGTCCGGGCCCTCAGTTCGTCATTTCCTGGCCCGGCACCACCATGATGTCGAACGGCCCGATGCCGTGGAGTTGCAGGACGGTACGGCCGGCCACCCGCCCGAAGTGGGGTTGCTCGCCGGCGATGAACAGGTAGTCGCCCACCTGGTACGTCCGGAGCGCGGCATTATCGAACCGCCGGCCCATGGCCAGGTAGAACGTTCCCTCCAACACAGTCACGTTCTCCGCCCGCGGATGCCAGTGCGGCGGGAACCGGTAGCCGTCCGGGAAGGCGAGCCGCAGCGTGTACGGCTGGTCGGCGACCGAGGGGTCGCCGTGGAGCACGGCTATCTTGACGCCCGGGAGAAAGCCGGGTACCTCGATGTCCCCCCAAGTCAGTGCGGCGCCGGCGACCGCGTGCATGGGATGCTCCGGCTGCTGCGCGAGCGCGATCGGAGCCAGCACTGCGAGTCCGACCGCGAGGCCTACGGCGGCGAGGAGTTGCCTGGACATGATCCCCTCCTGCGATGGTATCTCCGCCGCGGGATAACCACTCGCCGTCGGGGCGGCGGAAAACCCGCCGGCGGGTCGACCTGGTGAAGTAACATGCCGTTCCGGACGGGATGCTGCAACCAGCCGTCGCGACGCCGAGTCCGCCGGACCAGCTGCGTTCAGCAACGGCCGGACCGGATCGCTACCGGCAGACAGGGCGTGAGCGAACGGGCAAGCAACCGCCACTCGCCATCCATGTGCACGAACACACTCATCGTGCGCATCGGCCCCAGCCGCCCGACCGGCCGGACCTCGCCGTGCAGGGTCATCTTCGAAATCACGACGACCGTAGTTCCTTCCTGAATCACTACCTCGTCCTCAATCGACACCTTCTCCACGTCGAACGCCCCGACGCCGACCATTACCTCGGCCTTGGTTTCGAGAATCCCGCCGGGCGGTATCAGCCGCAGCTGATCCAGGGCCAGCCGCTCGAACTCGGCGACATCATGGTGGATGATCATCCTCTCCAGCATGCTGCGATGAAGCCGCAGCAGCTCGTCATGGCTCGCTTCCTGGGCGAGCAACGAGGCTGGGCAGCACAGCAACACGGCCAATGTGAGGGCGCGCAGTACTGTGTCGTTCCGGATGCGGGGCCGTCGATTCATGAGGCAATCCTTGGTATTGGGGTTCACGTGGACGTCGGCAACGACCCTGGATGCGCACCACTTCCGCTCAGAACGGCGGCAAAGACTTCACGGTCCACATTGCCGCCTGACAGAACCACGGCAACTCTTCGGCCGGCAATCCGGGTCCGCTCCTGTGCCGCCGCGGCCACCGCGGCGGCACCCGCCCCTTCGCAGACGTTGTGCGTACACTCGAACAGCATCCGCATGGCGGCTGCAATCTCGTCATCCGTGACCTGGACGATCCGGGTAACGCCCCGCCGGATCGCCTCCAGTGCCTCCGGCTCCGGAACGCGGCAGGCCATACCGTCGGCGAGGAGCGTCGTGGCCGGGCACTCGATCGCGCGCCCGGCTTTGAATGACTCGGCGTAGGCCGGCGCCTGAGCCGACACGACGCCAACCACCTCCGTCGTGAGACCCAGCGCTTCCCGTGCGGCGAGCATGCCGCAGATGCCGGAGCCGAGTCCGATCGGCACGTAGACCACCTCCAGCTCGGCAGTCGCCCGCAGCAGCTCCATTGCGTATGTGGCCACGCCCGCAACCAGCAGGGGGTGAAACGACGGCACCAGGTGCAGCGATCTCTCCCGCGCCAGCAGCTCCGCGTGCTCCCTGGCGGCCTGAAAGTCATGGCCGTGCTCGATCAGCTCGACGCCGAGCGCACGCATGGCGGCGTTCTTCTCTACGCTGTTGCCGTGGGGTACCACTATCACGGCCGGAATCCCGTAGCGGCGGGCCGCAAAGCCCACCGACTGGCCGTGGTTGCCACGGGTGGCGCTGATCACGCCGCGCGGTATTTCTCCGAATTGCGCGAGGTGCGCGAAGTAGTTCAACCCACCGCGGATCTTGAAGGCGCCGACCGGCGTATGGTTCTCATGCTTGACCCACACTTCGGTGCCCAGGCCGGTGTTGAGAAGCGGCCAGGAGTACTGCGGCGTGGGTGTAAGATGTGCGTAGACGATACCGGCCGCCGCTTCGATGTCCTCAAGAGTGAGTTTCACGATCCCGCCTCCCACGAGAGGCCCGCGCATTGGGCTGCGGTCAACTAGAACGCGATCCGCACCGTGGCTCCCACTCCAGCGGGACCCGTGCCGAACCCCAGGTTTGAACGTGCATACGTGAGCCGCCACTTTGAGATCGTATTCCCCATAGCGGCACCGAGCAAAGCACCAACCCCGATCGCCGCCAGCCCCACGCCCA
>CAZTIV010000102.1:0-5224 GCA_964613905.1 uncultured Gemmatimonadaceae bacterium | reverse complement strand
TCGGCGATGATGAACTTGCGCTTCGGCGTGGCGAAGTAGCGGTAGGCGACGTCGATGGTGATGTTCTGCTCCCGCTCCGCTCTCAGGCCGTCGGTGAGAAGAGCCAGGTTCACATACCCTTCGCCACGCTGCTTGCTGGTCCGCACCACCGCCTCGAGCTGGTCCTCGAATATGCTCTTCGTATCGTAAAGGAGCCGGCCGATGAGGGTGCTCTTCCCGTCATCCACCGAGCCGGCGGTGGTGAACCGCAGGACGTCCATGTGGGCGTACGGAGCCTCTGTTCGCGAAGGTGCGGGGGCTGTCGCCGGGTTCATCTAGAAATAGCCTTCCTTCTTCCGGTCCTCCATGGCGGCGTCGGAGCGCTTGTCATCGTTCCTGCCGCCTCGCTCGCCCTTCCGCGCCGCGGCGACCTCCTGGATGATCTCCTCGAGGGTCGAGGCGTTGCTCTCCCAGACGCCGGTGCAGGTGATGTCGCCGATGGTTCGGCAGCGAACCCGCATGACCTGTCCGGTCTCGCCGTCCAGGAGCCGGTTGTGTTCGCCCACCGCCAGCAGGACGCCGTCTCGCTCCACCACCTCCCGGTCATGGGCGAAGTAGAGCGACGGGAGGCGAATCTTCTCCCGGGCCATGTACTGCCAGACGGCCATCTCCGTCCAGTTGGATAGGGGGAAGACCCGGAAGTGTTCGCCGAGGCCCTTCCGGCCGTTGAACAGGTTCCAGAGCTCCGGGCGCTGGTTCTTCGGATCCCACTGGCCGAAGCGGTCCCGGTGGCTGAAGAAGCGTTCCTTGGCCCGCGCTTTCTCCTCGTCACGCCGGCCCCCCCCGAACGCGGCGTCCACCTTCATGTCGCGAAGCGCATCGAGGAGGGTGATGGTCTGGAGGGCGTTGCGGCTGGGGTTCGGGCCCGGCTCTTCCTTCACGCGGCCCACGTCGATCGAGTCCTGGACGTGGGCGATTCGCAGCTCGGCACCCACCTCCCGAGCCAGCTCATCCCGGAACTCGAGTGTCTCGGGGAAGTTGTGGCCTGTGTCGATGTGAAGGAGCGGGAACGGGATAGGGCCCGGCCAGAACGCCTTCCGGGCCAGGTGCACCATCACGATGCTGTCCTTCCCGCCGGAGAAGAGGAGGACCGGACGCTCGAACTGCGCCGCGGCCTCGCGCATCACGAAGATCGCCTCGCTCTCGAGTTGAGCCAGATGAGTCTGCCGGTACTTGGTCGGCACTGATGAAGAGGGTGCGGGTTGCATGAGCGTGTCGGCCGCACGGGACGTTCCTGCCATTCCGAGTTTTTCCTTCAATCCGAATCAGGTCAATGTCACGATTGTGACGACCGTGGTTATGACAACCAGGTTGAGGGGGAGGCCCAGACGGAGGTAATCGGTGAAACGATAACCGCCAGGGCCGTAGACCATGGTGTTGGTCTGGTAGCCGATAGGGGTCAGAAACGATGCCGACGCCGTGACCGCCACCGCCATGGCCAACTCCCGCGGTTCGAGCCCCGTGGAGGCGGCCACCGCCATGGCGACGGGGAAAACCAACACCGCCGCTGCGTTATTCGTCACCAGCTCCGTCAGAGTCGCCGTGGCAAGGACCACGCCCAGCACGACGCCAGCAGTGCCTAACGCGCCAAATACCTCCACCAGCCCGTACGCCAGTGTGTCGGCGAGGCCCGAAACGTGGAGCGCCGCGCCCAGACCGAAGGCGGAGGCGATCATCACGATCACATCCAGGTCCACTGCCGCACGTGCGTCCGCCGGCGACAGCACCCCCAACACGACCAAGGCCATCGCGCCCAGAAGCGCCGCATGGAGGATGGGGAGCAGACCCGCCCCGGCCACGAACACGATGAGAAATGCGATGACTCCCACCAATCCCGCCTTCTTTGTAGCCGCCGGAGACGCTCCGCCCAGCCGGGAAACCAGTAGGAAGTCAGTCCGGTCTCGCCAGCGGTCCCGAAAGCCCCTGTCAGTGAGGAGCAGCAGCGTATCGCCCACCTTGAGGCGGACTGTGCCCAGCTTCTCATCCACGCGCTGCCCCGACCGATGGATCGCGAGCACGGCCGCCTGGTAACGTCCCCGGAAGTCTGCTTCTTTCAGCGTCCGGCCCACCAGCGGCGAGGCCTCGCCCACAACCGCCTCGAAAAAGGTGTGGGACGGGCTATCGAAGGGAATAAGGTGCGGGTGCTCCGTTGAGACCAATCCCCGGCGGCGCTGAAGGTCCACCACCTGGTCAACCTGTCCCACGAACGTAAGACGGTCATTCCCATGCAGGGTGGTGGTCGGGCTCACCGGCGCGATCAGCTCCCGGTTCCGCTCCATCTCGGCCAGATACACTCCCATGAGGCTACGGAGCTGTGCTCCCCCGACCGTCTCCCCATCCAGAGGTCCGCCCCGCACCACCTCCATGGTGAACACAAACTCACGGGCCTCCTCCGATGCCTGCTCACGGGCGCTCCGACGGTCCCGAAGCAGCAGTGGCGCCAGCAGGATGACCAACATGAGACCCGCCAGGGCTGCCGGGCCACCGATCCGCGTCAACTCGAACATCCCGATCCCCTGATGGCCACCCGCTTGAAGCAGGCCAGATACTACGATGTTCGTGCTGGTCCCGATCAGCGTCACCATCCCGCCCAGGATCGAGGCGAAAGACAACGGCATAAGGAATCGCGAGGGCGAAAGCCCGCGTTGCAGCGCCCACGTCGAAACCTGTGGGGCCACCATGGCCACGATGGGCGTGTTGTTCAGAAACGCCGAGGCACAGGCCGTCGGCAGGGTCAGCCGGGCAAGCATTCGTCGTGTTCCGGTTACATGGCCGAGGACCGCCTGCACGATGGGCTGGAGACCCCCTGTCCGCTCGACCGCGCCGGCGAGTACGAACAATGCGGCCACTGTGATGGGCGCCGGATTGCTGAAACCGGACAGTGCTTCGGCCGGCGTTACCACACCCGCCACCATCAGCACGATTACCCCGGCAAACAGTGTCAGCGACGGCGCAAATCGGTCCGTCGCAAGGATCCACACGACGCCGCAGACGACCGCCAGCGTCAGCCAGGCGTCACCGGTCATGAACTCGACACAGTGATGGCGCCAGCCTAAGACTTGCTCTCGGAGGTTTGTCTCCTGGCATGGAGGGGGTGGGTCGGGGTCACCGCGTACACGCTCGGGCGTTGGGCCGCACCGGTCACGATCACGGAGAAGACGGTGATCCCCAGGACGTCACCCGGGCGGAGCACGACGCCCGTGCCCGGGGCCGAAGCGCCGCCGATCTCGCTGGTCTGTGCCCGCTGCTTCCAGCCGAGGCAACCATTGCCAGAAGGATGGCGGCAACGACGAGGGTGCTACGACCGTTCATGATCCCTCCAGGGCATACCCGCCTCTATTCGGGCGGAGACGGGCACGAGGGAAGCGCCCAGTACCCTGACCGCCTTCCACAGGTCTGCATCCACGGCCATCGACGAGAAGATCGCACGGAGGCAATACCGGCGGCAATTCCCCGGATCATCCACGGCGCTGTACTTCTTCGCGATGGACAGGTAGGATCGGCGGCGCAACCGAGGTAGCAGTGGGCGGAATCGGGCGGGCATGTCCCGTTCTCGCTTCCGCAGGAACGCCTCCCTCCCCCGAGCCATCCTCGCGTGGTTGCGACTGGCGCTGTCCGGGCGGGCATGGTTTATGGATACCAGCGGGACGTTCACAAAGGTGAATGGGACCCGTGCGGCGAGCCGGATCCACAAGTCGCGGTCCTCGACGGTTCGCAATCCCTCATCGAACAGGTCATTGAAGTCCAGGCAGCGCCGACGCAGCATGACTGCAGAGGCGGAGCCCGGTATGGAATTCCTGAATAGGAGCTCCCGGTACAGACCATCGCCAGTGTACGGCGGCCTCTTGACCTCCACACGAACGCGCCCGCCGGACCCCACGCGCCTGCATCCCACGCCGCACACGTCATATTCGTTGCCCGATAGCGCGTCCACCTGGAGTTCCAGCTTGCGACGAGACCACCGGTCATCCGCGTCCAGGAACGCGATCAAGTTACCGGCGCTCGCCCGGATCCCGGTGTTCCTGGCCGCGGAAGGGCCTCGATTGGGCGACTGCCGAACATAACGAACCCTGGGATCCACTGAGGCGAACCGCTGTACGATCTCCGGGGTGTCGTCCGTGGAGTCATCGTCGACGATGACGAGTTCGAAATTGGCGAAGGTCTGTTTGAGGACGCTCTTGATGGCATTGGACAGGTGTGGGCCACAGTTGTGCGTCGGGATGATCACGCTGACCAGGGGATCACGTCCCACGGCCCGGCCTTTCCCTGCCTCGTGCGACCCGCTTGGACCAGCGGGTGCCGAGCATACACTTCAGTAGGGGGCGAGTCCAGCCAGGCCGCACCGCCAACCGTGGATCACCAACCAAGGCGGCCATGGCGTGGGACCTCGCAAGTCGATCTTCTCCGATCCGGTGGTACGTCTTTGCGGTGTTGGCTTCGCATCGTGCGAGTGCGCGGCGCCTCATCGCGCGTGGAAGGTGACCGGAGTCAAATGCGCGCTCCAGGACCCGTCTGTGCTCAGCGATGAACGGAAGGCGCCCTCCACCGGTCTTCGAGTCGGGATATTGCCGAAAACGAGACCAGCACTGATCCACGAAGACGACCTCGAGCGTCGATCCGAGGCGGATCCAGAGATCGAAGTCCATCGCGAAATGTAGGGCCTCATCCAACCCGCCAATCGATTCGAACGCTGCACGCCGCATGAACGCGGAGGGCTGCGCTACCGGGTTGCGGCCCCAGACATAATCATCCAGCTTGAATGCCCTGCCGTACCGTCGCCCGTCGAGGACGCCGCCCTGGTCACAAACAGCGGAACATCCGTAGACCATTGCAGCGTGAGGGCAATCGGATAACGCTCGTACGGCCGAATGCACCGCGTCCGGCTCCAGAATATCGTCGGAATTGAGCCAGGCGATCACGTCGCCGCTGCATCTGCGAAACCCCTCGTTGATCGCCGCGCTCTGACCTCCGTCACGCCGGCTTACCCAATCCGCCAACCATGGCTCGTACTTGCGGATGATGTCGACACTACCATCCGTCGACCCCCCATCCATGATGATGTATTCGAGGTGTGGGTAATCCTGTAGCAATACGGACCGGATTGTCTCCTCCAGATACGGTGCCTGATTGAAGGATGGGGTGACGATGGACACCCGGGGCCACCGCTCGCCGTCCGGCCGGCGCG
>CAZTIV010000101.1:0-5437 GCA_964613905.1 uncultured Gemmatimonadaceae bacterium | reverse complement strand
GATGCCATCAGGGATCTGAGCTACGAAGTAGAGCTTTCCATCCCGTCGTCACGATCCGAACCCATTGCCGGAACCGTCACCGCCCGGTTCGACCTGGCGCGCCGCGCACCGCCGCCCCCCTTCGATTTCATCCATGCCGCGGATCGCGTGACCAGCGTCTCGTGGAACGGCGTTGAGGTTCCCTTTGACGCGGTTCATGACCATGTGGTGCCGCGGCTGGCAAGCCACTCCCCGGGCGCCACGACGGTCATCATCAAGTTTACCGCAGGCGACGGTTCGCTAAACCGGCAGGACGACTTCCTCTATACGCTGTTCGTGCCGGAGCGGGCCCGCTACGCGCTGCCCGTCTTCGATCAGCCCAACCTCAAGGCCCGCTGGCACCTCACGTTGCACGTGCCGAACGACTGGGTGGCGGTGGCGAACGGTGCCGAAGAATCGGTGACGGAAAGCGACGGCAGAAAGACCTACACCTTTCGGGAAACCGAGCCGCTCCCCACCTATCTTTTCTCGTTCGCAGCCGGACGATTCCATGTCGAGGAGGCCGAGCGCGCGGGCCGCACCATGCGGATGTTCCACCGCGAAACCGACGCCGCCAGGCTCGCACGGAACCGGGATGCCATCTTCGACCTTCACGGCACCGCACTGGAATGGCTGGAGGAGTACACGGAGATCCCGTATCCCTTCGGCAAGTTCGACTTTGTACTCATCCCGGCATTCCAGTACGGCGGTATGGAACACCCGGGCGCCATTCTGTACCGCGCCGAACGCCTGTTGCTCGATGAATCCCCCACCCAGAACGAACTGCTTGGCCGCGCCAGCCTGATAGCGCACGAGACCGCCCACATGTGGTTCGGCGACCTCGTGACCATGGACTGGTTCAACGACGTCTGGACCAAGGAAGTGTTCGCCAACTTCATGGCGGCAAAGATCGTCGAGCCGTCGTTCCCCGATATCGATCACGAACTCCGTTTCCTGCTGGCACATCATCCGGCGGCGTACGGCATCGACCGCACCGAAGGCACCCATGCCATCCGCCAGCCGCTTGATAACCTGGCCGAGGCCGGCTCGCTCTACGGCGCAATTATCTACCAGAAGGCGCCCATCGTGATGCGCCAACTCGAGGCGCGCGTGGGAGAGGATGCCTTCCAGAACGGGATGCGCGAGTACCTCCGGACCTGGGCGTTCGACAACGCCACGTGGCCGGATCTCATCGCCATCCTGGACCGGTTGACGCCCGAGAATCTTTCGCGCTGGAGCCGGGTCTGGGTGGAAGAAGCCGGTCGCCCCACAGTCAGGCTCGAAAGCACGGAGCGTCCGGACGGTGCCGTCGGCTCGCTCACACTCGTTCAGGAGGATCCACACGGACACGGACGCGTGTGGCCGCAGATGGTGGATCTGTTCATCAGCGGTCCTGAAATCGACCGTTCCGTCCACGTGGATCTGTCAAAGCGCACCGTTCCCGTCCCTGAAGCCGCGGGCTTGAGACCCTCGTTCGTGCTGGCCAACGCAACCGGCCGCGCGTACGGCTACTTCGTCCCGGACGCCGCCACACGTCGCGCGTTGCTCCATCAACTGCCTGACCTCGAATCGCCGCTTCTTCGCGGGGTTGCCTGGCTCACCCTGTGGGAGGACATGCTTCACGGCCTGGTGCCGCCTGACACCTTGCTTGAGTTGCTACTGCGCGCGCTCCCTGCGGAGCCAGTCCAACTCAACGTGCAACGCATGCTCGGCGTGCTCGGGCAGACTTACTGGCGTTTCCTTGACCCCATGACGCGTCGGTCTCTGGCTGAACAAGTGGAGACGGTGCTCTGGGAAACGATGCAGCGCGTCCCCGACGCGTCCGCCAAGGCAGCTTTCTTCGGTGCGTATCGTAACGTGAGTCTTACCGCGCACGGCCTCCGTCGCCTCGAAGGGATATGGGCTGCGTCAGACAGCATCCCCGGCCTCACACTTGGCGAGCGGGACCTTACGTTGATCGCGCAGACACTGGCTCTGCATGACGTGGCCGGCAGCGAAAGGATTCTGAACGGCCAGCGGGAACGGATCACCAACCCCGATCGGCGTGCCCAGTTCGATTTCGTGCGCCCCGCACTGTCAGCAGATCCGTCGGTACGTGACGCGTTCTTCGAGACCCTGCGCGACCCCGCCAACCGGGCCCGGGAGCCGTGGGTTCTCGAAGCTCTGGGATACCTGCATCACCCGCTCCGTGCGGAACGGTCTGTCCGTTATATCGGGCCCAGCCTGGAACTGATGGAAGAGATACAGCGCACCGGCGACATTTTCTTCCCGCTCAACTGGATGGACGCCACGCTTTCCGGCCATCGGTCGCCTGAGGCAGCGAATGTGGTGAGGCGTTTCCTTTCGGAACGTTCCGACTACCCTGCTCGCCTCAGGGCCAAGATTCTCCAGGCTGCCG
The DNA here is from genome assembly GCA_964613905.1 of uncultured Gemmatimonadaceae bacterium. Taxonomy (GTDB): domain Bacteria; phylum Gemmatimonadota; class Gemmatimonadetes; order Gemmatimonadales; family GWC2-71-9; genus CAZTIV01. The sequence continues at coordinate 3,021 of CAZTIV010000101.1, read as the reverse complement.
ACCCAGTCTTCCGTGCAGCTGACATGACTCCCTGAGTATCTTGTACGGCCCATGAACGTCGCATACCCCGCCACTGTGCTGGCCGCGTTGACCCTGTCCGCCTGCGCGGGCACGCCGCACACCCCGGCACCCGCACCTGAACCGGCAGCGTCAGAGGCCGAACTGGAGGCCCTCTTCTACGCCCGCCTCGACAGCGCACGCATGCGCTTCACCAACGCGGACGTCCACTTCATGACCGGTATGATCGCGCATCACGCGCAGGCACTAGTGATGTCGGATCTGGTCCCGGATCGCAGTACCGATCGTTCAATCAGGGTACTCGCCGCCCGCATCATCAACGCCCAGCAGGACGAGATTGCCCTCATGCAGCAGTGGCTCAAGGACCGCGGCCAACCAGTGCCTGAGATCCACATCGAAGGAACCACGCTGATGGTGCACGGAGCCGGGGACCACGCCATGCACATGCCGGGGATGTTGACTCAGGCGCAGATAGATGAACTCGCCGGCGCACAGGGACGGAACTTTGACCGCATCTTCCTGATATACATGATCCAGCATCACCGCGGAGCCGTCACCATGGTGCAGGAACTGTTCAACACCGACGGCGCCGCTCAGGACCCGGAAGTATTCCGTCTCGCTTCCGACATACAGGTAGATCAGCTGACGGAGATATCCCGCATGCAGCGCATGCTGGAAGCGCTGGAATCCACTCATTGAGGACATTTAGCATGACCGCAAAGCCGTTTCAGTCTCGCGTTGCAGCCTTCGTTTTCGTTGCCGCTCTCTTCGGTCATGGAGCCTGCGCGTCATATTCCGGTACTACCTACGCTCCAGCGCCCGAGGCCAGACCTGCTCAAACGCCAGGCCCGGATCCCCGGATCGGTCTCCGTGCGGGTCTGTTCGACGCGGAGGAGGCGACATGGAACATGAGGCTCGTCTCCAACACTCGCCCACCCCGCGAGTTCGTGGGCGGCGTCAATTCCGACCTGGCCTTCACCGGCCAGTACGTTGTACAGGGCAATTACCGGGGATTCCAGATCTGGGATATCAGTAGCCCGGAGAGCCCGGAACTGGTGAAGGGCTACGTGTGCCCCGCCTCGCAGAGCGACGTATCGGTGTACGGCAACCTGCTCTTCGTGTCGGGTGAAGGACTCGAAGGGCGGCTCGACTGCGGCAGTCAGGGCTTGCGCGAGGCGGTGAGCGCTGAGCGGCTGCGCGGCATCAGGATCTTCGATATCAGCGATATCCGGAACCCGGAGTACATAGCGAACGTCCAGACCTGCCGCGGCTCGCACACCCATACGGTGGTCGAGGATCGGAACGATCCGCACAACATCTATATCTACGTATCCGGCTCGGCCCCTGTCCGCCACGCGGACGAACTGGAAGGCTGCTCGGGTGCTCCTCCGGAAGAGGATGCCAACACAGCCCTGTTCCGCATCGAAGTTATCCGGGTACCGCTCGCCAACCCGCAGGCTGCGGCAATCGTGAGTTCCCCGCGCATCTTTACCGGCCTCACGGAGCCACCGCGTCATGGCCTGGCGCCGGACGATCTGGCGGAGATCGAGGAAGCCCGAGCCCGGGGCGCGTTCGTCATCGAGATCGAGGCCATCGGTGAAGCCTTCATCCTGCCTGACTTCGTGGCCGGAATGATGCTCGACTCAATTGTCCGGGAGCGGGGCGGCACGGGAGCGCCCACGGCCGCCGACAGCGCCAATCTGCGTACGGGACTCCAGGCCATGGTGGCCGAGTTTGAACCGCCGGCTGTGGGAGATGGTCCCCGACCCGGCCCCACACAATGTCACGACATCACGGTCTACCCCGCCGTCGGCCTCGCCGGTGGTGCCTGCGAAGGCTACGGCCTGCTGCTCGACATCAGGGACCCGGTCAATCCGCAGCGGCTTGACGCGGTCGCGGACTCGAACTTCGCCTACTGGCACTCGGCAACGTTCAACAACGACGGCACCACCGTACTCTTCACAGACGAATGGGGCGGCGGCGGAAGCCCCAAGTGTCGCGCCAACGATCCTCCGGAATGGGGCGCCAATGCCATCTTCGCCATCGAGGACGGTCGCATGCGGTTCCAGAGCTACTACAAACTGTCGGCGCCGCAGACCCCGCAGGAGAACTGCGTGGCGCACAACGGATCGCTTATCCCCATTCCCGCTCGTGACATAAAGGTCCAGGCATGGTACCAGGGCGGGATATCCGTGTTCGATTTCACGGACCCGGCCAACCCTGTTGAGATTGCGTATCATGACCGCGGTCCGGTGAACTCCCGCCAGATGGTCATGGCGGGCAGCTGGTCGTCCTACTGGTACAACGGACTCATCGTGAGCTCAGAGATCGCCCGCGGACTGGATATTCTTGAGCTCACGCCGAGCGCATTTATTTCGCAGAACGAGATCGACGCCGCAAAGTCGGTGAGGCTCGAACAGTTCAATGCGCAGGCTCAGCCCAAATTCGAGTGGCCGGCCACCTTTGCGCTCGCCCGCGCATACGTGGATCAGCTGGAACGGTCATACGGTCTGCCGGCCGACCGGATCGCTGGGATCCGCCGCGAACTCGCCAGGGCGGAGAACGCGTCCGGTTCGCGGCGTCGCGATGCCCTGACCAGACTGGCGGCCGAGATCGAAGCGGATGCAGCGGGATCGAGCGAAGCTGCCAAGGTCGGCATGCTGGCCGAAGCGGTGCGGGATCTGGCTGCGCTCTGAAGGTGGTTAGCGAAAACGCGGCGCCTCGGCCTGTGCCACCGGGGCGCCGCGCTTTCGAATGCTGAGCAGCTTCTGACAACTCGCGTGGATCTCACCCGCGGCACTGACCAGATCCACCCTGAACTCACGATCGACCTTTCCTTCACGGTCCACCTCGTTCCTGATCGCGGACAGGTCTTCCGGTGTGACGCGAAACGTCGCAAACAGCGTCTCTCGGCCAGGTTTGCGGAAGCGTATCGTGGCCGCCTTGTCCCAGACCACGTAGTCGGGCCCCAGCAGCTTCATCAGCATCACCATGTAGATGGGA
>CAZTIV010000100.1:0-5506 GCA_964613905.1 uncultured Gemmatimonadaceae bacterium | reverse complement strand
GGCGGACCCTGCCGCCAACTTTCACGAGCCGAGCGGGGCGCGCCAGCGGCGGCCCGTCTCCAGCCACTCGGCCACGGCGGCCGGGTCTCCCTTGAGCAGGGCTCGGCGCAGGCCGTCAACCGCGTCATCGAGCGCGGCGAGCGAGGCCAGAACCTCGTCGCGGTTGAGCAGCAGGATGTCACGCCACATGTCTGTGGAGCTCTGTGCGAGCCGCGTCGTGTCTCTCGCTCCCGCACCGAAGGTGACGCCGCGGGGGCCGGACTCGGCCAGCGCATGCGCCAGAGCGGATGCCACCGCCTGCGGGAGGTGGCTGGTCCAGGCAACGATGTGATCGTGCACGTCGGCATCGACGATCACGGGATCGGCTCCGATCACGGTGTGCCAGAAATTGGCGATCTCGCGGGCCGGTCCATCGGTCTCGTTTACGGGCGTCACATACACAATGCGCCCGCGGAACATCCCGGGGCTTGCCGCCGCGAAGCCCGCGGAATGGGATCCCGCTAGTGGATGCGACCCCGCGAACCTTTCCCACATGCCGAGCCGACTGGCAAGCGCCACCAGCGGGCGCTTGACGCCGGTCACGTCAGTGACGAGACAGTCTCGCCTGGTAATTTCCGAATCGAGGCTCCTGAGCAGGGCAAGGTTCTGCGCGGGAGGTGCGGCAAGCACGAGCAGGTCGGCGAACCGCACCACGTCGCGGGCGGAGGTAACCAGTTCGGTCACCGCACCGCACTTGACTGCCGCAACGCCGTCTGCCGGCAGCCGGCTGTACCCAACGATGCGGGATACACCTGATTTCGCGGCGCACCAGGCCAGCGAACCGCCTATGGCGCCGAGTCCGATAACGCCTAGCGTTGCGGGCCGCATGAACTGAAAGCTAATCAGCGGGCGGCGAGCGCCAGGAAGACTCCCAGGAGCGATACGATCATGGTGCCGATCGCGTACAGCGCCACGCGGCGCTCGTGCCGCCACGCTCCGCCGGCCAGCACCGCAAGCACGCCGTACGGCGCGACGACGATTGCAAGCACGCCCGCGGTGCTCAGCATGCGCGCCACGGGATGCGCGGATAACGCATGCCACAACATGCCCGTGATCACCGCAGCAACGGCCAGCGCCGTCGCCGCGAGCAGGAGACGGACTATGCGGTTGGCGTGCAACTCAGAGCTGGGCGAGTCCACGGCGCACCATCTGGAAGGCAGTGTAGAGGAGGAGAAGCGCGAATCCCGTCTTGAGCCAAGTCTGTCTGATCCGTTCGCCGTACCCGGCCGCGGCCGCGGCACCTGCCAGAGTTCCGAGGAGCGCGGTGGCTGCGATGGCCGGGTCAACGTCCCCGCGAGCGAGATAGACCAGTGCGGCCGCCGCGGAAGTGACGCCGATCATGTAAATGCTGGTGGCGGTGGCATTGCCGAACGGTTGCCTGAGGAGAAGGTGGATCGTGGGGGTGAATATTATCCCGCCGCCAACACCCAGAAAGCCGGCTATCACTCCGCCGCCAACCGCGGCGCCCGTCACCATCCCTGGCCGTACCTCAGGGACCATCTCGTCGGGTACGGTCGAATGACGCGGCACCATCTGCCACGCCGTGCCCAGGAGCATGAGAGCGAACGCGAAGTACAGCGGTGCCCCGGGGAGGAACCCCGCCACGAGCCCCGCGCCAACCGCACCAACCACCGTGTAGAACTGGAACTCGAAGGCAAGGTGAAGCCGCACGCGCTGTCTGTGCAGGTGAACCAGCGAGCCCGCCACCGAAGTGGCCACAACGCATATGAGGCTTGCCGCCACGGCCTCACGGAACGGCAACCCCAACAGCAGCGAGAACCCCGGTACGAGGATCACGCCGCCGCCCACGCCGAGCATGGTGCCGAGGGCACCAGCTGCCGCTCCGAGCAGAAGGAGATCGAGTTCCGGGATTCCGGTCACGAGCCAATGAAAACGTACGGCCGGGGTCAGGCGCAAGCGTCACTTGCCCCGGTGGGTTCCATTGGCTTTGTTCACGCGGAGACTCGGGAGGAACGGAGACGATGAAGAAAGGAGGTACCGTGGGGAAGCGGCGTGGGGTAATCATCGCGGTGGTTGTGACCGTGGTTCTGGTGCTGGGTCTGCTGATTCACGGGAGCACGACACTCGTGCAGGCGGAGTGCGAACTCTGCGTGGATTTCCGGGGCCAGTCGCAGTGCCGCAAGGGTTCCGGTGTGGACGAACCGGCGGCGCGGGATGCCGCTATCAGAGCAGCCTGCGCGGTGATGGCGAGCGGGATGGACGAGTCCATCGCGTGCAACAACACGAGGCCGCGTGACGTGCGCTGCACGGCGCGCTGAACGGTGGGTACCAGACGTCTCACCTTCCGCGGTGCCGGCGGCGCCGATCTGGTGGCCCGGCTCGATCTCCCGCCCGACGGCGAACCGCGCGGATACGCGTTGTTTGCGCATTGCTTTACCTGTTCCAAGGACCTCAAGGCGGCGGTGAACGTTGGCCGTGCGCTGAATGCGCACGGAATTGGCGTGTTGCGCTTTGACTTCACCGGTCTTGGCGAGAGCGAGGGAGATTTCGCCGACACCGATTTCAGCTCCAACGTGGATGACCTGCTGGCGGCCGCGGCGTTCATGGAGGAGGAGTTTTCTGCGCCGCGGATCATGATAGGCCACTCGCTGGGGGGTGCCGCGGCCATTCTGGCCGCGTCGCAGATTGACGATGTACGGGCGGTGGCCACCATAGGCGCCCCGCACGATCCCGAACACGTGCGCAATCTGTTCGCCGAGGCGGAACCGGAAATCCGGGAGCGGGGTCGCGCGAAGGTACGGCTGGAGGGGCGCGAGTTCACCATCACCGAACAGTTCCTGGACGACATCGCCGCACAACACGTGGATGAAGTGCTGGGGTCACTCAAGCGCGCACTGCTGGTGCTGCACTCGCCTGTAGACACAGTGGTGGGGATAGAGAACGCGGCCGCCATCTTCAAGGCGGCAAAGCATCCCAAGAGCTTCGTTTCGCTCGACACCGCCGATCATCTGCTGACCGACGAGTCGGATTCCCGCTACGCCGGGAACGTGATCGCGGCGTGGGCCGGTCGGTACGCAGAGCTTCGTCCCGCACCCACGGTCGAGGATCTCAAAAGCGGCAGCCGCGTGGCCGTGCGTCTCGGTGCGGATGGGTTCCGGACCGAGGTGATGGCCGGCGGACACGGTCTCGTGGCGGATGAGCCAAAGTCAGTTGGCGGGACGGATCAGGGGCCCACCCCGTACGATCTGCTGGCCGCGGCGCTCGGCACCTGCACGGCCATGACGCTCAGAATGTACGCAGACCGGAAGAAGTGGCCGCTCGAGGGAGTTGAGGTGGGGGTGTCGCACACCAAGGTGCACGCGGAAGACGAAGCCGACCCGGATGGCGAATCGGCGAAGCTGGACCGGCTGGAACGTGTCGTATATGTATCCGGGGATCTCGATCAGGAACAGCGCAGGCGTCTGCTGGAGATTGCCGACCGCTGCCCGGTACACAAGACACTTGAGGCCGGCGTGAAGATCGTTACCGAAGCCGGAGAAGACTAGCGGTTACAGCCGTCCGATACCCACCCCCAGAATGAGCGTCTCCACCGTTTCGCGTCCGGAACCGGCGCCCAGGGTGGAACGCTCCGCCCGGTACGCCGCCCGGGCGATTATGGGCAGCCGGCGCGGTGAGATAAGCATTCCGGCTTCCATACCGCGTGATCCGCCGAATCCGGCGAGCACGTTCACGTCACCTCCCAGCGCACCCCAGCCGGACATGAATCCCCGGACCTCGTCACCCACCAGCGGCATCTCGATGCGCGCCGCTCCCCGCCAGGTGACCCATCGCTCAATGCCCAGGTAGCTCCGCGCCTGCGGACCCGCCGACAGCACGAGCCACGCCGCGGGCCTCACCGCAAGTGCCAGTGAGCCCTCCACCCAGTCGCGTGCGTCGGCGGCGCTGCCGGCCGCGGGATTGAGCCGACCCTCCAGATACTCCAACTCGAGCCCCACCCGCCACACACCCACCGAGCCCGCAAACCCGAAGCCCGTGCCGGTCAGGCGGTCGTCACGGTCGGCCCGTTCGGTGGCAAGCCGAACGGAAGCCGCCTGGGCAACCGCGGAATACCGTAACTGCGCACTCGCGCCCTGGGCCGCCACAGCAGTCATTGCGGCAACGGAAGCCAGAAGAACCGGAAAGCGCATTGTCATGGTCCCGCGTCCACCACCAGCGGTGGACTGCTCCGCATGTGCACTCGTGCGCTGCGCCGGCGTTCCGCGTTTTCCCGAGCGATCTCCTGCACTTCGGCTTCCCACGCGCGCCGCCGGGCTGAGACCTCGGGGTCGAGGGGATCGCCGACTCGACGACCCGACAGCAACCCAAGCACGCCACCGGTTGCGAGTGCTACGCCTACACCGAACCTGGCAGGGCTCAGATCCGTGTGGGGTGCTATCAGGGACGGTCCCACGGCGACTGCGGTGCCAAGCGCGAGTCCCACCGCAAGCGCGCGCCAGCCGCCGTTGGCCCGCTGCAGGATTGCCGGGGCCGGAGGGTGCGCCAGTGTGTCGGTGGGTTCCAGCCTGAGATCCAGGGGCACCTGCACTACGCGACTCACGCGGCCATCTGGATGCTGGGAAACCACCCTGATGAAGTAGCGGCCTGAGGGCGGGACGTTGTCCTGCGCGTCGCGTGCGTCCCAGGAGATGTCGAGACTGTCCGCGACCGGTCCGCCGTAGAGAGTTCTCACTACGCGTCCGTCGTCGGCTCTCACCTCTGCGGTCACCTCATGGGGAGTGCTGGCCACGATCCGGGCTGAAAGTCCCGGTGTGCCGGCCACGAACCTCGCCTCGCCCGGCGCTTCCACCACGCTCACCGGAACCGCGCGCCGAGCGGTCCGGTATAGCACGGTTATCTCGGGCGGGAAGATGAGTTCATCCGGCTGGTGCCGTGGGTCAAGGCGAACCAGCGTCCGGAACACCGCCAGGGCGGAGTCCGGTCTCCCCAGATAGCGCTCGGCGGCACCGAAGTACGTAAGTGCGGTTACCCGGGCTGAATCGTCGAGCGATCGCGCTCCGGTAATCCCGAGCGCACGTCCGATGAGTTCCGACGCCTGCTGGAAATCGAGGTCCCGGTACGCGGCGATACCGGCGTTGAGGAGTTGCGTGGGAGCTTGCGCGCCTGCTGTGGCCGGCCACTGAGCCAGCGCGCAGGCCATGAAGAGGGAGAGCGCCAGCTTCACGGCGAGCGTGGCGTCAGGACAATATCGGTGATGCGGAACTCCTGGCCCGCAGCCAGCTGAATGGTGCGCTCAACCGGGTTGAAGCCGTCCCGCTCCACCCTCAGACGGTAAGTGCCTGCGGGCAGTGTAAGGGTTGTGATGGGCGTATTGCCGACCAGTCGGTCATCCACGTACACGAGACCCCATGGGGTTGCGTTGATGGCGAGTCTTGCCGGCGCCTGAGGCGCGGCCGGCACGCGGACCGGACGGGGTGCCGGCTCCTGGACTCGCGGAGCGGGCGGTTCC
>CAZTIV010000099.1:0-5681 GCA_964613905.1 uncultured Gemmatimonadaceae bacterium | reverse complement strand
TTTTCTCGTCTGCGCCCGTAGCTCAGTTGGACAGAGCAACGGCCTTCTAAGCCGTGGGTCGGAGGTTCGAATCCTCCCGGGCGCGTCCCCCCTCGTTACTTTGCGGCCCGTGCAGGGGTCCCTGCTCTTGACAGCCCCCACGAGTCCTTCATACTGTGGTGTGGTTCACCTGAACCGGAGTTCCCCTAATGCGAATGTTTACCTCCCTCCTCCGCGGAGCGGCCTTGTTGGCCGTCTTCGCCGTTGCAGCCTGTCAGGACAACCAGGCACCCACCGAACCGCTGGACCAGCCGTCGGTGCGGGTTGACGGCCAGTCCGGACAGCTCCCCGAAGCCGCGCGCGAAGTGATGGCGTTGCCGCGCACGGTTTTCGCAGCCAGGGACGACGCCACCGGACAGCTGGTGTTCGGCATTGAGCATCGGGATGTGGGGGCCGCAGTTCGCGGGATCATGGCTCGGCACGGTTTTGCGGCCTCAGCTTACCGGATCGAGATCACTGAGCCCATTCACTTCATGGAGACCACGCTGCGCACCGCGCATCGACCCACGCGGGGGGGTATCCAGATTCACTGGAGCCAGTACGTGTGCACGCTGGGCTTCAACGTGGATCACAGTGGTGGGCGCTCGTTCGTTACGAACTCGCACTGCACGAACAATCAGGGCACAACCGGCAACACAGCCTACTACCAGCCGACCAGTTCCGCCCAGCCCACACCCATAGCCGATGAAGCACACGATCCATCCTACTTCACCGGTGGTGCCTGCCCATCCAACCGGCAGTGCCGCTACAGCGATGCCGCACGCGCGCTCTACCGGAGCGGCACCGGCTCCAACCAGGGAGAGATCGCACGGACCACGGGTGTGAACAACGGCAGCCTCGACGTGGTCGGGGTTTTCACCATCACGGAACAGAACAACACCTCCACGACGTTCAGCGGCACCATTCACAAGGTGGGACGTACCACCGGCTGGTCGTCAGGAAATGTCACCAGCACCTGTGCCAACGTGAACGTGTCCGGAACCAACATTACGCTCCTCTGCCAGACGCTGGTGCAGAGAAACGGCCGGTCCATAGTAGGCGGCGGTGACAGCGGGTCGCCGGTTTTCCAGACGTTGAGCGGTAACAACGTACGGCTGGTAGGAATCCTCTGGGGCGGCAACAGCCAGGGTTCCCTGTTCGTGTTCAGCCCCCTCAAGAACATCCAGGATGAACTCGGCAACATTACAGCCACGTCCTCAGGCGGTGGTGGTGGTGATGATGGCGGCGGTGACGATGGTGGCGGTAGCGGCGGCGGTGGCAACTGCCCGCCCGGCAACCCTGGCCACCGGAATTGTCAGTAGGGTTGCGGACATCGGGAAGCATCGATTGGTCGGGGGAGGGCAGGATTCGGCCCTCCCCCGTACTGTTCAACCTGTTGGCAACCATTCAGCTCGCCTGCTTCGCACCAGGCTCCCACGCCTCCGTTAACGAGCGCGCCTTGCCTTCACCCATTGCCGATTCGCTTCGCTTGTCCCTGGATCTCCCTCTACACGTCGGGCTCGGCGGGACGGTACCTATCGCCCTGATTATCGAGAACACCGCCGACCGGCCGCTGGACCTCTACCTTAGGGGCCGGGACATCGCGTTCGATCTCGTGGTCACCGATCCCGATGGACACACGGTCTGGCGCCGCCTGGACGGGGAAATCATACCCGCCATCCTGAGACTCGAGACGCTGGCTCCGGCCCATGTGCTCAGGCTCGAACACACCTGGGACCAGCGCTCCAACGACGGCTCCCCCGTACCGCCCGGCGAATACCGTATCCACGGCGAGCTGCTCACCGAAGACGAGCCCCTCGTTACACCGAGCATCTCGATGCGCATCGCCCCCCACTGACCGCCCCTTGTGGCCACCGCCCCCGAGGGCAACGTTTCACCTCATGCGTACATTGTTCTGTTTCCCGATCCTCGCGGGCCTCACCGCCTGTGCCCCCTCCTATGACGTGATAATCCGCGGCGGCACCGTTTACGACGGATCCGGCCGCCCCCCGGTGCAGGCGGACGTTGCCATACGCGGTGACTCGATCGTGCAGGTTGGAGACCTGGGCGCCGCACGCGCCCCCCTCGTGGTGGATGCCTCCGGTCTCGTCGTTGCCCCCGGATTCATCAACGTGCTGAGCTGGGCCACCACGAGCCTCCTGGAAGACGGTCGCGCCATGAGCGACATCCTGCAGGGGGTCACCCTGGAGGTTTTCGGGGAAGGGTGGTCCATGGGACCGCTCAACGAAGAGATGAAGCAGCGCATGGTCGAGCAGCAGGGTGACATCAAGTTCGACGTTGCGTGGACCACGCTGGGCGAGTACCTCGAGCACCTCGAGCGCCAAGGCGTCTCCCCCAACGTGGCCTCGTTCGTGGGCGCCACCACGGTCCGTATTCACGAACTGGGCTACGAAGACCGCCGCCCTACCCCTGAAGAACTGGCCCGCATGCAGGACCTGGTTCGCGCCGCCATGCGTGAAGGTGCGCTCGGCGTGGGCTCCTCACTCATCTACGCCCCAGCCTTCTACGCCGATACCGACGAACTGGTTGCCCTTTCCGCCGCCGCGGGTGAGTACGGCGGGATGTACATCTCCCACATCCGGAGCGAAGGAAACCGCCTGCTGGAGGCGGTGGACGAACTGATCGAGATTGCCCGCCGAGCCGGCGTACGGGCCGAGATCTACCACCTCAAGGCGGCGGGCAGAAGTAACTGGGGGAAGCTCGACGACGTGATCCGGCGGATCGAGTCTGTTCGGGCGGAAGGGCTGGAAATCACCACCAACATGTACACGTACACGGCAGGCGCCACCGGGCTCGACGCCGCCATGCCGCCATGGGTGCAGGAAGGCGGGCACAGGGCGTGGGTCGAGCGGCTCAAGGACCCGGACATCCGCCGCCGCGTGGCTCGCGAGATGCGCACCCCAACCGACGCCTGGGAGAATCTCTACGCGGCATCCGGCTCGCCCGAAAACGTGCTCCTGGTAGGCTTCCGCAGCGAGGAGCTGAAGCCCCTCACCGGCAGGACGCTGGCTGAGGTGGCAAGAATGCGGGGCAAGTCTCCTGAGGAGACCGCCATGGACCTGGTGATAGAGGACAACAGCCGCGTGGGGACGGTCTATTTCCTCATGTCGGAAGACAACGTACGGCGGCAGATCACACTGCCTTACATGAGTTTTGGCTCGGATGGGGGCGCTCCTGCAGCCGAAGGTGTGTTCCTGCGCTCCAACCCTCACCCCCGGGCCTACGGCAACTTTGCCCGCTTGCTGGGCCGTTATGTCCGTGATGAGGGGATTATCCCCCTCGAAGAGGCCATACGGCGGCTTACAACGCTCCCGGCAGAGAACCTCCGGATCACGCGCCGCGGATCGCTTGCCCCGGGGTACCACGCTGACATCGTGGTCTTTGACCCAGCGACGATCCAGGATCACGCTACTTTCGAGGCGCCGCACCAATACGCTACGGGGATCACGCATGTGTTCGTGAACGGCGTTCAGGTGGTGCACAACGGGGAACACACCGGAGCCCTGCCCGGGCGCGTGGTGCGGGGACCGGGATACCGATGAACCATGTTCATAATCTTCATGAGATGGAGTCATCTATCCTGTTATATACAAATCACTTAGTAACTCGGCCAACGGCGCGGGGCATACCCTTTGCGGATTCTTGCGACTGATGCGTGCCGAGAAGGCTGACAACGAAATTCCCGCTTCGGAACAGGTGCCGGCCGAAGAGACCGCTCTGGAGTCCGGAGCGCCCTCGCCCAACGGAGCCAGGCGGATCCCGGAGTACCCGCCCGACATCCTCTTTATTGTGCGTTCCGAGGGGACCGTGCTCTATGTAAACCGCCCCCTGGGATCCCTTCCTGAAGAAGACGTGATCGGCTCCAGCATCTACGATTGGGTCTTCCCGGACCAACATGACCTCACCCGGGACTGCCTGGCGCAGGTGTTTGCCACCGGGCGGGCCCACGGCCACGAGTTGCAGGGGCTCCAGCTACACGATCCGGAGGCGTGGTACGAGTGCCGGGTGTCGGCCAATATGCGTGACCATGACGTGGTTTCGGCCACCATCATCGCTCGCGACATAACCCGGCACCGGCGCGCCGAAGACAAACTCAGGGCCAGGCACGAGGAGCTTGAGCGGCTGTTCGAGGAGCGCACCGCCGACCTGCACCATGCACTGGGGCAACTCTCTCAGAACCAGGAGCAGCGTGAGGCCGCCACGCAGGATCTCATCAGGTTCCGTGGGCTCATGGACGCGGCGGGTGAGGCCATCTTCGTCGTGGACGCACGCTCGCATTGTTTGCTGGACCTGAATCAGACGGCCGGGCGCTGGCTGCGGGCCCCACGCGAGCAATTGGTAGGACAGCCGATCGCCGATCTGGGTCTCGGGTTCCCGCTGCTCCCGCCCACCGACGCCGAAGTCCATTTCACGGAAACCCGCGACACCCGAAGGCCGCTTATGCTGGATGGCGTACACCGTCGTGCCGACGGGACGGATTTCCCCGTTGAAGTGGCGGTGGCGGAGCACCTGCTCGATGGCGCGGAGGTGGTACTGGCGGTAGTGAGGGACGTGAAGGGCCGGCAGGTAGCGGAAGAAGAGATGCGCGAGGTAGTCCGGCAGTACCGGGCGCTGTTCGAAGCCTCGCTCGACCCCATTTACTTTGCTTCCCGGGCGGGCCGGATCCTGGAAGCGAACCCGGCGGCACTTGAATGCTTTGGCTACGAACAGGAACAGTTGATCGGCCTCGACGCCCGGGAACTGATGCCGCGGGTCGGGGACGTACGAGCGTTCCAGCGCGCGATAGGAGAGCAGGGAAGCGTTCACGACCTTCGGGTAATGCTCCGCTCGCGTGACGGTGCCGAGGTGCCGGCTCGGATGTCTGCCCTGAGCCGGCGGGACGGCCATGGCAGGCTCGAGGGCTATCTGTGTCTGGTACGGCTGGAGCAGGCAGCGCGAGGCACCGGTCACCTGGAACCGCCGCCGGCGCGCACCCGGTCGGCCGTGGTTCTGCTGGTTGATGACAACCGGGCCGAACTGGCGGAGGCACGCCAGGCCCTGGACCATGCCGGCATGACCGTACTTGCTGCGGAAAGTCAGGAGGAGGGACTGGAACTCCTTGAGCGGCAAGGTTCTGCGATCGGGGCGGCGGTGCTGGGGGCCGGGAGCCGACAGAGGTCTCTCGCCCTTGCCCGGGACGTTCATCTCGTCCGCGCCAGCCTGCCCATCGTGCTGGTGGGCCCCGGGGAGGCCCCGGATCCGGGGGAGATCGACTGGGTCAGGGCCTTCCTCAAGCGTCCGGCGCATCCACTCGCGCTGGTGCAGGCCGTGCGCGAAGCGATGGACGTAGCTGTGGCGTAACTTTGTGTCTCACCGCCCCTTGACTCACCTGTAATCCCTGTCTATGATTCAAGTCTCGCCGGGAACTTTTTTTGTCCAACGTTCCCGGCTTTGAACGCTCTTTGACAATCGATTGGTGAGGGATGAACGGAAGGAGTGCGGTCCCGTTATCAACGGCAGGCGGTCAGACGCCTGTGCGTGAGGGATTAACTCTGAATTGTGATTCGGACGGCACAAGCTGTTCGATGAGCTAGTCGAATTCTTCTATCGGAGAGTTTGATCCTGGCTCAGGACGAACGCTGGCGGCGTGCCTAACACATGCA
>CAZTIV010000098.1:0-6048 GCA_964613905.1 uncultured Gemmatimonadaceae bacterium | reverse complement strand
CCGGCCGCTCCGCGTCCGGCGTCCAGACCTCAACCAGGCGGGCGTCGAGGTCCACTATCCAGTACGTGGGAACGCCGGAGCGCTGATACCGGCGCCGCTTGGTGATGCGATCGTACCGGGCCGTAGACGGAGAAAGTATCTCAGCCACCAGCAGCGGAATGCCAATCTCCTCCCAGTCCCGCGGCACGCGGCCCTCCACCAGCGCAGCCACAAAGAGATCCGGCTGGATGAACTGTCCGGAACGCAGGTCAACGTCCGCGGGAGCAAACATCGCAGCGCCGAGGTCGTGCCGTTCGAGGTACTCATCGACCACCCGATACAGCCGTCCAACGGCTCGCTGGTGCAGCAGACGTGGCGCCGGCGTCACCAGCAGCTCCCCGTCCACCAGCTCGTACCGGTTCCCGTCGTCCGGCAGGGCCAGGACCTCTTCCCGGGTCCATACCTTCTCGGTCTGCACCATACGCATAGGCTACGCTCGGCAAGGGAGTCTGGGCAAGTGGTCACCCACCAGAAGTTGCGGAGGGCGGCTCACAAGTGGTAACCGGAATGATGCGGCCCGGAGCATCCGAACGCGCACTCCGATCGAGAGGGTGCTACTCGGCCCACACCGCCTTGAAGTATGCGGGCAAATCGATCGTAAGCGGCGGGACCGCAGGATCCGGCTGCCAGGTGAGCCGGTCATCCACGATCACCGGCCGCTCCGCGTCCGGCGTCCAGACCTCAACCAGGCGGGCGTCGAGGTCCACGATCCAGTACGTGGGAACCCCGGAGCGCTGATACCGGCGCCGCTTGACGATGCGGTCGTACCGTGCTGTGGAGGGTGAGAGAATCTCGGCGATCAGGATCGGAACCCCGTACTCATCCCACTCGACGGGAATCCTGTCGCCCACGCGCGCGCCAACGAACAGATCGGGTTGTACCATCTGCGCCGAGCGAAGATCGAGATCCGCGGGCGAGGTACAGACCCGCCCAAGCCGGTACCGTCGGACATAGGCGTCCAGACACGAAAACAGTTCGACCACGCCTGCCTGGTGCGCACCGCGCGGACTCGGCGTCACCAGCAGATCTCCGTCCACCAGCTCGTATCGGTTCCCGTCGTCCGGCAGGGCCAGGACGTCTTCGCGGGTCCACACCTTCCTGGTCTGCACCATACGCATAGGCTACGCTCGGCAAGGGAGTCTGGGCAAGTGGTCACCCACCAGAAGTTGCGGAGGGCGGCTCACAAGTGGTAACCGGAATGATGCGGCCCGGAGCATCCGAACGCGCACTCCGATCGAGAGGGTGCTACTCGGCCCACACCGCCTTGAAGTATGCGGGCAAATCGATCGTAAGCGGCGGGACCGCAGGATCCGGCTGCCAGGTCAGCTGGTCATCCACGATCACCGGCCGCTCCGGATCCGGCGTCCACACCTCCACTAACCGGGCATCGAGGTCCACAATCCAGTACGTGGGAACGCTGGAACGCTGATACCGGCGCCGCTTCGTAATGCGGTCGTACCGGGCCGTGGATGGCGAGATGATCTCGGCGATGAGGATGGGAATGCCGTACTCGCTCCATTCAACCGGTTCACGCCCATCCACCAGGGCGCCCACAAACATATCCGGTTGGATGAACTGCCTGGATCCGAGGTCCAGGTCGGCCGGGGACATCATTGTGTAACCCAGCCGCTGCGCTCGAACATACGCATCAACCAGTCGGTACATCTCCATGAGCCCACGCTGGTGGCGGCCCCTGGGCGCCAGCGTCACCAGCAGCTCTCCGTCCACCAGCTCGTACCGGTTCCCGTCGTCCGGCAGCGCCAGCACCTCTTCCCGGGTCCATACCTTCTCGGTCTGCACCATACGCATAGGCTACGCTCGGCAATGGAGTCCGGGCAAGTGGTCACCCAGCAGAAGTTGCGGACGGCGCCTCAGATGGTGGTAACCGGAATCATGCGGCCCGGTGCATTGAGAACGCACCCGAGGGGGGACCGGTCCGCACTCGTTCAGATCAGAACACCGGGGTCAGCGGCTCCCTACCGGCAAGCACCGCGCGCACATTGGAAATCGCCAACTCGGCCATCTTGCGGCGCGTTCCGACCGTGGCGCTGCCGAGGTGCGGGAGCACCACCACGCGCGGATGCGCGGTCAGTGCCGGGTTGACCGTCGGCTCTTCTGCGAACACATCAAGCCCTGCCCCGGCAAGGCGTCCGCTTTCGAGCGCTTCGAGCAGCGCCGGCTCGCGTACGATATCGCCGCGGGCGGTGTTGATCAGAACTGCGCCCTCCTTCATGGCCGCAAACCGCTCGCGGTTGAACATCCCCTTCGTCTCCGGCGTGGCGGGGACGTGAATCGTCACGATATCGCTCTTCGCCAGCAGTGACGACAGGTCGGCGCGTTTCGCTCCCGTTTCCTCCTCGAACTCTGCCTTGGGTCTCCTGGCTGAATAGAGGATGTCAAGTCCGAACCCCACTGCGCGTTTCCCGACCGCCTGACCGATCCGTCCGGCGCCGAGTATCCCGAGCGTACAGCCCTTGAGGTCGGTACCGAGAAGAAGCGTGGGATGCCAGCCGGTCCACTTCCCTTCCGCGATGAGCGCCTGGCCCTCCTTGAGCCGGCGCGTTACGGCAAGGATCAACGCCCAGGTGAGGTCCGCCGTGGAATCGGTGAGCACATTCGGCGTGTTGGTAACGAGTACGTTCCTGAGCTGTGCCGCCACCAGGTCGACGTTGTCCACGCCTACGGCGCAGTTGGCGATGAGCTTGATTCCCTTGAGAGCCTTGAGCTGCTCACCGCCGATCCAGCGCGAGAGGAGCGGGACGATAGCGAAGTAGTCGCCGCCCGGGGTTGGTGCATCGGCGGGAATCCACTCGATCTCCGCTCCGGGGATCGGATCGGGATCGAGCAGATCCTTGAGTTCAGCGGCAATGAGTACGCGTGGCGGCATACGTGGGGTGGAAAGTAACCGCCGGCCCTTCTATAATGCACAACCCGGGAGAGGTGTCCGAGTGGCTGAAGGAGCCGGTCTCGAAAACCGGTATACCCGCAAGGGTATCGTGGGTTCGAATCCCACCCTCTCCGTGCCGACGCCTGCCGGTCGCGTCCTCCCCCCGCACAATCGACTACGGCTCAGCCGGTGCGGACGGCGTGTGTCCCGTGGGCGAACTGGACGCCGCCGCTCCACCACCCCCCCGGAAGGTGCGCCACTCCAGCCCGGCAAAGGCCCCAACGTAAACGACATTGAGCACGAGCGTGAGCCCGTAGGTGTACAGCACCAGCACCCACCCGTGCGAACTGAACTCCACGAGCCCCAACACGGACACATTCAACCCCAGCAGCACGATGACCAGCGTGCAGCTCAGGAGCAGCGCCAGAAACTGACCGACGCCTCTTCCCCAGAGCCTGTGGATGAGCGCTGCGGCAAGCACGATGGAGACACCGGAGAGTGGCGTGGCCTGGCGGATCAGCTCCGTGGGAGCACCCCCCGCTGCAATCAGCGTGGCGGCCGTCGTCACCGGTTTGTATATCACAAGCGAGATCAGTCCGATCGCCACGAGCACGGCAACATATACCAGATTATAACCCAGCCATCCCGCGAACCCGGGGCGTGGAAAGAGCATCGCGTACGTCCAGGCCACGGCGGCACCGCAGAGGACACCGGAAACCAGCATGATGACCCAGGAGAACCAGATGTCGCTGATCAGCAGGTCGTGAACGAACATGAACACCAGGGCGGAAAACGCCCCGGCGGCGGCGCCGGTGAGAGGGAAGCGCCTGGTTGAGATCATGGCAGGCTACTGGGTTCGAGTATCACTTCTCCGTATCCCCGGCATACGTGGCGCTACGCAACCCGGTACGTCACCACGACCTTCCAGTCCGGATAAGCGGGCTCGACTTCCCGCAACGCCGCAAGTACACGCTGCCGGAACGCGTTTTCTATCAAACCACCCTGCCCGGGCCACAGCCGGAACTTGACCCTCAGATATCGCCAGCCGCCGGGCTCCGCTTCACTTACACCGAGAATCTCCGGATCGCCGACGATTATGGCCCGGTGCTGGGCGCGCATCCCCCGAGCTATCCCCTCGACCACCTGTGTTACCTCCTGCTCATCCATTCCCGAGGGGATCTCGATATCGGCGTACGCCCGGATCTGCCCTCTGCGATACCGGGCAACCAGCCCGATCGTGCGGTTCGGGATGTACACCCGCTGCCCGTGGATGTTGATCAGCTGGGTGAACCGGAGCCCGAGACGCTGGACCCGTCCCACCTGACCCGATATCTCGATCGTATCGCCTATGTCGAACGTGTCGGAGAAGATCAGTGTGAGACCGATTACGACGTCCTGAACCAGGCCCTGAGACCCGAAACCGATGGCGAGTCCCACTACGGAAGCGCTCGCGAGGTACGCAGCGAGCGGGACGCCGATCTCCTGAACGATCAGACCGACAGCGGCAAAGTAGATGACGAACGCGAGCGCGCTTACCCCGAGGCCGGCGACGGTGACCACGCGTGGAGAGGGCGTTCCCAGCCGGCTCTGCCCCATCCTTGGCCCGGAAGCCCGCGGTGTCATGATCCATTCGCCCAGCCGGCGAAGCGCCCGCACCAGGACGTGCGCCAGCACTGCTACACCGACAATGATTCCGATGCGCGCGATCCCGGGCAGCGCCGCGAATCCGGTCACTTCGTCTACCATGAGTTCCATGCGTTCCCCGACTCCGATGCTGTTGCCGTACAACGGATCCAAAGATACCGTTCGAACGCCATGATGCATGAACTGCTCCGGGATTACCCCGTCGTCATCAGCATCCCCGTGCAGTGGGGAGAAATGGACGCCTACGGTCATGTGAACAATACCGTCGTGTTCCGGTACTTCGAATCGGCCCGGATCGAGTACCTGGAACGATGCGGTTTTGCGGAATCCTGGGAACAGCGGAGAATAGGAGCGATCCTGCATTCCACTGACTGTCGTTTCCGGAGACCGTTGTTCTACCCTGATACCGTGCTGGTTGGAGCGCGGGCACTCGACGTGGGCACCGACCGGTTCACGATGGGGTATCGGGTGATATCGAAAGCCCACAATGCGGTGGCCGCGGAAGGAAGCGGTGTAATCGTGTCGTACGACTACGCCGCCGGAGCCAAGACGGCCATCCCGGACGATGTCAGACGGGGAATCGAGGAAACCGAACGGCAGGCGAGGCGCGTCAGTTGACGCAGCCCCCTTCTACTCCTCAAACTCCACACCTGCCCCCGGTTTCGGCGACAATGCGGCGATGAAGATCGAGAACTTTGCCCAAGCTGAGACACCGCACCCAGGCGTTTCCTGGACTGCCCCTTGTCTCTGTAGCACCGCTGTGCTACGTTCCGGTCACTGCGTTGACGGGGGGTAAACATGGTTCGGGAAGTCAAGCTCCGCCAGGTCGGTGGGTCCGTGGGCGCCACCCTCCCCAAGGACATGGCGGCGCGCCTCAATCTGACCGTGGGGGACCGGGTCCTCGCTGTCGAAACCGATCGCGGGATACTGCTGAGCCCCTACGATCCGACCGTCGAGAAAGCTCTGGCCATCGCGGCAAGAACCGCCAAGAAATACCGGCACGCGCTCCGGAAGCTCGCCCGGTAGCGCGTGGCCGAGCCCCGCTGGGTGGAGCGGCTCGTGGTCGACGCCGTGCATCTGGACCAGATCCGGGAACACGGTGGCCTCGCCGGTCTCCGGGACGAGAATGCCCTCGAGTCCGCCCTCGCCCGACCGCGGCAGAAGTGGCATTATGAGCAAACGAAGGACCTGGCCACGTTGGCGGCGGCCTATGGCTCTGGCCTGTGCCGCAACCGTCCGTACCGGGACGGGAACAAGCGCGTCGCGTTCGTGGTAATGGTCGTCTTCCTGGAACTCAATGGCCTCATGTTCGACGCCGACGAGACCGACGTGGTAGCAGAGATGCTCGCGTTGGCAGATGGACGCGTATCCGAAATCCGCCTTGCGGAGTGGCTACGGGCTCACTCCCGGAAACGGCGAGGTCGTGGGGCAGGCTAACGAGGTTGTAGGAAAAGTCCTCGGTGATCTCGGCACGCCGC
>CAZTIV010000097.1:0-6084 GCA_964613905.1 uncultured Gemmatimonadaceae bacterium | reverse complement strand
CCTGGCGACTCTCACCCGACGAACGAAGAATCCTGTCGAAGGAATCTGTTCGACCAACATCGCCAGTTCGATTATCGTCCCTGGCTCCGCCCGGGCTGCTCCGTGCCGGCTCTCGCCGCCTCGGTAGCTGCCGCTTCCTCGGCCCGTGCAGCGCTGAGGATGTTCGCGAGGCCATAGTTCCCTTCGTGGCACGCGTACTCGAGTACCGGACCGCTGTCGGCCATCAGCGGAAACTCCGCGGACCAAGGTTCGGTCCACGTGTTTGGATCGTCGACCGTGAACTCGTAGAGGATGGTCTTCTCGTTTACACGCGTGAAGCGTTCGACGACGCGCAACGCCTCGCTTCGTATGTTGGCGGTTCCCCTGAAGTCCGCTTGGTCGTTGAAGTTGGCAGCCTCCACAACGAGCGTGTCACCCTCCCAACGGCCACGCGACGCGCCACCGTACTGGCGGATGTTCGGCGACAACGGCGCGCGTCCGTCCAGCGGGATGATGCGCACGTTGTGCATCATCTCCTGAAGAATCGCCACG
Source organism: uncultured Gemmatimonadaceae bacterium (assembly GCA_964613905.1). Taxonomy (GTDB): domain Bacteria; phylum Gemmatimonadota; class Gemmatimonadetes; order Gemmatimonadales; family GWC2-71-9; genus CAZTIV01. The sequence goes on along the minus strand of CAZTIV010000097.1, from coordinate 5,553 downwards.
TAGCCCGGGGACTGGACGATTTGATACATGCTCGCGTAGACAGGGACGAGCATTGGCGGTCCCTCATGGCGCCATACGATGCATCGCTCGCTCAACAACCGACTCTCCGGCCCGTCCGCGGGCCTTCTGCGCCGAAGCTCTGTGTGGGCCGCCACGCGTTGACGCGCTTCGGCCGTTAACGGCGGGATGCGGCCGTCTGGCGGATTCACGACCAACGACGTTCGCAGGCTCGACAGCCCGCGTGGCGTTGCCTCACTCTGCCAGATGGCATCGTCATAGTGAATGCTGTCCCTCGACTGCTGAAAGAGACCCTGCAACATCCTCTGAGCATATGCAGCGGCCTCTTCCTCGCTGAAGAACTCCTTCCCGGCAAACTCTGCGGGCCGCTCCAAAGGTGTGTATGTGGCGCTCGTATATATCCCCTGCAGATCTGGATCGCCCCATGGCGTTCGTGGGGGCGCAAAGCCGTCGTCGCGAGTCGGGGTCGCCATGACCGGTGCCGCCGGGACTTGCTCATTCTCACTGGCGGCTTCGATCGCGATCAGCGCCCCTATGCCGATAACGCACATAGTCGCAAAGACTCTCAACCTATGAGTGCGTGAGAGACGAAGTCCGCCGCTCATCATGGCATCTCCTTCCTGTGATATCGACCGCAATGTGGAGATAGACGCATCCGACGCTCGCACGGAACGCGACCAAGAGCCCGAAGCACGCGCGATCCGCCGGCTGGCTAGTCGTGTTGAGCGCTGGTCGTCCTGACCGCTGAAATCTTGGCAAAGTGAGTCAAGTCTTCCCCCGGTCAAGACGACTCGCCCCGCGAAGCGGGGCGAGATACGGCGGACTGGTGAGCCGGAGCGCAGGGCCGGCCGATGTCTCCCGGTCTGAAGGGAAGCGTCACTAGAATTTCACCAACATGCCCAATCGAACCACCCGTGCATCCAGAATCGATGTGACACGTCCGAGATTCGGTCCGAACGTATTGGTTTGCGTCAGGACTGTGCTGGCGTTAAGCGCGTTGAACAGTGCCAACTCCGGACGCATTTCGACCCCTGCACCATAACGAAAGCTCCTCGAGAGTGTCAGATCGAGCTGATTGCGTCTATCGTTGTACTCGGTACCCGGCTCATTTAGCCGCACGTTAACAGACGCTTGAGTCAGTTGGGGAAGAATGGCGCGCGTCACTTGGTAGTTGATGATTCGTTCCGAGCCAGGCACACTCTGGAACACAGCGCTCACTCTCAAGCCGTACGGAAGAGAAGAAGTCCCTGATGCCTTGAACAACGTCACGAAGGGATTGTTGTACTGTGTCGAATCGCAGAACCGCAGGCTGTTCGGATTGTCTACCTCGCACTCCACCGCGACAGATCTTCCTGTCGATGTTCCGGCCGTGAACAATGCACCTCGAAGGCGGCCGTTGACGGTGACGTCGACACCTTTCCACGATTGCCTGTTGTGTTCCGAGTGCGTGTCCAGTTCGTCCACGAGCCCGAACACGCCAGGATTAATGCTATAGACTGGCAGCGTCTGACCGTTACCTCTGGGATCATTGACCGTATAGAGCGTGTACTCGTCCGCAGGGATCGCGAGATTTCGGAGCAGCTCCAACCGATAGGAGTTACGCTGGTGGAACGATACCGACAAACCGACACCATTCATCAGCTCGTGGCTGACGCCGACGTTCCAGAGGGTGTGATATCCCCGCTTGAGATTGGGGTCCATGTTTCGGGTGCGCCTTTCGCCGAACGAAAGATTCGTGCTCGGTCCGAGCTCGTTCTCCTGGGCGATGTCGTCGCCATTCAGATCATCCCAGGTACGAGTGTCGATCGCGAACACCATCGGATTGTACCGCGAAGGAATTCCAGTGCCCCCACCCGCCACATACCAGCCGATGTGCCCCCGCACAGCTGTCCGGCCCTGGCCTGTCAGGTCATAGGCGATACCCAGTCGCGGCACGACCATGTGCCAGTTCGGTAGATTGGAGACGGCTTCGAATCTGCGTTCGGGCACGAACCGACCCGCCGGCGCTGTCTGCGCGGGAATCGATGCATTGAGGTAGTCCCAACGGACGCCAGGGCTCAGCGTCAGTCGGCTCCTAGTATACGTATCCTGGACGAACACGCCCAGATCGTGATTCAGTTTGTTATTGAAGGTAAAGGGTGTGTTCAACGCTTGCACCGCAAACGGAACGCCATTTCGGTACAACTGGTTGATGTCGCCGTTAATCGCGTCTCTGATCTGCCCCCTACTACCAGATCGATGCTGGAGTCCGAATTTGAGCGCATGAGTGCCTGACACATATGCCAGAGACACCTGCAGAGCGTGCGAAGGCGCAGGGTTCTTCTGCGGCCCCCAATTGGTTCCCGGACCTTGGATAAACGCAGCACCCCAGTCATAGCCAAGCAGCGTATCGCGCCTGGCAATGCTGCCGTAATCGGTTCCAGGGGCACAGAGATCCCACGCCGTGAAACAGGTCGCCGGCACCACCTCTGGCTGATAATGAAATTCGCTTGAAGAGCGCGTGTAGTTATATCCCGCTTCAAACAGCAGCCGCGAGGTCAGCGTCGACGTGTACTTGATCTGACTGATAACCTGATGAGGATTCAACTGGAGGTTCGTGGCTTCCGGAGCTGTAATAGCCGGACCCTGCCACCCGCCGACGACTGCCCGCTCCTGCCCTCGTCGCGACCAGTTGATGAGTCCAGTCACCCTGTCCCTCCGGGAGATCTGAGAGGTCAGGCGGAACGGGAACGCCATGGCATAGTCGGTTGTCGCCAGGCGGCTGCCGTCAGCTGCAAGGCCGCCCGTCACGTACTTGTTGTAACCCCAGTGCCGACCTGAGAAAAAGAACCACAGCTTGTCTCGGATAATCGGCCCGCTCAAGCTGTAGTTGACATCGTACTGGCGGTAAAGCTCGGCCGGATCGCTGAGCCCCCTCGCCCGCAACGCGTCGTTGAAGTTGCTACCCTGCAGACCGGCGTTCGAGAATGTAAGCAACTGATCTCCGCTGAACGTATTGCCGCCGCTCTTCGGGATCCGGTTGATGATGACGCCGGAGGTCTGATTCTCGGCGGTGCCCGCGCCCAGAGTTACCGCAATTTCCTCTGTCTGCATTTCGTTGTCGTATATACACGCGCACTGGCCGGTGTTGTGCATGGCGTCGGCTATCATCCCGTCCACCAGGGTTCTGGAATCGCCATTAGCAGAGCCGTGCGCCTGCATGCCGCCACCGTGCCACATCGAAGTCGATCCGCCGACATCGAACCCTCCTGTGGTGACCGCAGGGAGGGTGTTCGCCATTGTCGCAAAGGTGCGGCCAGTGGGGAGCGCTTCGAGACGTTCGCGCGTGACGACTTCACGGCGAACGCTGCTCTGAACATCGACTACCGGACTGGCTCCTGTGACGGTCACCGTCTCCTCGAGCGCGCCGACCCGCAACTCGACGTTGAGCGGCGCCGTGAAATCGGCCTCGAGCCGGATCCCTTCGCGGACCACTGTGGCGAACCCGGGCAGCCGGAACGTCACGGAATACGTCCCTGGCCGAAGGTCCACGACGCGATACTGCCCTCCTGCGTCGGTCGTCGTCACCCGGATTCTTTCGATCAGCGCGGGACTGGTAGCCTCAACGGTCACGCCGGGCAGCACGCCACCGCTGGTATCTCTCACCGTGCCCGCGATCGCGCTCTGTGCGTGCGCGACGCTCGTCACCATCACGCCCGCAAGTGCGAGAGAGGCCACAAAGTACATTCGCCCTGTCATACGCTATACTCCTCACCCGATTGAGCCATGGGCTGCGACGGTAGAAGCCGTTTCCCAAAGACATTGAAGGAGGCCGAAACTTTCGTGCGCCATCAGGCCGCCGATCGTACAGAGCGGGTCTGCCGAAGTCCAGCCTGAAAATTGTAAAAAAATTGACAGACTCAGCGCGGTTGCCCGTGTTTTGCAAGTCGATCCGTCCCGTTTGTCTCATCAGCGGAGAGCTTCATGCCCACCGCAGGCGACTCGTCCCTGGCGCGGGCACCCCGTCGGAGCAGGCCGAGCGGGGAGACGCGATACATGCGGCGCAGCGAGTCTTCCGCGGCGGTCTGCTGAGGTCCCCGAAGTGCTGGCAGGACCCCGGTGCCGCTCTTCGCCTGCCTGCGGTGTGCGGATCACCAGGACCGCGGCGCGGCGGCCGCGTACCGAGCGAAGCCGCATGTGTCCGGCCTGCGGAGCCGGTGTGCGGCGAACAGGATGAGTCGACTGCAGACGTTCATGAATATCTGGGCTCTGAGAGCCGGTCCCCGCGTACGCATCACGAATTTGCCAGCATCTTGATCAGGTTCGGCATGCCGTGCCCCTGGAAATATGCCTCCCGCCCAAGGCTCGTGCAGTTCTCGAGCAGAATCTTCTTCACCCGGTCGGGATAGCCGACGAACTCCCGGCGCCGCGAGAGAAACGCCGCCAGCACGCCGGACACATGGGGCGCGGCCATGCTGGTCCCGTCCATCTCCACGTACAGCTCCTCGCGGGTCTGGCTCCCGGCGGGCGCCCGGTGGCTGGCAGACAGAATCTGCTCCCCGGGCGCCACCACGTCGGGCTTGGGACGGCCATCGGCAGTGGGCCCGCGCGACGAGAAATACGACACGCCATAGGTGTGCGGATTGGTCTTGTGCACGGACCCCACGGCAATGCCTTCGTCCAGATTGGCGGGGTCGCTAATCGACAGCGCCACGTTCAAATCCAGCATCCCGTGCTCTCCGGCCACCGACGCCCGCCCTTCGTTGCCGGCCGCAATAACCACCAGCACACCCTGACGCCACAGCCGGCGGAGCTCCCGGCACAACGGCGAATGCCCGCAGCCGTACACGCCGGGATCGAACGGCCCGCCAAGGCTGAGGTTCACGCCGTGAATCACGAGCTGCGGCTCCCGCTCGTTCACCTCCGCAATGTGATCCAGCGCCTTGATGATGAAACTGTCACTCCCGGTCCCATCGTCCCGGAGCACTTTGTAGATGTGCAGCCGGGCGCGCGGCGCCATGCCGTCGAGCTCCACGGGCTCCGCCTCGCTGCCATCCGCGCCGGGGAGCGAGAGCGACCCGGCCACGATCCCGGCCACGTGCGTGCCGTGGCCATGGCCATCCAGCCGCTGCTGGCCGGGGGTGGGCTCCCAGGGCACGACGGCGCCGCGACGGGTGCAGTCCCACTGGGTGACGACGTTTCCGTAGCGCTCGAAGTGGGGGTGCCCGGCCCAGATGCCGGTGTCGAGGATGGCCCAGTGAATGCCTTCGCCGGTGGCGCCATAGCCGCGATTGGCGGGCCGCGCCTGCACCATGTGCGTGGACCGGTGGATGAGCGCCCGCTTGGCGGCGTCGCGCCACACGGCGTTGATGCTCAGCTCCTTGTGCCGCGTGCGCAGCCGCTCCACTTGCGCCCGCGTGAGCCTGGCGGCCACGAACCGTCGCAGCTCTTCGAATTCCACATCGCGCCCGGCCACCTGCCGTACGCTCTCGATCACGCTGGCCCGCCGATCATCCAGAGATGCACTGGCTCGGTCCCGGGCCATGGCGCCGCCCG
>CAZTIV010000096.1:0-6211 GCA_964613905.1 uncultured Gemmatimonadaceae bacterium | reverse complement strand
TCTGCCCGCACGACCTCGAGGTCGAAACGGTCGGCGAACGTCACGTTGATCCCGAACTCGTTCTCGGTCTGGATGGCCGGCTTGAGCAGCGTATTGCCAAGCTGGAACTTCGTGATCTGGCCACCGCCCACGGCGTACGCCTCATACTGATCTGCAAAACCGGGGCGCAGGCCAGCGGTGCCGCGCGCGCCACGCAGCTTCAGCTCGTTGATGCCTGGCATATGGAAGTCCTCCGACACGCGCCAGGCGCCAGCCACGCGATAGAAGTTCTGCCACCGGTCGTCGGAGCCGAACAGCGACGAGCCGTCGCGGCGGATCATTGCGTCGATTATGTAGCGATCCTTGATATCGAACGACTGCGAGGCCAGATAGTTGACTGTGCGCTCCAGCTGGTCATCTGAATCCACAGCAAGCTGACTCGCGTCGGCGCCGGCAAGGTCGATGATTTCCGAAACGTTCAACCTCGATGCGACCGTGTTAAAGAAGTTCTGTCTGAACTCGTCATAGGCGAACGCGAGGCGAGTCGTTGCCTGCATCCACTCGAAAGGCTGGTAGTTGGCGGTTCCGCCCGTTGCCGCATTGTAGGCAATGATGTTGTTCGAGTTCCGATCGATCCGACCAAAGCCGGGCACACCACCTTCGGTCTGGAACCCCTTGGGGCGGAACTGGAACTGACGCGAGTTCAGCCGGTCGGTGCCGTAGTTGGCGTCGAAGTTCAGCCACTCGAACGGACGATACCGGACAGACGCGGCCCCAACGAGGCGGTCGCGCTTCAGATCGTAATTCTCGTTGGCCATCAGGTACAGCGGGTTGCCGCGCGCACTGGGCGAGACCACATCCGGAATGAGCCGGAAGAAGCGGACGAACCTCGGATCTGCTGGATCGGAGGAGAGCAGATTCTGAATCGCGGCCGGAGCAAACTGCTCGTACCCAAGCCATGGGTTGTTCAGATCGAGATCAGGGGGTGCCTGGAGCAGTGCGAACCACGGCTCGGCTCCCGACGCCAGGTTGTTGTTGAACGCACGGATCGGGTGGTCGTTCTTCGATGTCGCGTAGGTGATACCGAGCGAGATGTCGATGTTGTCGGTAATACCCTGATCCACGTTGACACGGGCGTTCTGCCTGTACTGGCCCCGCCGGATCGGGACTACACCGGCGTTGTGATCAGTCGTGAAGGAGCTGTGGAAGTTCGTGTTCTCCCGCCGCAATCCCACCTGCAGGTTGCTGCTGTAGAACTGTCCGTCCTTCATCCACTCGTCCAGCTGATTCCGCCAGCGGAACGGGCCCGTGCTTGGATACGCGACATCAGCGACGCCGCCAGGCTTGATGACGCGTTGACCAGCCGGCGTGAGGAAGATAGAGCCATCTGGATTCGTCACGTACGGGTGGCTGCGGTTAAGCGAGATCATCCGCTCGATGCCCGCGGCGCCATACTCGCTGCGCGAAATGATGCTCACACGGCCGGGACTGTCCAAGCCACGCTTGGTGCGGATGTTGACCACACCGGTTGCTGCATTCGAGCCGTAGAACGCCGAACCGGCGGCACCCTTGATGATTTCGATAGACTCGATCGAGTTTGCGTCGAGATCCGAGATGTTGGCTCGGCTGACAACGCCGTCGATGATGATAAGCGGCTGGTTGGTACCGATGCCGAGGTTCGTGGAACCGCGGAGCCGGATTGCCGGGGCCGCTCCCGGAGCGCCGACACCCGTCGTGATCCGGGCACCGGAGACCTTACCGGCGAGCGCTGCGACCGGAGAACTGGCGGGCACTTCCCGCAGCTCTTCCTCAGTCACCCGCCCGACGCTGAAGGGCAGCTTTCTCTGCTCGAGACCAGCCGCCGTACCCGTGACCACAACTTCAGCGAGACGGAACATGTCGCGCTCGAGTCGGAAATTCACGGTCTGAGTGCCGGCCCGCAGGGAGATCGTCTGCTGCTGCGGCTGATAGCCGATCGAGCGGGCCATGATCAGAATGCTCTGGCCAACGCGTTCGGCGCCTGCATCGATCACATAGCTGCCCTGCTCGTCTACCTGACGGCCGAGATTCGTACCGACGATGACAACGGCGGCCGTCGGAATGGGCGTGCCGTCAATCCTCGTCACCTGCCCTGTGACGATGCCGGTCTGGGCGAACGCCGCTGGGACGTAAACCACGCCCACCAGCAGCGCAGCGGTCCAAGCCGCAAAGTGTCGCGGACGCATAGTTATTCTCATAAACACCCTCGCGAAAAGATTACGGAAAACTCCTGAACTCCAGACAAATGCAAGCTGGGTCGTGAAAGATCGCTGGTTCTACCTCCCGCATTAGGGGTGAAGTGCGTGTATGGGGAAACAAAAACAACGGCGCGTCGCCGTGGTGGGTGCACGGCGGCGTCGCTAAGGCGGCTCACGGGAATGTGTGGCACTGGTCGCCGGTTGCGCAAGCTTCACGATACGACGGGGGGCGGCCGCACCGCTACTGGCTGGGGCGGTCACCTGGGATCTCGAAGACTACCGGTAGCTGGACGACCTGCCGGACGGGGTGCCCTTCGCGTGATGCGGGGCGGAATTTCGCCTGCGATATGGCCACGACTGCCGCAGTGGCAAACATCGGGTGGGTGGCCGCAGCAACTGCCACGGACGGCTGCTCCACATCGCCGTTCCTGCTCACCACAAACTCGAGCAGTACACGCCCGCCGACGCGATCGCGCCAGAGCGGTTCCGGGTAACTGGGGGCCAACGTGCCTTCCACGAGCGTAGCGCGCTCGTCCACGGTCTCAGCGGAGTAAACATCTGCTTGGGCGAGCAGCCTATCGAGGTCGAAAGAAGGCAACCGGGTCGCTGGGGGCTTGGGCCTCGCAGGCGCACGGCCCCGCGCCGGGCGGCCCCAAAGCGCGATCACGCCACACCGTTCCAGCCCCCGAGGCGCCTGTAACTCCGCCGGCACAGTAGATGTCCCGGAGTAGATCTCAACTGCCTCGTAGCCGGCGAGATCGATCATCTCCAGATCGAGAGTTCCCGCGCTCGCGGGAAACCCGTCAATGATGACGACGGGAGGACAGTGACCGCGGAAGGTTACGATTCGGCCGCCACCTCGCAGTGTGCGGACGCGAGCACTGGGTACCTCGCGAATCAGCTCAACCAGACTGTGGCCTCGGTTGTCAAGCTGTTCCCGGGTGTAGAAGTGCCCCACGCCGCGTGCCTGCCGCGCGGAGAACCCCGCGAGCCGACTGGCAGCTACCTCACGACGGGTGCTCACCTCCACAGCCGGAAGAACCTCGGGAATCGCCACCAGGCGAATCTCCAGCGGACCACGGTCAGGGGAGGGAATCACGACATCGGCGCTCGTCGGCCGGTACCCCAGCCGGCGGGCATGGATTGTCATGCGGCCCGCTGGGACGCCTGCAATCCGGAACTTGCCATCATCGCTGGTGACGGCGCGGGCATTCACCCCTGAAATCGTAACCTCCGCGCCGCTAACGAACCCCCGGTCTGCGTCCAGGACGGTCCCAGCTACAACAATAGACGCCGTATTAGCAGTTTTGGTCGTCTCACCAGGTCCCTGCGCACCAAGCAGGGCGGGCGTGAGGGAGAACAGGGGAGCGAGCAGCACCCAGCTCGAAAACCTTGCGGTACCCCTCAGAACCTGTGACATACACCCTCCCGCCCTTCGCACCCCGAAAAAGGGGCAACTCGCTCCAGCCAGCGGATGGAGCGGGTATACTGGGAAAGATCCGGGGTCGGCAGCATATGGTCAAGGGCAAAATCCCATCTGTTTTCACCCCCCTTCCCCCGCTATGGGCTCACGCCGAGCACAGAGAGCCAGTCCTTCAGACCAGGGTATCCCGGAGCCAGTTGCGCCAGCCTCACCGCGTGCCGTCGGGCCTCCGGTGCGTTACCTGCCAGAGCCTGGGCGAGGGATAGCTGGTACAGAATGTCCGGATCGTCAGGGGCAAGCTGCGAGGCGCCAACGATCCATTCCACTGCTTCCGAGTGGGCCCGGCGGGCCATAGCGGCTCGCGCCAGCAGGACGAACGGCTCGGGGGAGCGCCTCAGAGCCGCTGCACGCCTGAGTTCGGCTTCGGCGAGACTGTCGTGCCCGGCGGCTGCTAGTGCACGCGCAAGCATGAGTCGTGGCTCGGGAAACAGCGGGGCGTCATCGATGAGCGTGCGATATTCCGCGGCAGCTGCATCGTAGCGACCGGCCTCCTCGTAATTGGACGCAAGCTCGAGTTTCGCCCGCTGCCATGGAACGCCGCGAGAGACCGCGAACGCAAGACTATCCAGGAGGCCCTGTGGGCGGTATTCCGCACGGTAGTCACGTGCCTGGTCACTCGGCACAAACGGCCAGCGAGTAGTGATGGTCTGGATCAAATGCTCGACGACGCGCTCATCGAATTCGGTGAACGGCGCCTGTGACGCGAGCGCCGCCCAGTCGAGCTGCGTACTCTGCCCCGGCCGGTCCAGCAAACCAGAGCCGGCGAGCGCGTCGAAAAACGCGCGCGCGATAACCATGTGCCCATGACGATTCGGGTGCACGTGCTCCAGGAACAGATCCCGGCCGGGTATCCCATCCAGGGCTTCCTGCTCGAACGCTTCTGCAACCGGCACGTACCAGACGCCGCGGCGCTGCGCTATGCGGCGGATCACGGAGTTGAATTCGGTCGGTGCTCGAAAGCGCACAACATCAGCATCACGTGCGCGTTGAAACAGAGCACGCGCGGCCGCGGTGTCTCCTCGCGCCCGCAGGCGTGTCGCGGAGGTGTAGGTCTCGACCGCGTTGCCGGGTGCGTCGTTTTCTGCAGCTGCAAACGGTCGCTGGTCGCGGAGATTGCTTGCAACGCTGGCGATGAAGACGGGTATCCCGTGATGCGCGAGTTGATCGACGGTGGCGGCGAGATTGCTTTCGAACTGCTGGACCCCGGCCCGGTAACTCTCTCCGCCGAACTCGATCTGTTGCTCGCGCGCCAGAATCTCCATCAAGCCCGGTGCCTCTCGCTGAGGTGTGGCCGCATCGGTGTCGCGCGACAGGCGCCCGAGCAGGTTGCGCATCACCCACAGTGTCCGATACCTGAGCAGGCGGAGATACGACCGGATAAGCCACGGGGTCGGGAGCACTGAGCCCTGCTGCGATCCGACTCCCAGCGCCCCGTAGTACTCGTTGTGCCCGCCATAGATGACCACTGCGTCGGGGCGCTGCTCGGGCAGATCACGCGATGTGTCCCAGAACGCGTAACTGTTGATCGCCGCCATTGCAAGATTGACCACTTCCACCGAGTCACGCGGGAGGGCTGTCACGAGAGCATCCCGCAGGAGCGCCGCGAAAGTGACATTTCCGCGATACGGGAACCCCGCGGCAGACGATTCGCCCAGCACAAAGACCCGAAAGGCTGATTGCGCTTTCACTGCCGCAAACGGTTCCGGCTTCGGCGCGGGTGGATCGGCCAGCCCGGCAAACCAGCGCTCGGAGATGTGGCGGTTTACCAGCAGATGCGACTCGACAGCGTACGGCGCCGGCACGAACAGCGGATACGCAGCCGACGGGACCGTTACGCGCAACGCCAGTTCGAGGAGCGCGAGCACCAGGAGCGGGACAAGGAGAGTGATGCCGAGAAAAGCCAGCCGCCGGCCAGGTGTCAGTGCCGCCGGCGTAATCGGGACTGCCGAATTCCCGCCCGCACTTCCCGGGGGCGAACTACCGGCCCGGCGGAGTGATCGGTCCATGATTCGGCGGAGCCCCGCTGTTGCTCCCTCTGATGCCCTGGACAGCAACGACGGCAGCGACAGCGCCAACAAACGCAATCGTCGTTCTTTTCCGGTCCATACGACTGTACCTCTCAAAAAAAAGGGGCGACCCGGCAACGTGCCGGGTCGCTCCACATTAACCCTTTACCGGTGCGCGATGCTCAGCCGCAGGCGTTTGGATCGTTCTGGTTCCTCGCCGGCTGGGCCGAAGGATCCGGCACATTCGGATTGGCGTTACGCTCCACCAGCGGATACAGCATGCGTCCTGGGATCGATGCTCCACGAGCGGGTGTGAGGTGTGGCTCGCAGTTGCGCCTCCAGTAGTTCCACAGCTCGATGTTTTGGAACATCGTGAGCCATTGCTCGACTGCAATCTCCCTCAGCGTAACCGCACCGAGCGGCTCCCTGTCGCTGGCCACCCTGACGGCGTTGAGCGCGCCCAGGGCCCCACCCTGACCGAGATGAAACGCCGCTTCGGCGATGAT
>CAZTIV010000095.1:0-6396 GCA_964613905.1 uncultured Gemmatimonadaceae bacterium | reverse complement strand
GCATGGTGGAGGCACGTTCCGCGCCGGTAATCCTGCGGGTGCCAAGTTGGCCGAAACGATCTCGACATGGGCCGTGCGCAACCAGAGCTCGCCAGAGCAGCACCACCAGGCAGCCGGCGGCACAAAGACTTTACCAGTGCTCAGCCGGCGGCAAGTAAGGCAAACTGTATCAGTACCAGCCAGCTATCGCGGTGGCTTGCGCGGTGGGAATGCGGTAGATTGAAAGATGTCCGCGGTTTGGCGGCGGACGGGACGTGGCGCAGCCCGGTAGCGCACCTGAATGGGGTTCAGGGGGTCGCGGGTTCAAATCCCGCCGTCCCGATTGAAGTGAATGTGACGCCCTGCAGCGGTTTCCGGTGTGGGGCGTTACTGCTTTCCGGAACCGGCTGCTATGGTTTCTGCCATGGTCTCGCGCAGCTTCCGGGGCTCAGAGACGACCTGCAGGAGCGTCGCTTCATCCGCCTGCTGATAACACTGTTCGAGACTGCGCGTATCCAACCAGCCTCCGGCCTCGGCCACATCTTGAACCGGCAAGTGCTTCCTTTCGGTCGCCCACTTCCGCCGATACGCATGGCGTCGCGCGGCTGCATGACCAGGCCTGTCCCCTGGGGCTGGCCTGAGATTCATCCAATCTCGGCAGGCCGGCCGCGGTTAGACCCCCCATCGGCTGGTAGTGGCGGCGCGGCCCCGCTGGGAGGCGTTCCACTGGAGTGCGGTTGCGTCCGGCTCCCCCGGCTTGCACGATATGTACGCTCGTTCTCCGGCTCGGTCGGACGATGGCGAGCTCACCAGTAATTCGCCGCGGAGCATTCCCGGCGCAGGAGTGGACCATGCGTGGTCGTATCCGTTTCAACCCACGGGCGAGCTGGCTCGTGGGTTTCGTGTTTCCGGCGCTGGCGCTTCCTCAGGACACCATCGAGGCGCAGCTGGCGCGCCCCATCGCTGGGCAGCAGTCGGAGCCGATCGCCCTCAGCGACAACATCGATCGTGCCGGAACGCTGAAGGACGGCGTGCTGACCGTGCGGCTGGAGGCGCGCGAAGGGGTGTGGCGTCCAAGCGGGCCCAACGGCCTGACCATCTCCGTGGCTGCATGGGCGGAGGAGGGGAAATCACTCCAGAATCCCGGTCCGCTGATCCGCGTGACGGCCGGCACCGAAGTGCGCGCCAGCGTCCGCAACTCGTTGTCGCAGCCCCTCACGGTGTTGGGCTTTGGCGAGAGCCGCGGGGTAGCTGCGGACAGCTTCACGATAGCGCCTGGAGCGGTGCATGAGATTCGGTTCGTTGCGAGCACGCCAGGCACCTACTACTACGCAGGCAAGACCGATACGACGTCGGTGTTCGAGAGAGCGGAGCATGACGCACAGCTGAACGGGCTGCTAGTGGTGGATCCACCGGGCGAGACTCGCGCCGACGACAGGCTTTTCCTCATCTCTTGGTGGGCCCGACTCGATTCGACTGCGGCCACCGGTATCGGACAGGGGCTGATAGTCATCAATGGGCGGGAGTGGCCGCACACCGAGCGACTCCACGTTGCGCAGGGTGACAGCGTGCGCTGGCGGTGGGTCAACGTGACAGCGGCGCCGCACCCCATGCATCTCCATGGTTTCTACTTCCGCGTCGACGCCCGGGGCGATGGTGCGGCCGACACTGTGTACGCCAGGGAACAGCAGCGCCTGGCGGTAACCGAGGCGATCTTTGCCGGCCAGACCATGCGGATCACCTGGTCTCCTGAGCGCCCGGGCAACTGGGTCTTTCACTGCCACTTTGCCGGGCATATGACTTCGCTGGAGAAGTTGAACCAGGCGGACCACTCCGGTCGTGTGCCGGCGGGCGGAATGCACGGCTCGCATCAGAGCGACGACCATATGAGCATGATGAGCGGCCTCGTCCTTGGCATCACCGTCTCGCCACGAGGTGAGGTGGCGGAACAGCCGCGCGACGCCCGTCCCATCAGGCTCGTGATCCGATCCAGGCCCGAGGCATTCGGCACGTTCGCGGGCTACGGATACGCTCTTGGTGGCACGCCCGAGGAGACATCGGAGACGCTCTCCGCACCCGGTCCTACACTGCTTCTCGAGAAGGGGCAGCCGGTGGCCATCAACATCGTGAACCGCACGCACGAGGGAGCGGCGGTGCACTGGCACGGCATCGAGCTCGACAGCTACCCCGACGGAGTGCCCGGCTGGAGCGGCCACGGGCAGATGATTCTGCCCACCATCGCCGCTGGCGACTCGCTCACCGTGCGCTTCACGCCGCCGCGTGCCGGCACTTTCATGTATCACTCTCACTTCAACGAGTTCATGCAGATCGGCTCTGGGCTCGTCGGAGCGATCGTCGTGCATGAGCCCGGGGATTGGTTCGATCCGGAAACCGATCGGGTGCTCCTCTTCAGCGATGCACATCCTTTCCTGAACTTCATCGCCGGCCCCTTCCCGCCGGCGGCGCTGAACGGGAAGGCGCAGCCGGACACCATCGATCTTCGCGCCGGGGTCACGCACCGGTTGCGGTTCATCAACATCCGCACCGAGTTCGGAGTCGTCGCCAGATTGATGGATGGTGAGCGGCCGGCACAGTGGCGTCTGGTTGCCAAGGATGGGGCGGAAGTTCCCGAGTGGCAGGCCACAATGCGTCCGGCGATTCTCGGTTTTCTTGCCGGCGAGATCTATGACTTCGAGTTCACTCCGGAGAAGGCTGGCGAGCTGAGGCTCCTTTACAACGACGGCTTCCCGCCTGATGCCAAGGATACAGAGGTAGTGATCAGGGTAAAGTGACCGGCCGCCATTTGTGCGGCGGCCGTGCCCGGGCCATGGAGGCGTTGGCGGCACAGACGAAATGTGCCCGATCTCTCGGGCGATGGGTGCTTCCACGTTCAGCGCAGCCGTCGAGCCGGTCCTCGGCGCCTAGTGCCGTCAGGATACGAAGGCCGGCATGTTCTCGACGCTGCAGCGCAATCACCGTTGGCGATTGCGCCGTATACTCGAACGACCGCGATCGAAATTCCTATCCCGTCTCGGGCTTGATGTCGCGGTGGATAATGTCGCGGCGGTGGGCGTAGTCGAGCGCGTCCGCCACCTGGCGCGCGATGGCGACCGCTTCGGTAATGGGAAGCCGGCCGTCGCGTTCGAGCCGGTCGCGCAGCGACTCGCCCTCCACGAACGGCATCACATAATAGACGAAGCCGCCGGGCTCCCCGGAGTCGTGCAGGGGGAGTATGTGCGGGTGGTTCAACCGGGCGGTGATCCGGATCTCGCGCAGGAAGCGCTCGGCCCCCAGGGCCTGAGCCAGTTCGGACTTCAGGATCTTGATGGCGACGGGCCGGTCGTGTTTGGGATCGTGCGCGCGGTAGACCGTAGCCATGCCGCCCTGACCCACCTCGCGTTCGATGCTGTAGCGGTCGGCGAGGGCTTCGCGGAGGCGGTCGAGCGTGTCCTGCATGGGGTAAACATCGCGCTTGTGCACGTGCGGCGGGAGTGGCGGGCGGCGATATGGCGCCCTCACCACCTGTCGCGTATCCTGGCAGCGTGTCCGATACGCATTCAGCCGGCCGAGGTGGTGACGGTGTACCGCACGAGCCGGATTGCCAGATACTGGAGACAGGACGCATGAAGACCACCTACGATCCCCGCACGATACGCTCAGCGTGATCTTCAAGGTCGGCGCCAGCATCGCCGAGAGCGATGAGCTGCGCCCGGGCGTCATTCTGGACTTCGATGAAGGGGGTGACCTTGTCTCGGTCGAGATTCTCGACGCGTCCCGGCGAGTGACGCAAGCTGATCGGATGGAGTTCGAGACGGCTGGTTAGTGCGACCAACTGAGGGGGATACGGACAGGTATCACCGCCACGCTCCCCTCATTCCCCCCGCGCCGCTATACTTCACTCCCCTCATGCCCAGCCTCCGCGACTCCCTCGCCGCCGTCCTGTCGGATCGCTACCGGATCGAGCGTGAACTCGGGCAGGGCGGCATGGCCATCGTGTTCCTGGTCCACGACCTCCGCCACGACCGCCCGGTGGCGCTCAAGATCCTGCGTCCCGAGCTGGCCTCGGAGATCGGGCCCGACCGGTTCCTCCGCGAGATCAGGCTCGCCGCGCGTCTCACGCATCCGCACATCCTGCCACTGCACGACTCAGGCAAGGCAGGCGACTTTCTCTTCTATGTCATGCCGTACGTGGACGGCGAGTCGCTGCGCGACCGCATGAACCGCGAGGGCAAGCTGCCACTGGGCGATTCGGTGGAAATCGCCCGCCAGGTCGCTTCGGCGCTCGATCACGCGCACCGCCAGGGCGTTATCCATCGCGACATCAAGCCCGAGAACATTCTGCTGCAGTCGGGCGTCGCCATGGTGGCGGATTTCGGAATCGGCAAGGCGTTGAGCGAGGCGGCGGACGAGCAGACGCTTACCCGCACGGGCACGGCCATCGGTACGCCGGCATACATGAGTCCGGAGCAGGCCATGGGCGAGGCTAACCTGGACGGCCGGAGCGACGTGTACAGTCTTGCCTGTGTGGTGTTCGAGATGCTGGGCGGCGAACCACCGTTCACCGGATCGAGCTTTCAGGCGATGATCTCCCGCCGGTTGATGGACACGCCACCGCACGTCCGGGCGCTGCGCAACGTGCCGCCCGCCATGGATGAAGCAATCTGCCGCGGGCTCGCGCGCGAGGCGGTGGACCGGTTCCCCACGGCGGCGGCGTTCGCGAACGCGCTGGTGGAGGCAGCCCAGGCGTCGGTTCATACCTCGCCGGTGCCGGAGCAGCGTGCCCCGGCGCCGGGTGACGCCAGGTCGATGGCGGTTCTGCCCTTCGTCAACCTCAGCGCCGATCCCGAGAACGAGTACTTCAGCGACGGGATGACCGAGGAGATCATCAATGCGATCGCCAAGGTGGAAGGGCTGCAGGTTGCGTCCCGGACCTCTTCGTTCGCGCTCAAGGGAAAGGAGATGGACATCGCCGAGGCGGGCAGGAAACTGCACGCGGGGTCTGTGCTGGAGGGGAGCGTGCGGAAGGCCGGCAACCGGATCCGGATTGCGGTGCAGCTCATCAACGTGGCCGACGGTTATCACATCTGGTCCGAGACATACGACCGGCAGCTGGAGGATGTGTTCGCGGTTCAGGACGAGATTTCCCGCGCCATCGTGGGGGCGCTCAAGGTCCGGCTGACCGGAGACCGGCAGAAGGCGCCGCTGGTGGTGCCGGCCACCGAGAACCTTGAGGCCTACACGCTGTATCTGCGCGGGAGGTTCTTCTACAACCACTTCACCGAATCGGATCTCAAGCGGAGCCTGGATCTCTACCGCCAGGCGCTGGCCGAGGATCCCGGGTATGCACGGGCATATGCCGGCATCGCCGACAGCTGGATCGGGATGGCGGATGACTGGCTCTCGCCGGATGAGGCGTACACCCGGGCCAAGGAGGCGGCGGAGCGGGCGCTGGCGCTGGATGACGCGCTCCCGGAGGCGTACACGGCGCTGGGCAAGGTGCTGGGTTGGTACGAGTGGGACTTCGCGGGCGCCGTGGTCAAGCTCGAGCGCGCCATCAAACAGAATCCCAACTACGCCGAGGCGCACTTTGTACTGGGGAGCGTGCTCCCGTGCATCGGGCGGCTGGAAGATGCCACTCCGGAGATCCGTCGCGCAGTGGAGCTGGACCCGCTGCACTGGGAGGTGGGTTACTGGGTGGCCCGGTTCCTGGTGTATCAGGGTGAGCACCAGAAGGCAATCGAGTACGCCAGGTCCATGCTCGAGATCCATCCCACGCTGTATCGGGCGTATCTGATCATGGGGCACGCGCATTACGAGCTGGGCGATTACGCGGCGGCGCTGGAAGAGTACCGGCGGGCGCAGGGGCTGGAAGGGAGCGTGCCGTCGTACGATGCATTCGTGGCGCGCGCGCTGGCGAAGACGGGTGAAGAGGAAAAGGCGCGGCGGATTCTGGCGGGGTTGGTGGAGCGCTCGCGCGAGCGCTACATCCGGCCCGAGGTGCTGGCGGTGGGTTACGCGGCGGTGGGTGAGCTGGACGAGGCGTTCGCGCACCTGGATCAGGCGCTGGCGGCGCGGTCCGCCGGGCTCATCTACCTCGTGGTGGATCCGATCTATGCACCGCTCAAGGGGGATCCACGGTTCAAGGAGTTGGTACAGAAGGTGGGGTTGAGCGAGCTGGGGTAGAGATCAACGGGCCGGGCGACCGGCACGCTTCAGCGTGCGCAAACGGGCCGAGCGATCAGGGTTGCATTGGAGCCCCACCCCCGGCCCAGCTTGGGATCGCGCCGGCGATGTTCAACCGCGCACGGTCTCCCATGCCTCACGCACCCCCAGCGCATCGAGCCACCGTTCAAGGTAGGTGCGGTCCAGGTCCGGCCCGGCCACGCGCACAAGGGCCGCAACATCCTCCAGCTGGCG
>CAZTIV010000094.1:3692-6662 GCA_964613905.1 uncultured Gemmatimonadaceae bacterium | reverse complement strand
CACGAACTTCCAGTTGGCGGTGCCGTTGCTGAAGTCGTCGGTGAAGGAGATGTCCGGCTCAATCTGACTGACCTCAGTCGTCAACAGCGACGCACCCAACAACGTGAAGGTGGCGATGACCGTGCAATCGGCAATCACCGGGTCTGTGGTGTACGTATTGCCGTTCAGGGTGCCGCCGCATGTTCCGGTGACGGTGGCGTTATAAAAGAGTCTTGGGTTGACATTGAAGTTGGCCGTCGCCCGATGGTCGACCGTCCGACTGGACGGAGCGATGACGCCGTTCGGACCTCCCGTGGCGGTGACCGTATGCTGGCTCGGCGCGAAGGTGGCGGTCACCGTGCAAGCTGCGGTGATCGTCCCGGTGGTATAGGTGCTTCCGCCCAAGGTCCCGCCACAACCGGTCACGTCATCGATGACGTAGCCCGATGCCGGCGTCACCGTGAAGGTTGCCGTCGCACCATGACTCACCGTCACGGTCGGCGGATCTATGCTGCCGTTCGCGCCTGCCGTGGCGGTGACCGTATAGCTGTCCAGTATGAAGGTCGCGGTCACTGTGCATGCTTGCGTAATCGCAACGGTCGTGTAGGTCGTGCCATCCAGCGTGCCGCCGCAGGTCCCGCCAACACTGGCGCTGTAATTCGGATCAGGCGTCACCGTGAAGGATGCCGTCTCGCCACGATTCACAGTCCGGGTCGGCGGATCGATCGCGCCGTTCGGACCCGACGTCGCAGTGACCGTATGCTGGCTCGGCGTGAAGGTGGCGGTCACCGTGCAAGCTGCGGTGATCGTCCCGGTGGTATAGGTGTTCCCACCCAAGGTCCCGCTACAACCGGTCACGTCATCGATGACATAGTCCGATGCCGGCGTCACCGTGAAGGCAGCCGTCGCACCGTGGGGGATTGTCTGGCTCGGCGGGGTAATGCTGCCGTTGGGACCGGCGGTGGCGCTGACCAGGTAACTGTTCAGGATGAAATTGGCGCTGACCGTACAATCACCCGTGACCGGATCGGTAATGAAGGTGGCGCCGCTCAGCGTGCCGCCGCAGGTCCCGCCGACGCTCGCGCTGTAATTCGGGGCCGGCGTCACCGTGAAGGTTGCCGTCGCCCCGTGTCCCACCGTCACGGTCGGCGGATCGATGCTGCCGTTCGCGCCTGCCGTGGCGGTGACCGTATGGCTGTCCAGGATGAAGGTCGCGGTCACCGTACATGCTTGCGTGATCGTAGCGGTCGTGTAGGTGGTGCCATCCAGCGTGCCGCCGCAGGTCCCGTCGACGCTGGCATTGTAATTCGGGTCGGGCGCCACCGTGAAGGACGCTGTCTCGCCATGGTTCACCGTCCGGACCGGAGGATTGATCGCGCCGTTCTGTCCCGCCGTGGCGGTGACTACGTAGCTGTTCAGGCTGAAGGTCGCATTCACCGTGCAGGCTGCAGTGATCGTTCCGGTGATGTACGTGTTGCCGACGAGCGTCCCGTTACAGCCCGTCACACCCTCGATGCCATACCCCGTGGCCGGCGTGACCGTGAAGTTGGTCGACTCTCCATGGTTTGCCGTTCGGCTGGACGGATCGATGCTGCCGTTCGGACCGGCCGTGGCGCTGACCAGGTAGCTGCTCAGGGCAAAGTTCGCGATGACCGTACAAGCGCTCGTGATCACATCGGTCGTATAGGTATTGCCGTCGAGCGAGCCGCCGCATGTGCCATCTACGCTGACGCTGTATCCCGTCTCCGTCGTCACCGTGAAAGTAGTCGTATCCCCGTGCTCGACTATCCGGCCCGGCGGATCGATCGCGCCACCCGCGCCGACCACCCCGGTGCTGACCGCATATTCGTTCAGGACGAAGGTTACGCCCAGGGTGCAATCATCAGTGATCGCGCCGGTGGTGTAGGTCAGGCCGATCCCGTCCACCGACAGCGACCCGTTGTCGCCGCAACCGCTGACATCCACTTCATTGAAGTCAAACCCCGGGGCCAGAAACAGCTCGAAGACTGCTGTTTCCCCGCGATTCACCGTCATGGTGGACGGCACGATGAATCCGCCCGTGCCGGCGCTGGTATCGACCGTAAAGCTGCTGCGCTCGAAGGCGACGCTCACCGTGCACACGTCGGTGATCGTATCGGTGGTATAGGTGGTCTCGTCGAGGTCGCCGCCGCAGTCCCCGCCCATGCTGGCGTCATACCCTGGATCCGGCGTCACCGTGAACGTGGTCGCCGACCCGAATTTTACAAACGCGCTCGCCGGGCTGATCGTGCCACCGCTCCCCGCCGTCGTCGTGACCATGAAGGGAAAGTCATTCTGATCGCCAGGATGGGTGCGTGCGACCAGCTCGTCCGCATTGCTGACCCCGTCCTCGTCGGAATCCTCGTAGACATATTCTTCCACCTCCAGGGATAGCGGCTCGCCATCGGTCACCGTCACCGGGTCGCTGGTCCAGCGCGCAAGTTCCCAGGGCTCCCCGTCATCGCGGGTGAAAACGAGGTCGACGTACTCGAAAATGACGGTGAAGACACGATCCCCTTCAGGGGCGTCAAATTCGATACTGACCTGACCGCTACTGGTGTCGATACCTTCTTCGACATACCGGGGCGTGGTCTCCCCATCCATAAACACCTTGACGACGAGGTTCCCGGGCTCGGGGAGACCCTGGATGCCGAGCGGCAACGGGATACCCGCGGCGGGCTGGTGGGTATTCGAACCGACGTCGCCCTGGAAACAGCCTGTCAGGGCGATGACGATCAGAAGGAGGAGAGGAGTCAGCTTCAAGTCGACGGACCTGTGATCGTGTCTATGTCCATACGGTTACCGGCGCTGCCGCTACTGGAAACAGCGGGGGAACCCAGAGGCGACTCGGGAAACGCCGCCAACACGGGGCGAGCGGAACGCATCTTCAACATGGAACTGCTCCTGTAGGCCGTTGAATATCTCGCCTGAATGAACAGTATAGACTTCATGTTCTGGGTGAGGAAGTATGTA
>CAZTIV010000094.1:0-3592 GCA_964613905.1 uncultured Gemmatimonadaceae bacterium | reverse complement strand
TCGGCCGGCTGCTGCTGTGGGGCGGCCTCGGCGTTGCCTATCTGCTGACGACGCCGCTGGTCTCCGGGCTGCTGCTGCAACAGTTGCAGACCTTCCCGGCCTTGACCCCGGCGGAGATCCGGGACGCGCCGGCACAGGCGATCGTCGTGCTGTCGGCCGAGCGGTATCGCAATGCGCCCGAGTACGGCGTCGACACCGTCGGCAACCATACGCTGGTCCGCATCCGCTATGCCGCGTTCCTGCATCGTGAGACTGGTCTGCCTGTGCTGGTCAGTGGTGGCCATGTGTTCGATCGCGAAGGCGACAGCCTCGCGCGCGTGATGGCCGACAGTCTGCTGCAGGACTTCGGTATCGATAGCGTCTGGCTCGAAGACCAGAGCCGCAACACGGCCGAGAACGCGAGCCTCAGCCATGCGCTGCTGCAGGAGAAGGGCGTCGAGACCGTGTTCCTCGTGACCCATGCGATCCACATGCCGCGCGCGGTCGCCGCCTTTGAGCGTAGCGGGCTCGAAGTCATCCCCGCGCCGACGCGCTTCCATCGCTTTCACGAAGGAAGCCAGGCATTGCTGCTGCTACCAAACGCCGGCGCCGTAGTCGATAGCTACATGGCACTGCACGAGCTCGTCGGCCGGCTGTGGTATGCCCTTCGGGGTCGGACCACGGCAACACATTGAAAGCTAAGTAATCAATGCTGGAAAACGCCGTGAATATGGGCTTAGAAGCCTATTTTCGGGGTCGAAAACACCCATTTAAGAAATGATACCCGACCTTAGGGGCCCGATTTAATCTTGAAAAATGGGCTTATAAGGCGAAAATCAGGGTGTTTTTCAGTGAGAATTATCGTTGATTCAGATGGTTGCTGTGGTCCGACCCCAATACTCCGTAACCAGGGTGTGCGAGGCGCCTGCGGCGATCGTTACGCTGTCGTCCATTGCGTTGGCCGTTTCGATGCAGAGCATGTGGCTGTAGCCGTCTGCGCCCATGTCGCCGAATGCGGCGCCTTTTTCGGACCATGGATTCCATACGACGATCGAGCGGCTGCCGGATTTCGCGATGTGGATTCGCCTCCCGAGGCCGGGATCGTCGATGATGGTTTCGGCCGTGGTGTTGAGATAGACGCGATCGACCTCGGCGGCGATCGTCACCGGGCCCTGCTGGACCTTGCGCCGACTGTCGTCCACCTTGTCGATATAGCTGCAACCTTCCAGTCCACCGACCGATACATTCGCGACGTCACTGACATTGAAGTAGGTATGAATTGCCTCGCTGATGGTGATCGGCCGATCGCCGGTATTGCGTGTCGTCAGCGCCATGCGCAGATGGGCACCGACGGTAACTGACAACGAGAGCTCGGCGCTGTGCGGCCACAACGCGCGCGTCCCGTCATCCTGGATCAGCACCAGATCCAGCCGGATCGCGCTGTCGTCTTCCAGTTTCGAACCGAGCACCTGCCAGGGCATGTTGCGAGCGAAGCCGTGGCCAGGCAGGGCGGCGTCATCGGGATGCGGCCCGAACCACGGCCAGCAGATCGGCGCGCCGCCGCGCAGCGACTTCCCGGGTTTGTAGATCGCCTGCGGACTGAGCCAGACGACAGGCGCCTGGCCGGCCGGTGTCCAGCTCAGCAGCTGACCGCCTTCCAGCGCGATCCGCGCACTGCCATCAGGCGTATCGATCTCGGCCAGTGTGGGCCCGCTGCCCGCACGGGTGTAGCGGAGCCGGCCGGCGATGCCAAGCCGTTTGTTCAGATCGTCGAGCGAGTACTCATGCATTGCGGGCTCCTATCTGCGGTAACTCCCCTCGTATGGAAACGACGAAGCTGTCATCATGAGCCATGGATGGCGCCAACTAGAGCGATCACGGGTACGTTTTGTGCCTGAATACATATCGATACGAGTGATCGCCGTGGCCGGACCCCCAAACAGTAATCCCTTCGTCGCGTTGACCGCAATAGCGGTCGTCAGCCTGCTGTCTGCAGGTTGCGCGATGCTTGAAACCGCACCGCCGCAGGACCAGAGCAATATCTGCGAAATTTTCCGCGAGCAGCCGAAGTGGTACGACTACGCCCGCAACTCCCAGGAAAAATGGGGCACGCCGATCGCGACCCAGATGGCCTTCGTGCACAAGGAGTCTTCATTCCGCAGCCATATACGACCCCCTCGCAAGCGCCTGCTGGGCTTTATCCCGTGGACGCGGCCTTCTTCGTCACTCGGTTATGCCCAGGCCCAGGACCCGGTGTGGGGCGAGTACCAGGGGGATGCAGGCAGCCTGCTGGCCCGCCGCACCCACATGAAACACGCGACCGATTTTATCGGCTGGTACAACCGCCGCACCCACCAACAGCTGGGCATATCCCTGCACAACCCTGAACACCTGTATCTGGCCTACCACGAAGGGCCGACCGGGTATCGAAGGGGCACATGGCGGGAGAAACCGCAGGTGCAACGGGTCGCGAGCGAGGTGAATGCCCGCGCGATGCGCTACCAGGCGCAACTCGCTACCTGTGAATCGGAGTTTCGCTGCCGGCAGTTTTATCAGATATGGCCGTTCTGCCAGGCTTAGACCGGTCTTTTTGGTGCGAAAATGGTGCCTTTAAGGCTAAAATCGACCCATTTTCAGGAACAAAAATTTGATGATTCATTACGTTGCCATGGTCCGACCCCAGTGTTTGTTCGCCTGCCTGCTGCTCGCAGGCATGTTGGGAATGAACGCGTCGCCGGCGCTTGCCTATGAGGTCGAGATCACCGAGCAGGACATCCAGGCCGAGGTCGCGACGATGTTTCCGATCCGGCAGCAGTTGCCGTTCGTGACCACGACCTTTACCGATCCACGGGTGCGCATTGCCGCCGGCAGCGATCGCGTGCGCCTTGCGATCGCGGTTCATGCCCGCTTCGCGAACCAGGTCGAGGCCGCGGGACTGGCCGAGATAGAGGGCAGCCTCGGTTACGATCCGGCAACCGGCGAGTTCCACCTGATCCGTCCCGCCGTCACCGCGCTGCAATTCGACAGGCTGCAGCAGGAGGCACTGGGACTAGTCAGGCTGATGGCGAACGCGATCGCCGAGCAGTACCTGCCGAGCATCGCCATCTACCAGCTCGATGAACGCGACTTCACGCAGGGGATGATGCGCCGGAAACTGAAGGGCATCGAAGTCCGGGACGGCAAGCTGGTCGCTGATCTGGACTGGTAACCACATACAGGTCCGGGTCGGGCCACAACAACTTCATGAGTGCATGTGAAGAACTCGCCACCCGGGCTTTCAGTCAGTCACAGTCACTCCCCCCGACACGCAGGGAACCGGTGACGGTGCCCGCACTGCGCCGTCACTCAAGCCGTCAGTGATGCAGGGTGGGTTCCCTCAGCGACTTGAAGAAACTCCACAGCAGCGCCCCCGTCCAGAACAACAGGCTCCATATCGTGCCTGCCGCGACCATCAGGAACGGGCTCATCGTGAACCAGAACAGCGTCATGACGATCAGCAGCGATATAATCCAGGCGGGGATGCAATCCTGCAGGTGCTCATACATGTGATGGAACATGGTGTATACCTCCATTTCAACAAGGCACAAACCACGTCTTGCACCTTCCAATCTAC
>CAZTIV010000093.1:0-6688 GCA_964613905.1 uncultured Gemmatimonadaceae bacterium | reverse complement strand
GGGGCACGGCGGTGGGTTCCGGCGTGGGGGTTGCGGCGGGCGCACAGGCAGCCAACCCGCAGAGCAGCACGGCGAGCAAGAGCAGGCTCGCCGAGCGGACCCGGTGCGGATCGAGTCGTGGTTGCATGGTTCCCCGCGGCAGGCAAGGACCGCGCCGCGGAACCGGCAGCGGGCAAGAAAAAAGCCGCCCCCCTTTCGGGGAGCGGCATCCAACCTCCGGGAGAGGTTGCTTAGTTGAAGGTGTAGCGGAAGCCGAGCTGCACCCGATAGACGTCAGAGACGCCGGCAGTGCGGCGGAACGACTCGGTCATCAGCTCGTTGCCGATCGCCCGCAGGCGGTACTGCGCCCGATCCTGGGCATCGGCACCCATCGGTATGAGCGGCTGGTTGTGAACCATCGCGTACCCGATGCCCCAGTCGGAATTCAGCAGGTTCCCGACGTTCAGGATGTCCGCCCGGATCTCCAGCCCGTTGCGCCGGCCGGCGATCTCGGTGAAGACCTGCTGCGCGAGCGACAGGTCGGCTCGGTACACCATGGGCAGGAAGACGGCGCCACGCTCCGCATAGCCGCCGCGGTTAGCGCGCAGGTAGCGATCCTGCTGGATGTAGGCCTCCCACGCCGCAGCCTGCTCCGCCGCACTAAACGTGTATCTACCTTGGTCACATGTCACGACGGCGCAGTCCACGAAATTCATTTCCGACGCGTCGCGAGGGATGTAGATGAGGTCGTTGCTGGTGCCGCCGTCACCGTTCACGTCGCCACCGAAGACATAGCTGGTGTTGCCGGCGGTGCGTCCCTCCAGGAACAGCGATATCGAAGTGGCGCCGAACCGGAAGTACTCCCGGCGGGCAGACAGCGCCGTGAACACCCGGTGACCCGGCGAGTTCTGCGAGAAGCCCAGGCCCGGGTTGTTGGGGTCACCCGCGTGCGGGTTGTTGTTCCACGAGCCGAAGGCGATCGAACCCGGATCCACGGTATTCTTCGCTTCCCCGTAGCTGTACGCGACTTTGGCGAAGAGGCCGTCGCCGAACGGCCGCTCCAGCGAGCCGGCAATGTTCCACGAGTAGCCCACGTTCTGGTTCTTCAGCACAACCGCGTTGGCAACGTGGCTATGGACCCGGTTGCCGGCGGTCCAGCGCGGGCGGTTGTCCGGACCCTCGAACCGAGTGTTGGGCTCCCGCAGGTTGGCGTTGATGTAGTAGATGCCGTTGACGTCATGGCCATACAGGCCTTCGAGGGTGGCGATGATGTCAAAGGGCAGCCGCTGGTCTACCGCGAGGTTCGTCCGCCAGATCTGCGGGAAGCGGAACCCGGCATCGGTAAGCGCCAGCTCATAGCTGGACGCCGGAGAACCATCCACCTGAGTTGGCTTGTAGTGGTGCGGGTTGGGGTGGAACGGCCGCTCATTCGTGTTGTCGATGGCCTGGAAGCCCGTGAGCACGCCGGTGTTGCCGATCTGGTTGGAGATCCAGACGTAGGCGGGCCGGCCCGCGAACACCCCGGTACCGCCACGCACCTGGGTGGTGCGGGTACCCATCACGTCCCAGTTGAACCCGAGGCGGGGCGAGAAGAGCGGGTTCGGGTCCGGCAGTGCCGCCGTCGAATACTGAACCGGGTTGCCGTGCTCATCGCGGAAGGCGAGCGCATCCGCTTCAGCGTTCTCGAACCCGGTGTCGCCGAAGAATGGCACGTCGATCCGGGCGCCAACCGTCAACGTGAAGTTCGGGTGAGCGCGCCACTCGTTCTGGCCATAGATCCCGGCGTAGAACACCTCCAGCGGCTGCACGGGCCTGTCCATCCCCGGCTGGTTCATCCATCGCACCTGGAAACGACGCAGCGTCACCGGCGAGGTCGTCCGGTTCGGATTCGCGACATGGTCGTTGGCGTCGGTGAAGAAATCCTCCAGAGAGTTGTACACGTAAACACTCTGCGAACCCGGGAAGAAGACGTTCTCCGACCGGTACCGTTCCGCGCTGATGCCGAAGGTCTGCGTGTGCTGGGTGCCGAAGCGCGTGAAGTTGTTCTGGAACTGGAAGCTGCTATAGCGCAGCTCGTTGTTCGGGGTGAAAGGCTCGCTCCCGAACGAGGTATAGACGGTGTTATCCCTGAGGATGTCAATGAAGGGGAACAGCTCGCCGGGCGAAGCACGGCTCTCGTCGCTGAAGTCGTACCCGATGATCATCTGGTTGGCCATATTGGGACCGATCAGCGAGTTCCACTCCGCGGCGGCCGAGCGCCGGTTCTCCAGAATCGCATAGTTCGAGTTCTGGAAGTTGAGCCCGGTCAGGTTGGTTCGCCGGGTGCCGAAGCCGAGCGAGGACGAGTTCGAGAGGAGAACATCGGTGCTCGAATCCAGGTGGCTGTAGCGCAGGCTGAACCGGTTGTTGTCGTCGAGGTTGTAATCCAGCCTTCCGAGGAAGCGGGTCGCCGGGGTGCGGTGATCATATCCCTGGTAGCCGCCCGTCTGGTACCCGAAATTCGTCGCCAGGAAGCTGCTGAGCTGGTCCAGCTCGGCAGCCTCGACCCGGGTCAGGTTGCCGCCCGGTTGTTGACCCCCCGGATTGGCGAGGAAGGTGGTTCCCGGTTCCGTCAGCGCCTCGTTCTCGTAGTTGACGAAGAAGAAAAGCCGGTTGCGGATGATGGGCCCGGAGAGCCAGCCGCCGAAGTTGCTGAACTCGAACTCACCGGGCCGGAACTCCGTCGCTCCTGCCTGCGTGCCGACCAGGCCCTGATCGCGGCGATCGTAGCGCAGAGAACCCCGGAAGTCGTTGTTACCGCTCCGGGTGACCGTGTTCACGCCCGCACCCACGAAGTTGCCCTGCCGAACGTCGAAAGGCGCGATGTTGATCTGGACTTGCTCGATCGCGTCGATCGAGATGGGCGCCACCCCCGTGCGGTCGCCGGGCTGACCAGCCAGACCGAAGGAGTTGTTGAAGTACGCACCATCAACGGTGATGTTGTTGAGGCGGTTGTCCTGGCCCGCAAAGGAGAAGCCGAAGGGGCCTCCACTGTACTGAGGCGTCAAGCGGGCAAAGTCCTCGATCCTCCTCGTCACCGTGGGAAGCCGCTCCAGACCTTCCCGGCTCACCGACGTCGCGGCCCCGGTTCGATCCGAGCCGAAAATGGCATCGGTCGTCCCAGTGACCGTGATGCCCGCGATGGCGATCGCGGCCTCGCGAAGGTTGAACTCGAGATCCGTCGCCACCCCCAGGTTGAGAGTGAGATTTTCGATGACGTGACTCTCGTACCCGATCTGAGAAGCCGTGACGCTGTACGGTCCGCCGACCCGCATGCCGGGAATGAAGAACCGCCCATCCGCCCGGGTGAGCGTTCCATACCGGGTGCCCGACGGCTCGTGCACCGCCTGCACGGTCGCGCCCTGGAGCGGACTGCGGTTCATGTCGGTGACAATGCCGCTGACGGCTGCAGTGGTAACCCCCTGTGCGAACAGCGCGGGTGTGCCCAGCAGCAGAATCGGCGCGAGAAACAGACAAGATGTAAGCAGTCGTCTCATACCAGCCTCCTCTCCTCTCCGCGTGAAGTGGTTGACGCGCGCTGGCATGGCACCAGCGGGTTTTGGCCGGATCTGCACGGCGAGCGCCTGGAGCTGCACTGCACGCGCACGCTCTTCTGGAGATCAGTGCCACCGTGCACACCTCGTTTCTTCATGGTTTCCTCTGGTTGTGAGTGGGTCGAGAACCCGGGGTTAACCGGCTCCAGGCAAGTTAACTCCGGAGCACTCAGGAAGGCAGAGGGTAACGTAACATCTCTGCCACGATCCCGCCAGATCAACAGCAACGCAGCGTCACAAGGAGGCGAATCACACCCCGTTGGTCAGGTAGCGGAGCACGTCGTAGCGGGTGACGATCCCCGAGAGCACCCCCTCGCGGCGCACCAGGACCGCCGGGTTCTGGCGGCTGAGCAGGTGCTTGACGCCGGTAAGGTCCACGTGGGGATCCACCACCGGCAGCGGTGCGTCCATGAAGTCCTGCACCGACTGATCGAGGATGGCGGGGTTCTCCAGGATCTGGGCCATGAGCGTGGCCTCCGAGACATGTCCTACACAATCCCCGTCGGCGAGGACCGGGAGCTGCGAGACGTTGTGCTCGGTGATGAAGGAGAGCGCGCGGCGCACCAGGGTGCCCGGCTCGACGGCCACCAGCTCCCTCGGCGCAGCCTCCTCCTTGGCGTGGACCATGTCCCATACGGTAACCCGCGCCGGCTCGAGCATGCGGTTCTCGCGCATCCACTCGTCGCTGTAAAGCTTCGAGAGGTAGCGCTCTCCGGTGTCGCAGAGGAGAAAGACCACGCATGCCTCGGGATCGCTCACCTCCCGGGCGACCTCGAGCGCCACGTGAGCGATGAGGCCGGAGGAGCCGCCCACGAACAGCCCTTCCTCCCGGGTCAGGCGCCGCGCCAGAGCGAAGGCGGTGCGGTCGTCCACCGAGCGCCATTCGTCCACCACGCTCATGTCCAGCGCCCCGGGGATCTTGTCCTGCCCGATCCCCTCGACCTTGTAGGGTGCGGTCTCGCCCACGGTCCCGGTTTCGGAGTAACCCCGCAGGATCGACCCCGCTGGATCGCCGCCGATGATCCGTATTTCGGAGTTACGCTCCTTGAGGAAGCGCCCTACCCCTGTGAGGTTTCCCCCCGTCCCCGCGGCGGAGATGTAATGCGTAACACGCCCCTCGGTCTGCTCCCAGATCTCGGGGCCGGTGGTGCGATAGTGTGCTTCCGGGTTCGCGGGATTGTAGAACTGGTCGGCCAGGATGGCGTTCGGGGTATCCCGCGCGATGCGCTTCGCCGTCTCCAGATAGTTGTCGGGGTGATCGGGCGGTACAGCAGCGGGGGTAACGATGACCTCGGCACCGAATGCCTTGAGCAGGCGCACCTTCTCCTGGCTGAATTTGTCCGAGAGGGTGAAGATGCAGCGATAGCCCTTGATGGCCGCGGCGATCGCCAGCCCAATACCGGTATTACCGCTGGTGGCCTCGACGATGGTACCTCCTGGACGCAGCCGCCCCTCTCGCTCGGCCGCCTCGATGATGGCCGGTCCGATGCGGTCCTTGAGCGAGCCGCCCGGATTCATGAACTCCGCCTTGCCGTACACCGGCGTGCGGATGCCCTGCGTCACCCGCTGCAGGCGCACCAGCGGTGTCCACCCGATAGTCTCGAGGATGCTCGAGTACGGATGGAGGTGGCGCCCGGGCCGGGACGGTTCAGAGGTTGGAGTGGAACTCACGGAATATCCTCACCCTCAGCGTTGGCATTCGTCATGTCGAACTGTACGGGGAGCCGCACCCAGACGCCGATCGGATCCTCACCGCGGCGGGCGGGCTCGAAGCGGAGCTGGCGGGCACCGTTTATCGCGGCGCTGTCAAATGCAGCGTAGCCGCTGGATTCATCCACCCGGATCGAATCCGGTGGAACGGCACCCTGCTCGGTGACATAGAGTTTGAGAGTAGTCTGTCCTTCGATTCCCTCGTCCCACAGCTCTTCCGGGTAGTGGAAGGGGGAGGAGGTGAGTTGCTGGGGCGGCGTCTCCGGCAGCGGTTCGCTCCTGCACGCTCCGGCGGCAAGGAGCAGCAGGACAGCGGTAGCACACAGTCGATCTCGAGAATCCTTCATCACAGCGTCGGTAGAGAATCAATCGCGGGCGAGCGTCGAGAGCTCAGCCAGGAGGTTGAGGGCCTGCAGCGGTGTCAGGTTGTGCACATCGAGCGCCTGCAGCCGCGCCAGCGCAGGGTGCGGCGGCGGCTGGAAGAGCGCCAGCTGCGCTTCCGGTGCGCTGCGGCGGGCATGAGGGGTGACTCGGTTAGGGCGCACCTCCGCGCCCTCGCGGTGCTTCCCGTTCTCCAGCTCCCGCAGCAGCTCGCGCGCGCGCTGCACCACCTCGGCCGGCAACCCCGCCAGCCGGGCGACCTCCACCCCGTAGGAGCGGTCCGCCCCGCCTTGGACCAGCCGTCGCAGAAACAGGATATCGTCGCCCTCCTCTCGCACCGCCACGCTGAAGTTTACTACTCCGGGGAGCCGTTCGGCCAGGCGGGTGAGTTCGTGATAATGGGTGGCGAAGATGGTCTTGGCGCCAGTCCGGTCGTGCAGGTGTTCGGTCACCGCGGTGGCCACGCTCAGCCCGTCCCAGGTCGAGGTGCCGCGCCCGATCTCGTCCAGCAGCACCAGGGAGCGCGGCGAGGCACCATGCAGGATCGCCGCGGTCTCGTTCATCTCGACCATGAAGGTCGACTGCCCGCGCACCAGGTTGTCGGAGGCGCCCACGCGGGTAAAGATCCGGTCCACGATGCCGATGCGAGCCTGGCGGGCCGGCACGAACGAGCCGACCTGCGCCAGCAGCACGATGAGCCCAACCTGCCGCAGTACGGTGGATTTGCCCGCCATGTTCGGGCCGGTCAGGATCATGATGCGTGCCTGCTCATCCAGCTGCACATCGTTGGGGATGAAGGCCTCAGGAGGCATCATCGTCTCGACGACCGGATGCCGGCCGGCACGGATCTCGAGCGAAAACCCGGTGTGGACCTCGGGGCGCACATAACCTCTCCGCACCGCCACCTCCGCCAGCGCCGCGAGCACGTCGAGCGCGGCGACGTTGTCGGCCAGCCGCTGCAGGCGGGCGACCTCTGCCGCGATGCGGCACCGCACCTCCGCGAAGAGCCGGGCCTCGAGCGCGGC
>CAZTIV010000092.1:0-6697 GCA_964613905.1 uncultured Gemmatimonadaceae bacterium | reverse complement strand
GCAACCGCGCTCCCGCCGCCAGCAGCGTGATCACCGCGGCACGCGCCGGTGCAGGAAACGCTGCTGAAGAATGAGTCCGGAGGTCGGTTGCGGTGGGTTAAGGGCGATGGCCGCCCGGCAGGCGTCCTCGATCTGTTGCGCAACCGCCCTGGAGTCAGTGTGGGCCAGCTCCTCTCTGCGCACTCGCTCCAGCTCGTGTGCTGCATTGCGCCACTGCGTCATCCACATGCGGCGTTGCGCGCCTCAGACCCGCCGTAGCTGGCGTCTCTTCGTTCGTATCTCTACGTTCCAAACCCATGGACCCTCGTCCCTTCACCATTGACGAATACGTCCGCTGGTCGGACGTGGATTTTGCCGGGATCATCTTCTACGGCGCCTACGTGCGCTTCTTCGAGATCGCCGAGACGGAGTTGTTCCGCGAGGCGGGCCTGCCTTACGGTCAGGTGTTCGACCGATTCGATATCTGGCTTCCGCGGGTGCATCTCTCCTGCGACTTCAAGTACCCGGCGCGACTGGATGATCACCTGCGGGTAGCGGGTTATTTCACGCGCTTCGGGACGAGTTCCATCACGCTCAACTTCGACGTGGTGCATCTGGGCATGAACCAGCTGGCCGCGGCCGGGCATGAGGTGCTGGTGTGTACGGAGCGAAGCACGCTCCGGCCCAAGCCGCTGCCGGCAGAACTCAAGGAGATTCTGGCGCGGTTCACCCTGTCGGAAGCGGACGCCCGGCAGTTCCTCGGGGTAGCGGTATGAAAACAGGCATGGCGTGGCTTGCGGCCGTGCTGCTGCTGGCGTGCGGGAGTGAGCTTCCGGAGCCTAAGGACGAGATGACTGTCGATTTGCAGCCGGTGGAGATGCCCGAGCATCCGGCGCCTGTGCGCGGCCGGCTGGTGGGACGCGTGGTTGGAGTGGTGGAGTTCGACCCGTCGTGGCCCGCCCGTGCGGGGCGTTGCGCCGAACCGCGAATGCTTCAGTTGCTGGCCGAGGGACCGGACGGTGGTGTGCTGGTGCTGCTGATGCTTCCGGAGGAAGGTTCCGCGCAAGGTGAATACGAAGTCATGCAACCGCAGGCATCGCAGCACGACGAGTGGCAGGCGGCGGTTGCGCTGCAGCACCTGGCAACGGGACGCGTGAATGAGCTGCAGGCCCACAGCGGAAAGGTGGAGGTGGAGCGGGCGGATGCCACCTTGCGTGGTCGGTTCACAGTCACGATGCGGCACTTGAGGTCTGCCGAGACGGCCGCGTTCGCCGCCGCGTTCGACGCTGTGCCCATCGAGGAACTTCCCCAGGACGAATGCCGGCTCGGCCGCTGATCAGGTAGATTGGTTCCATGGAGCAGACCTACTTCCGCAAGGGATTCGGCCTCAAGGGTGAGATCAAAGGGGATCTGGCGGGCTACCACAGCCGGCTGGTGGATCAGATCCGGAGCGACGGCCATATCCTGACCGTGGGTGACCTCACCTTCCGGCTCGCCAAGGAGTTCGGGTTCTGTTACGGCGTGGACCGTGCGGTCGAGTATGCGTACGAGACGCGCCGCAAGTTTCCCGACCGCCGGATCTTCCTGGTGGGCGAGATCATCCATAATCCGCACGTCAATCAGAAACTCGAGTCCATGGGGATCACAATCATCGGCTACGATCCCGACGGCGCGTTTGATTTTTCCGTGGTGACCCCGGATGACGTTGTGTTGATGCCGGCCTTTGGTGTTACGGTCGCCGACTTCCAGCGGTTGCGCGAGCTCGGGTGCGTGCTGGTGGATACCACCTGCGGTTCCGTGCTCAATGTATGGAAGCGCGTCGAGCGGTACGCGAAGGAGGGTTTCACCGCCGTAGTGCACGGCAAGCACTACCACGAGGAAACCAAGGCCACGGTGAGCCAGGTGACCAAGTACGAGGGTGGCAAGTTTCTCATCGTGCGCGATATGGACGAGGCGCTGGTGGTGTGCCGGTTCATCGAACAGGGCGACAATCCGGCGGAGATGGAGCAGTTGTTCCGGCACAAGGTGTCACCGGGGTTCGATTTCGCGGGTGATCTTCAGCGGATCGGGGTTGCGAACCAGACCACGATGTTATCGAGCGAATCGCTGGCCATCGGGCGGAGGATCGGCGAGGCGCTGGCCACGCGCTACGGGCCGGACCACCTGGATGAGCATTTCCGCACCTTCGACACCATCTGCTCGGCCACCCAGGAGCGGCAGGATGCGGTGCTGGAGCTGATCGAAGAACCGCTTGACGTGATGGTGGTGATCGGCGGATACAACTCCAGCAACACCAATCATCTGGCCAAGCTTTGCTCGAAGAAGGTCACGACCTACCACATTGCGGACGCTTCCTGCATTGAACCGGAGACCGGCGTGATCCGGCACAAGCCGGTCACGGCGGACGGTGAGGTGCCGGCGCCGGACTGGTTGCCGTCCGGTGCGCTCCGGATCGGGATCACCGCCGGGGCGTCCACGCCGAACAACAAGATTGGCGAAGCGATCGAGCGGATTCTGCAGGGCAGGGGGGTGGTAGTACCGGCTTAGGGTCTTCCCCGCACAATTCTCGCCGTCGTGATCGCCTGCCCGACATGCCGGGCCGCGTGCTCCGCAGCATGAAACAACACTCCCAGTACGGTTGACGGCAGCTGCGCACTGCCGATCTCCCGACCTTCAAGCAGCCCGTCCGGATTCGTTCTCTCGAGCTGAGCCAGAGCACGATCGATCACCTCCTGCGCTCGGCCAATCAACGTCGCCGCGTCTTCCCGAGGAGCATCCGGATCCTTCTCCAACGCCAGTGCCCTCCGCTGTTCATCGGTCAGCGGCTCGCCGCGGGCGTACGTCATCAGGCGGTCCGTACTGCCGGCCAGATGACGGAGATGGAATCCCACGGAAGCCGCGCCGCCCGGCGTGGCCCATAGTTCACTGAGGGAAAGACCAGCCGCTGCGCGCTCGATGTCTTCCCGCGCCTGAAGAAACGCATGCGCCGCCGGCATGAGCTGGGCCGGAATGCTGTCAATGGGGCCACGGAGCCAGACATCAACCATGCCCCAATCTATCCCCAATCCTTCGATCCCGGCGCCACCTGGCGCATGGCCCGGAGAAAGATGTAGGGAGATCCGCCCGTCGATTTGTCTGTCTGCCCGACAGCCTGACCGCCTGACCGCCTGACCGTCATCGCCCGTACCTCCTCAGCAATCACGTTCAGCGTCCCATCATCCTTTGCCAGCGTCCCCGTAACCCACAGAAACGGTTCGCCGCGTACCGCCAACCGATCCCGCTCGTAGATATCGGGCTTCACGATCACGTTCACCATGCCGCCCTCATCCTCCATCAGCACGAACACGAATCCCTTGGCGGTCTGGGGGCGCTGGCGGGCGACCACGAGCCCCACCACCTCGACGCGCGTCCCGTGTTCCAGGTCGCACAGGCAGTCGCTCCGTATGACGTTGGGTGGGAGCGCTCCTTCGAGCAGCGCCAGCGGATGGGCACTTGCGGCAAAGCCGAGCACTGCGTATTCGGCGAGCAGCTTCTCGCCGCCGTCGAGTCCCGCAAAACGCAGCGTCTCATGCGGATGATTGAGCGGGAGTTCTAGCTGGCGGCGCACCCGCCGGGCATCGCGATCGTGTTTGGGCGGCAGCCATAGCCCCACCTGCCACAACAGATCACGACGTGTGAGCCCGAATCCGTCCAGCCCGCCCACCCACACCAGATGCTCGATGGCGTTGCGCGTGAGTGCTGCCGGCGCACGCCGCACGAAGTCTCCCAGACTCCGATACGGACCATTCCGCTCCCGCTCTTCGACCACCGCGGTCGCGTTTTCCTCACTCCACTCGCGTACAAAGCCGAGTCCCACGCGCACCGCGCCCTGCTCGACCGTGCACCACACATCGCTGGTGTTGAGATCGGGTAACAGCACCTGCACGCCGTGACGTGCGGCGTCGCGCCCCAGCGCGTCGAGCGAGTAAAACCCCATGGGCTGGTTGTTGAACAGCGCCACGTAGAACTCCACCGGGTGATACTGGAGCAGCCACGCCGACTGATACGCCAGCAACCCGAACGCCGCCGCGTGCGACTTGGGGAATCCGAATTCCGAAAACGCCACCACCTGTTCGAAGACGCGTTTGGCCGTCTCTTCCGACACACCGCGCGCGCCGGCCCCGTCGCGAAACTCTCCCCAGAACCCTTCCAGCAGATCGCGTGAGCGGCGGCGGCTCATGGCGCGTCTCAGCGCCTCAGCCTGACCGGGGGTGAACCCCGCCAGCGACTGGCACACCTGCAGCACCTGATCCTGGTAGATGATGACACCGAGCGTCTCGGCGAGCGCTTCTCGTAGCAATGGATGATCCACCGGTGGTTCGTAGGGTCGGTCCTCACCGCGCGCCTTCCGCTCGGCCTCGCGGCGCCGGACGTACGGGTTCACCGCGCCGCCCACGATGGGGCCGGGCCGCACAATCGCCACCTGTACCGCGAGATCGGCCAGGTTGCGCGGCCGCACACGTCGCAGCATCTGGATCTGCGCCCGGCTCTCGATCTGGAACAGCCCCACCGTGTCGCCGCGGCAGATCCGGTCGTATACCGCATCGTCGCCAAAGTCGATGCGGCTCAAGTCCGGTGGCACACCTTCTTTCCGCGCCACCAGTTCCACGCACTCCTCGACCAGCGACAGCATGCCGAGCGCGAGAAAGTCGATCTTGATGAACCGCGCATCGTCGCAGGAATCCTTGTCCCACTGGCAGAGCACGCGGTCCGGCATGGCCGAGCGTTCGAGCGGGACGATCTCGACCAACGGGCGGCTCGAGATGATCATGCCGCCCACGTGCTGGGAGATGTGGCGCGGAAGTCCCGCGATCTGCTCCACGATCTCCGCGAACTGTTGCCAGAGCGGTGCGTCCGCCTTGCCCGCGAGTGACGGTATGCGCTCGATCTCTTCCCGGATGGCCGCGGCGGAGGTGTATCCGCCCGCGAGCTTCGCGATCTGCTCCACTTCGCCCACCGGCAGGTCGAACGCCTTGCCGACCTCGCGCACCGCCGAGCGGAGCCGGTAGGTAGGGTACGAACACACCAGTCCCACATGCTCGTGGCCGTACCGGTCGTACACTCGTCTGATCAGTTCCTCGCGGATCTCGCGCGGGAAGTCGAGATCGATGTCCGGGATGGACGCCAGCGTCTCGTTCAGGAACCGGCCGATGAACAACCGGTTGGCTATTGGGTCGATGTGCGAGAGGCCAAGGAAATAGCAGACGATGGACGACACCGACGAGCCGCGCCCCCGCCCGGGGAGGAGACCCCCCGTGGCGCGCCGCGAGCCCGCGCGCACATCCGCCGCCACTTCGCGCGCGAGTTCAAAGAGATCGTGATACACGAGGAAGAATCCGCACAGGCCGTGATGCCGGATGAGCCGCAGTTCCTCCGCAAGCCGGGAATCCGCTTCCGCGCGGAGCGCGTGACCTTCGGGGTAGTACTCGTCGAGCTTCGTGCGGCAGAACTCGCCCAGCGCCTGCGGGGCCGTCAGTTTGCCGCTTCCCCGGAAATCCGGAAACACGTAACCGAGATCCGTGGTGAGGTCGAACGCCCGGCAACGCTCGGCAATGATCCCCGTGTTCGCGATTGCATCCGGCCGGTCGGCGAACAGTGCAGCGATCTCGTCCGGGGGACGGAGATGGAACTCGGCGTTGGCGCGGCGGAGATCGTGCGAGGCGTCGAGCGTCGTGCGATGCCGGATGGCGGTGAGTACGTCGTGCAGGCGATGCCGCTCGCGGCGGGCGTAGTGCACGTTGCCGGTGACCACCACGTCGAGCCCTGTGCTGTCCGCGATCTCGCACAACGCGCGGGTGAGCGCGGCGTCGCCCCGCACGTAGTTGCGTTGCAACTCGATGAAGAACCGTTCGCGCCCGAACACCGCGCGGCAGCGCGCGGCCAGACGCCGAGCCGCGGTGTACCCCTCGGTGGCAAGCGCACGTGGCAGGAAACCATCCCGGCAACCGGACAGAACGATCAATCCATCGTGTCGCGCTTCCAGCGAGGCAAAGTCCAGCCGGGGATCCCGCCGGTCCTGGCGACTCAGATGTGCCTCGGTGATCAGACGGCAGAGGTTGGCGTAGCCCGTGGGCGTCTCGGCGAGCAGTGTTACGTGCGCGCCATCCAGCAGTGTCATTTCAGTGCCGGTGATGGCCTGCAGACCCAACTGCTTCGCGGCCTGCGCAAAGATCATGGAGCCGTAGAGACCGTGATGATCGGTAAGCGCCAGTGCCGAGTAGCCCAACTCGACGGCGGTGTGTACCAACTCGTCCGGCGAGGAGGCGCCGTCCAGAAACGAGAATGCGGAGTGACAGTGAAGCTCGACGTAATTCACGGCGTCTGTTCGAACCATTCGCCGGTTGCGATGTCTTCGAACAACACCGTGTGTTTCCCTCCTTCCAGAATCACGTCCACGTACCGGCGGCGGATGGGTTTGCGCCACCATTCGTCGGTGATGTACCAGACCTCGAGTATTTCGATTATCAGGTTTCTCTGGCCGCCTTCCACCGCCACCGGCCTCCCTTCCACGTCTGATTCCACCACCACGCGCCGCGGTGCGTTCAGGGCTCGAAGGTGATCAGTGCGTAGCGGCGTTCGGGAAGGCGGGACCATGGATGCACCTCGATGACTCGGTAGAGGTTGGGACGGGTAAGCCGGCTGCGGATTTCCCGCGCGGCGGCGCGGAGCGCGCGGCGTC
>CAZTIV010000091.1:0-6708 GCA_964613905.1 uncultured Gemmatimonadaceae bacterium | reverse complement strand
CGAACTTCCGAACCCGGGAGCCGGCAGGGTTCATATCCAGATCGATGATTGGGAGACCGAACTCGGCCTCGTAGGCCGGGATCGCCCCCGTCTTGTCGTACATCGCCGCTACGGTGACCTCATGCCCCCGATTCCCGAGGCCGCGGGCGAGCTGCATGATCGCCTTCTGGACCCCACCCGTGGTCATCACGGTGGTCAGAAGGAAGATTCGTCGCGGTGCCATTACCTAGCCCCCATTGATCCCGGCCAGGAGGATCTCTTCGTACCGGGGAACGATGGCCTCCACGGTGAAGTCCGCGGCGCGCCGACGCAGAGTCTCGGGGTCCGGTGGCGCGTCGAGCGTTTCGCTCAAGGCCTGAGCAACCGCTCCGGCATCACCGACCGGAACGAGCTTGCCGTACCGCCCGCCTTCGAGTATCTCGGACGGCCCGCTCGGACAGTCTGTCGACACCACGGGGAGACCACAGGCCAGCGCTTCCGCGATCACGTTCCCGAACCCTTCCCAGCGCGCGGTATGAGCCAGGACCGAAGCGTGTTGCATCCAGGCAAATGGATCATCCGCGAACCCGGCGAAGAGCACATCTCGATCGATCTCCAAGTCCCGCGTTTGCTGCAACAGGTCCTCGTGCAACGACCCGGTTCCCAGAATCACCAGGCGGGCAAGCCGTTCGACGCGTAACGTGGAGAACGCTTGAAGCAGGATCCCGTAATCTTTTTCGGGGACAAGTCGTCCCACTGCCAGCACGACGGGAACGGTAGGATCATGCAGCCATGGGTGCGGCGGTGCCCCCTTCTCGCTGAGCTGTTCGAACCTCTCCGCCGTCATGACTGGATTGTGAACCGCGCTCACTTCCCTGTCGGACAGGCCTGTGATGCTCTTCACCTCGTCGGCGAGTCCCCGGGAAACGGCGATAACGTGGTCAGCCCGCACGTAGGCCCACGGCAACACCATGTATGCTGCTCTAATGAGTGGCAGACGATCGGCGCGCCTGTTCTCGCCGATCCGGCTCTCCTCACGCAAAGCCAATCGCATAGGGACCCGCGCGACCGCTCGGGCGAGGACCATCGCCACGTTCATATGGACCTGACTGGACAGTCCGGCATGCGGTTTACGATCACGGATGTAGCGAGCCAGGGCGGGGATGGAACGGCTCACCCTTCGAGTACCAAGGGTCACGACACGGACGTTCCCTGGCACGTGCTCGAGGTACGGTCCCTCACTGCGCACCACGACGATCTCAACGTCGTGCCGCCGCGAAGCGAGGCCCGCTGCCAGCAACAGCATGATCTTCTCTGCCCCTCCACCTCCGAAATCCTGCATGAACAGGGAGATTCTTGCCCCCGGCGAGGGCGGGGTGCTCGAACCGGGACTTCGGCTGGCGGCTACTGACATGAGCAGAACTTCATCCCGAACAGATTGAGAACACGGATCGAGAAAAACAAGAGAGGCTGCCACCAGAGCTCGAACGACGGTGATGAGCGGATTCGCCGACTACCATTGACCCCCGATTTCGGCGCCCGCTACGTTCGCTACAGCCTGGCGTTCCCAGCCCTCAGCCACACTACGTTGAGAGACCCACAGTGAGGCCCATCGCGTTCATCCAGCGCATTCGGCACGTTCGCGCAATCCTGCGAACCCGCGCTGGTGTGATGAGGCGCGGCCGCTATCGGGTGACGGACCGGTGGGCCGCTCGGTTGGGTTGCCAGCACCCACCATGGCTGCTGCGCGATACCACGCCCGGACGTGGGAGCGTTGCCAAGCGTTCCCTCAAGGCTTTGATCCAGTCGGCGATGGGGCTCATGCGGGTGCGGGCCGACACGGTTCCGCCTCCTGGATTCAACGGGTTCCGCGGGGACTTTCTGTTTGTGACGAGAAACGGCCAGCCGAAGATCTTCGACTATGCGCAGCGGAGGGTCCTTACCTTCGGCTCCGATGAAACGCAGGTTGGACGCAACGGGGACCGTTCGTGGTTTCAGCCGTACCTTCCCTCACCTCACGTGTTCGCGCGAAGCCACGACCCTCTATGGACACTGGAGGAGTTCGTCCCGGGCAAACCGGCGACAGAAGTCGAGGGCCCCGAACGGGACAGGGCGATCGAATGGATCTTCTCCTCCCATATCGCCCACGTGGAGAGCGTGATCCCTGCGGGAGAATCCCTGTCGCTCGCGGAACTCGTCTCGAATGTGGAAAGAACGCCAGAATTCCGTGTGGTGCTGAGCAGGATCCATGGGTGGATCGGCGGAGAGCCTCTCACCCTACCGGTGGTGCCGAGTCACGGAGATATCTGCTTCAAGAACCTCATTCGTGCCAACGATTCATGGGTCGTTCTCGATTGGGAGTATGCAGGCCCTCACTCAGCCGTCTACGACGCGCTCAATTGGATGCTGGTGGAGGCCGCGGACCAAGACGACTTCACGTATCTTCGACGCTATTTCGCTGGGGCGTACGAAACGTCAATGAACCGAGTATGCCAGCTGGCCGGGTTGATCCGGTTTCGTCCCCGCCGATCGGATCTCTTGAGTTACTTCGTTTTGGAGCGGCTTGTACGCCGATACGCTCATCGACCGGAGCTCGAGCGCCGCCGGGTGGCAGCGAAGTACGCCCGCATTATCGAGTCCGTGCGCGAAGCGGACCTGTAATGAACGACCTCGTCCAGGCCAGTTTGCCCAGCGAATCTCTTAACGAGGTCCGGTCGATTCTCACCGCGATGACCAGAGAAGGGATCCGCTATGTCGTGATCCGTCGCAGTCCCGAGTCCGAGTGGACCATAGGGGGGGATATCGATCTACTGGTCGACCCTGCCGATACCCGGAGGGCTCGACGGCTCCTGTCGAGTCGTGGCCTGGTGCCGGTAGCTACCCGCGTTACAGGCACGGGGATCTTCTTTCGAAAGATCACACTCGTTGGCTTGATCACGATTCACGTTCAGCATCGAATCTTCTATCACAACTCGCACACTACCTACCTGGATGGCCTCGCCACCCTGGTCCTCGATTCCGCTGTCGTCCTTCAGGAGGTTCGGTACGCCGCTCCCGAGATCAATCGTTATCTCGTCATCGGGAAGCTGAAGTACGAGGACGCGCCCGTTTCAGCGAAGTACCAGGACATCCTGGGGGATACCGATCCGCCGCGCTCGACACCGCAGCTAGTGGCCGAGTTCGACGCCTTCATGCGGGAACGTGGCATCTCGGAGCGCAGGGTTCAGCGAGTGAATCGGGGCTCGATCAGCCGCGCTCTCCGGATCGGCACACGATTGTTGAAGAACATTCTGAACAATCAGCACGTCTGTGTACAGGGCGTAGACGGGACAGGCAAGACGACGTTGGCCCAGCGGATCCGGCATGCCTTTGGTGATCGGGCAGCCCTGGCATACATGGGTGAGAAGGAATGGGCGACGCCGTTAGCTCGCCGCGTAGTTGGAGGCAGCGCGGGTCCAGCGAGTACGGGACGACGGTCCCTGATGCCACTGGCGATGTACCTGGACATGTGGTCCAGGTGGTTGAGCGTCTCGGCCCGGTCCGGAGTGGTGGTGTTCGACCGCTACCCCTCGGAGCTCTACATCCGGAAGAGGGGCATACCGAGATTGATCTATTGGGTCCTGTTTCGGGTGTTGTTTCCCCGCCCGCGACACCGCTACTACCTCACATGCAACCTCGCAACGTCGGCAAGCAGGAAGACCGACGTGCGAGACCCTGCGGTACTGGAAAGGTTAACGGACCGCAAACAGCAGTTTGACCGATCTCTCGGGCGGCAGCGTGGGGTAGTGGTCCTGGACACCGAGCGCCTTGGCCAGGACGAGGCGCTCGCCCTCGTGATCGCGACTCTCTCAGATCGACTGGTCGCGAGACTATGACCCGTCACCGCCTGGCGATCCTCAGGAACCTCAAGTGGACCCTCCCAGCAGGGATTATTGACGCCATCGTCAAAGCCGGAGCCGTAATCCTGCTCGCCCGGCTTCTGGGGCCGGTCGAATTCGGGTTGCTGATTCTCGTTCTCTCCATCGTGGCAGTGCTCGGTCTGCTGTCCGACGCCGGGATCAGCGCGGCCACCGCAAGACTGCTGAGCGAGGCGCCGGAGCGGGCGCTCTCCACCCTGGCCGTTGCAGCGGGCTCCCTTCTCGTCCTTCTGGTCCTTGCCGTCCTGCTACTGCTCTCCTTCGCCGATTGGCTGGCCGAATTGTTGGGCGCTCCCCAGGTCGCCGATCTTCGCTGGATCATTGCCTTGCTGCTCACGGCGGCCATCGGGCGTAAGTTCGCGGTCAAGTTCTTCGAGGGGCTTGGCCGTGTGGATCTCGCCAGCAAGGTGACCGTCGCCGTCGGCTGGGCGCCGTGGCTCCTGGCTGTGGTCCTCGTACTCCGGATGTCTCCGCAAGCGACCTGGGCACTCGCCGGTCACGCTGCCGGAAGCATGGTCATCCTGGGGGCGTTGGTCGTGGTGCTGGCGCGTCTGATGCGATCGGAACGGACCCCCGAGCCGGGCGTTACGCGCACGACTCACCGTCAGCTGATCGGATACGCGTTGCCGATGGTAGCGACGGCGGCCGGTTTCCTCGTCTACACCCAGGTCGATGTCATCCTGGTGCAGTATTTCCTGACCACAGCGCAGGTGGGTGTCTACGGGACGGCTGTACGGCTCCTGGACCTCTTCCACGTGCCGGCCGCAGCCGTAGGGGCGTCGGTCGCGGTCTTCTTTGTGAGGTTGACCCGCACCCGGCCCGACCAGGCCGCTCGCCTCTTTGAGACTGTGACAGCGAGTATCCTGCTGCTCTACATTCCGGTGGGTGTTTTCCTGTTGCTCTTCGCTTCCGAGCTCATCGCCTTCATCTTCGGCCCCGTCTATCTGTCCGCCGGAGTGGTCGTCGCCGTGTACGTGCCATTCTTGCTCCTCAAGTCGCTGTCGGGCACCTACAGCCTCGCTCTCGACTACCTCGGTTTCGCCACCCGGCGAGCCGTCCTCGTAACGATATCCGCGGTTGCCAACGTAGCCTTGAACATATTCCTGATCCCGCGCCACGGATTGGTTGGAGCGGCCGTGGCGACTCAGATCACGTACGTGCCGCTGGGGCTG
Organism: uncultured Gemmatimonadaceae bacterium; assembly: GCA_964613905.1. Taxonomy (GTDB): domain Bacteria; phylum Gemmatimonadota; class Gemmatimonadetes; order Gemmatimonadales; family GWC2-71-9; genus CAZTIV01. Next base: position 1,640 of record CAZTIV010000091.1, on the reverse strand, counting down.
TATTACGCGTGGCTCCTGAGTAGGGAGACGGGCGGGTCCGTGGTGACCGCCCAGCTCGGCCGGGTAGCCTTGGCAGCAGGAGTCAGCGGAGCGGTCACATGGCTTCTGGGACGACTGACCGGTGCCCATGTGGTGGCATTGGCGATTCTGTTCTTGGTGCTCTATCTCGCACTACTGGTGGTCATCCGGGCGGTGACAAAGGAAGACCGAGAGCTTCTGCTATCATACTTGGTCCGAACCGGTTCCGAGGATAGGGTCATGCACACCACCTCGCGAGTGCGTCCATAAAGCGGAGGTGTCATGTCCATCTTGAGGCTACGGCTGATCCGCCGCCTCGTGGATAACAAGAGCGGCGAATCGGTGTCGACCGCCCTGCGACGCAAACGAATGGACGTGTTCCATCGGCTGATCCATGGCATGGATCGGCCGGTCCGCGTCCTGGACGTGGGGGGAACAGAAGCGTATTGGCGAACCGTAGGGGTCTCTGATGGGCTCCGGATCACGCTCCTGAACCAGGTCGCCCCGGAGCCCGCCACACCATGGATGGAAGGGGTGGCTGGGGATGCCCGGGACATGTCCGCCTTCGGCGACCGGGAATTCGACGTCGTTTTCTCCAACTCGGTCATCGAGCATGTCGGCTCCTTCCGGGACCAGGCCGCCATGGCGCGCGAGGTCCAGCGGGTGGGCCGGGCCTACTTCGTCCAGACGCCCAACCGCTACTTCCCCGTCGAGCCCCACTTCCTGTTCCCAGGGTTCCAGTTCCTCCCGGTAGGCACGCGTGCCTGGCTGCACAGCCGGTGGGACCTGGGCTGGATGCCCCGGGCCCCGAGCCTGGAAGCGGCGCGCAACGAGGTGGAGCAGGTGCGGCTCCTGACCCGCAAGGAGCTTCGATCCCTTTTCCCGCGGGCATCCATCCACGTGGAGCGGTTCGCCGGCATCCCCAAGTCGTATGTCGCCTACGGGATGGCTGACACGTGACGGGGCCGGATCCCGAAGCTTGATGCACCTTCCCGGCCGGTCTATGATGACGACACGACAGGATCCAACCGACCGGAACGATCCCCAGCCCGGGTAGAGTCCATTGCAGCTTTCCACGCCAGCGTCGTCGGCTCGGCCCGCGTCAGTCCGGGGGGGCGACTCCTCCCTCGAGGCCGTGCGCCCGTTCGGGCGTGCGGGCGCCGCCCGCGTCGCGGTGCTGGCCTCCTCCGACCTCCTGGCGCTCCTCCTCGCCGGTGGCATCGCCTACCTGCTCTGGGCCCGTCCGGTCCATGACCAGGCGCTCATGCTGTATCTCCCAGCCGCCCCCATCACGCTGCTGATCGCGCTGGCATACGGCCAGGCGGGGCTGTACCCGGGGTTCGGGCTGGGGCCGGTGGAGACGATCCGACGGTACTCCCTGGTGACGCTGTCGGCGTTCCTTGTCACGATGGCCCTGGTGTTCGCCTTCCAGCTGGAGCACGTGTATTCCCGGGTCACGGTGGCCATCGCCCTGCTCCTGAGCCTTGCGCTGGTGCCGCTGCTCCGGGGGCTGACGCTCCGGGCCGGGCGCCGCCTTCCGTGGTGGGCCGAACCGGTGGTTTTGGTGCAGGACGCCGCGGGGTCGGGCGAGGCGGGCCGGCTGCTGGCGGACCGGACTGAGG
>CAZTIV010000090.1:1269-6738 GCA_964613905.1 uncultured Gemmatimonadaceae bacterium | reverse complement strand
TGGCGGGCGCGATCTCGGTCCACCCGATCATCTGCTTCCCGTGCGAGGCGACGATGCCCTGCACGCGCTCGATGAACGCTCGGTACTGCTCGTCGGTGAGCTTCTCGACCTCGTCGCCGCCGATGTGGAAGTAGGGCCCGGGTGTGAGCGCGGCGATCTCCCGGACCACGTCGTCCACGAAGCGGTAGGTGATCTCTCGCTCGACACAGAGGGCACTGAAGCCGACCGTGATGCCGGTATAGAGCGGCGGTGCCACCCCGTCGCAGTTCAGCTCCGGGTAGGAGGCGAGCGCCGCGTTGGTGTGGCCCGGCATGTCGATCTCCGGCACGATGGTGATGAAGCGCTCCTGCGCATATCTCACCAGCTCTGCGTAATCCGCCTGGGTGTAGTAGCCGCCCGGGCCTCCGCCCACCTGCGTGCTGGCACCGTGCCGGGTCAGGTTCGGCCACGAGCGGATCTCGATCCGCCAGCCCTGGTCGTCCGAGAGGTGCAGGTGCAGGCGGTTCAGCTTGTAGAGCGCCATCAGGTCGAGGTAGCGCTTCACGTCCTCGGCGTCGAAGAAGTGCCGGGAAACGTCGAGCATCGCCCCGCGCCAGGCGAAGCGGGGCTGATCCACAACGTTGCCCGCCGGTATCTGCATCGGCTGAGGCAGCGCCGCCGTGTACTCGATCCGCGCGGGCGCCAGCTGCCGCAGGGTCTGAACGCCGTAGAAGAGGCCGGCGGGTTCGCGGGCACGGAGGGTCACCCGCTCGGGCCTGATCGTCAGCTCGTAGCCCTCCGCGCCCAGCGCCTCATTCTCCACATCCAGCGCCAGATGGATGCTTCCCGCTGGGAGCGTAGCGTCCGCCTCTCGCACCTGCGGAGCCGAGGCAGGTGCGGGTCCGATCAGCTCCGCCAGATAGCGGCCGATCCGCGCTGCTTCGGCGCTTCCGGGTGGGACGAAGATCACCGTGGCCGAATCGACGGTGAAGCTGTCGGCGCCCGCGAGCTGAATCGAGGCAGGAACGGGAATCACGTTGTGCAATGCAGTCCGCGGTGGGGGGGGTCGGGCGGGCTCACGCACACCGGTGACGCCCCCGCAGGCCGCCAGCACAACCGCGCCGAGGAGTACAGCCGCCCACCGCCGCGGCAGGAGCTGCGGGTGTCGTTGACTCGGGTATGCTCTAGGGTTCATGCTTGCAGGGATTATGCGCCAGGGAAGCGCCGGCCCACTGGGCGTACATGGATTAGGGAAAGAGCCTCTTTTGACGGCGGAAGATAGAGCTGCGTTCGCCTGCATGCAAGCAGCCTCGCCCGCGGCGAAGCTCAGGTGCGGCGCGGGGCCGGGCTCAGGTGTACCTAGACCGTGAGCGCACCGCCCGTATGGCGTCCCGTGTGAGGTGGCAGTGGCGGGGATAGGTACAGGTCGCCCGGCTCGCCGGCAGCCGCGGGACGGCCGGCATGTTATATTATGCGCAGGCGATCGAGGCGACCGGCCGTCAACCCGCGGGTTGTCGCGGGGATGTAACAGGTGGGGGGTATCCCGCCCTGAGCCGCTGCCCACTGCCCGTTCTTGCCACCGTTGTCACCAGTGCATTCACACTCTTCATGATGAACGCCGCTCGCTCTGCTCGCGTCCTGCTGCTGGTCTTCGTGCTTTCCATGCCTGGTTGCGGCCGGGACGAAACGCCGCCGCCGCTATTCCGACTGCTCCCCCCTGAGCGCACGGGTGTGACGTTCGCCAATACGATCACGACCAGTGATGTACACAACTTTCATCGTGACTTCCTCCTCTACAACGGTGGGGGAGTGGCGATCGGCGACATCGACAACGACGGGCTGCCGGACATCTACCTGACGGGCAACATGGTCTCAAGCCGCCTCTACCTGAATCGGGGGGACATGCGGTTCGAAGACATCACCGAGTCGGCCGGCGTGATGACAGACCGCTGGGCCACCGGCGCAAGCATGGTGGACATCAACAACGATGGCTACCTGGACATCTACGTTTCGGTATCCGGGCCCGACTGGTCTACCCCCGAGGAACGGGCGAACCTGTTGTTCATCAACAACGGGGACAACACCTTCACGGAAGCGGCGGCCGCGTATGGCATCGGCGACACCGGCTTCACCACCCATGCGGTGTTCTTCGACTACAACGGGAACGGCCACCTCGACCTGTTCCTGCTCGCCAACTCGCCCGGCGAGTTCGGGCGCGGCGAGACGGGGCGGCCGGAGTTCGGTTCGCGCGCCGCGAACCCCGCAGGTTTCGATCAGCTCTATCGCAACAACGGCGACGGTACGTTCACCAACGTCTCCGAGGAAGCGGGGATCCTGAGACGTCTGGGCTACGGACTTGGCGTCGTGGTCGCCGACCTCAACGGCAACGGCTGGCCCGACCTCTACGTCTCCAACGACATCACGCCCAACGACGTCCTGTACATCAACAACGGGGATGGAACCTTCACCGACAGGGCCGCCGAGTGGCTCGGACACACGAGCTTCGCGGGCATGGGCATCGATATCGCCGACTTCACGAACAACGGCTGGCCGGACATTCTGCAAACGGATATGATGCCGCCAGATCTCGCCAGCCGGAAGCGCGTGAGCGGTTCCACCACCTACCACGCGTTCATGAGTCTGCGCCGCAGGGGCTTCTACCCGCATTACAATATCAACACCCTGCAGTTGAACCAGGGAGTTGCCGACGATGGCAGCGTCATCTTCAGCGAGATCGCGCGTCTGGCGGGTGTCGCCTACACGCACTGGAGCTGGAGCGCTCTGTTCGCAGACTTCGATAATGATGGATTCAAGGACATCCTCATCACCAACGGTTATCCCAAGGCGGTCATCGACTTCGACTTCCAGTCCGCCAACCTGAATGCACGCCGGATCCGCGATCCAGGTGAGGCGCAGCGGCAGCAGCTGGACATTCTGGACAGGCTGCACAGCTACCATCTGCCCAACTATGTCTTTCGCAATAACGGGGACCTGACCTTTTCTGACAAAACGCGGGAGTGGGGATTGGATCACGCCGGCTTCTCCTACGGCGCGGCGCATGCCGACCTGAACAACAACGGCAGGCTCGATCTGGTGGTCAACAATCTGGATGCACCCGCGTTCATCTACGAGAACGTTGCGCCTGAGGACAGCGGGAATCGATTCCTGCAGCTCCGGCTGGCAGGCGAGGCTCCGAACCGGCGGGGGCTGGGAGCGAAGCTCATTGTCACGGCTGGCGGACAGAAGCAATACCTCTACCACACCCCGTATCGCGGGTACCTGTCCACCATGGACGACCGGCTCCATTTCGGGCTTGGTCAGGCCGATCGCGTGGAAAGCCTCCAGGTGATCTGGCCGGACGGGCGGTACCAGGTCATCACCGACCTGCGCGCGAACCAGCTGCTCACGATCCGCCAGCAGGATGCAGGGGAGCGGCGCGCGCCGGACGTGCGAGCCGGGCTTGGCATGAACCGGATTTTCCGGCGCGCGGCCCTCGGGCAGGCGCCGGCCTATCAGCACCGGACGAACGACTATCTGGTCGACTACTCGGTGCAACCCCTGCTACCCTACGAGATCTCGAAACAGGGCCCTCCGCTCGCCGTGGCGGACGTGACCGGCAACGGCCTGGACGATGTATACGTCGGCGGCGCCGCTGGCTTCCCCGGTAGGTTGTTCCTTCAACAGGAGGACGGCAGCTTCGTTGAGTCGACAGAGAGTGGGCCCTGGGAGGCCGACCGGCATCATGAGGACTGGGGCGCGCTCTTCTTCGATGCCAATGGGGACGGTCTGCCGGACCTGTACCTCGCCAGCGGCGGGTATCACGTCGCACCTGCCTCCCGTCTCCTGCAGGATCGACTGTACCTTAACCGGGGAAACGGCAGGTTCGTGAAAGCCGCCGGGGCGCTGCCGGAGATGCTGACCAGCACGGCCAGCGTCCGCGCTGGTGATTTCACCGGTGACGGCCGCTTGGACCTCTTCGTGGGTGGCCGGCTGACGCCGGGCAACTACCCCCACCCCACGCGCAGCTATGTGCTGCGCAACGACGGGGGACGCTTCACGGACATAACCCGCGAGGTCGCCCCGGAGCTGATCGAGCCCGGGGGAATGATCACGGATGCGGTTTGGATGGACTTCAACGGCGACGGGCGGCTGGATCTGGTCACCGCGGGGATCTGGATGCCGATTCAGTTTTACGCGAACGAGGGGGCACGGTTGCGCAACGTGACGGCTTCCATGCGCCTCCCCCCGATGCGGGGCTGGTGGTACCGCCTCGCGGTTGGCGATTTCGACAACGACGGTCTCCCGGACCTGGTAGCGGGAAATCTCGGACTGAACTACACCTACACCACCTCGGAGAAGAGCAGATTCGGGCTCTATGCGGCCGACTTCACGGGGAATCGCACCACCGACCTCATCTTCACCCAGGAGATCGATGGGACGGAGTATCCGTTCTACGGCCTGGTTCCCCTGGGCACGGTCATCGATGCGTTGACCGTGCGCTACCCGACGTTCGAAGCCTTTGCCGGGGCCTCCACCCGGCAGATCTTCGGTACGGCTCGCTTGCGGGAGGCGCTTCATTACCAGGCGGATACCTTTGCCAGCGTCTGGCTGCGAAACAACGGAGATGGCACGTTCACGTCGTCTGAGCTGCCCACCATGGCCCAGATCTCACCGATCCGCGGCATCGTGGTTCACGACGTGGACGGCGACGGCAACCTCGATCTGATCGTGGCGGGAAATACGTACGGTACCGAACCGAACACGCCGCGGGCCGATGCCGGCAAGGGCCTCTGGCTGAGGGGCGACGGGCGGGGCAACTTCAGCCCGGTTTCACCGTCCGAAAGCGGCTTTCTGGCCCCCTTGGACGTCCGGGATCTGGCCCTGATCAATACCCCGGCCGGCAAAGCCGTTCTGGTCGCCAACAACGGTGCTCCGCTGCAGGCATTCACTGTGCGCCGGTGATCGGTGCGGAACGTGCCAATCGGAGGCCACCGGAGGTGCAACCCGCGCTACTTTGGTTTAGCATGGCCTTGAGGTCTCGATAAGTAATCAGCTTGATCCGATGCTTTGCCACGGCTCTTGCAAAATCTTCTGAAAGCAAGGCATCGAGCTCAGCCTGACGGTGCATACTCATGTTCCCCAGCGGATAGGCGATGTTCATGTCCTCCAATACGGCCATTTCCGGGGTATCCAGTCCTGGATGGGCGATCAGTACATTGAATCCCGACTTCAGGTTTCCCGCCATGCTTGCCAGGCTATCCGGCTTATCCCCAGGGCCGGCACGATATTGCGGATCCCAAAACACCTCGTTCTGAAAGCCGCTCATGATCAGGCCGTATTCGGCTGCCAGTTCTCTGGCAAGCGCAAGCATTCCCGGGTGGTTCCTGACCGTGCCCATGTGAAAGTCCACGTAGTCGATCTGCAAACCCGTATTCATGGCCCGTTCGATCTGGGCACGGATTTCCGTCTCCACTTCCGCCAGGTCGGGGT
>CAZTIV010000090.1:0-1169 GCA_964613905.1 uncultured Gemmatimonadaceae bacterium | reverse complement strand
TCGATGAGCTTCTTGGTGGCCATGTTGACCGCATGGGTCATCCCCGCATCGTCGCTCCGTACGAGGAGATAAACAGAATCGTTCGCTTCGGCTTGCGGGTTGTTGGCCGTCTGTCCTTTCAAGCCACAGCCGGTTGCGGCCACGATTGCGATCGGCACTAGATACCGCTTGAGGTCCATGGTAGGGTTGCCCCATCTAGACGATGACAAGAGGCTTTCTCCGCCCGAGTGGGAAGGGCAAAGAACATCCCGACGCGTGAACCCGTGGTTCTGGTTCACGCGTCGGGATGATCCTCTGAGTGGGCGCTTATCCTTCCTCTACCACCCCTGGTTCTGCTGAAGCGGGCTCTCACCCCCAGGAAGTCGGCTCAGCTCGATCTGGCGGGCCGGGATCGGATAGTACTGGTGTCTCTGCGCCACTGTGCTAGCCCCTGCAAGGTGGGATCTTCTATTCCTTTCTACCGAGATGTAGTCGTTGAGGACGGGTGCTAAAATTTCCCAGCGCTGCAGGTCGAAGAGCCGATGGCCTTCCATGGCGAGCTCGAGCCTCCGCTCATAGCGGACGGCCGACCTGGCATACTCCTGATTGGGGAAGGACGGATACAGGCCGATGCGGTAGTTCGCCCAGGTAATACGCGGATCGTCGATCGGCACGGCGATGCGGGTGTCGCCCGCGCATGCCGGATGCATCGCCACCAACGCGGCGGCACGCTGGGCGTTGGACGGCAGGCCACATCCCTGTGCCGCGGCCCCGGCCCGCGCACGGATGTCGTTGACGATCTGCCGGGCGTTCTCGAGCGAGCCTGCCTCGACCTCCGCCTCCGCCAGCAGGAGGAGCAGATCCGCGTAGCGGTACAGGTGGATGTTCACGGCATTCAGGTGCTGAGCATTCCACCCGACGTTGCTCTCCGCACCACTCGCATCCTCGTGGATATGGCGCTTCGGGCTGTAGGGACCCCCGTATCCCGGATCCCGGATCCAGTCCGGCGCATGCAATCCCCAGTCCTTGTAGGGAACGCCGTCCCGACCTACGGTCCAGTCCAGCCGCGGATCGACGGGCGCCAGGTTGCCGGCCGTGAAGTTCGCATTGCTCGCGTTCCACGGTGAGGTAGCAGTGAGGGGGGTCAGATCGCCCTGGCTGATGGCCAGCGGAAGCCCGTTGTCATCGAC
>CAZTIV010000089.1:0-6947 GCA_964613905.1 uncultured Gemmatimonadaceae bacterium | reverse complement strand
CGGCACCACCACAAACAGATCCCCATACTGATCATCCGCGATGCTCACGGAATCCGCATGGCCGAGCGCCTGAAGCAACATGGGCACCGTATTGGAGTGCCCCACTACCAGAATCACGTCCTCCGGCCCGTGCGCCCGAATCCGGCGCATCGTCTCCTCGACCGTTGACGCGGCCGTTGTTCCGGACACCACTACCGGGGCAAGTCCCAGCGCTGCTGCAAGTGGCGCTGCCGTCTGCCGAGTCCGCCGGAACTCCGTCGTGTAGATCGTAGTTACGCCGGCGCCCGCAAGCGTACGGGCAAGCAACCGTGCGCGCTCCTCCCCCACCGCTGACAATGGGCTGTCCCGCGAATCGTCCAGCCGCTCGGCGTGCCGTACGAGGAACACCGCCCGTTGCGCCTCCGCGGGCGCCGCCGTGCAGGCAATCCCCGCGACCGCCGCGAGTACCAGCCAACGCCTCACCATGCGATGCCGTAGTCCTCTCCGTGGTAGCTCGACCCGCCCCACATCGTGCCGTTCTTCCGGTCGAAGAAGATCGCGTTGATGGGACCGGACGTGATGGCGCCAGTCACAACCGTGTAACCCATGCTGCGCAGCTCGGCCAGCACCCACGGCGGCGTCTGCTCCTGCACCTGCAGACGGCCCGGCTGTGACCGGTGCTGCCCGAACGACGCCCGCATCTGATAGCTGTTGATGTTCGGCGCCTCCGCTGCCTGCTGCACGTTCATGCCGAATTCGACGACGTTCAGGAAGAACTGGAGCAGGTTCTGATCCTGGCCGTCACCCCCCTGCACCGCGAACGAAAGGAACGGCAGCCCATCCTTCAACGCCATGCTCGGCGTGAGCGTCACCCTGGGCCGCTTCCCCGGCTGCACCACGTTGTACGGATTATCCCGCGGATCCAGCACAAAGCTCTGCATGCGCTGGCTCAGACCGATGCCGGTGCTCCCCGCAATGACCGCCGGAATCCAGCCGCCGCTTGGCGTGATGGACACGACCCACCCCTCGGCATCCGCCGCCTGGACGGTGGTGGTGCCCCGGTAAAACGGATCATCTCCCAACGATTCGGCCGAGCTCCCGAGGCCGGGTCCGCCGCCTCCCCCACTGGTGGTGGTCGCCGCCGTTGGCCTCACCGTGCGCCATGCGTCCAGATACGCGCGGAACGGGTTCGTCCCGCCCTGATACGGATACGGGTCGCCGGGCCGCGCGTCCGGGTCGTTGCGTTCCCAGTCGATCCCGGCCGCGCGGTCCCGGGCGTAATCCTTCGACAGCAGACCCCGGATGGGCGTGCGCGGCTCGAAATCCGGGTCGCCGTAATAGAAGTCACGGTCGGCAAACGCCAGGTTCATGGCCTGATACAACGCGTGGATGTAGCGCGCGCTGTTGAAGCCCATAGCCCTGAGATCGAAGTTCTCAAGGATGTTCAGCGACTGAAGCAGCACCGGACCCTGGGTCCAGTGTGTGAGCTTGTAAACGTCGATCTCCTTGTAAGTCACGCTCACGGGCTCTTCGATCTTCACACTCCAGCGTGCGAGATCCTCGAGGGTGAAGAGCCCTCCCTGCTCCTGCACGCTGCGCACGATCTCCTGCGCGATGTCTCCGCGATAGAACCGGTCGTACGCCGCCATGATTGCGTCCCGGCGAGAGGCGCCGCGCGCCAGCGCATCCCGTTCGGCCTCGACGAGCTTCCGCAGCGTGGCCGCGAGGTCCGCCTGACGGAAGATCTCGCCGGGATGCGGCGCCTCGCGCTCCTCGCCCAGGTGCGGCAGCATGACCGCCCTCGAGTAGGGCCACTCCTTGAGCCGTTCCTTGTTCCGCTCGATCGAGTTGGCGGTCTGCTCCTCGATGGGATAACCGTCCGCCATGCGAATGGCCGGCTCCAGCACTTCGCTCAAGCTCAACCTCCCGTACTCGGCGAGCATCACCATCAGCCCGCCGGGGGTGCCGGGCGTCGTGGCGGCGAGCGGGCCGTACTCCGGCGGGAACTCCATGTCGCGTTCGCGAAAGAATTCCGGTGTGGCACCGCTCGGTGCCACGCCCAGCCCGTTGATGCCGATGACGCGCCGCTCGTGCGGGTGGTAGATCAGCGCCTGCGTCTCGCCACCCCACGAGAGCACATCCCACATCGTGGCCGTAGCCGCGAGCATCGCGGCGGCGGCGTCAACGGCGTTGCCGCCTTTCTGGAAGATCATGGCGCCGGCCGTGGCGGCGAGCGGTTTGCCAGTGATGGCCATCCATTCCTGGCCGTGGAGCACGGGCTTCATGGTCCGCTGCGCGTGCAGGGCGGTGGGCACGAAGAGTATCGGCATGACCAGCACCACACTCAAGCCTGCAATCCACGATTGCTTAACCATAGGACACTCCCGGATAAAGCAGATTTACGACAAGCAGAAACACCGGACGGTACACATAACCGAACAGGTGCCACGCAATCAGAATCCCAATCCAGCCCAGCACCGGTTGACCCCAGAGGAACTGCTGATACTTCTGCGTTGCCTCGGGGCTCAACACCAGCGGCAGCGCCGCACTCCCGTCGAGCGGCGGCACCGGAATGAGGTTCAGGACCGCCAGGATGAGGTTCATCGACAGGAAGACGCCGAGCAGAAAGGCCAGTGCTCTCACCGCTCCGCTGTCAACCGCGGCCACGGTCACCCTGCCGAACCGCACGCTGTCCGGAGCCGCGAAGACGCCAGCCGCGGCACCGGCGCTGATCAGAACGGCCGCCACAACTACCAGTAAAAGATTGGACGCGGGACCCGCGAGCGCCATCCATGCCGCGCGTTTGGGGTAACGCATGGCCCAGCGGGGATCGTACGGAGCGCTCGCGAACCCGAACGGCCAGCCGGAGATGAGAACCGAGATAAGAGGTAGCACCACCATGCCGAACGGCTCGCGGCGGATGTGCGGCCGCGGGTCAAGCGAGACCTGGCCGCCGCGGTAGGCGGTGAGATCACCCCCGCGCATGGCCGCCCACGCATGCGCCGCCTCGTGCAGCGTTACCGAAAACAGAAACACCGCGTAATAGACGAGACCGGCGGGAATATCAGGCGTCAGTGAGCGAGCATCAGACTATAGAATGTTCTCACGGCCGGCGGCCCTTTTCTCTCAACTCCCGAAACCAGTTCTGCACCGATACGAATTGCCGTGTGTCCCCTTCTTCCTCGATACCCGCGTTGCGCCGCATCAGGAAGCGCTGGTCGTCTGGACTGATGTCGATGGATCCCTGCACGACGCTCCACACGTACTCGGGCGCGACGCGGAACAGCACTCGGCGTTCACGGACGCTGAACGGTGGGCCCGGATCGATCCGCGCCGCCGTCATGTCACCGTTCGCGCTCACATAGAAGAGTTCACGTCCGTTATGCGCCCACACCGGAGCGGTGGCACCGCCCTCCGACACCTGCCACTTGCCGCGCTGTGTGTCAGGAAAGGGCCGGATGAAGACCTCGTTGCGCCCGGTCTCGTCCGACAGGTAGGCCAGCCACCGGCTGTCCGGTGAAACAGCGGGCGCCTGCTCGTCGTTTGCCGTCGCGACTAGCGGCACCGGCACCGAGTCCACGCCGGGACGAAACCCCAGGATATTCCGCCCGCCCCGCACTCCGCCCACGCCGCCGGTCCGGACGACGAGCCATTCTCCATCGGGGCTGTAGAACCCCTGGGCCAGGAACACGTCGTGATCGAGCAGCAGCTCCGGCTCACCGGTGCCGTCGGCGGGCGCCCGGTAGAGGTCCAGATCTCCGCCCCGATCCGAGAGAAACGTCACGAACCGGCCGTCGGGCGACCAGCGCGGCATGCGTTCCTCGCCCTCGTGAAAGGTGAACCGGGACAACGGACCATCGGGCAGTGGCTTGATCCAGATATCGGGGCCGAGATCGGTTTCGATCTTGAGCGCGATGCGGCTGCCGTCCGGGGAGAGCGCCATCCCCCAGTTGGCGCCTCCGGGGCGAAACGTCCAGCCGGACTGCACGGGCGTTGCCCGCCCGGTACGGTCCACCCACACCAGCTCCTGAATTCCGAGGTTCGCCGTCTGGCCGAGTACGTAGAGTGCCGTGCCCTCCGGTGAAAACGTGAGCTCCGGCGCCTGTAATCCGTCGATCACGGGCACCGCCGGACCCGTCACTTCGAGCCGCTTGAGGTCGAACGGCGCGGCAAACAATCCGCTGGTAAGGCTCGCATAGAGCACGTAGCCCTCGGCATACCAGGCTCCAAGCGCCTCCGGGAAGAGGAGACGTGCGGTGTCGGCCCGGGTATCGTAGACGTGAACGTCACTCGTGCTGCAGTTGGCGTTGCAGGCGGTAAACAGCACGCCCCGCGACCGCGGCAGCGGCCAGGGCAGCGTCGCGAAACGGCCGCCGATATCGGTGTTGCTCACGACCACCTCCCAACTCCCTCCCGCGGCACTTACCCGCCGCAAATCGAACGGCGTGCCGACGTAGATAATGGTCCCGTCGTCCAGCCACGCCGCACCCGGAGTCGTCGTACTCGCGGAATCAGCCAGCGTGAGTGCGGCGCCGCCTCCGCTCGGCACTTTCCGCAGCGTGCCGCCCGTGACGAATCCGATCCACGCCCCGTCCGGCGAGAAGAAAGGTCCGGACCCACCGTCCGTGCCCGCCAACGGCGCTGGCACCACCTCATTGCGCCGCTTGAGCAGCAACTGCGGCCGCTCACCCACGTTGCCACTGTAAACGATCGCAGATCCGTCGGGAGATATGGCCGTCCGCAACCGGAGCGGCCACAGGCCGGTCGGCTGTTCCTCCCACAGTACCGTGCGTTGGCGAGTGACCGGGGCCTCCGGCACCGGCCGCATGAGCGCCAGAACGGCAGCCACGGTCATGATCACGGCGACTGCCGCGAGCCCCACCATGAGTGGGTTCCATGAACCCGTACGCACGCGCCCCGAAGGGCCAACGGCTCCGGATAAGGTAGGCAGCTTGAATTCGGTATTGCCGAGCGCCTGCGCGAACGCCTTTGCCGTCTCGAACCGGTCGGCGGGGAGCTTCGCCAGTCCCTTGGCAACCGTAGCGGCAACGTTCGGTGGTACGGTCTTGCGCAGGTCCGTCACTGGGCGAGCGTCGTCGGTGACGATCTTCATGACGATCGCCTGGGCCGACGCACCCGTGTGCGGCGGCTCCCCGGTCAACATCTCGTACAGGACGCAACTCAGCGAGTACACGTCGGAACGTCCCGTGATCTCCTTCTCTGCAGTGGCCTGTTCGGGCGACATGTAGTGCGGCGTGCCCAGGGAGAGGCCGGTCTCGGTCATCCGGCCGCCCGCCGCAGCACTCACCGCCAGGGCGATACCGAAATCCGCCACCACCGGCCGGCCGTCGTGCAGCAGGATGTTCTCGGGCTTGATATCCCGATGGATTACGCCCCGGCGATGCGCGTAGTCCAGCGCGTCCGCCACGTCCATCGCGATTTTTACGGCTTCGTCGATCCCGAGCTGTGTTTCGCGGTTGAGCTTCTCGCGCAGCGTCTCCCCTTCGACGTACGGCATCACGTAGAAGAGGAATCCGTCCGCCGTGCCGGAGTCGAACAGCGGAAGAATGTGCGGGTGCTGGAGGCTCGCGGTAGTCGTAATCTCCTGCACGAACCGGTCGCCGCCCAGTACGGCGGCGAGTTCGGGTCTCAGGACCTTGAGCGCGACCTTGCGTTTGTGTTTGAGGTCCTCCGCGAGATATACCGTTGCCATCCCGCCTTCGCCGAGCCGGCGTTCGACGATGTAGCGATCAGCGAGTGCGGTTGAGAGCCTGCCCGTTAGTTCGGCCACTTGCCCTGCCTCTGCCTGGAGACGGTGAGAACGCCGCCCGTCAGTTCGGGGCGAGCACCATCGAATGGAAAACTCCCAGCCTGGCGCGCCTTTCTTCGAGAACGCGAAGCCCGGCCTCACGGACTATACGGTCCGGCCTGCGGTTCCACCAGCAGCCGACCATCTCCGCGTGCTTCTGTGCCCGCCGGTCCTGCCACCGCGCTATCCACTCGACGCGGCTCCGCCCGTGCTCGAGCAACAGGATGAGCGCATCCACCACCGCCACCCTCCGCATCTCATGCAGTGCTGCAACGGGATCCGGAAAGGTGCACAGGCTCAAGGTTGAGACGACCGTCTCGAAGGTACCGTCGCGGAACGGAAGCTGCGCCGCACTGCCCTGCACCCGCCGGCTGGCTTCTGCCTGCCCAATCATCTCCCGCGAGAGGTCCAACAGTACCGGATCAACACCGCGCGGATAATGCCTCAGGTTCGCACCCGTCCCCGCCGCCACCTCCAGCACCCGCCCCCTCGCCTTCCCTACCAGCCTCCGCCTCATACCCCGAACGCCGAGCAGCACATCCGGCACCCCCTCGGCGAGATCATACCACCTGGCAAATCCCCGATACTTCTCCCGCAGTTCTCTCTCGCTGAATACCCGGCTCACGGCTCACCGCTCACCGCGCACGATTTCAATCCTGTCCTCTTTGTTCGGCACGGCACAGAGAAACTCGAACGGCTCGTCGCCGAGTGCTTCGTACCAGTGCGGCGTTCCCGCGGGGATGAAGACAACGTCGTCTGCCTTGACCTCGATCACCTGATCACCAATGCCTATGCGCGCACGTCCGCGCAGCACATACTGCTCGTGCTCGACTGTGTTCGTATGGGCGGGCATGCCGCCGCCCGGCTCCATGATGAAGCGGCGGAGCGCAAAGTGGGGCGCCTCGTCAGGGCCGATCAGGACCTGCCGTACGGTCCCTTTGCCCGCGGATACGGGATCGCGCGATACCTCGTCTGCGTGTTTGACGAACATGGAAGGAACTCCCGGAACATGTCTTTGCCGACAATCAAAGATACGGGCCCCGGGGGCGCAAATGGAAAGGCCCGGGATGACCCGGGCCTTTCTGCTAGTCTGGTCGCGGGCGGCGTTCGCTCCGCGGGCTTGGCCGTGGCTCCTGGCGCGGCGGCGGCGCCTGTCGGG
>CAZTIV010000088.1:0-6950 GCA_964613905.1 uncultured Gemmatimonadaceae bacterium | reverse complement strand
CGCTTCCTTCTGCTACCGCCCGCTCCAGCGCCTCGCGTGCCTCGTCAATCAGATAGCGGAACTCCGGGTCCGGGTTGCTGAAGGCATCCCGGAAGATCTCCCAATGCCGGGCGGCATCGTCCAGCCGGCGCCGAGTTGGCGTTCAATGTGGTAACGGTCTGCGAGGGCCGCCCGGAGGCGGTCCGTGGAATCGGCCACGGGTCACCCGGGGGTGAGGTTCAATTCCATAATATCAGTCGGGGCGGTACGGGGCCAGAACGTTGCTCGTGGCTGAGGTCTTTACACTACCGATCGATATTCGGGTTGTTGTCTATCTCCCATACGGGGAGCGGGTAGCAGACATCCGTTCCGACAGGAGCAAAGCCCGGCTTCCAGTACTCTGATCCCGGAGCCGCCATCCCCACAACATGACCGGGATGTCGACGAGAATCGCCCAGCCGCTTGCCTTCGAGGTAGAAATCGAACCCCTTTTGTGTGAGGAACTCCGTAAGCACCCAACCGGGATCGGTCGGGCCGTCGTACGCGGGTCGGCCGGCTGCCATCCGACGCTCATCTATCAGTGCGAGCTGCGCCGCCGTTCCCTCCGCCTCGGCGACGATGTAGTCCGCTTCGAGCCGGGAAGCCAGCCGGATGGGTGAGTTGTAGTCCGGGTACTTCTGCTGGATGGCGTAAGGCATGCCGCGATCTATGGTGTAGGAAGCATCAAACGGCGTGTACTCGGCCGCAACGGTCCACGGTACGCGAGGGTCGTCCGTACGCCAGAGGGGCGCCACCGCAATCGATCCACGGTCCCTCACGAACTGCCACAACCGGTTTGCGAGCCGGGTGCGGTTGGCCAGATCATCCTGGTACATCAGGTCGTAATTGAAACCGGAGGGCACGGTGTTGGCCGCTGCGACGGCCGCGGCCGTTCGGCCGGCCTGGAGGTGCGCCCGAGCCAGCCCAACCCGGGCTGCATTGGCAAATGCGATTCCCTCACCCCCGGCACCGGTACCGCGTGAGATGGCGAGGTTGAAGTGTGCCACGGCGGAGTCGAGCATGTTCGTGGTGGATAACTCGGGGCCGGCCCGTACCGTACCGCGGCAGAAATGTTCGGCCATCAACACGTACGAAAAGCCCAGAACCAGGTGCGCGCGGGCGTAGTTGATGTTGGTTTCCGGATCCGGCAGATCTGCTTCAACCACGAGGTAAGCCGACGAAACAGTCTGGGACAGAGGAAACCAGACGTCGCCGTTGAGGGAAACGTTCTGGATGGTGATGTTGCGGCGTCCGAACTCGTGCCGGGTGGGGAACGTCTCTGAAACGTCCGTCTCGCCCACGAACCAGGATGAGTACATGATCAGCCACCCGTATGACGACTGAAAGTTCTGTTGCGCGGAACGTGACAGCATTGCCGCATCAGCCACTGGGTCCAGCGCATCCCGGTCAATCACGGTGGGATTGGACACCGACAGCCAGTCATGGCATCCGCTCAGCAGGAGGGCTCCCACAGCGGCGACCGCACGGACCGATCTGGTCAGCTCTTGCATGGTCGAAGCTCCTCTCAGAAGGTGAGGCTGAAACGCGCAATCCAGCGCCGCGGAGGAGGTTGGGTGAAGAAGTCATTCCGCGTGAACTGGTCCAACGAGGCGAAAGAGACCTCAGGATCGAAGCCTTCATACTCGGTCCAGAGCCCCAGGTTCTGGCCGGCAAGGAAGATCGTTGCACCATGGGCACGGAAGACACGGGCGATGCCTCGCGGAAGCGCAAGGGATACAGACAGTTCCCGGAGACGCACGAAGTCACCTTTCTGGATGTATGCCTCCCGTACATCGTTTACCGTCCTGGGCGCACCGCTTTCCGTGACAAACGCCGGTTGACCGGGAGCCGGGTTGCCGTATCGGCGTAGCCGCTCCTCTGTGCTCAGTCTCTCCGGATCGAGGCGGTTGTCGCTTCTGATCACCTGCGTTTCGCGGAACCAGTCCGAATTGTTGTACACTCTGTGCCCCCGCTTGGTGTCCAGCATTCCGTATATCCGGAAGTTCCGGAACACTGTGAACGCCATGGAGAGGTTGCCTTCGAAAGTGGGGAGCACATTGCCGGCGAACTCCCGGTCCTCCGTGACCGTTACGACCCCGCTCTCCTCGTCGATGTGGAGGATGCGGTTTGTGACCCACGCTCCCACCTGCATACCGGTCTCTGCGCGGTTGAGGGTACCGAACGGCTCGATGTCGCCCATGTCGGTGATTTCGTTATGCAGGGTGCTCGCACCAACTCGCAGATCCCAGGAAAAGGTGCGAGTGTTGATCGGGGCAGCCGTGAGCCCAATCTCCCACCCACGGTTCAGCACGCGACCGATGTTCACGAATGGATTTTGCGTGAATCCCAGAGATGGCGGCAGCGGTCGCCAGAGGATGAGATCCCTGGTGATCTTGCGGAAATGCGTAACATCCACGCCCAGGCGGTCGCCGAAGAGCCCGGCGTCGAACCCGGCCTCAAGCTCCTCTCCGCGCTCGAATCGGAGTTCCGCGTTCCCCGGGTTAGCAGGTATGGCTCCCGGCTGAACCACCGCGCCGTCCAGATACGGGGCGGGAGTGAGCGTGGTGAGTGCAGCTCCGGGTGCGGGAATCCGACCCGTGCTGCCCCAGGCCGCGCGGAGCCGCAGCGTGTTGAGCAAGCCGATTTTCCAGAACGGTTCCTCGCTCGTTACCCAGGAAACCCCGACCTTGGGGAGAGTTACCCAACCGGCGTGCTGACCGAAGGATGAAGCATTGTCGAAACGCACACCGAACTGGGCGTAAAGTCGGTCGTTGAGACCCACCTGCAACTGGCCCATGAATCCGATATTCCGCTGGAGTGACCACTCTTGAAAGCTCGTGCGGCTCGATGCAGCGGAAACGACGTTGTTGGTATTGACCGTGAGGCCTTCACCCTGAGCAGCCACGACTTCGTCTCTTGTCTCGATCAACTGCATCCCCAATGACAGATGGGCCACGATCCGGTCGGACAGGTCTCGCTGGACGTTACCCAGATAATCAAGCGTGTAGCGCTCGATACCTCGCCGTGACTCCCCGACCACCCCCACATTGATGGCGTAGGACCCGCGATCATTCCTGGGTATGAACCTGCGGTCTTCCTCGCGCAGCCAGTCGGCACCGGCTATGAAGCGGTGCGTAAACCATGGCAACGGCGTCCACGTTGCCGAAAGCGTGCCCAGAGTTCGATGCGCCTGCCGTTGATTCTCGATAGCCGACAGCGCGGCAACGTCGCGCTGGGTACCGAACCAGCCGTTGGCGCCCGTGCCGTCCACCGTACGGGTGGTGGGGAGCCCAAGTTGAGCGTTGCCCAGCCAACCCAGGGCGTTGTTGTCGTTATCCGGCAGATCGGTGCGGGTTCTGCTGAGCCCGATGCCTGCATCCAGGGCCAGAGACGGCACCGGGAACCACCGGAAGTTCACCCGGTTGTTGGAACGCTCGAATGCGTTGTTGGGCAGTACACCGTCTTCCGATTCATGTTTGAGCGACGTGTAATAGCCGTAGTTGGTTCCACCGCCGCGTCCGCTCCAGCCCAGACGTAGCGTCCTCCCGGTCCGGAACGCGCCTTCCCTGAGCAGTGGATTGTCGCTCACCAGCGTTCCCACTTCCTGCCCGAAGCACAACAGGTTGTTGCTGTTTGCCACGTGGGCGGCGGTACAGCGGCCGTAATTGGTTCTCGGTTCGAAGTTGCGGTGGATGGTGTTGTATTCCAGGGTTGCCGTCTGGCTGAACCGGGTGGCTCCCACGCGGCCGCTTCTGGTAAGGATCTGGATCACTCCCGTCGATGCATCGGCGCCATACAGGGTTGCCGCCGCGGGTCCTTTGACGATCTCGATGGACTCGATATCGTCCGGGTCGATGTTGTGCAGGCGGTCATAGCTCTGGCCTCCGGTGAACCACACCCTACCCAGACCGGTCGCAATACGAACGCCGTCCACATAGACCAGGGGCTCGTTGCTCAGCGCGATGGACGACGCGCCACGAACCCGGATCTGTGCCGAGGTGCCCGAAGAACCCGACGTCTGGAGAACTGAGACACCGGTTGTGCGCGATTGAAGGACCTGGTGCAGGGAGTTGATGGGAGCAACCTGGGCGAGGTCGGCCACGTTGATGTCAGTTACTGTTGCCGCCTGGGCGCGGCGTTTCATTTCGCCGGCGGTGCCCGTGACCACCACCTCATCCAGCAGCATCACGGACGTGACCAGTGATACGTCGCCCGTATGGATCTGGCCCGGCCCGAGCACAACCCGAAGCTCAGCGGTGCGGTACCCGATACGCCGCACCTGAATCGTGACAGGTCCAGGTCGGATGCCCCTGAGTCGGTACTGGCCCCGCTCGTCGGTGACCGCCTGAAGTGTGGTGCCGGTGATCGAGATCCGGGCATCCACTATGGGTGCGCCGCTTGACGCATCGGTTACGGTTCCTTGCACGACCGCCGGTTCCTGCGCTTCGGAAGCCGCCGGAAGCGCCGACATCACCAGTCCGGCCGCCATGGAACGAAGCCTGGCTGTGACACTGCCCCGAGACTTCATCGGTAAGCCCTCCTGTTGCCTTCCTGGGTAACTGGCGTCACCAAGGGCCGGATTGGCTCAGTTGGCCGCGGTGAATCCCCCTTCTGCCACCGCCCGCTCCAGCGCCTCGCGGGCCTCGTCAATCAGATAGCGGAACTCCGGATCCGGGTTGCTGAACGCATCTCGGAAGATCTCCCAATGCCGGGTTGCATCATCCAGCCGGCCCATGCGGGCGTAGAGCACCACCAGGCGCTGGCGGGCGAATGGGTACGGGATGCCGCGATGACCCATGTATTCCTGTCGGACACTCGGCCTCAGGACCCGTTCGTACCACACTGCGGCGGAGTCGAATTGATCGAGCCGTTCGTAGGCTACGGCGGTGAGCCACCGCAGGGGCCAGGTCGTGACCCAGACGTCAAATTGGCGGCGACCGGTCTCTCCCCGCCGGGCCACCGGTTCCAGGAGGTCAACGACCTCCCTCCACCGTTCCCCCCGGGCGGCGATAATCGCTTCGATCAATTCCGGGGCGGCGCCTCGGAATCCGAACGGGAACGAATCCCTGACCGCCGATGCGATCGGCCGAGCCAGGGATGTGTCGCCAGCCACTGCCTCCCAGATGCCGCGCCAGGCCAGGCCGTCGGCGGTGGCACGACGGGTGATGGGAGGTGGATGTTGCCAGTCGTATCCCGAGACAAGAACCGCCAGCAGATCCTGAATGGCGGCCATCTGATCATGGCGGGGTGAATCACGCCCAGAATGGAACTGTCTGTACGCGTCCAGTTGCCGGTATGCTCGGCGGACCTCTCCTCGGCGGAACCAGATGCCAGCGAGACCGCGGCTCGGTCCACTAACCTCTGAGTGTTCGTTCTCCCATGCGGTCTCAAGGCTCTCCGCGCGGGCCCATTCGTCCAGCGCCACTGCAAGCGGAATCTCCAACCAATTCAATCCCCTGCAAACTGGATGGTTGCATAAGGCCATGAGCGAGTCGAACGTACGCCTGGCCTCGGATGGCTGATCACCTTCCAGCAGCAGCCAGACGGTATGGACTATTAAATAGGCGTCGGGGCCGTACCTGCGGTCCGCCAGGTTCCGCCTGAAGTTGTCGAGGGCATTGTCCCGCATGCCGATGAACCGCAGGACCAGGTCTGGGCGTTCCGCACCGTACTCGCGGTGAAGTCGTTCAACTATCTGAACCTGTGTTTGGTAGTCGCCAAGTGCACCGGCCACCAATCCCCGTACCCGAAGCTGCTCACGGGGGCTGGCACGCTCGATATGGCGCTCAGCATGACGCAGGGCGGCGAACATGGAGTCCCGCAAACCGACATTACTCCACAAGGCGGCCATCGCGAACCACGCCTGAACAAACGCCGAATCCAGCTCCACGGCTTCCCGCAGCGAAGGGATTGCCCTCGGGTCCCAGAACTGAAGCGACTGTACGAACCTGCGATAGGCTTCGAATGAGTGAGTCGTAACCTGAGGCAACGGTCTCATGGCTTCGAGGTCGGCCCGCCTTGCGCCCAGCGCCCGCTGAAGGGGGCGCACCGCGCCGTCGACCGCCCGGATGAGACCATCCTCATCAGGTGAGGTCACCCGTTCGGTGGCAAGCGCCTCTCCCGTTTCTGCATCCACCACGCGCACCGTCAGCGTATAGGTCTGACCCACACGATCCAGACTGGAGATCACCACGGTGCGCACCGATCCCCGGTACGCCAGCTCCCGCGCGGCCTCGGTATCTAGGGGCAGCGTATCCGGGCGCAGCATGAGCACAAGCCCATTGCGGATCTCGTCCTCGGACACGGGTCGGATCACGTTCGTCTGCTCGAGGACCGCCCGGAGGAGCGCTCTGATCACGCGACGGGTCTCGGGATCGGCATTGCCCTCCACATCCGCCAGTATCGTATAGGCGGGGTTCGCCATGGTGGGACCTGCATCGCGCCTGGGAACCATCAACCCGAGAATCGCTCCCAGAACGAGCACCGCCGAGACGGCCACCCACCGCATCTTCCGCACGTTCCGGTAGCGTGTGCGTTTCTCCGACAGAGCCGACACAAAATGCGCCGCGGTGGGGAACCGGTCCGCCGGCGTCTTCTCCAGCGCACGAGTGACCGCTTCTTCCACTGCTTCCGGCACTGCCCTGCGTACGGTGCGTATCGACGGCACCGGATCCATCACATGCCTGGCAATGATTGCCTGTGCAGTCCGGCCGGAAAACGGTGGCTCTCCCAGAAGCATCTCGTACAGCACGCACCCCAGACTGTAGATGTCGCCCCGGCCGTCCAGTTCCTCCTCGCCTGACGCCTGCTCGGGGCTCATGTAGGCCGGCGTCCCGATGGCGAGCCCGGTCTCCGTGAGCCGATCCCCTCCCGCCGCGGTAACGGCTCTCGCGATGCCGAAGTCAGCCACACGCGCATGTCCACCGGCCAGC
>CAZTIV010000087.1:0-7234 GCA_964613905.1 uncultured Gemmatimonadaceae bacterium | reverse complement strand
CCCACGAACATGATGTCGTCGTTGCTGACCACCAACCGTGACAAGACTACCGGCTGGCCGTCCGGGCCGAGCACCGGATCGCCCGAAGGGAACTCGTACACCTCGATGTTGTTGAACACCGTGTAGTTCGTGGCCAGGTTGCGGTCCACCAGCGATATGATGTTGCGATTCCGGCGATTCACATATACCGCCTCGGCTTTCCAGCCTCGGGCGAACTCCCATTCGATCCCGGTAACGATCTGGTCAACGTACGGCTGGCGGTAGTCAACGACCGGTCCCACCTCCTGCCCGATCGGCACGGCGCCGAAGAACACGAAGAGCGCATCACGCTCGGCTAGCGTGTACTGGCGGTTGATGTCCGGCAGTTCGGGAGCATCCCAATCCCAGAACTCGACGTCGGTGAAGACGTTTCCACCCTCTGCCCGGTCGAAGAGCAGGGCGAACGCGTCCTGGTGGTAGCGTCCCCAATGCGCCTTCGCCACCACGCTGCCGTCCTCCATCAGACTGAAGGTGGCCCCGATGCGCGGCGCCAGTGCCGAGGCATTGATGGCCGTGAACGCCGGGCCGCTTCCATCGCCCGGTGTCAGCCGGCCGCGGAAGAAGCCGAGCCTCAGGCCCGGACTGATTGTGAGACGCGGGCCAACCGTGATGTAGTCCTGTACGAACAATGCCGAGTTGGTGGAGCGCGCGTCCAGATTGATGTCACCGCCCCAATCGCTCGATATAAAATCCCACGTATCGGGGTCGTTGGCGTTGAAGATGCCCGGCGTGCCTTCGGGGCGCCACGTGAGGCCGCCGTTCCGGTAGCGCCGCTCGTCCCAGCCACCCTGAGTGAACTGCCCCCCCCACTTGACGTTGTGCCGCAGGCCGCCCGTGGCAAAGTACGAATCCCAACCGAGAGTCACCGAGAGGTTGTCAGGGCGGCGGGTCCGGGTATAAATCGCGTTGCGATAGACCTCGCTGTTCCCGCCGAGCAACTGAACGGACGGGCGGTCCCCTTGGAGCGACAGCAGGTCCGCACGCCCGCGGTATCCGGTGACCTTCAGTTCCATGAGGTGGTTGGCGCTCCAGGAACGCTGCCAACCGGCGTTCCAGAACCAGGCCGGCGAGTCGCCCTTGAGCAGGGACTCAGGGCTGTCGAAGCTGTTGAGCCCCGCGTTGCCCGTGAAAACCCCGTCCCAACCGGCCATGACATTCACGACGTCGTTGTCGGATGCCTGCAACGTCAGCTTGCCCAGGAGCTTCTGCTCTTCCCCCTCCTCGAAGACGAAGTTGCCCTGGTCATCCTTGAGGAAGATGACGTCCTGTTCCGTCGCCTCCGCGATGTCTACCACGCGGAGGTAGTCCCTGACCTGCTGCGCCGAGAAGTAGTAGTAGAGGCGGTCGCGGATCAGCGGGCCGCTGACTTCCGCGTTCACCTCCCAGCGCCGGTCAAGCTCCCCGCCCGCCTCGAAGGCATTGAGGTTGGTGGAGTTGAGCGACGCAAGCTCGATGTTGAACCGAGCCTGCGAGCGGAAGGTGTTGGAGCCGGACTTGGTTACGATGTTGATCAGACCGCCCTGGAACCCGCCGTATTCGGCGCCCGCCCCCAGGCCGCGGACCGTGATCTCCTGGATCCAGTCTACGTTCGGGAGCAGGAAGTGCCCGCCGAATCCGGGATCGTTCACGTTTACGCCGTCAATCTGATACGTATTAGCCTGCGTCGTGGAACCGCCCCAGACCTGATCGGGCCTGGCACCCGGAGTGAACTGAATCAGGTCCACCGCCGTGCGGCTGATGGGGAGGAGCGTGATCTGGTCCGCTTCCAACGTGGTGCTGTACTCCTGCGTGGTCCGATCAACCAGCTGTCGGTCGGCCTCCACCACCAGCTCGTCCAGCATGAGCGCCGTCTGCTCGGCCGTGACCGTCACCTCCGTCACCTGTCCCGCCCGCACCCGGAGGCCGGTAACCACGGATGGCCGATACCCGATCAGGCGCAGCCGGACGTCGTACACGCCGGGTGGCAGGAAGCCGACCCGGAAAGCGCCGGCGTTGTCCGTCCGCGTGGTACGCGGATACGAACCGTCCGCCTGGGCCACCGCGATCTCGGCGCCGGCGATGGCCGCACCGTGCTGATCCACGGCCTGTCCCTGTAGCAGACCCGTTTCGTCGGTCTGGGCGGAGAGGGTGGATGCGGCGACCAGCAGTACAGCGGCCGCGACTATTACGCGTTGCATAATGCGGGCTCCTCGATGGCGCTAAGGACGAGTGCAGACGACCGCGCTAAAGTACCAAGAGCCGCTGCGTCGCGAAAGGGACAGCCACATTCAGCGGAGTAAAAAAACCGGGGCGGCTCGGAAACGAGCCGCCCCGGTGACTTCCGGGCATACTGCCGGTGCAAACCTATTTCTTCGGCGCCGGCCGCACGTTGAACCGGTTGGACATGAGCTCTTCGTTCGCCAGCAGGCGATATCCACCGGTGCTGTGAACTCTGAGCGGATCCTCCCCGTCCCGCAGAGGCCGGTCGTTGAACAGCACGCAGCCGTTCGTTCCGGTGGTACGTTCGCGCTTTCCACTGAAGTTGGCCGGAGTACCGTTGTTATTGACCACCCGCACACTGATCGGGTAGCCAGACTGGCCGGCGGCGCATATCTCGACCGGGCTCAACACCGCCGCCCCGGCGTACGGCGGATTCTCGTTCTCCATGTTCACGTCCAGCGGCTGGAGGCTGTAACTCAGCACAACCTTGCCGAAGGCGTTGAACTCAAGCGACCCGACCTCCAGGAAGACGAGTTTCTGGTCACTGGCGAACACGCCGGTGTCCTCGGCTCCCTCCCCGGGACCGGCGATGCCCATGCCTGTTACGGTGAGCGTCTGATCCCCCGCCCCGACTGTCCAGTCAACGGTCGCCAGGCCATTATCCCCTGTGGTGAAGCTGCCCGGCTCAACACCGCCCCCGCTCGAGGCGTTGAAATGCAGCGTTGCGCCCTTGACCGGATCCCCTGCTGCATCTGTTACGATGACCTGCACCGTTGTCGTCGTGCCGGCCGTAACCGTGCCGAGGTTCTGAGAGCTGGCGGGATAGTGGCTCATCCCGGAGGGCAGCGCCCGCTTGAACGTGCTCCGGATAATGTCTGTGCTGCCGGTGCAGCCGTTGCGGGCCGAGCACTGCGCCCACGCCAGCGGGACACTGAACGCCGTAGAGACACGGTCCCAGGCGGCACGCAACGGCCTTTGCACGAAGCCAAGCAACTGCTTGCCGAAGGCGGCCGGCAAACTCGCCCACCCCCCCGGAGGCGTACCTTCGATCAGGCAATCCTCGACGTGCGCCGCCGGATCGGGATCAGCCGTAGGCAGGGCTACCGTGGCGAATCCGTTAATGTCCGAGAAGTCGTTGTCGAACTTTCCGTACTGATGCAACCTGATACGAGAGCCCTGAGCGTTGAACGGACCGTCGTCTGCATGCGCGTAACACGAAGCTACCTCCGCAAACACCTGCAGCTCCGCCAGAGCGTCTGACGGATCCGTGATCACCTGGATGCAGTCCCCGAAAGTGGGGATGTCCAGCAGCGATGGGAACGGATCGACCTCGCAGAGCCGCATGGTGGCGGTGAAGACGGTTCCGTTGCCGTTCTGCTGGAGCAGGGACTGGATCTCACTGTCCGGAGCGGGGGGAATCTCGAGGAACGCCCGCCGGGGACTGCCGGTAAGCACGAGACTGAACTCCTGCCCCAACTGCCCGGTGGCCGAAGCGCAGGGGCCCGCTATGCTCGCCCGCGTGCCGTCCCAGCACAGCGCCTTCTCTTCTATCCGCACCTTGATGGCCACATTCTGACCTACGTTCACGTTGCAGAAGGGCAGATCATGGCAGGCTGCAGACGGCGGTGGACCGGGGAGCACATCGCGCCGCCCCATGAACTTGTTGCCCACGAAGACCTGTATCCCGTACGCTCCGCCACTCGTTTCCGGCCCCGGGGACCATCCGGCAGCGTAGTGATCCTGGTTAACCGCCATCGTAATCACGGCCACGTCGTCCGCATCCTCCCTGCACTCCGCCTTCGTGCTGTCACCGTTGGGAATGACCAACTCGCAAACCCTGACAGTCACGTTGGGATCCAGGTCGGGATTGAATCCATCCGGATCGTAGTCCGCGTGTCCGCTCGGATCCGAGGCGAGCGGAGGCAGGAAGAAGAACTCCGGGTTGTTGCCTTCAAAGCGGCCGTCAATGAGCGCGGCGGAGGGGCCGCCCCATGGCATGGTCGGGACACCATCCGTACAGGTGACGAACACGACCATCAGGCTC
Source organism: uncultured Gemmatimonadaceae bacterium (assembly GCA_964613905.1). Lineage (GTDB taxonomy): Bacteria > Gemmatimonadota > Gemmatimonadetes > Gemmatimonadales > GWC2-71-9 > CAZTIV01. The sequence goes on along the minus strand of CAZTIV010000087.1, from coordinate 2,952 downwards.
GCCAGGGCAATCAGACGTACGGCTGTTCGGGAATGCACACTCATATCCAGTCAGCTCCTTCGAAGTTGGGGCCCCGCCTGCCAGCCAGTAAAGGCGACAATCCCCGGCCCCAGGAATCACGCCCAGAAACCTACACCGTTGTTGGGACACGTTCATGGCACGCAGGTTCCACGCCGGGTGCCACCCGGCGTGAACCGTTCCTAACTCGATGCCAATTAAAGACTTAAGACGCTCAGGCGGTGCAAGGCAATCTTTGCCTGCGTGTAGTTAGCGAATACCACATGTGACGTGCGTGCAACAGTCGCGCAGATCAACGTCCTCCAATAGTACGCAGACCGGGATGGTCGCGCAACGGGCGCCACCACCAATGGCTCAGGTCAAGCCGGTCTCCCGTGGCGGCATGGTACCGCGACAGGAGACGCACAGCCTCGTCGGTGTCCCCCAGAATCACACGCATCGCTGCCTCGTCGAAGGCCAGCTCCTGGCCGGGGTCAATGTCCGGCTCGGCCCGGGCAGCCACCATCACGTTGCGTGCGCTGTCCGCGAGACGGGCGCGGGCAAGGACGCCACCCACGTACATCCGGGCCGCCCGCCCCAACCGTTCTCTCCTCTCCTCTGGTGCAATCGACTCCCACGCCCGGGCGAGCGCCCATGCCCTCTCGACGTCCGGCGCCACCCGGGGCGTAAGCATCAACAACAACTGACACCGGACAAACCGCTCGTCTTCCGGAAACCGGCGTGCTCCCTCCTGACACCAACGCTGCGAACTGGGGAACTGCTCCAGGTCATAATGGCCTTGGAACAGCTGATTCAGGAGCGCCCGCGGATTGCCCAGGAACGCGTCGGCCTCGTACGCTCGCTCGGCGGCTATCAGAGCGGCGGGAATATCGGCCCGAGTGTACTGCAGGTTGCTCAACATGGACCATGCATTTGCGAGCCTTGGATCGGCCCGGACAGCTGCTTGGAGATCCGCCTCCGCCTGCTCCAGTAACCGGGAGTGTTCGGCCGGATCCGCAGAGAGGCGCCGCAGGTGATAGAGGAAACGGGCTCGGCCCCGCAGATCCAGGGCTACCGCGTCACCCGGCTCTATACCCAGCGCACGATCGGCAAACGTAATGGTCTCCCTGAGCCGGGCGGCCCGCTCGTGATCCTCCCGAGCCAGAAACATCCGGTCGTACGAAACCCAACCCCTCAGTATCGCGGGGTCGGGCGAAGACCGGTCGGCTGCCTCCGCCAGTGCGGCCAGAGAATCGGCCTGGAGGTACGCTCTGAGCGCGGCGGCCGGATCAGGCTGCTCGAGTTCATTCCCCTCCTTGCGGAGTCTCTCCGCCCGCTGCAACAGTGACCAGGCTTCAAGATTGCGGGTGCTCGCCCTGCGTTCCCGCGCCCGCACCTCCTCTCCAACGCGAGTCCGCAGGAACCCGCTCGCCAACTCCACCACCGAATCCCGCACGGCCAGCACCTGATCGGCGGGCATCGTGAATCCCCGCCGTTCGATCGAGGCTCCGCTGAACCCGTCCAGCAGCTGCACCGTGACCTGCACGTTGTCCCGCAGCATTTGCACGCTCCCCGTCACCAGGCTTCCCACCTCCAGGGCACGAGCCACGCTGTCCGGCGCCACATCCGAGTCCCGGTACTGCGCCACGGCATGCCGCGACAGGACCGTGAGCCGGGGCACGCCGGCCAGCCGTTCGATCAGTGCCTCGGTGATTCCGTCTGCCAGGAAGGCGAGCGTGTCGTTCGGGCTCAGGTCCTCGAAGTAGAGCACGGCAATCCGCTGGGGATCGAGCCCGCCGACCGCGGTAGTACCGCCCGCACCGCGACCGCCCAGGAGTGCCCAGCCCGCCACCGCAAACGCCACCACCCCAAACGCGGCCACGCTGGTTACGACTGCCCTCTTCCACCTGGGATCCTCCTTCACCGGCACCCGCATGGCCATCGACGCCCGATACTGCTCCGACGCCCGCCGCGCCGCCGCCGGCATCGTGTCCACCTGATCCAGCGCCTCGACCATCTCGCGCGCCGTCCGGTACCGGTCGGCCGGCTGCTTGGCCATCGCGCAGTAGACGATCTCTTCCAGATCCGGCGGAATCGTGTCCCGCATGATGTGCGGCGCCGGGATATGATCCATCGAATGCCGCGCGAGGATCGCCATGGGCGTGGGGCCGGTAAACGGCACCTGCCCCACCAGCATCTCGTACAGCACGCAGCCGAGCGCGTAGATGTCCGCCCGCCCGTCCACGTTGGGCTCCCCCATCCCCTGCTCCGGCGCCATGTACGCCGGTGTCCCGATGGCCATCCCGGTCTGGGTGAGCTTCTCGCCTCCTGCCTCCTCGACGGCGCGGGCAATCCCGAAGTCCGCCACCACCGCATGCCCGCCGGTGATATAGATGTTGCTGGGTTTGATGTCCCGGTGGATCAGGCCGTAGCTGTGCGCGTGACCCAGCGCCTCGGCCACCTCGCGCGCGAACCTCACCGCATCCTTGAGCGAGAGCTGCTTCTCGCGCTCGATCAGGTCCGCCAGCGTTTCCCCCTCGATGAGGGGCATCACATAATAGAGGAATCCCTCGGCGGCGCCGGAGTCGTAAAGCGGGAGGATATGCGGGTGTTGGAGCTTGGCGGTAACCTGGATCTCGCGCAGGAACCGCTCGGACCCTACCGACGCCGCCAGATCGGGAAGGAGGACCTTGATTGCAACGTTACGGTCGTGCTTGATGTCACGGGCGAGATAGACTATGGCCATCCCGCCCATCCCGAGCTCCCGCTCGACGGCATATTTGTCGGCGAGCGCCACCTTCAGACGCTCGAGCTGCTCGGAACCCTGCTGATCCATGTCCATGAAGTCTGTTGAACAATAAGAACGGAGAGGAGGGAGGGCTAGGGGTATGATGCGAGTGCGCCGCCCAGGAATCGAACCTGGAACCTACTGATTAAGAGTCAGTTGCTCTGCCA
>CAZTIV010000086.1:0-7320 GCA_964613905.1 uncultured Gemmatimonadaceae bacterium | reverse complement strand
TGAAGCCCCGCCACCAGGCCTGAGACCAGATACGCAGGCAGAGCGCAGATACGCGGCGCCTTGCGCCCTTCCGGCCAGAGCCAGCCAAGCGCCGCGAGCGCTCCGCCCACAACCGTCGCGGCGAGCAGCCAGCGGGCCCAGGTGAACTCCACGGCCAGCACCAGAACGGCAATCACCGCCGCGAGCGCGGCCCATGGCACCAGCCAGCGGGCCAGCTTGTGGCTTGAGAGCATCCAGGCAAAGACTCCATAGCGGAACGGGTTCATGAGACGGCGCTTGTACCAGAGTGTGCGTAGCCCACGAGCCATGGTGCGCACCTTCCGGCGATATTCGCGGCGGAGCGAGGGGACACGAGGCACAAAGCAGACGGCCTCGGGCACGGAGACAGACCGGAAATCGTGTTCCCGGGCAATCAGGGGGGCCGCAAAGTCGCGGCTCAGGTGTTCCGGCACCTCTTCCATGTGAAGATCCAGCCTGCTGGCGTAAAAGCAGCCGGAGGCGCCCACGATGCCGTGCACGCGGGTTTCGAGATCCCGCACCCACATCTCGTAGCCCACGTAGCCGGATTCCCCCACGTTGGGGTTCTCGTCCGCGTGGGAGACGCTTACGTCCCTGCCCGACGCCACACCCACCGACGGATCCCGGAACGCCGCCACCAGGGGCTTCAGGGCATCCGGCGCAATCCGCACCGAGGCGTCGGTGTTGACCACGATCTCACCCTTCAACTGCGTCCGCGCGGCGTTCTCGGCGGCACTCTTGCCCCGGCGTTCCGGCAGTCTCAGGAGTTCCACACCTCGCGCGGCGTAGCTCCGGACGATCTCGTCGGTGCCGTCCGTTGAGGCATCGGAGATCACCACGATCTGGCGGCGGTCAGCCGGATAGTCCGCTTCCAGGATCCGATCCAGCGTCGCGCGGATGGCTCGTGCCTCGTTGTAAACCGGAACCGTGATGCTTATGAATGGCCAGGTGTCGTTTCGCCGTTCCGGGAGCGGGCGGGAACGTCCGAACGGGATCAGCAGGAGGGGATACAGGGCGTACGCGTAGCCGCCCACGATGACCGGGGCGGCGATCAGCAGTATCATAAGGGTCAGGTTCACTGGCCTCGTTCCGTTTTTCTGGTTGGCATGTCCGTCTGGCCGAGTGCTCCCTGCGGGCCGCGCGATCCAGCGGTCACGGGCGCGCCTGGCCCTCCGGGAGCACTCGGCCAGACAGGGCGCACAAACCTTGCTCCGAACCGAGCGCGATTCAATGGTGACTACGTAATGATAGATGATCTTGTCCAGAAGCTGAGAAACGCCGCTACGACGGCCGACGCCCGGACCGCACTGCCGGCCCTGGCCGAACTCGATCCCGCGGGGGCGCTCAAGTGGCTTGGCGAGCACCCGGATGCACCGGGCACACTCGGCCGCGGAGCTTTCTCGCGCGGGGTCGAGGCAATCGCTCACGCCATCGAGGCGGGCCGGTTCGAGCCGCCGGCGGCGGCCGTGATCTCGCTCCTCTCAGCACACCACACCGCCCTCCCAGATGGGCTGACTGACCGGCTAGCCAGCGGGCTTGCCGGCGCATCGTGGAGCGATCTGCGGGATCTGGTGGAGCACCGTCCAACGCCGGCCCTGCTCCGTCTGGGAGCCAGGCTCGCCGCGGAAGCGGGTGAACCGGCCCGGGCGCACCTCCTTCTCACCGATCTGGGCCGGGCTGACCCCGCGCTCGGCACCATGCAGCAGATCATGCGGGCCCGGAAGGCGCTGGCGCCCATGGGCGGGCCGCCGGTGCGCGTGGCTCTGCTCAGCTCGTTCACCGCTGACCCCTTGCTCCCGTACGTGGATCTCGAATGCCGCTCACTCGGGCTCGAACCTGCCCTCTACCTGGCCCCGTTCAACTCGTGGGCCCAGGAGATCCTGAACGACGGCTCGGGTTTAAGCGACTTCGACCCCGACGTGGCGTTCCTCTCGGTTGCGGCGGACGATCTCATCCCGGAACTCTCGCAGCTACCGCCTGCCGACGACCTGCTGGCCCGGGGCCGCTCGGCGGTCGAGCATCTGCTGGCGGTGGCCGCCCGGTTTGCCGAGCGGCATCGGGGGGTGCTGGTGGTACACGGGCTGTACAGCGCCCACCGCGATCCGCTGGGCGCCGCGGGGGCCCAGGCGGGGATGAGCAGGTCGGAGGTATCTGCCGAGTTGAACCGGGTGCTGGCGGAGGGGTTCAAGGCGCTCACCCGAACGCATTTCCTGGATGTGGCAGACCTGGCACTCCGCCGCGCTCACGGCCGGCTCGACAACCCCAAGATGCGGCATCTGGCCGGGATGCGGCTTTCCGAACATCTGCTGGGTGACGTGGCGCTGGCTTACGCGGGGTACATCGCGGCGGTCAAGGGGCTCACGCGGAAGTGCGTGGTGCTGGACCTGGACAACACCCTCTGGGGGGGCGTGGTGGGGGAAGACGGCCCGCACGGCATCAAGCTGGGCAACACCTCTCCCGGCTCCGAGTACCGTGAGTTCCAGCAGTATCTCAAGACCCTCACGCAGCGGGGGATCCTGCTCGCGGTGAACTCCAAGAACAACCCCGACGACGCGCTGGAGGTGATCCGCTCGCACGAGTCGATGGTTCTCAGGGAATCCGATTTCAGCGCCATGCAGATCAACTGGGACCCCAAGGCCGAGAACATGCGCCGGCTGGCTCAGGAACTGGGGCTCGGGCTCGATTCGTTCGTCTTTCTGGACGACAACCCCAACGAGCGCGCGCTGATGCGGCAGATACTCCCGGAAATCCTTACCCCCGAGATGCCGCGGGATCCCGCGCTCTACCGTGAGACGCTGGAGCGGCTGCCGCAGCTCACCACGCTGGTGATCACCAAAGAAGACACCACGCGGGCCGAGCAGTATCGGGCGCGGAAACAGCGCGAGCAGCTTAAAGTTACCACGCAGAACCTGGACGACTATCTGGGGTCGCTCGAGATCCAGATGGAGATAGGCCGCGCGCATGAAGCAACGCTCCCGCGCGTGCATCAGCTTTTTCAACGGACCAACCAGTTCAATCTTTCGGGGAGGCGCTACGAGCTGGCGGCGCTCACCGGCTACGCATCGGATCCCGGGTGGCGGGTATATACGGCCAAGGTGGCCGACCGGTTTGGCGATCATGGTCTGGTGGCGGCGGCGCTGGTAAAGGTTGCGGATCCTGACTGGGTGGTGGAGAACTTCGTGATGAGTTGCCGAGTGATAGGCTACGGGGTGGAAACCGCATTGCTGGCCCACGTGGCGGAGGAGGCGCGTACGGAAGGCGCAGGCGCGCTCGTGGGGGAATACATCCAGACGGCAAAGAACGCCCCCGCCAAAGACTTCTACGCCCGGCACGAGTTCGCCGCGCCTGACGGCGCTCAAGCCAACGGGGTTCACCGGTGGAGCCGGCCGCTCGCGGGTGGCACGCTCACCCCCCCAAAGTGGATTTCGTTGAAGGAAGCGCATGCCTCCTGAACGGATCGTGGCCCGGGTGTTCGGGGTGAGCCCCGGCACCATAACCGACGAATCGTCCAACCAGACCCTGGAGGCGTGGGATTCCTTGAACCACGTGACTCTGATCCTCGAACTCGAGTCCGCCTACGGCGTGTCGTTCTCGGCAGACGAAACACTCGGCATGACGAGCGTTGCCGGGATCAAGCGGGTACTGCGTTCTCACGGGGTGGTGTGGGATGAATGACCGCGCGGAGGCGGAGACGGCAAGCCCCGCTGAGACCACGGTGGTGCGGGTAACCCCGGAACACCACGCGGCACTTGCGGGGTTCTACCGCGAAGTGTGGGATCCGGAGGCAAAAGCTGAAGACATCCGGAACCCGCCCCCCACCTGGCTCGTACTCAAAGAGAACCGCGCGATTGGGCATGTGACGACCATCCCGGTGAGTCTCTTGAGCGAAGGAACCGAGCGGCCCGCTCACTGGGTGAAGGGACTCTGGGTGCTCCCCGAGTATCAGCGGAGCGCGGTGGGGTTCCTGCTGCTCAAGGAGGCGGTGCGGTCGCTGGGGTATCAACTCGCGCTGGCCCATGAACCGGCGGCCATTCGCCTCTTTCAGGCGCTGGGGTTTACGGACGTTGGCGTGCTGTCGAACCATCTCAGGGTGATGAACGCCCGGGCCTTGTTCTCGAAGCTCGACGTCAAGGCACTCGGCCTTGGGGGCCTTCCCGCGCTGCTCCGTCCCGCTCTTGCCCTCGGCCGCATCACGGCGCCGGTGTCAGGACCCGTGGCAGACTCAGCGCTTGGCATCTGGGCGCGCCTCGCGGGAAAACCATCCGGAAACCTCCGCCTGAACGTGACCGACCGGCTGGACGAAGAGGCGGCCGACGCGCTCTGGCAGGCGGTACGCGGCACCTGGCACACCGCGGTGAGCCGCACGGGGGCGTATCTCACCGATCGGTACGACGCTCACGATTACGTTTTTGCCACCGTGACCGAAGGTGACCAGCTCAGCGCGCTCGCCATAGTGAGGCGGCCAAGGGAAGCCGGGGACCAACGCCTCAACGGGATCCGCGTGGCTCCGCTCTCGGAGCTGATCTATCCGGCAAACCGGCCGGCGCTCGGGCTTGCGGCGCTTGAAGGCGCTGAGCTGGCGGCGCGGCAGGTAAAGGCCGATGCACTGCTGTGCAGCGTGAGCGCCGATGCTCCGCGCTCGCTGATGCGCCGGCGCGGTTACGTGGCGTTGCCGGGGAACCTTCACCTGCTGGCCAAACCGGCGGAGGGCGCCGTGCCCCCGCTTGACCGGTGGTGGGTGACGCGGGGCGACAGCCTGGGAGACGAGACCTTCTGACCCGCCTCGAGTTCCCCGACGGCAAACGGTTCGCGTTCACGATCATTGACGACACCGACGTCGCCACGGTCGAGAACATCGAGCCGGTGTACCGGCTGCTCCACGAGCTGGGGATGCGCACCACCAAGACGGTGTGGCCGGTATCCTGCCCCGAGGGGAGCGCCGACTTCTCGGCGTCCCAGACGCTGGAAGACCCCGCCTACCGTGACCTGATGATCAAACTCCACGCTCAGGGGTTCGAGATGGCGTTCCACGGCGCCACCATGGAGTCGAGCACCCGGGAGCGGACGCTCAACGCGCTCGAGAAGTTCAGGGAAACCTTCGGTTCCTACCCAAGGGTCCACGCCAATCACGCCTTCAACCGGGAGAACCTCTACTGGGGGGCAGACCGGATCGACAATCCGCTGCTCAATTACGCATACGGGAGGCTGCGCGACCGGCCCGCCGACTACTACGGCGGCCACGTCGAGGGGTCGCCGTGGTGGTGGGGAGATGTCCTGACCAGACACATCACCTACGTGCGCAACCTCACCTTCCGCGAGGTGAACCTGCTCAGGATCAACCCTTCCCTCCCCTACCACGACCCCCGGAGGCCGCTGGTACCGTGGTGGTTTTCGGCCACGGACGCCGACAACCGGGATGCGTTCGTAGCGCTCATGACGCCGGAGGCGCTTGACCGGCTCGAAGCCGAGGGGGGCGTGTGCATCCTGGCCACGCATCTGGGCAAGGGGTACGCCGCTCACGGTGCGGTGCGTCCTGAAGTGGCACAGGTGTTCGAGAACCTCTCCCGGCGGAACGGCTGGTTCGTGCCGGTGGGAACGCTGCTCGATTGGCTGAGGGAGCGTAGGGAACGGCCGGAACTCCCCGGGGGCGAATGGCGGCGGATGCAGTGGCGGTGGGCGCGGGACCTGGCGCAGCGGCCCCGGGCAAAGCAGCCCGCGAAACAAGCGCCTGCTCCGGCTCGAGGAGAGATCGTCACACGGTTTTACCGCCAGGGGGACGAGCCGGTGCTGGTGGGACTCTGGAACGAGTCGTTCGGCGGGTTCAGCGGCGCCGTCGCGCGTACCGTGGAGTTCTGGCGCTGGTGTATTGCCCAGCGGCCGGGGATCGCGCCGGACGATATTATCATCGCAGAACGGCAGCGAAACATCCTTGGGTACGGCGTGGCCGAACCGGGCGGAACGGTCCTCGAGATGGCGGTACGGCAGACGCTCAGCGCCACAGTGAGGCGGGAGACGGCCAACCTCCTCATCACCGAACTCGAAGCTCACTATCGGAATCGGGGCACGGAGACCATCCGGTTCACCCTCCCGGGCGGGGACAAGGCGGTACTCGCGGCACTCGCTGCCCGCGGATACCGGACCGACGACACGCCGGACTTTCAACTGGTGATTGTGGACGCGCCGGCCCTCTTCTCAGGGCTGTTGCAGGCGCGCGCGGAACGCCTCAAGGCCATCGCGCCCATGACGGTACACCTCAAGTCTGAGCCGGGGGCGTACCACTTCTGGCCCGATCCCGACATCACGGTCACCGTTGGGGAGACGGTAACGGTGGAGCGCGGCAAGCCGCGGGGGGCGCCGGATGCGGTCGTCACCACCGACGCCTCCGCGCTCACCAACATCGTGTTCTGCCGCGAGACCCCCGAGGCGTCGCTCGAAGGCGGCCACGTTGCGGTCGAGCCCCGGGCGGCGCGTTCCCGGATTCTGGCGCTGCTCCGCGCCATGGTAATCGAGGGACCGTGGTATCTGCCCAAATCGGACGCCCGATGACACTGACGCTCAGGCATTACCAACCCGGAGACGAAGACGGCATCGTGGCGGTGCTGGCCGCCTGCCACCCGGGCCAGTGGGCGGACAAGGACGCCGCGTACTGGCGCTGGAAGCACCTCCAGCGTCCCGGATTCCGCGTGGGCGACGTGGTCGTGGCCGAGGCGGAAGGCCGCATCGTGGGGTGTTTCCATCAGGGGCCCCTGCCGGTCACCCTGGAACCGGGGCTCACGGTACCGATCAGCTTTGACGGGGACTACGGCGTGCTCCCTGAGTTCCGGGGCAACGACCTCACGACCCGCGCGTACGACCTGACCGATCCGGGGCTCCTGGCGCGCCGCGTGGCGTTCCGCGGCGGCTTCACGTCACTGGAGCTGAACCGGCGGCTCTATGGCAGGAAGTTCGGTTACGTATTCGTGCCCGGCACCGCCACGCAGCACAGCAGGATGATCTCGTGGGCCCCGCTCAGGCGCCGGTTGGACGCCAGGATGGAACGGCTGCTTACCGATCGGGGAGTGCGTAAAGCTCTGGCTCGGCGGCCCACCGTAGTTGACCTGCACCTGGACGGCCTGCCGCCGGGACATCTGGTGCTCAGGGAAAACGAAATCAGCCTGGTGGATGGCGCCGCGGATCGAGCGGACGTGACTATTCACGCGCCTTACGCCACGCTGGCAGGGGCGGCGGACGGGGCGCTTCCATTGCTGGCGCACGCCATCACCGGCCTCTTCACGAGACGGATCAGGATTCGCGGGTGGATGC
>CAZTIV010000085.1:0-7401 GCA_964613905.1 uncultured Gemmatimonadaceae bacterium | reverse complement strand
AGGCTCGGGACGTTCAGCGAGTCCGCCAATCCCGACGGCACCACCATCAGCGACCCCCGCTTCACAATACTCTCATACAACATGTTCATGGCCCGGAGGTTGAGCGCAATGGGAGACGCGTGATACCGCTCGGCGGCCTCGACGAACTTGGCCGCGATCTCCGTCTCGGCCGTACCCAGGATGATACGGGCCTGGCGCTCCCGCTCCGCCTGGGCCTCGCGGGACATGGCATCCTCCAGCGCCTCGGGGATGATCACGTCCCGGATCTCCACCGATTGCACGTGGATACCCCAGTCGATCATCTTCCGATCCAGCGCCTCCTTGAGCCCCGCGCCCATCTCCTTCCTGGTCTGAATCAGCTCGGCCAGGTCGTGTTTGCCGATGGCGTCACGCAGAGCCGTCTGCGCCGCTACGATCACGGCGTGCTCGTAGTCCTGCACCTCGAGCGCCGCTTTCGCCACGTCGGATACGATCCAGAACGCGATGGCGTCCACGTTCACTGGCACGGTGTCACGCGTGAGGCACGACTCGGCGCCGAAGTCCGTGGTCCGGATGCGCTGATCGATGTTGTATCCCACCCGGTCCATGACGGGTACGATCCAGAAGAACCCGGGCCCGCGAAGCCCGCGGAACCTCCCCAGCCTCAGGACAACGGCCCGTTCCCACTGGTCGGTGTACTTGATCGACGATCCCAGCAAGAACGCAGCCGCGAGGCCCGCAAGCGCCGCGATTCTGGGATCGACTCCCGCGAGCAGCATGACCGCGCCGGTCGCCACTCCGGCGCCAACGCCCGCCGCCAGTGCCACCGCGGGATAGCGCGTATCGTTCGGTGAGCCCCTGCTCATGGTATCCTCCACGTAAATGGTCTTGCTTCCCCGCCCCCCACCATCTCAGACTCTCTCTGCGATCTCTGCGTTCTCCGCGGTGAAGGCTGTCGGAGAGATCTCAACGCTCGCGACCCCACCGCACCGGCCGCACCCGTTCAAGCCCGCTCGAGCGCGGACGGCGCGGCTTCTTCGCTTCCCGTTCCTCCTTGAGGTGCGGACTCCTCACCTCACCCAGCTCTATGGGCAACGCCACCCGGATGAGCACCGTCAGTACAAAGAGCCCCAGCGCCCAGATGCCCGCGGTAACCGCAAGTTCCACCCAGGTGGGGGTGTATTCCACAATCTCGCCGAGCGGCGACGGCACAAACCCCGGAATCACGAGTCCCATGCCTTTTTCTATCCAGATGGCCACGAACAGTACGAAACACGCGGGCATGAGCCAGCGCGGATCGCGCCGCAGCGGATGAATGGTGAGCGTCACCGTAGCCATCACGTTGAGCGCAATGGCCGTCCACACCCACGGCACCAGCGCCTTGTGTTCTCCGATGCCGAAGAACAGGTACTTGGCGTTCATGCTGTGGTGCGTGGGCCAGTAGAACTTGTAGAACAGCTCCGATCCCAGCATTACAAGGTTGATCTGCGCCGCCACGGTCGTGATGATGGCCAGTTTGTTGAAGGCGCCGTCCGCAATGTGGTAACTCGTTCGCGTGCGGATGAACCAGAGCATCAGGATCATGAACGCGGGGCCCGCCGTGAACGCCGAGGCCAGGAACCGTGGGCCCAGCAGGGCCGAGTGCCAGAAGGGGCGCGCAGGGAGACCGGCCAGCAGGAATGCGGTCACCAGGTGGATGCTCACCGCCCACATCACCGCCAGATACATCCACGGCAGGTACTTCCGCTTCTCCGGCTTCTTCCCCTGAAAGTGGTTGTAGAGGATGTAGAACGGGATGGCCAGGTTCAGCGCGAGATAGCCGTTCAAAACGATCACGTCCCATGCAAGCAGCGAGCGCGGCCAGTTGAGGTGACCCACGATGGGCATCAGGTGCCACGACGCGAACGGATTGCCGAGGTCCACAACCACGAACGCAAGACACATCACCAGTGCCGCCACCGCTACGCCTTCCGCAAGTAGCACCGCCCTGCCGAAATCCACGTCTTCCAGCACATATGCCGGCAGGACCAGCATCATCGCTGCGGCCGCAAGACCTACGAGGAACGTGAAGTTGGATATGTACAGCCCCCAGCTCACGTGATCGTTCATCCCTGTGACGATCAGCCCCTCGCGCAACTGGATCGAGTACGCGTATCCCCCCACCAGCATGACGAGGGTGAGCGCACCCATCCAGACGTGATAGGCACGGCCGCCTGAGGTGGCGGAATCGAGCGCGGTCAGAAAGAAGGCCTTGAGGTGCATGTGCGCTCAGTCCATGAAGTACCAGAAACGGGGTTCCGTACCCAGATCCTCCTTCAAGCGGAACACCTGCTTGTTTGCGAGCACCCAGCGGATCTCGGAGTCAGGATCGAGCAGGTTGCCAAATACGCGCGCTCCAGTGGGACATGCCTCCACGCACGCGGGAAGCTTCCCGGCCCGCGACCGCTGGATACAGAAGGTGCATTTCTCCACCACGCCCTTCTTGCGCAACCGGTTGCCCAGGTAGTGCTGAACCGGGTTCATCTCTTCGGCCGGAACCTCGGGGGCGCCCCAGTTGAACCGGCGCGCCCAGTAGGGGCAGGCCGCCATGCAGTACCGGCACCCGATGCACCAGTCGTAGTCCACCACCACAATGCCGTCCGGCTCCTGCCAGGTAGCCCCGACGGGACATACGTCCACGCACGGCGGATTGGCGCACTGGAAGCACTGCGTGCCCAGGTAGAAATGCCCTTCGGCCGGCACTTCGTGCTGGTAGGTGGCATCCGCATGGTCCAGGTCAACGGAGCCGGTTTCCATCTCGAAGATCCGGATGTACTGGGTGCCGGCCCCGCGGTCGAGGTTGTTCTCGTTTATGCAGGCCGAGACGCAGTTCCGGTAGCCCTTGCACTTGGCAATGTTGAACGCGTAACCGTAGATCACGCCGGGTATGGCTTCCGCTGCGCCAATGTTCACGTCCACTCCATGACGGAGCTTTGCCAACCGCTCCAGCCGATCAATCGTCTCCTGCCTTTCATCCGGCGTCATGAGGCGGAAGTTGCCCTTGAAGTGCTCCTCCCACTCGAGGAGCTTCGCCTCGCGTTCTTCCGCCGTGAGCAGGCTCGTTGGAGAGCAGGCACTCACCACCTGCGACGTTGCAGCCACCGCGCCGAACAGCATGCCCAGCGCCTGCCGGCGGTCCACCTGCTTGTCGAGCAGGCCATCGGGCGGATAGTCAGCGCGGCATCCGCAGGATCCCGAACCGCATCCCCCGGGCGCCACTCCCTCAGGCGTGCTCCCGCTCATGAACTGCTCGAAGGTGGGTTCGCGATCAGGATTCATGGCTGACCCTGCCGAGGCAGCAATTTCGGGCCGGGGAACGGGATGCGGTCAATGGGGCTTGGTGTATGCGGGTCGTGGCAGTCGGCGCAGTTCATCACCACGCGACGGCCACCCCATCCATCGAGGCGCTTGCCGTGAATGCCCGCGGCCCACGCGTTAACCGGGGCATAGTGACACTGTGCACACAGCCGGTACGCCTGATCGAGCGCGGCGGTACCCCCGCCCGGAAGTCTCAGACGCTCAACGTTTTCCGCCATGTGGCACGACGTACAGTCATCTGCGGTGAGCGACGGATGCACCGGCACGATGTTCTGGTGCGCCGGTTCCGCAGAAGCAGTTCTGACACGCAGCCCTTCATGGCACGACGTACAGGGGTACTGCGAAAGAGTGGCCGGGGGCGTCCGCAGGGGGAGATCGAAGGTCCGGATCCCGATCCGCCGGTACAGGTGCGCGTCGGACAGTGAAGTCCGCCGAGTCACCTCGAATGGCCGTCCTCCCGGTCCCGTGAAACCAACGACGGTATCCGCTGCAACGGTGCCGAGCAGCGGCGCTTCCGGGAGGACCACGGCTTCGATCGCTATCGTGTCTGCATATGGGTCCCGATGCTGCGCCTCGCCGGTCTCGCCACAACTCCATGAGACCATCGCAGCCACCGCGGGACCGAGTACCGCACGGCCTTTCACGACGCATCCTCCAGTGCCGCCGGACGCACGAAGACTTCTTCATCTGCATGCGCCGGAACGTGGCACTGCCGGCAGTTGGCCCGTTCCGGATGCGTATTGCGCACCTCGCGCACGGCCCCGGGGCCGGTGTGGCAGGCAACGCAGTTGCCTCTCATGTGCAGGTCGTGCGGGATCACGGGCGGACTCCCCGGCATTGCCCGCGTTCCGAGGCGCGGCCATGCCCGGGGCGTCCAGTCAACCGACACCAGGCTTGGAGGGGGGCGGTCCGGGTCAACGTGGCACTGGCTGCACATCACGTCGGTAATGCGATCCGGCAGGGCGATGCCCACCCGCATCGCGTCAGCCACATGACACTGCAGGCAGGCCGTGTACTCGGGATGCGGCGTCACCGGCGCGTAATTCCTGAACCGCTCCACGTAACCGCCGCGCAGGTGGCAGGAGTTGCACAGCGTCTTGCGGAATTCTTCGTCCGTGAGACCGTGGGGCACGCGCGGGGGCGCGCCGGGGTACGCCCGCAAACTGTGATAGATGGCGAGCGTACGCGGCTGAGCGCCGGGCCTCACGGCAACATCCTGAGCTATGGCCAGGTCCTCCGGCCGCATCCGGAATACCTCGGCTTCAGTGGGAATAGGATCGCCGGCCACCGCAACCGGAGGAGACGGATGGGTTGGGGGAGGCGGTTCAGGCGTTACGGGAAAGAACGTGAAAAACACAACGACCATTATTACGACTACCGCGGCGATCACGAGGAGGCGCGCGAGGTCGGGTGTTCCCGAAGGCGACCGTTGCTCCATCAGCCCGAGCGCGTTCCCACGCGTTCCACGCGCACCGCGCACTTCTTGTAATCAGGCTGACCGGAGATGGGGCAGAAGGCGTCCAAGGTGAGATCGTTCACCAACAGCGATTCATCGAAGAACGGTACGAACACCTGGCCGCGGGGCGGCTGGGCACGGTAGTCTATGCGCGCAGGGATGGTCATGGCTCCACGACGGCTCACCAGACGCACCGTCTCGCCGTTACGGATCCCCAGTTCACGCGCGTCGTCCGCATTGATCTCCACATAGGCGCGCGGCACGGCCCGGTGCAGCACCGGCACTCGGCGCGTCATGGAGCCCGAGTGCCAGTGCTCGAGCACCCGACCCGTATTCAGCCAGAACGGATACTGCCGGTCGGGTACTTCCGGCGGCGGCTCGTAGGGTCTCAGCCAGATCCACGCCCGGTGGTCCGGCTTGCCGTAGAAATCGAAGTCACCGCGATCACGGTTCGCCGCCGGATCGTGCGCCGTGTTATAGCGCCATTTCGTTTCCCTGCCATCCACGAAGGGCCAGATGACACCGGGCCTCGCTTTGAGCTCCGAGAGCGGAGCCATCCGGTGTTCGGGCGTGTCGTGAAATCGGATGTATTCGTTCCAGATATCCGCTATGTGGGTGGCCCCGTCCCACGGAAACAGCTCCCGGAATCCGAGCCGCCGCGCGACCTCGATCAGCTGCCAGGTGTCGCTCATCGCCTCGCCCGGGGGATCCACCAGCTTGTCCCAGTGCTGCGTGCGCCGCTCGGAGTTGCCAAACATCCCCTCCTGTTCGAACCACATCGCGGCCGGCAGAACAACGTCTGCTATGTCGGTGGTAGGCGTGGGGTACACATCCGACACGACAATAAACCGGCCATCTCTTCTTGCACCCGCGCGATATCGGTTAAGATGCGGCATCGTGACCATGGGATTGGTCACCTGAATCCACATGAACCGGATATCTCCGCGATCCAGCGCCCGGAACATCGACACCGTATGATGCCCGGGCCTGGGATCGATGTTCTCCACCGGCACTCCCCAGATCTCCGCGGCAAATCTCCTGTCGGCTTCGTTCGTCACCACGCCCTTCGGGAGTTTGTGCGCGAGTGTCCCCACCTCGCGCACCGTGCCGCAGGCACTGGGCTGGCCGGTGAGCGAGAAGGGACTGTTCCCGGGCGTGGCGATCTTACCCACCAGGAGATGAATGTTGTAGACGAGGTTGTTGATCCAGGTCCCGCGAGTGTGCTGGTTGAACCCCATGCACCAGAATGACGTGACCTTGCGGGCGCGGTCGCCGTAGAGCGAGGCAAGCCAGCGGATGTCCGCGGCCGGCACGCCGGAGATTTCGGCCGCCCGCTCGGGCGTGTAATCCGCAAGGAAGCGAACGTACTCGTCGAACGTTGCGTCCGTCGCTTCATCGGTGATCACCCGGTCTTCCTCGAGCCCGTAACCGATCCCGGTCTTCCCCCGCTTGAAGGCCACGTGCCGTTCGACGAAGCGCCGGTCAACCCAGCCGCGCGCGACGATCTCGTGGCAGATGGCGTTGGCGATCGCGAGATCGGCGTGGGGAGCGAAGATAAGGGAGCGGTCGGCGGCGTAGCTCGTACGCGTGGTGCGGGTGGCGAGATCTATGATGCGCACACCCGGCCGGTTCCTGCGCTGCTCCAGCATTCGCGAGAACAGCACCGGATGCATTTCGGCCATGTTGTTGCCCCAGAGCACGAAAACATCAGCGTGATCGATGTCTTCGTAACAGCCGGGCGGTTCGTCCAGGCCGAAGGTGCTCATGAACCCGGTGACGGCGCTGCTCATGCACAGCCGGGCGTTGGCCTCGAGGTTGTTGGTGCCGAGCGCTCCCTTGAACAGCTTGGACGCCACGTAGCCGGCGGGAATGGTCCACTGACCGCTGCCGTACATGGCGATGCTGTCCTTGCCGTGCCGGTCGAGCGTCTCACGGATCCCCCGCGCAACGAGATCGAGGGCTTCGGCCATCGGGACTTCTACCAACCGCCCGTTCCGGCGCACCCGAGCGCGGGTGATGCGGTCGCGGCCGTACAACGCCTGCACCGAGTGGTATCCCTTGACGCACGCGAGCCCCTTGTTAACGGGCGAAGCGGGATCGCCGCGCACGGCCACTGCGCGCCCACGCTCGATACCCACGAGCAGACCGCACCCCACACCGCAGAAGCGGCAGGGCGTCTTCCGCCAGGTGACGTTGGAGGCATCGGTCAGGAGTTCCCCGGCATCTTCGCCGAATGCAATGCCGGGTACAAGGGAAGAAGCTGTGGCGGCGGCGGTCGCCATCGTCATGCGGGTAACGAAGCTTCGGCGATCGACTTCGCTCATGCCGGTGCCTCCGGGAGTGGAATGATCCCGGCCGCTCATCGGGCCGACTGCAACGTACGCTGAATGGTGCGCGGCCTACAAGGTGCTACTCCCGACTGGCAATGCGTAAGAGGTTCAGACGCGTTTCATCACTGCTTAAGTGCTCCGGGACCAGAATGCACCGCGGCGCGGGGGCCCGGGAATGGACCCAACGCCGCGGCAGGAGTGCAGGTCAGTCGGCGATCGAAGCAGTTGGCTGGACCGCAATACCGGGGGCAGCGGATTTCACCGGCGTTGTCGCTCCAG
>CAZTIV010000084.1:3146-7659 GCA_964613905.1 uncultured Gemmatimonadaceae bacterium | reverse complement strand
GGGACGCTTCCGACCCCGGTCACGCCGTCGATGCGGGAGGCGATCCGGCAGTTGGCCCGGAGCGAATCGGTAGTGAATACGGACGATCTGCTCTATCGGAGAACCGACTGGGGGATCATTCCGGAGCAGGCGGACCGGTTACGACCCACGATTGCGGCTCTTCTCAGCGGGGAACAGACTGTGACCGGCACAATTAAAGGCGGTGTCGTTCGGTGAGAGTACTGTTGTTGGCGCCTCAGCCATTCTATCAGGAACGCGGTACACCGATT
Organism: uncultured Gemmatimonadaceae bacterium; assembly: GCA_964613905.1. Taxonomy (GTDB): domain Bacteria; phylum Gemmatimonadota; class Gemmatimonadetes; order Gemmatimonadales; family GWC2-71-9; genus CAZTIV01. The sequence goes on along the minus strand of CAZTIV010000084.1, from coordinate 7,390 downwards.
GCGGTCGATCTCATGCTCCGGGCGCTTTCCGAGCGGGGCGATGAGGTGGACCTCGTAACGTACCACGAAGGTGAGAACCGCACCCGGGACGGGGTTGGGCTCCACCGCATTCGTGCCTTTCGATTCCTGAGCAACATCAGACCGGGTTTTTCTGTCAAGAAGGTTTGTTGTGATGTACTGCTCTTCTTCAAGGCCTTCGGACTGCTTCGTCGCAGGCGCTATGACCACATTCATGCCGTGGAAGAGTCCATCTTCCTGGCGATGGCGTTCAAGCTGTTCTTCCGGGTGCCGTACGTTTACGACATGGATTCCTCGATGGCCGAACAGATCGGGGACAGGTACCGTTTGCGTGGATGGCAGCGGCGGGTACTGGAAACCGCCGAAGGCCGCGCCGCGAGGTCGGCGCTCGCGGTTGTCGCCGTATGCGATGCTCTGGCCGATCGGGCCACGAAGTACGGTGCTGAGAATGTCTTTCTGCTCCCCGATATCTCCTTCCTGGACCGGAGCGGTGCGACCCTCCGGAAAACGCCGGCAGAGAGCGACGTGCGTTTCCTCTACGTCGGCAACCTGGAGTGGTATCAGGGCATCGACCTGCTGATCGATGCATTCAGCAAGGCCGTTCGGCAGGCTCCTTGCCGCCTGATGATCGTCGGAGGGGCCCCGGAACACATCGACGAGTACCGGGCCAGGGTCCGCTCCCTCGGCATCGATGACAAGGTGGAGTTCCTGGGCCCCAAGCCCCTGTCGGAACTGGGTCAATGGCTCGAACGCGCCGATGTCCTTGTTTCTCCCCGTCTTTCCGGAACCAACACACCCATGAAGCTTTATTCCTATCTTCATTCCGGCAGGCCGGTCATCGCAACGCGGATCCCCGCCCATACCCAGGTGCTGGATGATGAGTGTGCCATGATTTGCGAGCCCGATGAGGACGATCTCGCTCGCGCGATGATCCGGCTGGCAAACGATGAGAACGCCCGGCTCTCTCTGGGTGAAAACGGGAGGCTGCTGGCGGAGCGGGAGTACACCTATGAGGCATTCAAACGCCGGCTCGAAGAAATCTGCAACTTCCTTGAATCCGTGAGATAATCTTGTCGCCGAGGCTCCGATCGCGGGACGATCCAACGCATCGCGATGATTCCGAAAGACCAGCGATCACCTACTGGATGTACAACTATGCACCCCAGTGGGAGGCGGTCTCCAAGGAGATCCGCCTTCTGGCGGAGGAACGCGCCACCCTGGGCAAAACCAGGATCGTCGGTCTCAACCAGCGGGGTAGAGTCTTCGGCCGAGATGGGCGAGCCGTGTTCCTTCCCGCGGCGTTCGCAATCCTGGCTCCCTTCTTCGTCAGATTGGCTCAGGCGCGGCGCAGTATCAATCACGTCTTCGCCTCGGCCGGGGAGCGGTTTCTCCTCTCGCGCCTCGACCCGACCCGAACCCTGCTCACCGTGAGCAAGACTCCTCCTCCTCTTCCATCTATCGAGCGGAACCTCCCAACCCTGCGTCGCTTGCGGCACATTGTCGTCGAATCCGAACGCGACAAAGAGATACTCCGCCAGGGCGGAATTCCTGAAGCATCGCTCACGCTGATCTATCCCGGTGCGGTCGTGGCGCCGTATCGACCGGCGTCCGGCCCATTCACAGTCCTGTTCGCCACGAGCCCCCTGGCAGGGTCGAGCCTGCTTGAGCGAGGCGTTCACCTCATCGTACAGACCGCCCAATCCCTTCCTGATGTCCGGTTTCTGCTGATCTGGCGCAAGTATCACCTGGCCGCAATACGCGAGTTGATCGCCCGGGCAGGCGTGCGCAACGTTGAGTTACGAAATGGCGTCATCACGGCGATGGGGGAGGTTTATGATTCCGTTCATGCGACGATTCTACCCGGCCTCGAGTATGGCAGTCTCAAACCGACGCCCCACAGTGCCCTGGAATCTCTCGCGCACGGCAAGCCCGTGCTCGCCAGCACGCCGACATCGATTGCGGGAGTCCTGTCGCAGCATCAGTGTGGCGTGGTATTCGATCCGGATGCCCGGTCACTGCACGCGAGTATCCTGCACCTTCGTGAGAATTACCAGCGGTACCAGACGAACTGCCACTCGACCGTCAATGATCTGTTCTCGCCCCGCGTCTTCCTGGAGCGCTACCGGCGCGTCTACGACTCGATGCTGTAGAACGCCTTCAGGCTGGATCGCGGCGGAGGTCCTTCTGGCAGACGTAAACCTGGTTCTTTGACAGGAGGTTGAGGAGCGGGATCCTGGCCAGCAGCCGCTCAACCGATATCAGGGCTTTCTGTGGCAGCGCGATGAGGGATTTGTTACCAGGAATGATCCAGAACCGGTGGACTCTGATCACCCGGAATCCGGCCGCCCGCAGAGTGCTGCGGAATTCCATTTCCGACATCGTTCCGATGATCCCCCGCTGCCCAGGCCTGGCTTTCGCCTTCTCTGGAAATCGCAACACCTTGCGCAGAAAAAGCGCCATGAGCCCGAGTACCGAGTATCTGTTCATGTGGTTATCGACGATGAGATACCCGTCGTCCTTCAGGACGCGGCGGAGTTGGCGCAGGATCGGCAGGCGGTTCGCGCGCTCGAGGTTGAGGAACAGGCGAAACGAGGTAATGAGATCGAAGGAACCGTCCTCGAGCAACTCCGGTGAGGTGACGAGATTGCCTTCAATGAACCTGGCGGCGATGCCTTTGCCCCGTGCCGCCTCCAGCTGATAGGCGCTCGTGTCCATCCCGACCTTGTCGGCCACAAGCTCATCGAACACCGATATGATGCGTCCGGTGCCACACGCAAAATCAAGCAGGGTGATCGCCTTGTCGCCGAAGTATTCGGTGTAAAGCTCTGCCAGGAGGTCCTTCTCGTACGAATAAATCGCCTGCTCGAACTTGTTGCCGGTACTCACGTCATACGCTTCGCCGGTCCCCTGGGCTTTTCGGTACATCTCCATGTATGACGAACGGTACTTGGACATATTGGACTCCATCATGGTTCAGCAACCGGCCGGCAAGTCGGGAACACCGTCGTGCGGCACTAGATGAGCTTCTCTGCGCGATACCAGTCCACGGTCCTGTGAACGGCTTCCTTGAGGCTGGTCTCGGGTTTGAAACCGAGCTCCGCCCTGGCCTTCGATATGTCGAAGAGCCTTTGGTTCTTGAAGAACTTGACGCGTCGTCGATACAGCGGCGGAGATAATCCGAACGGTTTGAAGATCGCTTCGCACAGAATGCTGGCAACGTAAACCGGCGTGTACGGGATGCGCCATTTCGGCAAGGTCGCCCCCACCTCATCGGCGATCGTAGCGAACAGATGGTTCAACGTTATCGGCTCTTCACCCGTCAGGATGTACAGATTGCCCACCGCGCGATCCACCAGTCCGCATTTCGCAATCCCGTCCACCAGATCGCCGACGTAAACCAACTGGAATATCACGTCGCCGGAGCCAATGACCGCGAACCGGCCCTTCTTGATGGCCCTGGTTACTCCAAGGAACCTGGTATCCCGGGGTCCGTAGATCGGGCCGGGCCGGCAGATGGTGATGGGCAGCTTTTGTTTCTCCATGTATTCGATAGCCAGCAGCTCGCCTTCCATCTTCGATACCTGGTAGTGGTCCCCCGGCGCATAAGGCGTCGTCTCGGTGCCGGGTCCGCCGCGCACGTCACCCAGAACGCCTACAGTGCTGCAATGCACGAAGCGCTTGACATCATTCGCGATGGCCGCCTCGATGATGTTCCGCGTACCCTCTACGTTGACCTGGCGCATGTCCTGAAGCGTTACGTTTTCCGGACGAAACATCGCGCCGATGTGAAAGACGATCGTGACGTCCTTCGCCGCCCGCACAAGGGACTCCCGATCGAGCAGATCACCCATGACGACTTCGATGCCCCGATCGGCCAGGGCCTTGCCTTTCGATGCGCTCCGCGCCAAAGCCCGAACTTCGAAGCCCAGGCTTTTCAGGTGGTCACACATGTGCCCCCCGGTGAACCCGGTCGCTCCCGTTACGAGCACCTTCGCAGGCATCAATTACTCCGCAATTCCATGTGAGCCGTGAAAGATGATTGGGTATGCGTGTGCGGTCAAACGGGGGGAGGTAGCGCCGCGCCCGTAGGGAATCTCCGTTGCAATGCCTTTCCCGAAACTGCATCGAGCGCCGAGACCGCAGAGAACGCGGAGATGCTCGTGGTCAGGCACACCAAACCCTCCTCTGCGCCCTCTGCGTTCTCCGCGGTTAAATGCCGTTAACGA
>CAZTIV010000084.1:0-3046 GCA_964613905.1 uncultured Gemmatimonadaceae bacterium | reverse complement strand
CATCCTTGCCTGAACATCCATTCCGTAATACACTTGTACACATGCGTACTACACTCACCATCCGCACACCACCCAACCTGAGACAGGCCCTGGAAGAGCGGGCCCGCGCCCAGGGAAAGACCGTCTCGGAGGTCACGCGCGAGATCCTCGAGCATGCCCTGAAGGAACGTCCGCTGGGACAGCGCACCGGTCACCTCCGCGGCCGGCTGCACCTGCCGGATGAGGACGCCGAACCGTGGCGCAAGGCGATCCGGGAGCGCAACTGGCGTCCCTGAACACCTGGATCGTGGACACCGGCCCACTGGTGGCCTACCTGAACCCCCGTGACCCGAGCCACGCTAGCGTAGCCGAGCGGTGGGACAGATTCACCGGCAGACTCGTCACCACCGGAGCGGTCATCACCGAAACCATGCACTTCGTGGCGCCCCACACCCACGGCCCGCGCCACCTTGCCGAACTCGTGGACCTGAGCGGCATGGAGGTCTACGACCTGACTCGCGCTCCCGAACTCATGGCCGCGGCGGCACTCATGGAACGCTACCACGACACCCCCATGGACTTCGCCGACGCCACCCTCCTCCTCCTGGCCGAGGCACTCTCGCTCGACGCCATCCTGACGCTCGACCACCGTGGCTTCTCGGCCTACCGCACCCGCGACGGACGGGCGCTGCAGTCGGTGTTGCGGCCGTGAGGTGGTGAGCCGGAAGGTAACGCCGGGCGGCGGGAGCCATTGGGCCACCGACGACCGGCGTTGCGTCCGCATGATCGTTTCTGCGTCCGCAAGGTTACCGGCAGTCCCGCGACGGCCGCTATCCTCGGGCCATGTACTTCCCCGGCCTTACCCGGACTATATAAGTGGATATATATTCCCAGCGGCCCGACAAGCCGCTGCTCTGGGTCGGCTCCTCTCTCAGGGATCTGCGAGCGTTTCCGGATGCAGCTCGCCGCGAGGGCGGATACCAGTTGCGCCGCGTCCAACAGGGCAAGCAACCGGGTGACTTCAAACCCCTGACGACGGTCGGGACAGGCGTTTACGAGATCCGGATTCACACGGAGCGGGAACACCGGATCATCTGTACGGCGAAGTTCGACGAGGGTATCTACGTATTGCACGCGTTTGAGAAGCGGACCGCGCGGACCCGACGCGCAGACCTTGATCTGGCCCGTAGGCGCCTGGCTCAGGTCCTTGGCGAGCGCCGCGAGCGCTGAGGAGCGACAATGGCTGTGAAGATCCGTCGAGGGAGCAGCAACGTATTTCGGGATCTTGGCTTTCCCCCCGACGAAGCCGAGAACCTCCACGTGCGCGCGGACCTGATGATCGAGTTGACGCGACTGATCGAGAGCCGCGGATTGACTCAGGTCCAGGCCGCCAGACTCTTCGGGGTCTCCCAGCCCCGCGTGAGCGACCTTGTGCGAGGCAAGATCGAGCGGTTCAGCATCGACACCCTTGTGGCAATGCTCGGACACGCGGGCGTTCAGGTACGCTTCACAACCAGAGGAAAGCCCCGGGTGGCGTGAGCGGCGACGCGTGTGTTACAAAATGGCAGTTATCTCGCCATATTGCGACCCAATATGGAGCCAGTTCCGCGATTATCGGCGACATCCTCTGCGTGCCGGTGGACGAATTTCTGCGCCAGATCGTGCCGGGCCGGGGAACCTTCACCCCGGCAACATGGTGAACCCCGCCACCGCGAAGTGCCGGTCGAAGGTAAACGCCTCGTTGATTCTCTGAGACCGCATCACCGCAAAACTCACCGCGTCGGTGAAAGTGAACGGCTGATCGGCAAAGCCCCTGATCCAGTCGCTCAACGCCCTCGACTCGACCTCACGATCCGCGAATACCTCTTCGACCATCGGGTCGGCCAGTATCGTCTCGAGGTTGTCCGCCGCCGGGGTGGATCCCAGGCTGTGCACAAGGTGCAGGTGCAACTCCGCCAGTATCAGGTTGGTAACCACGAGAGTGGCCCGCTCGGACTTGAGCTGCCTCAAGCACGACGCCGCCGGTGTGTGGTATTGATCGCGCCGGTGGATTGCCGCAAGCCACGCCCCGGTGTCCACCAGCACGCGCCTCCCGCTCACTTCCCTGCTCGCCCCCTGCCGCCCGCGGGGCGCTCCGCTACCCTGGCTGCCGGATAACCCCTGACCGCGTACTCGTCATGGCGCGTGGAAAGATCGACCGGGACCCCCGGCGCGTCAGCGCTCCCAATCAGACTCAACACCCCGTCCCCCTCACCCGAAAGATCCCGCGCCCATCGCCGCACCGCCTCCCGCACCGTTTCAGCCATGCTCAACCTCAGCCGCTCGGCCAACTGCTCGAGCAACACCCGGTCACGGGGCTCCAGATAGATCTGAACGGGACGGCGCGTCATGGGTGAGTGTTAATGTAGTCATGAGATATCATACATGCAAAATGCATCGCGGGCCGCGGCCGCCTTCACCCCTCCGGCCACGGCGCCGCATATCTCAGCCCCGGCTCAACCTGTCGGATCAGATCGAAATCATCCGTGTTGGCGGTAACCAGAACGAAACCGTGTTCCCGGGCGGACGCCGCTATGAGGCAGTCGTTGAGAAAGCTCCGCGTGAACCCGCCGGGGCTCATCGGCCCGCGATGGACCAGGCGCATCATGATGCGAGCCGCCCGCGTCCATGATCCGTGGCTCGGAGTGATCACACGCCCCATCTGCTCGAAGGGTGCGACCCAGGCTCCATGGTAGCCCCGGTACCCCGCCTCATCGCGGGCCCCCGCGAGAATCTCCTGCGCTACCGTCGAATGCTGATAGACGAACGGTGCACAGCGCCGCTGAAACGCCTGGAGCGCCTCGCTGCCGGCATCGGTGGTGATGGCCGCTACGTAGAGATTGGTGTCGACCACATACCTCAGCATCTATCCCCTGCGTGCGCCCTCGAGCCGGTCCATCTCGCCGACCAGGTCGGACCACGCACGCCCACGCATCCGCCTGGTGCCCTCCGCCAGCCGTTCACCGAACGCCACCAGATCCAATGCCTGCTCGATCGTCTCCGTCTCCGTGCTGGTGCCGAGCACCCG
>CAZTIV010000083.1:0-7760 GCA_964613905.1 uncultured Gemmatimonadaceae bacterium | reverse complement strand
ACCCACGGCAACCAGAGTGCCGGCTATGAGAAACAACGGATCGGCAAGCCCGCCGTCTCGGCCGCCGATTGCGAGACTGGCCACCACCGCCGCCGCAAGCAGCGCCGCGAGCCGCGGAGTCCGATGGCGTGTAACGAGCTGGATGGCGAACGCCAGCTCCGCCTTGAGCGGGAGTATCACGCCCAACCCCGATCTGGGGCGGGAGGGACCTTCCCTCCCACCCCTGGTGCGCCGGCCGGGGCCAACGAACGGAAACCTGCTATTCCAGTGCGCACATCCCGGTACGGATGATGTAGCACCAACCACGGATCGACGATGAGTACAGTCCCCCACCGGGGAAATCCTTGTCGCATGATTTGATTGACTCCTGCATGCAGGTGTCGAGATCTTCGGCATCGGCTGGAGCGGGATTGGACAACAGTCCCAACATGCCTGCCAACACCACAATGCCCAGTACGTTTCGCATGGCTGCCTCCTGTAGATGAAGTGAAAAACGAGGAGGCCGGCTGCACGGGACCCAAGGTAGGATGGTCGAGGAAACAAGCGGTAACCGTACTTATGCAAGCCGTACCAAAACGACGCATGCGCGGACCGGTGAAAAAAGCGGCGGGGCATTGTGCCCCGCCGCATCCGATTCGCCCATTCTCCGGCCCGTTACTCCAGAGCGCAAGTTGCGGTGACTCCGAGGTAGCACCACCCACGTGCGGTCGTGGACAGGAGTCCTGACCTGGGGAACGCCTCATCACACGCCGAGATTCCGCTCTGGAGACAACGGTCGAAGTTGCCGTCATCCTCCTGGGCATCAACCGGGAGCGGCTGAGCCAGGAACCCTATCACCGCCGCGATGGCGACGGCACTGACAAGACCCTTCATGTAACCTCCTTGTGAGGGCCGCCGCCACATTAACGAACAACGGCGCCGGCCCGGTAACCGGGCCGACGCCGCGCGGTACATAGTTACGCAGACCGCTTATCGGCGATCCGGTTCCTCTTCGTCCACCAGCTCGGCATCCTCGGCGTGCGCCTCGTTGCCGCTACCGGCCGGAAGCTGGGGTTTGGCCTCGCCCTCACCGGCACCAAGCAGCCCCATCTTGCGCTTGAGTTCGATGAGTTGCTGGTCGGCCGACCCGCGATACTCGAGCGCCTTGAACTCCTCCGCCAACTCGCCACGGTTCAGTTCCCCGGCCAACTCGGATGCCGCCAGCGCCTGCCGCTCCATGTCCTCGATCTTCTCCTCCATCCGATCGAAGCTCTCGAACGCGCTCTTGTTGCTCATCGAGGAGATCGTTTCCTGGATCCGGCCCTGCGCTTCGGCCCGTCTCTGCCGTGCGATGAGGACGTTCTTCTTACGCTTCGCCTCTTCGATCTTGTCGTTCAGCTGACGCAGCGACACCTTGAGGTTCTCCACGTCGGCCTTGTGGCGGACCCAGGTCTCGTGCAGTTGCTGGGCGTTCTGAAGGTATTCGGCGTGGCGCATGAGCGCCTGCTTGGCCAGGTCGTCCCGGCCCTCGTTCACCGCCAGCATTGCCCGCCGCTCCCAGTCTTCGGCCTGCTTCTTCTCCCGCTCGACCTGGGCCTGGAGCTTTTTTTCGTCGGCAATCGCGGCCGCCACGTCCTGCTTGGTCTTCGACAGTTGCTGCCGCATGTCCAGCAGCAACTGGTCGAGCACCTTCTTGGGGTCTTCGGCACGACCGATCAAAGCGTTCAGGTTCGCCTTGATGACCGTCCCCAGGCGCGAAAAGAATCCCATACTCGGTTCAGCCTCCGCCGCGGCACCGCTCAGACCGGACCGCCGCGCTCAGGGTTCCCAACGTCGTGCGCCGGCTCACCGGCCCGGCAGCACGTCGCGCCGCCTGACGTCGGCCAGCGCTCGTTCGGTGAAATCCAACCGTTCCTGCAAATCCATCACGTCGTCCCGCAGCAGCCGCACGTCTTCCGCCAGGTGTTCGACCATTTCAACCAGCCTGGGGTCGCCCTGCGAGCCGCGCCGCATCGACTCCGCCATGGCCCTCGGCAACGGCGACTTGAAGAACGCCGACGCAACCACGATCATGGCGATCGCAAACCACAAACTCACGCGTCTCCTCCGCCGTGTCCGGACCCCATGCGCGGCGCCTCCCGGTGCTGGGCCAGCAACCGCTCCGCGAAGTCCAACCGTTCCTGCATCTCCACTACATCCTGGCGCAAATGCTCCACTTCCGCCTCCAGTCGCTGGACGGCCTGGTTCGAAGCCGCTCCCGGAGCGCCCTGGATCCGGTTGGCGATGGCGCGCCCCACGGGCGAGATGGCCAGCAGGAACAGCGAACCGCCGCCAAAGATGAACGTAACCGCGAGAATCCCTTCCATATTATATCAGGCTCCCTGAGCCCCGCCCGGCAACCCCGGCCGGCTCGGCTGCTGCGCCAGCACGCGTTCGGCAAAATCCATCCGCTCCTCCAGTTCCTGGAGCCGCCGCTCAAGATCGTCAGAGTCGTCCACGCGCGTCCTCATATCCGCGATTTCGGCCCTGATGGCGGCCAGCTCATGCGGTTCGAGCCCCCTCGACCCGAACTTGCGGTCGACGTACTGCCGGATGACCCGCAGAACGCCATGTACTGTGAGGCCTACCAGCGCCAGCACGCCGAACAGCGCCATTACTTCGAATCCGCTCACGTACGCTCCTCCACGCGCTCACCCGCGCGCCCGCGGGTCAGCATCCGCTCGGCGAAATCCTGGCGTTCCTCAAGCTCCTCGATCCGCCGCTTCACCTCCTCGAGCTCGGTATGCACCCGGTCTGCATCGAGCGACGGCGCGGCCGGCTCCGTCAGGAACTTGCGCTCGACCACCCGCACGATCAACCGGATGACGGGAAGCGCCAGAACCACGCCGGCCGCAATCCCGGCCAGCGGAATCAGGAAAACGATGTCACCCACGGCTCCCTTTCTCCGAACCGCCCGGTCCGGCCCGCCCAGCCTTACGGCCCGTGTTTCAAAAAGTGTCAGTTTGGACCCGGGAATGCAAAGAAGGCGGCCGGGGGCGCCGGGACGCGATCGTTTTTGAACGAATGCAAGGTCCGGCCGGTTCGGAACCTGCGCGGCCCGCCGGAGTACGGTCTGGATACCATATGGGCCAGCGCATCGTCCCCGTTACCATGGGCAGTCCCAGGTTCCACACGGCGGAACTGGACGGCCTGCGTGTCACCGAAGCGGAGTTTGCTCCGGGCGACGTGCTGCCTCCGCACGTGCACGACCGGACGGTCGTAGCCGTAATGCTCGAAGGAGCGTTCGATCTCGAAATTCGTGGCGCCGCCAGCGCCTGCACGCCGGGCACCGTATTCGTAGAGCCAGGGGGCGAACGCCACGCCAACCGCATCGGGAATGCCGGTGCCCGGGTGCTCGTGCTGGAGCCGACGCCGCTGTTCGAGCGCGACCGGCTTGGCCCGTGCCGGGAACTGCTGGACGGGCCGGCGGTCATGGCGCATCCGAGCGCAGCGGAGGTGGCTCGGCGGCTCCGGCACCGGCTCTCCGCGGGGAACGAGGTCGCGGTCCAGGAGATTGAAGCGCTGGCCATCGAGCTCATCGGTGCCGCGGCGGACACGGACGCGGCCCGCGACCCGGTGACCCCTCCTGACTGGGCGTTACGTGCGCTCGAGATCGTCCATGAGACGCCGCTCCAGCCGCTGCGGGTATCCGAAATCGCCGCGGAGGTGGGAGTGCACCCCGTGTACCTGACGCGAGTCTTCCGGCTTTGCTTCGGGACGTCGCTCGGAACCTATCAGCGACAGCGGCGGCTCGAATGGGCGGCGGGGCGGTTGCGGAACTCCGACGAGCCGGTGGCAGCCATTGCAGCGCGGGCCGGGTTCGCCGACCAGGCACACTTTACCCGCACCTTCAAGCGCTTCAGCGGCTTCACACCCGCCCGGTACCGCCGCCACTCTACGGCCCGGCGCCGGCAACGGAGAGAGCCGGGCCCCGCGCCAGAGTAACGGGGCGCCGGGTGGCAAGCCCAGCCGCTTCTCACCGTCACCCGTTGCCGCACGGAGACACCGGCCCTCGCCCACGCGGCGCAGCGCGCCGAGTTCTACTGGATCGAGAGGTTCCCGGTCACCGCCCACGTCGCCGCGTTGGGCGGGTCCTCCACCCAGGGCTGGACGTCGCAGTACTCCTGGGACGTAATGATGTTGCGGTCACCCTCGAATCCAACGAACGTCGTCCGGTCCGCCTCGGCTCCCTCGCCCTGACCGTTGTCCAGCACCCGGAACCAGATGTCCCGGCCGGGCTGCGTACGCTCGGTGGTGTAGCTGGGATGCTCAGAGTCGTTCTGGGTCACGATCCCGCCGATCCAGGCGCGATTCAGTTCGCGATCCACGGAGACGCACGTCACGACGCCGTGAAACCGGATAGGGAGGCCTCCCAGCTCCAGCTGGAACTCCAACTGGCCGGTGGCGCTGCCGTCTGGACGGCCGATCGCGCTGAACCCGAAATTCCCGATGAACGTGCCCGCGGCGATCACTACGTCAAACTGTCCACCGCCCGTGACGATATCCACCGGACTCCCCCCCCTGAAGCTCGGTCCTTCACCGGCCGGAACCTCCACGGGCTGCGTGTCGCAGGCCAGTAACCCGACCACGGACGCCATCACCACCAACGAAGCTCGAACGTGCATTGATAACCTCCCCGCCAATGTGAGTAACCGGGCCCACGCGGACGCACGGGACCGGGTACCAACCTGGGGAAGAGGGCGAGTCGGGTCTTGAATGCCTGGCGTGGATTGAACGAATGCAAGAAGAGGCGGTCATGAGGGTCGAGGCAATCGGAAGGGTCAGTCGGAGAACACCTCCCTCAGGTACCTGCCCGTGTGTGAGTCGGCAACCCGCACCACATCCTCCGGGGTACCCTCCGCCACGACCGCGCCGCCCGCCGCGCCCCCTTCCGGCCCCAGGTCAATCACCCAGTCGGCCGTCTTCACCACCTCAAGGTTGTGCTCGATTACCACCACTGTGTTGCCGCGGCTTACCAGCCGGTGCAGCACGTCCAGCAGCAGGCGGACGTCTTCGAAGTGAAGGCCAGTGGTAGGCTCGTCCAGGATGTACATCGTGCGGCCGGTGTCACGCTTGCTCAGCTCGGTGGCGAGCTTGACGCGCTGCGCCTCGCCGCCCGAGAGCGTGGTGGCACTCTGCCCCAGGTGGATGTACCCCAGGCCAACGTCGTTCAGCACCTCGAGCTTGGCGCGAATACGGGGCTGCTCCTCGAAGAACTCGAGCGCGTCGGTCACGGTCATGTCCAGCACGTCGGCAATCGAGCGTCCCTTGTAACGCACGTCCAGAGTTTCGCGGTTGTAGCGGCGGCCGTTGCACACCTCGCACGATACGTACACGTCGGGGAGGAAATGCATCTCGATCTTGACCAGGCCGTCGCCCTGGCAGGCTTCGCACCGGCCGCCCTTCACGTTGAACGAGAAGCGGCCGGGCCCGTAGCCCCGGATCTTGGATTCCGCCAACTGGCTGAACAGGTCGCGGATAGGCGTAAAGAGCCCGGTGTACGTGGCCGGGTTGGAGCGCGGCGTGCGGCCGATGGGGCTCTGGTCTATGAGCAGCACCTTGTCGAGCCGGTCGAGCCCCTCGATCCGGTCGTGCTCGCCGGGTAGGGTGCGCGCCCGGTAGAAGTGGCGCGCCAGCCCGTCATAGAGAATGTCCGTGACCAGCGTGGACTTGCCCGAACCGGATACACCGGTCACTGCCACGAACGCACCCAGCGGGAACGCCACGTCTAGGTTCCGGAGATTGTGCTGGCGGGCGCCGCGCACCCTCACGGCATGTTTGACGTCGACCGGACGCCGGCTGGACGGCACCGGGATGCGGAGATCTCCCCGCAGGTAACGCGCAGTGAGAGAAGTGGGATGCTTGATGACGTCATCCAGCGAGCCCGACGCTACGACCTCGCCGCCAAGCCGGCCGGCGCGGGGCCCGAGGTCCAGCACGTGGTCGGCCGCGCGGATCGTGTCGGGATCGTGCTCCACCACGAGCACAGTGTTGCCGAGGTCGCGCAGCCCCTTGAGCGTGCCGAGCAGGCGCTGGGTATCGCGCGGGTGAAGCCCTATGGAGGGCTCGTCCAGAATATAGAGCACGCCCACCAGCCGACTTCCTATCTGGGTGGCGAGCCGGATGCGCTGGGCCTCTCCCCCTGAGAGGGTGCCTGCGGCGCGGCCGAGTGTGAGGTAGTCGAGACCTACGTCCGCCAGGAAACGCAGCCGGTCGGTCACTTCTCTAAGAATTGGCCCCGCGATCTCGGGGTCGAGGCGGCCGTTCCCGCCGCGCCCCACCGGGATCCCCTTGAAGAACGCGAGCGCCTCGGTGACCGGCAGGTTCACCACGTCGCCCAGGCTCCGGTTGTGCACGAGCACGCTCAGACTCTCGGGTTTAAGCCGCCTTCCGCCGCAGGCGTCGCAGGGGCGTTCCGACATGTACTGGTCGAGTTGCTGCCGCACCGCGTCTGACGACGTCTCTCGATAGCGCCGCTCAACATTGGCGAGGATTCCTTCCCAGGCGCTCTCGTAGCGGCCCCCCCCCCTCGCGCCTTCCACGGGGAACGAGAGCTTGAGGTCGGGCACGCCGTGCAGGAGTCGGTGCCGCACCCGCGCGGGGATGGCGGCCCAGGGTGCAGCGGGATCGAAGCCAAATGCCTTGGCCAGCGCCGGAAGCACGGTCTTCCTCAGGTATCCGGTGGGCTCGCCCCAAGGGAGCACCACACCTTCCAGGATGGATATCTGGGGATCACCCAGCACCAGTTCGGGGCTCACCTCACGGCGGGTGCCGAGCCCGCCGCAGGCGGTGCACGCTCCGAAGGGCGAGTTGAACGAGAACTGTCTGGGCTCCAACTCGGCCAGCGAGTAGCCGCACACGGGGCAGGCGTAGCGTTCCGAGAAGACCACGCTCTCCTTGCCTCGCACCACCTCCACCATGCCTTCAGCCGCGCGGAGCGCCGTTTCCACCGAGTCGTTGAGCCGCGCGCGGTCGGCGGCGCGCACCACCAGCCGGTCCACCACGAGCGCGATGTCGTGGTTCACCCGCCGGTTGAGCTTTGGCGGATCGGTCAGGTCATACACCTCGCCGTCCACCCGTACGCGGGCAAAGCCCTGGCGCCTCGCCCCTTCGAACAGGTCGCGGAACTCGCCTTTGCGCCCGCGCACCAACGGAGCCAGCAGCTCGATCCGGGTGCCTTCCGGCCATTCCAGAATGGTGTCCGCAATCTGGGAGGCGCTCTGCCGGCGGATGGGGGAGCCGTCATTGGGACAATGCGGGATCCCTGCGCGCGCCCAGAGGAGTCGAAGGTAGTCATAGACCTCAGTGACCGTACCCACGGTGGAGCGCGGGTTGTGGCCGGTGGTCTTCTGCTCTATGGAGATGGCCGGCGAGAGGCCTTCGATGGCGTCCACGTCCGGCTTTTCCATGAGTCCCAGGAACTGCCGGGCGTAGGCCGAGAGCGATTCCACGTAGCGGCGCTGGCCTTCGGCGTAGATCGTGTCGAACGCGAGCGACGACTTGCCGGACCCGGAGAGGCCGGTGATGACCGTGAGCCGGTCCCGGGGGAGCTCAACGGTAACGTTTCTGAGGTTGTGTACGCGTGCGCCGCGTACGATGAGCCGGTCGTCTGGCATAGCCTTGGAACGTAGCGGTTGGGCGGAAGGCAGGTCAACGGGCGACGACCGCCGAGGAGTGTGATCTGTTCCCTTGCGCCCCTCCATCCCGCGGGCTACTTTGGCCTCCCTTTTGGCACTCTGACC
>CAZTIV010000082.1:0-7799 GCA_964613905.1 uncultured Gemmatimonadaceae bacterium | reverse complement strand
AGGTGCCGGCGCCGGCGCGGGAGCGGCCGCCGGGGTCGTGTCGGCGAGCGTAGGCTCTGCAGGGTTCATCTGTGTGGCGAGGGCGAGATCGCGGGCGAGGTCGGTGTCCGCGTTCGCGTCACTGCCTGAACAGGCCGCGATGCCGGCGATCAGGCCAAAGAGGGGGAGCAAACGCACGGAAACGTGGTGGCGCATGAGCATATCCTGGTGTGTAGTCGACTGGTGGCCGACAGAAGGACGATCGGAGCGCCCGCCAGGCCACGCCACGGTTGTCAGCCCCCACCTTTTGTGGCAGTCTGAGGTCGGAAGCCTGCCCTTTCCCCGATGAGTGTGCGACTTCTTTGCTGTGGGAGCCCGATGAGGTCCCAGCCAACCACCCCAACACACTGCCCCGTGCGCATTCTCCTTCTGACAATGGCGCTGCTCTGCGCCGGCGATTTGCTCGCGCAGCGCCCTCCAGTGGCGCCCGCTGATACAGCGACCAAGGTTCTGGTAATTCCGGGCGAGCGCGCCGGCCCAAGCGTTTTCCCGCTCACCAACTACAGGGAGATGCAGCCGCTCGTTCCGGGCGAGATGGATTGGCAGCACTACAAGACCACCGTCGAGATGAACGACTGGCTGCATCGCTGGGCGCGTGAGCATCCCGATCTGGTCGAGCTCTACGAGGTGGGACGCAGCTTCGGCGGCCAACCCATCTGGCAGGTCACTCTCACCAACAAGAAGACCGGTGAGCACACGGACAAGCCAGCGGCGTTCTTCGAGGGCGGCCGGCACTCCGGCGAGATCATGTCGTCGGAATCAACCCTCTACCTCGGGTGGTACGTCCTAGAGCATTACGGCCGAGACACGGCCGTCACACGGCTGCTCGACGAGAAGGCCATCTACCTTCGCCCCAACAACAATCCTGACGGTGCCGATCTCTACAAGCTCACTGCGCAGATGAATCGGAGCTCCATTCGTCCGCATGATTCCGACGGGGACGGTTTGCTGGACGAGGATCCGCCCGAGGACCTGGATGGCGACGGGCTCATCCGCGAGATGCGACAGCGGGTCGGGAAGGGAAAGGGGGACTGGACGCTCGATCCCAAGGATCGGAGCGGCCGACTGATGCAGCGCGTTCCCGCCGGTACAGGTGAGTGGATGGTGTGGTCCGAGGGGATCGACAATGATCTCGACGGCAGATACAACGAGGACGGCATTGGCGGACTGGACCTGCATCGCAACTACCCAATGAACTGGCGCCCGGAGCCCGGGCGCGATGCCACGGGACGCGGCTGGACGCAGGGTGGTGCCGGTGAGTACCCGCTGTCGGAACCGGAAACACGCTCCGTCTTTCTCTGGCTCATCACGCATCCGAACGTCGGCGTCGCCAACTCCATGGATACGCGCGTTCCTATGCACCTGCGCCCGCCCTCGACCTGCGAAGAAACGGAGTGCATGTATCCGGAGGATCTTCGCCTCTATCAGTACCTCGACTCGGTGGGGCTCACGTTGACCGGATATCCGTGGGCGGGTGACGTGTACCGCACATACCACACGCGCTTTCCTATAAATCCTTTTACTGGCGACTCCACACGTGCTACGCCGCTGTTCGGCCATGGCCCCGACTTCGGCTACTTCTACTACGGAGCGATCTGGTACGGTGACGAGATCTGGCACAATGGCCGCGAACGGGACTATGACGGTGACGGCCGGATCGACAACTGGGAAATCCTCCGCTATTGCGATGAAGTGTTTGGCGGGCGCTGCTTCAAGCGGTGGACGAAGTTCCAGCACCCGCAGCTGGGTGAGGTCGAGATTGGTGGTTTCGACCCGAAGTTCTTCTCCCAGAACGGGCCGCCCGAAGTGATCGAGGTGTGGAGTCACAATCAGGCCATGTTCAACCTCCATCTGGCCATGTCGCTCCCCCGAGTGGGAATCACGGAAGTCGCAGTTAGCGCGCTGCCGCGCATGGCCGCCGACTCAGCCACCCATGAGCTGAACATCACCGTCCGCAATTCCGGATTGATCCCGACAGCGCTCGAACAGGCGAAGCGCGCGAAGATCGTTCGACCCGATCGTCTGGTGGTAACCTCCAGCGGGGAGCGCCAGGCGCGGATTGTAGGTCCCGAGCTGGAGTTCTGGCTGGGCGGCAATGAGACCCGGTCGTTCACGGTCAGGGTGCATGTTCCGGAAGACGCCGGCCGGCGGGAGCTCACGGTGCGGGCGCTCAGTACGCGCGGAGGAGTGGCAGAGCGGACCGTGGGACTCTGATCAGGGAGAGCAATCCACCGGGAGCAGCCGCTCCAGGCGCCGCCGAGGCCCCGACATTGCACCAGAAGGTGACTGTACCCAGGGGTTTGGCGGGCCCGTCAATCACGGCGTGGGAGGTTCAATGTTCAGAGGTTCAAAGAGCTTTCGCTCTCTCGCACTGGCCGCGCTGTTAGGCACGGCGCTGAGCGCCTGCGCCGTGAATCCGGTTACCGGCCGCCGGGAGGTAGCGCTCATCTCGGAGTCGCAGGAAGTGGCGATGGGTCGCGAGGCGGCGCAGGATGTCGAGAGCGCGATCGGACTTGTTCCCGACGCCGCGATACAGGAGTACCTACAACGGATCGGCGCCAGGCTCGCGGCCGATTCGGAGCGCCCCGAATTACCATGGCACTTCCGTGTGGTGGATGATCCCACGCCCAACGCGTTCGCTTTGCCGGGCGGCTTCATTTACCTCACGCGAGGACTGCTCTCGCTCATGAACGCGGAGGCCGAGCTGGCCACCGTGCTCGGACACGAGATAGGACACGTGACGGCGCGCCACTCGGTGCAGATGATCTCCCGGGCGCAACTCGCTCAGCTCGGCTTGGGCGTCGGGATGATCCTGCTTCCTGAGCTTCGTCAGTTCGGGGACCTCGCTGGCGCGGGCATGCAGCTTCTCTTCCTGCGTTATGGACGCGACGCCGAGCATCAGGCAGACGATCTCGGTTTCCGCTATGCACTCGAGGAAGGGTATGACGTGCGCACAATGGCCAACGTGTTCGCGGCGCTGGCGCGCATGAGCCAGCTGGAGAATCAGAGTCCGCTTCCGGCCTGGCTGTCCACGCACCCCTATCCTGAGGAGCGGATCGAGCGAACGCGGGCACGCGTTGCGGCGGTCGACCAGGATTTTGCCACTCTACGTCTGGGCGCCGCGGACTACATGAACCGAATAGATGGGATGATCTACGGTGTGAATCCCCGGAACGGCTTCTTCGAGGGCGCGAGGTACTACCATCCGGAGCTCCGGTTTCAGATGACGCTGCCGAGTGGCTGGCAGGCGCAAAATCTCCCCCAAATGGTGATCGCGGTGAGCCAAAACCAGGACGCGGCCGTGCAGCTCACGCTGGCGCAGGGCGCCATCGGCACGGCCGCGCAGCAGTTCCTGCGGCAGGAGGGCATCCGCGTTCTGCAAACGGTGCAGACGCAGATCAACGGTCTGCCGGCGGTCGTGAGCACCTTCCAGGCGCAGACACAGGATGGCGTCGTCGGCGGCATCGTTGCCTTCATCGATCACGGTGGCCGAACGTACCGGCTCCTCGCTTACACTCCGCAGCAGCGGGTGGCGACATACGACGCGACGTTCCGCCAGGTCCTCGGCAGCTTCGCGCCGTTGACCGACGCTCGGATTCTGAACGTGCAGCCCAACCGCCTGGCAGTGGTTCGGCTGGATCGCCCCATGACGCTGACGGAGTTCAATCAGCGGTATCCGTCGGTGATTCCGATGGCCGAGCTGGCACTGATCAACCAGGTCGAGTCAGCGTCGGTGACGATACCGGCGGGCACGATGCTGAAGCGCGTGGTTTAGCGGAAGTTCGAGTTCGATACCGACACGGCCGGCTCGCCGCCCGCGCTGGCGCTTCCTGCGGTACTGTTCCGCTGTCAGTGCTACCTCAGCAGCAGCGTCAGCAGCGTGCCGAGCGCTATCAACAGGGCCGCCGCGGCGGCACCCAGGGCGAGGAGGGCGGTACCACGCCACCGCCCTTCGGCGGCTTGGATGGCGCCCAGCAGCCGATCTTCCTCACGCGTCGGAGCCCGCCCTTCCTCGTCGAACAACGACTGGCGCATGATCGACTTCGCCGCCAGCACATCCTCCATTGCCAGTACGAGATGGCGCTGGTGGATCCGTTTGGCGAGGTCGGCACCCGTCTCGGTAGCAGCTGCCGTGGCCGCTTTCAGTACGGCATTCTTGA
This sequence comes from uncultured Gemmatimonadaceae bacterium, assembly GCA_964613905.1. Taxonomy (GTDB): domain Bacteria; phylum Gemmatimonadota; class Gemmatimonadetes; order Gemmatimonadales; family GWC2-71-9; genus CAZTIV01. Next base: position 3,600 of record CAZTIV010000082.1, on the reverse strand, counting down.
TGTCTCCGCCGCTCACCGCGTACTGTTCGGCCAGCGCACGGAAGTCGACATCGTCCGCGAGGGGTGTCCGGTCGGGATGGATTTGCACTCGCCAGATCTGCTCGCGCTCTTCCACCCCGGGCATCTCGAAGAGGACGTGCGTGCGGATGCGGCGCTCGAAGGCAGGGTCGAAGTTGGCCGCCAGATTCGTGGCAAAGATGACGACGCCGTTGAACGCCTCGAGCTCCCGAAGCAGCACGCTAACCACGGTGTTCGATTCCCGTGCGTACGGCTGCGGCGAACCCGACGATCGTCTGGCTGCGATTGCATCCGCCTCGTCGAACAGAAGCACCGCATCCTGATCCGCGGCGAGCCGAAACACCGCCGCGACGTTCTTCGGCGTTTCCCCTACCCACATGGATTCCATCTCGGCGTAACGGACGACGAGTAGCTTCCGTCCCAGCGTGTGGGCGATGGCTTCGGCACAGATTGTCTTCCCGGTCCCCGGCGGTCCCGCAAAGTTGAAGGCCAGGCCTCTGCCGGTCGCGTGCCGCTCCCCCAGGCCCCACTTCCGGAAGATGAGCTCATGGCTGTGCACCTGCGCCAGCGCCTGATCGAGAGTGCGCCTGGTCGCCGGCGGAAGGATGACGTCGGAGAAGGTGCGTCTCGGGACGACGCTTTCCACAGTGCGGCGAGCGCCGAGTCGGCCGGAGAGCAGATCGAACAGCGGTGAGGGCATGAACAAGCCCTTGCGCAACCTCCGTGCGAGGAGGCGGAGCGACCTGGCCGGATTTGATGCCTGGGCCGGCGCCATTCCGCCTGGGGGCGTGAGTCTTCGCTGCCTCTGTCCTCTGGATGGCTCGCCTTGCGCATCCCTGATTGATGTCCCTTGTCGATTGTTCCGGCGGTGAGGGCGCGGTGAGTGCCTCACATACGGGGTGCGTGTGCTTCGGATCCAGGCCTTTGGCGAGCTGGTCGTCCTAAAGGACGGAAAACGAGTCAGCGGTGTCTCTCGCTCAGCACGGCGACAGGCACTGCTGACGACGCTTGCCTGTCACGCGCAAGGAGGCATCTCTCGGGCTCGTCTTGCAGCGATCCTGCCGCCGGCCGAATCGGCGGGGTACGGCACAGTGGACGAGGATCTGGCGACGCTTACCGAGACAGTGGGCGGCGGGCACCTCATCACTACCGAGGACGCAGTCGGGCTCGATGCATCGGTAACATCCAGCGACGTAGCGGACTTCCGGAACGCGATTGCAAACGGAGACCTTGAGCGGGCGGTGCAGCTCTACCAGGGACGGTTGGTGGACGGCTTCCACTTCCGTGAAGTGCCGGAGTTCGAGCGATGGCTCCAGATGCAGCGCGACTCCCTTGCGAGCGAATCCGCGGCAGCGCTCGAGCGGCTGGCCGAGGATGCCACACGCCGCGGCGAACCGATGGCGGCAGTGCGCTGGTGGCGCATGCTCGCGGCCCAGTATCCGCTGAACGACCGTGTTGCGGCGGCCCTCATGGAAGCACTGGTCGCAGCTGGCGACCGTGAGGGTGCCGTACACCATGCGCGCTTCCACGAGGCGCTCGTGGCGGAGCGACTCGACGTCCCGGCCGATGCGACGGTGTTGGCGCTGGCGCAGACCATTCGCGGTTCAGGCAACAACCGTGCATGGAGCCCCGCGGCGGGCGGCGTAGCACTGCTCGAAGCGCCGCCACAACGCAGCATGACCGCGATTGCCGACCCGATCGCCGCGTTCGCTGCAGCACTGGCTGACCGCTACCATGTGGTGCGCGAGATTGGCGCCGGTGGATATGGGCTGGTGCTGCTTGCGCGAGATGTTCGGCACGACAGAAAGGTCGCGATCAAGCTGCTGCGTCCGGAGCTTGCCGCCACGCTCAGCGACGACCGATTTCTCCGCGAGATCCGCCTCATCAGCTCTCTTCATCATCCTAACATATTGCCACTGTTCGACTCGGGGACGGCGGCGGGAATGCTCTATTACGTGATGCCCTTCGTCGATGGAGAGTCGCTGCGGCAGCGTCTGGAGCGTGAGCCGCAGCTTCCGATCGACGAAGCCCTGGCCATCACGAGCCAGGTGGCCGGAGCTCTGGATGCCGCCGGCCGCAGCGGTATCATTCACCGCGACATCAAACCGGAGAATCTCCTTCTTTCGGCGGGGCAGGTGCTCGTCGCGGACTTCGGCATCGCCAGAACGCTGGAGTCGGAGACGGATGAGCGGTTGACGGACACGGGCGCGGCCATTGGCACCCCGGCCTATATGAGTCCCGAGCAGGCGGATGGGGAGTATCCGGTGGATGGCCGCAGTGACATCTATTCCCTTGGATGTGTGCTGTACGAGATGCTTGCGGGCCATCCACCGTTCGCTGGCGGCTCGCTTCGCGCCGTGCTGGCACGACACGCTCGTGACGATGTGCCATCGCTTCGGACCGTGCGGCCGACGGTCTCGTCACAGCTCGAGGCCGTCGTAAATCGCTCACTCGCCAAGGTACCGGCGGATCGTTACATGACGGCAGGCGCGTTTGCCGAGGCGCTGGTGACCGCGCACCGCGGGAGACGCGGCGTGCATGCCGACCGTAGGGCGAGCCGGCATCGCACCGGCGCGATCGCCACCATTATCCTGGTCCTTGTGCTTGTTGTTGCAGCCTATGTGTTCGGTGCCGCTTCCGTTTTGGAGCCGGAGCTGTTCGGGCCATCCACTACCACACCCCACAGAGATGCAGAGGTGCGCCAATGACTCCCGAGCGCGAACGACTAGTCCGTCAAAGCTGGGCTCAGGTGGCGCCGCGCGTCGAGGAGGCGTCGCGGATCTTCTACGATCGCCTGTTCGAGCTCGATCCGGCCGCCCGCGGCCTGTTCGGCCGGGTCGACATGCGGCAGCAAGGAGCCAAGTTCATGGCTATGCTCGGCTCCATCATCAACTCGCTCGACCGAGCCCCGTCGCTCGTGGCCGATGCCGCATCGCTGGGCCGTCGCCACACGGCGTACGGCGTGAGGGCGGAGCAGTACGAGTCCGTAGGCGCGGCGCTCATATGGATGCTGGACCAGATGCTGGGGCCGGAGTTCACGCCTGAGGTTCGGGCGGCATGGATGGAAACGTACGCGATCATCGCGGCAGTAATGAAGCGCGCGGCGGGAAGGGGGGTGGCAGCGGGGCAACCGAACGGATAGGCTTCTGTTGTCCGCTTTGATCTGACCTCCACGATTCCGGGTATGCGATATCGGTACGCGCCGAGATGTATGGTGGTACTGGCTGGCGCGATGCTTCCGGCCGTCGCATCCGCTCAGCAGCGGCGGCCAGACACCCGTATCGAGCCAATTCGCGAATGGCACCGCGCTCAGGGCGCTGCAGTGCTGGTCGAGCTGGCCGAGTTTCTCGCCATCCCGAACATAGCCTCTGATTCCGCCAATATCCGGAGGAATGCGGCGCATCTCGTCGGCATGCTGCGCCGGCGAGGGATCGAGACGCGCACGCTGGAGACGCCAGGGAGCCCGCCGGCCGTCTTCGGCGAGCTTCGCACACCAGGAGCGGAACGCACGGTGGTGCTGTACGCGCACTACGACGGACAGCCTGTCGATCCGGAGCGCTGGGCCAGCGATCCGTGGCGGCC
>CAZTIV010000081.1:0-8201 GCA_964613905.1 uncultured Gemmatimonadaceae bacterium | reverse complement strand
ACGGAGTCGAGACCACGGAACAGCGCGCCCTGGTGCGCGATGGCGCAACCGTGCGGGTGCTGATCAGCTACGGACGCGAATGGTTCCCCTGGTACATGCGGCGGCTTGCGGAGCGACCTGCCAACGTATGGTTCGCGCTGCGGAAGATGGTCGGGTGAGTCAATACTCGAACGCGCGAGCGATCTCGGACTGACCGCGCGTCACCTGCTGCGCCGCGGCGCGCCCACAGAGCGCGCCGACCACGTTGCCCGTTCCACTGTATGCGCCTGTGACGAATACACCGGGACGCACTTCCTCCAGGATCGGCAGCCCGGAAGATGAGTACGACACCAGCGCCGCCCACTTGTGCGTGATCGGCGCCAGCACGCCCAGTCGCTCACGAAGAAACACCTCGAGAACGCCCTGGATGGCAGGGCTGGGTTCGGCGTCCGCGGTCCACTCGGCTTCCCCCGCGGCATCGCGGAAACCTCCGAGAACGATCCGCCCATCCGGAAGCTGCTGCCAGTAGTCGTACCCCCAGCGGGTGTAGACGGGACGCGGATAGCACACCTCGCTGGCCGGCGCAGTGGCCAGCATCTGAAGTCTGGCGGTTCGCACTCGCGTGCCCAGCTCCGGAATCACACGGGAGAGAGCGCCATCAACGGCAACGATGGTGGAGCTGGTGCGAATCCGGCCGTGCTCCGTCGCCACTCCGGAACCGCCTATCATTACCGCGGGCGACTTCTCGTAAAGCCTCGCGCCGCGTTCGCACGCCCGGCCGGCGAGAATGCGGCACCTCGCCAACGGCTGAAAGGCAGCATCCCGAGGAAGCACCAGACCACGTCCCTCTGCTCCGATGTAGCGCTCCACGGGGAAACCGTCCTCGCGCAGCGCATTGTAGTGCGCATCGCAGTCAAGCTCCTCCTCGACCGAGCTCGCGATGCGTAGCGAGCCAGTGCGCCGAACGACCTCCGGTGTCTCGCCAAGCATTCGCTCGATCTGCTCGATCGTCAGGCGGTAGAGGCGTGTTGCGCGCTCGTGGCCGTGGCGGTCAACAGCCTCGTGATGAAAGTCGGCGAGACCGGCCATCAGGAAGCCGCCGTTCCGACCGGCGGCACCGCCACCCACGAGGCCGGAGTCCACGCCCACGACGCGCACACCGACGTCCAGCAGCTCGTGCACGGCAGCCAGCCCCGAGCCACCCAGACCGACAACGCATACATCAGCCTCAACGTCGCCGGTAAGGACGGGAAGTCCTCTCCACCTGAGATCGTCCCACACCGGTTCGTTCGGTCGCGCCTCAGTCACGCGCGCAACTTACCAGCTGGGCTGGACGCGGACCACCATCATTCGCCACGGGTCGCGCGAATCCCAGAAGTTGATCAATGGCACCGGCGCGAGTAACGTGATCCGCTCCACGCGGAGCGTTCCCGTGTTCCTCGGGCATTACGCCGTAGCTTTCAGCGCTAAGCGCGTCACTCCCGAAGTCTCACTCGGCACGCTGATACTGGCCACCCAGCTACTCGATCTTCTGTGGCCGATCTTTCTCCTGTTGGGAGTCGAGCACGTGCGAATCGTGCCCGGGCTGATGGCCGCCAGTCCACTCGACTTCATTCATTATCCGTACACTCACAGCCTGGCCATGGCGGCGCTGTGGGGCGCCGCGCTGGGAGGGCTATACTACGCCTTCAGGCGCTCCGCTGGTGGCGCCTGGGTGGTCGGGCTGCTCGTGGTGAGCCACTGGGTTCTCGATGCGCTGGTTCATCGCCCCGACCTGCCTCTCTTCCCAGGATCGGCGCAACGGATCGGACTTGGGCTTTGGCACTGGCCCGCGGCCACAGTCGTACTGGAGCTCGGCATGCTCGCCCTCGGGCTTGCCATCTATTTGCGCACAACTCGCGCAACCGACGCCAAGGGGGTGTGGGGATTCTGGGCTCTGATCGGTTTTCTGCTACTGGCGTTCGCCGGTAGCTTCTTCGGTCCGCCGCCACCGGATGAGCGAGCATTGGCGGTGACGGCGCTCGCTCTCTGGCTGCTCGTACCGTGGGGATTCTGGATCGACAGGCACCGTGCCGCCGTCGGAGGGAGGCGCGACTAGAGGGGCGCTGCCAGCTCCCGGCCTTTTCCCACTCTCATTCGCCAAGAATTGCTGACAGCTTGCGGCTGAGCAACTGGCCGCTGCTCCGGTGCGGAGGCGAGGACGAAATTGCGAGCTGGCGGGTGACAGCGGCTCGGCTCGTAGCTGCCAGCCGATCCCGTGTGGGGGCAGGAGGAAGGGCGAGCCTGGGCCGGACCGTGGCGCGCCAAGCGGGGTACTTACTCTGTGGAGGGGCCACTCACTGCTGACCGCGCGCGGGTGACCGCGACCATGGGTAGTGCGTCCTGCTCCTGAACCCTGTTATCTTAAGGTATGACAGCACCTCGACCACGCGGCCGACGACCGGCCGCCAATGCGGGGGCTGCCGCTTCCAGATCACGACCCCGGCGCTCCCGCCGTCGCTCGGCCTCTTCCCAGGAATCGCAGCTCACCTCGCTCCCCACCAGCCGCAACGCGTACATCGAATCACGACGCGTGCTGCTCGACTCCCACGGACCCGTCTGCGCCTATTGTGCGCGCCGAGTGAGCGTCCGGACCATCACCCTCGATCACGTCACGCCACGACGCGGCCAGCGCGCCTACGACCGGCACGACAACCTCGTGCTGGCCTGCACTCCGTGTAACGGCAAGAAGGGCGACACGCCGCTGCTTGCCTTTCTGTTCGCGAGACGTGAACGGGCGGAAAATCTGCTGCGCTACGGCATGCACCTGAGCCCGATGCTACGCGAGCTCGCGGCGCAGATCGCCGGCCCCGAAGCAGCCGCGCGCGCCGAACGACTGGCGGACCCGGACTACCCCTACCGGGACTGACCCCGCCGCCCTCCGTTTAGCGCGCGGCTATATCGGAGCGTCCCGTCAGCTGAGCCACGAGCTGCTTCAGCGCCACCTGCCACGCCAGCGGCTCGCCAGCAAGGTCATCGCGGCGAGCCGTGCGTGCTTCAAATACGTCCTCGTCGCGCAACAGCGCCTGCGCTCGCAGCGAGCTGACGAGGAACGGCGTGCGCCGCGCTATCAACCCTTCCGCGCCGATCCGAAGCACCCGTCCCTGCCCGTCAATCAACGCCCCGGTGAGATGAAGCACGCTCACCGGCGTTTCGAGTGATGTGAGCCAGGGGAGACGTATCGAGTGGCCAGTTCCCAGGTCCACCATCTTGTCTCCGCGGAGTCCCTGCTGCCTCGTCCAGTACTGTCCCACCTCGAGCGTGATGACGATCGCTCGCTCGGCGCCGCCTTCAGCCATTGCAGCGCCCACCGCGCTCACCCAGGCGCGGTTGGGGCGATCCACGGCCAGCCGCATCATGGTGTTCCGCGCTGTTTCCTCGCGGGGAATGCAGTCGCCGCCAGGATCCAGCTCGCACCCGAAATGCACGTCTGGGGGATTTCCGATCGGGGTCGCGCCCTTCAGGCGCTCAGTTGCGCCGAGTGAATCGAGGAACGCGTTCATCTCGGCAAGCAATGCTGCTACAGGCGTCCCGTCGCGGCCGGACGGATCGAAGATCGGCTGGTGCGTGCTTCCGCGCTGGTACGTCACCGGCAAATGCGCGGTGCGCGCCGTCGGGGCAACGCGAGAGCCGGTGTAGTACGGGGGGCGCTGGATATGTCTGTCGCTGGGACTGCGCGCCTGCGCCTGTGCGCCGGTCGCGCTTCCGGCGGCGACAGTCAGCAAGATGATCCCAATCGCCTGACAGAGAGAGCGTAGCCGGCGTTGATCGGAGAACATCATCGTGAACCTCGAATGCGGAAGTTGATCCGTAGCGTGCGTCTCATTGTACCCGCGCGATCGCCCAGCGAACCTGGGGCTCGGTGCTGGTGGTCTCGAACGCTCCGGCTCGGCCCAGTACCTTGAGGCGCGCCACGCCCCCGCTCATCGCCAGCCGCGGTTCGCTCTCCAGGTGGCCGCCGCTGCCGGCCGTCAGCTCGAGGCCGCGCAACTCCGTGGAGGCGGTCCAGATATACTGCCAGAACGGATTCTGGAGCGCAGTGGCGTTGGTCCGGTCGTCGGCGCCCTGGGCGAGTAGGTAGAGCAGGAATGCGTTCCCTGGCTCCCAGCCCGCGCCGAGGTGAGGCCGGACGCGACCTGCCAGCCCCTGGCGCTGAACGCCTTCGCTGTCGAAGCCGTACCACCCTTCGATACCGCCACGCGCGACCTCACGGAACGCAACGTCCCGGTGCACGCCGGCGCGCACGAGACGAGCGACCAGGTCCCGAAGGAAGCTCGACGCCTCGTGGTAGCCCTGTGCAATCGAACCTCTGACGCCCAGCTCCCGCGCCATCGGCTCACCCAGCCCCGGAGCTCGTACGAAGTCATCCCATGAGCTATTCGTCGCCCACGGCGCTACGGCATAACGTCGCACTGCCTCGAGGGCGAGGAGGTCCGCTGTCCCCTCAACCGCCCAATAGCTTCCCATGGCAAAAGGACTCGATTCCGCCAGCCGGGAATCGTGGAACCAGCGGACCTGCCACGCATGCGTGAACTCGTGCGTGAGCAGATAGAAGAGCTCGGCCTGCGGCGCGGCGAGAGTGTTGCCCAGCGCGAGGGCAGACCACGGTCCGTTCCCGCCGGCACAGCACCCGCCGCCCACCGAGCCGTGCTGGAAGTCGCCGATTACGGTGAGGAGCTGCCCCGAGCCGACGCTCGTGGTGGGGAACTCGTTGCCGTAAGCCAGCTCGAGGAGCGGCACGCTCACCTGGAGCACGCCTGGCATCGCCGCTTGGATCGAACTGCGGAGCTGCGCGAGTCCAGCTGAATTGTCTCCGTCGATCGCCGCGAAGGCGAACCTCCCGCCGTAGATCTGATAGACGGTCGCCATGACGGTATCCGACGTGGCCGAGTGCGGGCGGCGGATGCGCAGCTTGTCCCCCACCTGCCAGGGCTTGGAGCGGCACCAAAAGCGGAGGTTGGTGAAGTCCGTGTCAGAGCATTCTGATTCGAGGGCGGCCGTCTGCTCAGCGATGGCATTGGCAGCAACCGCGACAGGAGCGCTGGAGGGAGCAAACGAAACTCCGGCGCGATCGCGGCGTGCTTGCACCGCCTGGCCACGAGCCGAACTGCCCGCGCTTACCAGCGCGGCAGCGTTGGCCCGGTCGGTCACGGCCACCGAGAAGTTGGACCATGGGGGCGGGGCCCACTCCGTCCGCGCCGCCTCGAAGGGTGCGAAGTCTGCGTAGGCCAACACGTACTGCGCCGAATCCGCGGCAGGGATGCGGAGGCATGCCGCTTCCTCCGCGGACAGCAGCGTCCACTCGCCTGGCTCGAGCCGGACCTCTCCGGCACGCGGCAGCCAGAGCTTGAGCGATGGCACGGTGGCGGCTCCGGTTACCGCCACTGGCTTCTCCAGGCCCAATGCCGTGCAGGCCGTTGGCGCCGCTGGAGTGGCCACCTTGATGCTCGTGGCGCTGCGCGCCAGTACAGGTGCCGCCGCGCCGCCGAGGCTAACGGGATCCTCACCCAACTCATCGAGCCGAACGCCCACCAGCGTGGTGGTATCGTTTCCGGTGCCGCGAAGCGTGGTGAAGGCGGCAAATATCGTCGGGCCGTCCGGGAGAACCTGCACAATGAGTGTGGTGGCGCGCGCCTTCGCCGCCGTGACGGTGATGGTAGCCGTGCCAGGGCCGGCGGCCACGAGAACACCGCGCTTGAGCGGCCCGGCGGCAAGGACGGGAAGGTCGGCCAGCCCGCGCGTTTCAGCGGTGAGGCGGTAAAGCAGGTTCACTGCGGGGGAGTCACCAACCATGGCGCTCAGCTTGACGCTGTCGGCCACGTTGCTGATCGTGACGGCCTCGCCGGGGGTGATGACGATCGACTCACCACCGCCCGGGCTCGTCGAGTCCCTACCACCGCCACAAGCGAGCGCGGCCGTCAGTGCGGCGACGGCGGCGACCGCGCGCAACGGCGAGTGAATGCGGCAGATGCGGCGAAACATTGGCTTTCGTCCTGGCAATCGGTGACTTTGCGCCCGAATTGGGGCAGGTGACTGAGAACGATCCGGGCGGGCCCGCGGCGCTGCATGAGTCAATTGACCCACTAGCTGACTTGGGCTCTGCGGAGGGATTCTACGGAGAACTACTGGCGATCAGCTGAAGAGCTGTCAGCTCCGCGTGGGAAGCGCCGGAGGTTCCTGTTCGAGGCAGGAACGCCGGCCAGCTCGTAGGCAAAAAGTATCGGAGGTGCAGATCAGCGGCAACAGCATAGCTCTCGACAGCGTGTGTGACGAGGCGTAACGTAGACCGAACGGGCGGAGATCCGAGTGATCCTCGCCCTGCCCCAAGCGCGGAGGATCCCGTGCAGGCGAATTGGATGGAGACGCTGCAGCAGCTGGCAAGCTGGGCCTTCTGGTGGTCTTTCTGGCTGTTCGTCGCCGTCAATGCAGCGGCGGTTGCCGTGGTCGCAATCCGACGCGACAGGGATCTCGTCAACCGCTGGACGTCGCGGTTGCTTGCCGTGAACCTGGTGCTGGCGGGAACGGGCCTCGGCATTCCCGTGGCGGCCCACACGACTCGAGCCCTGCTCTGGGTGGCGTCCCCGCTGCTTCCGACGGTGACGCAGCCGGGCGCGATAAGGCCTGAGACGGAGTCGAGGGCGCGATAAGGCCTGAGATGGAGTCGAGGGCGCGACAGGGCCTGAGATGGAGTCGAGGGCGCGATGAAGCGGAGCCGCAGGCCAGGCGAGGAGTTCCTCGGCACACCAGCGCCTCCACCTGCGGCGGTTCCTTCCGTAGGGGCCCACTAGGCGCCGGCGCCTGTCAGACGCCGTTATGGGGGCAACCCACCGTCACCGGTCCCGAACATGCGCCATCGCCGGGCACGAATCCGGCGTCGCGCTCGCAGAGCTGAATAGTGCTGCGCAGCCGCGGCTCGAGACGGCCCCAAGTCTTTTCCTTAGCCTGTTTTTGCGATGAAGCTTCCACTTCTCATCTCGTGCCTCGCCGATCGCTCAGTGATCACTCGGTTTCGGGCAATAATCTTCGTGGCGGTGCTGGCGTTCATACTTGCGCCTGCGCTGCGGGCGCAGGTGGTGACGTCCGAGGAGCACCGTTTTCGGGTCGACACCGTCGCCACGGGCCTCGACCATCCATGGGGGATCGCGTTTCTGCCTGGCGGCGACCTGCTCGTAACCGAGCGCCCGGGACGTGTGCGCCTGATCCGTGGCGGGCAGTTGCGGCGTGCCCCGGTGCCTGGCGCACCTGAGGTGTTCACGAACAGGCAGGGTGGACTGCTGGACATCGAGCTGCATCCTGCCTTCGCCGAGAACCGGCTGGTCTATCTCACCTACTCGAAGCCCGGCGCACGCGGTGCCAGCACGGCGCTTGCCCGCGCGCGGTATGACGGAGAACGGCTGACCGATCTTCGTGACTTGCTCGTCACCAACGCGTGGCGCGAGGGCGGCCCGCACTTCGGCTCGCGCATCGTGTTCGACGACGCCGGTATGGTGTACTTCGGTGTGGGTGACCGCGGCCAGCGCGACCGGGCGCAGGGCCTCGGCGATCACGCCGGCACGATCATGCGCCTGCATGATGACGGGCGGGTGCCCCAGGACAATCCCTTTGTGGGACGGGAGGGCGCGCGGCCAGAGATCTTCAGCTACGGCCATCGCAACGCGCAAGGGATGGCTCTGCACCCGCGCACGCGCGAACTCTGGCTCAACGAGCACGGTGCGCGCGGCGGCGACGAGATCAACGTAGTCCGCGCCGGCCTCAACTACGGGTGGCCCCTGATCACGCACGGCGTGGACTATTCCGGCGCGAGCATCACGCCCGACACGGCGCGCGCCGGACTGGAGCAGCCGCTGCTTCACTGGACGCCATCCATCGCGCCGTCGGGCATGGCCTTTTACACCGGCGACCGGTTCCCGCGGTGGCGTGGCCACGTCTTCAACGGCGCGCTCGCCGGCCAGCATCTGCGGCGCGTCGTGTTCGACGGCGAGCGCGCCGTGCACCAGGAGTCACTGCTCCAGGGCCTGGCTCGGATCCGCACGGTCAAGCAGTCACCCGACGGATACCTCTATCTTCTTACCGACGCATCGAACGGATCGGTTTTGCGATTGGTGCCGGTGGACGAGTGAGCTTGCGGTGCACCGCACGTGCGGGATCAGACTTCGTGCACCAGCTCCCGCTCGTACGCGGTG
>CAZTIV010000080.1:0-8323 GCA_964613905.1 uncultured Gemmatimonadaceae bacterium | reverse complement strand
ACCTCGTTTTCCAGCATTTCGAGAAAAAGTTCCAGTCCCACCTTGGAAATCGTACCGGACTGGGACTCCCCCAGAATGTTGCCCGCGCCGCGCAGCCGCAACTGGGATCCCATATGGCCTACCAGTTCGATGTCCGCCACCCAGGCCTGGGGGCGCAGGCGGACGTGCCCGTCATCGCGCAGCTCTCACTGTACCCATCGGGAGCCGTCTACATGGTGGATAACGGTTCACTGGTGGGCCTGAACGCCGACGTGAAGTACCGTCTGCCCACGGCCGTATACGTGGGCGGGGGGCTGAACCTGATGCGCCGCACGATCGGGGACAACCGTAGTACCGATACCGGCGTGAATCTGCTGGGCGGAGTGGAGGGACAGACCGGCCGGCTCCGGCCGTTCGCCGAAGGCCGCGTCAGCTTGAATGGCGGCAGCGCCTTCCAGGTGGGGGCGGGACTCAATATCGCGCTGCGGTAAGCTCCCCCCACGCCGCGGCTCCTTCATCCCCAGTCCGCGGGGTGGAGAGGAAAGCAAACGGAGGTGCCGATCTGGCACCTCCGTTTGTGCGCCCGGCGTGGGCCAGGACGCGACACCCTCGCAAGGTAAGCCGAGCTTGATACTCCTCGGTACGCCGAGAAGGCCGGGTGCCACAGCGGCGGGTGCCAGCAACAGGAGTCGAACCCACACAGGCTTTCGCCCAACACCGTGCGAAGGTGCCGCGTCTACCGGTTCCGCCACGCTGGCCACCCTTATCCGGATTGGCGACCACCGGCATAGCCCGACGCGGATCCCCACAAGTGTTCCGAACCGCGGCCCAATTATGTGATCTGCCCTGACGCCCTGCATAACCATATCTACGCGCCGGCGGTTCACCGGAACGCAGGAGTTCATGTTGCGCCCGGAGTGCCGAGTGGCGATCATGAGAAGACACCAGGGAATACACGGAGATGGAAATGCACCTGAGGATGTCGATCATTGGCGGGGCTGTGGCGATGGCATTCGCACCCATGGCCCAGGCACAGATCCCCGCCGATACATTCGCGTTCGTGGCTCGTCTGGGGGTGGACACGGTTGCCGTCGAGTACATCGTGCGCACCCAATCCACGCTTGACGCGAGGGTCGTGATTCGTTCACCGCGGACCGTCATGCTTCACCACAGACTGGAAACAGGGCCAGACGGGCTACCGCGCAGGCTCGAGACCTCAACGCTCGATCCGGTGGGCGGTGACGTGCAGCGCCGGATCACATACACCCGTGCCGGTGATTCGCTGGTGATAGAGGACGTGCAGGGCGACCGCTCGACTCGGCGCGCGGTGGCTGCGGAACCGGAGGCCCTGCCCTTCATTGATCTGGTTCACTGGCCGTTCGAGGTGCTGCTCACGCGGATGCGCTCGTCGGGAGTTGCGCGCTGGGATGCGCCAATGGTAACGGGTCAGCGAACTGCGGGGTTCCCTCTCGCTTTCGTCGGCTCGGATTCGGCCACGGTGACTCATCCGACCCGCGGCACGATGCGGCTCCGCGTGGGGGACGATGGCGGGATTCGCTCACTCGACGCGGGGGCAACCACACGTGCCCTGGTGGTAACCCGCACCGCGGGGGCCGACGTGGCTGCGCTTGCCCGCGATTACGCGGCGCGCGACGCGGCGGGCCGCGGCATGGGCGCGCTGTCCGGCCGCGACACCACGGTATCCACTGTCCTGGGAGCAGAGATCCTCGTGGACTTCGGGACTCCGGTGATGCGCGGCCGCGAGATCTGGGGAGCGCTGGTGCCATACGGACGCGTGTGGCGTACGGGTGCCAACCTTGCCACACACTTCACCACGAGCCGGGCGCTCAGATTCGGTGACCTTGAGGTACCGGCCGGTAACTACACGCTCTTCTCGATACCTGAGGAGAATGGCGGGCTGCTCTTGATCAACCGGCAGACCGGACAGAACGGACAATCATACGATGCCAACCGCGATCTGGGCCGGGTGCCGCTCAAGGCGCACGATCTGGCTGATCCGGTAGAGGTGTTCTCCATCAAGGTTGACGAAGAAAACGGTAGAGGGCTCTTGAGGATCCAGTGGGACCGCCGCGAACTGGTGGCCGAGTTCACGGCCCAGGCACCGGCCAATACGGGTGCGTTTGTGATCCGGCTCGGTACCGATACGGTCGGTGTGGAACATTACGTACGAACGGGGAACCGCATCGAGAGCACGATCATCACGCGAAGCCCGCGCACCGTCGTGCGTCAAGCCGTGTTCCATTTGGCGGACGATGGATCCGTGAGACGGTGGGGATCGGCGCCGCGTGACCAATCCCTGGAGGAACGGGACAACCCGGAACCGGGCACCATTCCGCTGGTGGGCGGCTCGTGGGTGCCGTGGGAACTGGTGGTGCAGCGCGCGCGTGCCGCGGGTGGTGACAGCGTCACGATTCCCGTCTACGTGTTCAACGCGGTACGGCCTACGCCTGTAAGAAGGACGGGACGTGACACCTATGCGTTCCCCAGTCAGTTCGATCAACCCTTCTCGGCCCAAGTGGACGACCGTGGACGCATCGTTGCGTTGGATGCCGGCGGAGGCAGCACAGTCGAGCGCGTGGCGTCACTCGACATTGACCGCTGGGCACGCGAGTTCGCCGCGCGCGACGAGGCGGACACTGGTCTCGGGCCGCTCTCTCCCCGGGATTCCGTGACCACGACCGTACACGGCACCACGATTACTGTGGCATATGGCAGACCGTCGTTGCGGGGCCGTCCGCTGGAACTCCTGGTGCCACCCGGCGAAGTGTGGCGGACCGGTGCCAACGTCGCCTCAGCATTGATAACCGACCGGACTGTCGCCTTTGACGGACTCACGCTGGAACCAGGCGCGTACAGCATCTTCGTCGTGCCGGAAGCGGGTGCATGGACGCTGATCGTCAACCGGCAGACGGGAATGAGCGGACTTGCGCGCGAGCCCGCTCAGGATGTGGGCCGGGTGCCACTGCGGACGCGACCGGACGCGCCGCACACGGAGCAATTCACCATCGAGGTGCGAGAGCGGGATGATCGCGGTGAACTGGTGCTGCGCTGGGGAGGAACCGAGGCGATCGCGGACTTCCGGGTCGCGACGCGCTGAGTGATGCGCGGGCCCCGCCCGACTCCCTCTCAGGTCACCTTCACGAACTCGAGCACCAGCCCTCCAAGCTCATCGGCGAGAAGCGTCAGGACGCCGGCCTGTAAAGTGGCTGTGTCGGTCCCGCCATTTGTCCAGGACACCTGCACGGTGGTGCCGCTCCGGGTCCAGGTGCAGGTGTTGCTCAGGGTGAACGTGGGATCCGTATCGGGCTCGCGGACGGTTATCGCACCGGTGCAGGAACCGCCCTCACCAACAACGAACTGCCCGGATACGACCTCCATGGGTCCATCGTCCGTGTCGACCTCGACCGGCAGGGCCGTACCGTTGACGGACACGAGGTCGTACGTGCCGATCAGATCGGCATCGGGCGCAATCGACTCGGCGCACCCCACCACCAGAACAACGACGGAGAGAGCAGCCGTAAACCGCAGCGTGCTAGCCACAGGAAACCCCCTTCTACCCTGGAAGCCATGCCGGAACCATCCGCCGTTCCGCTTGACTGAAGAATCGCGCATTCGAGCCTGCACCGCAATACGAGTCGGTCTAGCCGCCGGCCGCCTGCGGCTCCGGTGCCGGTATCTTCTCCCGCACCCGGAATGCCAGCACGGTCACCACCGCAACGACACCTGCCGCGATGAAGAACGGCACATCCGGCCCGAATCCCTGAAACGCCGCTGTGGCCCATACCGGCGCCAGCACACGTGCCATACCGCCAAACGACTGCTGGACACCGAGCGTCTGCCCCAGTTCGCCTTCACGCGCCCGATGAGTTGTAAGTGCGGAAACATTGGGGAAGAGACAGGCAGTACCGATCGGTACCAGCGACACCACCACCATGAGTGTGAAGACATCGGTGGGCAGCGGTATGGTGGCGAGCCCCACCATGAGGCTCACGGCACCCATCCGCATGACCCTGGTCTCGCCGAACCGGTCAACCAGTTTGCCCAGGATGAGCGCCCGCACAACCACTGACAGGGCCCCTGTGTACACGAAGAACAGTCCTATGGTCTTCTCAGTGATGCCGAACGACGCCTCCAGGTACAGCGCGAAGATCCCGGTCATGGACATGAAGCCGAGCATCCCCGCTGCGTAGATCCACACGAGCCGCGATACGTCGGCTTGCGGGTGCCTCACCACTTCCCGGAATACTTCACGCACCGGCCGTATGGTCATTGGGGGTGCACCCGGCGCGTCGGGCACGGCGTTGCGCCCCTTGCCGGGTGAAGACTCCGGCAACCAGCGCCATGCGAAGGCCGCGGCCAGCACGCAGAGCGTGGCGGCAATGAGTCCCGGTGCCTCGATGCTTATCGTGGTAGCCAGCGAACCGATGGCCGGGCCGATCATGACGCCGGCACCCGTTGCAGCCGACAACCACCCAAGCGCCTTGGCGCGGTCTTTTGGTGCGATCGAATCACCCACGTACGCCTGAGCCACTCCAGTGGTTCCCCCGCCCGCACCCTGGATGAATCGCGACAGCAGAAGCATCCAGATGCTGGTGGCGAATGCGAACACGATGAACGCCATTGCCGACGCGCTGAGCCCTATGAGCAGTGCCGGACGGCGGCCGTAATGGTCGGATACCCTGCCCCATAGCGGGGCCGATGCGAGCTGTGCTATGGAGAATGCGGCTATCAGAAAGCCGATCTTCCAGGGTTCCGCTCCCAGGTTGAGCGCATAAAACGGTAACAGAGGGAAGACGATAGCGAATCCCATCATCTCCACGAACGCCGTGGCCATCAGCACCGAAATCTTCTTCATCGTTTGGTGCCGATCACCATTGCCACAGCCGAGATCAGCATGAGCACCACGCCGTAAGCCGCCGCCACGCCTACGTCGAATTGACGCAGGGCACCGAGGATCTCGATCGAAATGGGACGGGTCTCGAAGGTGTAGAGCACGATGGAGGTGACGAAATCACCAAGCGCCGTGGCGAACCCGAGCGCACCTCCGGCCAGGATAGCCGGCTTGAGCAGCGGTATCGTGACCCTGGTGACAATCCGGAACCTTCCGGCGCCCAATGAAGCGGCGGCTTCGTCCAGTGATGGATCCATCTGTCTGAACGCGGCCAGAATCGATCCCGCGGCGATGGGGATGTTCCGTATGAGATAGGCGAGCGGCAGGATGACGAGCGTTCCCACGAGCACCCACCGGCCTGCCCACGGCGCGTGCACGCTGAACGCAATTGCCAG
The DNA here is from genome assembly GCA_964613905.1 of uncultured Gemmatimonadaceae bacterium. Taxonomy (GTDB): domain Bacteria; phylum Gemmatimonadota; class Gemmatimonadetes; order Gemmatimonadales; family GWC2-71-9; genus CAZTIV01. The sequence continues at coordinate 3,037 of CAZTIV010000080.1, read as the reverse complement.
CGCCATGGCCAGCACCGTACCCGGCACGGCCCACGGCACCTGGGTGAGCCGCTCGATCAGGCTTCCAAGCCGGACCTTGCGCTGAACTATGAGCCGTCCGGCCCAGAGGGCCAGCGCAACGGAGCCCACGGTTGCAGCCGCGGCCATCCAGAGAGAGTTCACCAGCGGCCGCAGCCGCTCGGGCTCACGGAACAGCGCCATGTAGTTGTCGAAGGCGTACGCCGGCGGAAACAGCTCGATGGTCCAGGTCCCGAACGGTACGAACGATATGAGCGCGAGTGTGGTATGCGGCAGCAGCAGGAGCGCCGCAAAGCCCCAACCGAGCGTCGCCGCTCCCCAGCGCGCCAGCGGAGTCCTGAGCGCACGGGCGCGGGGAGCCGCGCCCTTTGCGAGCACGGCCACGGAGCGCGTGCCGCGGGTACGCTCGAACATCCAGAGACCCACCAGCGCCACAAGGGCGAGTGCCACCGTCTCCACCATCGCAAGCCCGATGTCGCCGTTCAACTTGCTCGCCACGATCTGCGTGGTCATCACCCGGAATCCGGCGCCAAAGATGTACGGAGCGCTGAACGAGCCGAGCGACGTCATGAAAGTGAGCAGTGCTGCGGCCGTGAGTTGCGGCTTGAGCAGCGGCAGGACGACGCGGAAGAGCGTCCGCACCCGCCCCGCGCCCAGCGCCTGGGCCGCCTCCAGCATCGAGGCGTCCAGTCGTGCGAGCCCCGCCCGTGTGAACAGATAGAAGTACACGTACATCGAGTACGCGTGGACCAGCAGGATGGCGCCGGCTCCACGCAGGCGCCACGGTGGGCCGTCCGTACCCAGCGCCGCTCCCACCATGCGCGTGGCAATACCGCTCTCGCCGTAGAGAAAGAGGAAGGCAATTACGCCTACGAGCGGGGGTAGGACGGCCGGCAGGGCGACAAGTCCGCCCAGCAGACGGCGGCCCGGAAAATCGAAGCGCTCAAAAACAAAGGCGAGGGGGATCCCTACGAGCCCGGCCAGCGCCACACTCGCCAGCGAAATCCAGAGGCTGTTCCAGAGGGTCCGCCACTCCAGAGAATCGCCGGCGAACTGCCGGACGTGTACGAGGCTCCACTCCCCCGCCTCCCGCAGGCTCTCGACCGCAACGAACGCGAGCGGCAATACCACGAGCCACGCGAGAACCAGGGCGAGCGGCGCCCCGCGGAGCGCACGGGTCATTCGCGGGGGAACGCGTGAGCCTGCGTCACCTTCACGTGCACCTGCTCGTCCGGTTGCGCGGCGCGTGCAGGGGCTTCCACCTCGATGGCGCCCGGTTCCGTCTCCACCGTGAAGTAAGCCCGGGCTCCAATGAAACGGCGTTCCACCACGCGGCCCGCCAATCCTTCATTCGCGAACTGCACCGCCTCGGGACGGACGGCCACGCTTACCGGCGCGCCGGTTCCGGTGTTGACCGGTACACGTACTGGGAACTCGATGCTACCTGCACGGACGCGGCCGCTGTCGACCATCTCGCCATGCAGCACGCTGGCACGACCCACGAAGGTGGCCACGAACAGCGATGCCGGCTCGTCGTAGAGGTCCGGCGCGGGTCCCACCTGCTCGAGTTTCCCCTCCCGCAACACGGCCACGAGGTCGCCCAGGGCAAACGCTTCCTCCTGTTCATGAGTCACGAAGACCGTCGTGATACCCACACGCGTGAGCGCGACCTTGAGCTCGCGCCGGGTGCGCTCGCGGAGCGTGGGATCCAGGTTTGACAGCGGTTCGTCGAGCAGGAGTACGCGCGGCTCCGGCGCCAGCGCGCGGGCCACCGCAACGCGCTGCTGCTGCCCGCCGGACAACGCATCGATGGTGCGCCGCTCGAACCCCTCCATATCGACAAGTTTCAGGACATCGCGCACCCGCCCCGGTATCTCCTCAGGTCTGTCCGCAATCCCGAACGCCACGTTCTCGGCCACTGTGAGATGGGGAAAGAGCGCGTAGTGCTGGAATACCATTCCGAAACGTCGGGCGGCCGGAGCAAGGGGCGTAACGTCACGGCCTTCAACTACCACCCGTCCCGCATCCGGCCGCTCGAATCCGGCGAGCAGCCTCAGCGTGGTGGTCTTGCCGCTGCCCGAAGGCCCGAGGAGTGCCAGAATGCTGCCCCTCGGAACGGTGAGCGAGATGTCGTTCACCGCGGCGAAGCCGCCGAACCGTTTGGTGAGGTGTTCGAGCTGGAGGAAGTTCCGGTCCATCAGCGGGAGCCGCGTCCCCGCACCGTACGGTCCCAATGAGTCATCCAGGCTGAGATGTGCTGCCCCAGCCCCTCCCAGTCCATGGGCTCCACAACCATGCGGGCGCGAACATCGAGCACCCACGATGGAAGTTCGTCTTCCGGAAGGTCCAGCCGAGCGGGCACCCGGAATGCCTCATGGGCCGCCAGCAACTGAGCCCCTTCCGATCCCACCCACTCCACGAACTTCCGGGCTGCTTCCATGCGCCGGGTACCGCGCACGATCGCGATCGCATCCTCAATGACCGGGGTGCCGCTGCTCGGCAGAATGAAACCGATGGGCTGACCGCGATGCTGCTGCGTCAGGATGTCCGATATATCCCACGGGGTCACCAACCCCTCGCGCCGCACGAGCTTCTGCATCAACAGGGCGGGATTTAGCACGTACTCACGGGTCTGCGCATCGAGGCGGCGAAGCCAGTCGAACCCCGCGGCGGTGTCACCGGTGGCGCGGAGCCCCCGCTGGACCGCCATCCCGAACACAGTCCGCATGGTACCCGAGGCGAGCGGATCACGAATGATGACCTGTCCCCGCCATCTGGGGTCCAGCAGTTCGTCCCAATCCTGCGGCGCTTCGTCCGGTGAGAGCGCGTCGCTGTTGTACGCAATGATGGCCGGCGTTTCGTAGGCGGCAAAGAAGAAGTCGGCCGGGCCGCGGCCCCGCTCGGCCACGGCCTCAGCCCAGCTGGGCCGATATGCCATCAACAAGGAATCCGCGACCGCCTGAAGAAACAGGCTCGACGGCGCGCCGAACCAGACGTCCGCCTGCGGGTTCGCCCGCTC
>CAZTIV010000079.1:0-8465 GCA_964613905.1 uncultured Gemmatimonadaceae bacterium | reverse complement strand
AAAAGTCGGCCGCGCGCGTGAACAGGCGATCGCTTTCGGCTGTCAGTCGTCCCTCGCGGTCGCTGTGAAAGGTGCGGCTGAGCAACAGCCAGTACCTTCCTTCCCCCCTTCCCAGTCGTTCGAGCGCTGAGGCAAGGTCTTCATCGGGCGATTGCAGATACGGGCCCGGGAATCCCGGAATCCCTGGCCTCCCTCTGTCCGGATAGCGCATTACGCGGAGATCGTCGCGGGTGAGATAGTGCTGTACGGTCCTCACCATGTATGGTGCGGAAACAATGACGGCTTCGCCGGGCTGTGCTTCCGAGGATACGAACGCCGCCGCCGCCCTTACGTCTTCGCGGTGGTACTTCGGATTGAAATAGTGGTTTGCCAGTGAGAAGCCGGTGACGAGGAGAACGAGGCTCCAGGTCGCGGCCCGCACCATCTGTGGGCGGACGCTGACGATGCCGGCAGCGATCAGCGCAGCGGCGGGGGGAAAGGCGAGAATGGCGTAGCGAACATGGAACACGTGCTTCGTCACGATCGCTCCCAGCAGGGCTGTAGCCAGCGGTACCAGCAACCACAGCAGCAGCATGTAGAGACCATGGCGTCGATGCCTCCACAAATGAAGGACTCCTGCCATGGCGAGCCCGCTGTAGAGGAGCAGGACGGGAGCGATGACGTGGGTGTATTGGAGCGCCACGCGGCCGGGGTTCCGATCATGGAGCTCTGCAGAGCTCGGTCCCAGCGAATAGCCGGTCACGAAGGTCCAGATGGCGTAGCCGAGGTGTGAGATGTTGAACGCCTCACTGCCCGAGCCTGCTGAAACAACGGTCGCCGGAGCGACAGACAGTCGATAGACCCCGGCTGATATCAGGACCGCGACGCTCACCCCGGGAAGCACCCACCGCTTCCATTCGCGCCACGGCACACTCGTGAGGACGAAAAGTCCGAGCAGGGCGAAGAGACCGACGGCAACGGTATGCGTGTAGAACGCAGCCGCCGTCGCTCCGACGAAACCAGCGTTCCAACCCACGTGGCGCGGCTTTTCGCGAATCTGCTGAAAACACCACACCGAGAGCAGTGCCAGAAGCAGGAACAGCGCATAGGACCTCGCTTCCTGGCTGTACCAGATGTGGAATGGCGATACCGCGACGAGCAGTGCGCTCGCGACTGCAAGGCGGGTCCCCGCCCACGCTCGCACGACGAGAAACAGGATCGGGATGCTCAAAATACCTGCGACAGCTGAAGGCAGTCGCAACCAGGCCTCCCCCGAGCCGAACACCAGTGTCCCTTTCGCCAGCACGTTGTAGAAGGGAGGGATGTGCGTGTTCACCTCGGTCTGGGTGAGGACGTCGTAGAGCGATCCCACCGAACTGTAGAACGTCCCCACCTCGTCGACAGACAGGCTCTGGTGCCCGAGCCGGAACAGCCGCAGTGCCAGTCCGAGCAGCGTGATGGCTCCGATCCAGTGGCCCGCAGGCCCTGACTGCTCTCTGCTCCCGGTTGTTATCGGGCCGCTGTTTCGATCACGGGAGGAAGCGAAGGCGTCAACAACGCCGTTCATTCCGGCTGTGACCGTTCAACGGCCGGCTCCGCACGTCTTCGTGAGGGGGACACCATTTCCGCTACCGCACCACTGGCCGTCGCGGCCTGTGAGAGGGCCACGAGCGCTGCGTGGAGCACACCTCGCGCACCGAGGCCCTGGCGCAGCGGATAGGTCATCAGATTCATATAGAACCCGGGCGACTCCACACGAAAGCGCACGCCTGTACTGCGCGCGGCACGTTTCCGGAAGCGCAGCAGGCCCCGACCATAGTTGAAATGCTGGCGACAAAAGCCGGCAAAGTTTAGCGGATGCGCGTGTCCCACAACAGCGTTCGACAAGTAGAGACTCGGCAGGCCGGCCCGATGCCAGCGAGCGCAGAAGTCGTAATCCTCACCCGCCGCCAGGGGAAAGTCCTCACTGAAGCCGCCGAGTTCGCGGAACTCTTTCGCCGGCACCAGCATGTTGCTGGTGTTGAAGAGACGCTCCATCCCCGGGGTTCGCTCGCGGTACTCGTATACGGAGCTGACAATAAGCTGTGTCGTCGAAGCAAACACATCATCCGTAAGAACGTTCACCATTGCCCCACCTATGAGATGGTGGGGCGCCTCGCCCGCGGCGCGCCTGAGATTCGAAAGCCAGTCCGCGGTGGGAAGGCAATCGTCGTCCGTGAACGCGATAAGGGCGCCGCGCGCCAGGGCTGCGCCCGCATTCCTGGCGGCTGCAGGTCCGGCGTTCTCGCTTTCGACGAGCCGCACGTTCAGGCTGCCGCGGTTTTTGGCGATCAGCGCCGCCGGCGATGCGCCACCGTCGTTCACAATGATCACCTCGAAGCGTTCGGCAGGCAGTACCTGGAGGCGAAGCGCACGCAGGCAGGCCAGCAGGCGTTCGGGACGCTGGTACGCGGGAACGACGACAGATAGGAAGTTCCCCTCTGAGACGCCGGTCACGCGTTCTCCTCGAACCATACCGGGCGTCAGGATGCGTTCACCCGCACGCGGTGAAATTCCATCACCGTCAGTTTTGGTACAGAGGCCCCGGCGCCGAAGACGCAGCCGATTGCCTGGGCGATTGCATCGATGGAAAGCCCAATCGCGGCGACGGGGGTTACCCTTGCAATGAGTCCCAGCGGCAGGCCGTTCCTTCTGGCGGACGCCAAAACACGACCGAGGCGTAACAAGGGGATCAGCGGAGCCGCCAGAGCGAACCCGATTCTCTTGTGTAGCGGCCACTCCATCGCGCGGGTCGAAGCGAAGACGCGCCCAAGATGCCATTGCACGCCAAGCCAGACGCTCAAACGTGAAAAGTTCACGTGCGCAGCGGTCGCGTCGGTTTCGAAGAAGAGGGTGTGGCCGCGGGCCGTTAGATCCCAGAACAGGACCGTCTCTGCTTCCATCAGGAGATCGAGTCGTTCGCCGTAGGCGATAAGCAGATCACGCTTGTAGCTGCTGTTGTGTCCGTGCAGGAGGGGAACTACGCCGCGCCTGCCGGGCGCCAGCCAGGGCCCATAGGCCAGCAGCAGATCAGCCCAGCTGACCACGGTTTCCGGGTTCGCGTTGCAGATCGCCGGCCCGACGGCGGCGTGCGGCTCACGGTGAGCTCGCAGCAACGCCTCGGCCCATCCTGGATCGGGGTAGCAGTGATCCTCAGCATACGCGACGACTGCGGCTTTCGCAGCTCGCGCTGCGCGCGCTCGCGTGGGTCCTGACACCGAAAATCCACCGGTCTCCAGGACCTGAACGGAGTGCAGAGAGGCCACAGCATCCGCATCGACGGCCAGCAGCTCTCGGAAAGGCGCGCACAATACCAACTCCACCTCGGCGGCGATCGTCTGCGCTGCGAGATGCTCGACCGTCGTACGAATCGTCTCGAAATCATCGAGAGTTATCAGAACTACGCTAATTGACGGTACGGTTCGCATCGTATGGGCAGGACGTCCGAAGATCAGCACCCGATGGTCCAGCGTCAGCGTGATCTGAACGCCTCGGTCGCGGAAAGCAGCCCCGCAAAATAGGCCGCATGGGCGACGGCGGTCAGTGACGCGATCGCTGCGGCCCGCAGTGGTGGCTCGCACCGAAAGGGATGTCGCAGCGACTCGAAGTAAAATCGTGGATCCACCCGCTGGGGGCGGCTCCTCTCCCGCCGAAGCCGGCGGAATGCCACCGCGCCCCGGCCATACGTGTGCTGCTGGCGGCTAAAGCTTGCCAGCGTGAGTGCATGGGCATGGAGGACCACAGCATCACTGGCCCGTTCGAAGGGGCGTCCTTGCGCCCACCACCGATCAACAAACTCCCGGTCCTCCGCGGCGCAGATCGAGAAAAGGGTATCGAAGCCACCTGCCTCCAAAAAATTGCTGCGGCGCAACGCGATGTTACTGGAGGCGAAGAAAAGGCCGTCCGCGCCGCCATTGAAATAGCCGGTGACGAAGTCCACGAGCAGCTGGCTGGCTGTGGAGAACAGGTTGTTCTGTAAAGCATTCACGGTACGACCAGCAACGAGGGCATCGGGCTGCGCAAGCAGCACTCGGTCAAACGCGCGGAGCCAGTTCGGGCTTGGCCGGCAATCGTCGTCCGTAAACGCGAGGTACTTGCCCCGCGCCGAGTCCACGCCGGTATTGCGGGCGGCGCCCGGACCCGAGTTGACCTGATGGATCACCGTCACCCCGTGCGTGGGACCTGATTCCTGGCGTGCGTGCGAACCAGAGACTGACGGGGCGCTGCCCCCGTCGTTCACAACGCAGATCTCGAAGCCTCCTTCCGGTGGAATGACCCGCATCAGTGCCGAGACGCACTGCCCAAGTTGATCCGGGCGGTTGTACGTCGGGACGATCACGGAGAAGCGGGGCGGGCTCACTCAGACTCCGGGTGAGAGCACGTTACAATGGGCGCGCCCACTGCCGCTGGTCCACCTCCGCCTGGAGTCGAAGCGGTGCACCCGCGCATCAGGACGCGTTCACCTGCAACCGGTGAAACTCCAAAGCTGTAAGCTTCGGCAGCGACGACCCTGGTCCGAACAGAGTGCCAGCCGCCTGAGCCACGGCCTCCAGCGTCAGGGCGAGGATCAGTGGCGGCACGACTCTGGCCACCAGCTTTCCGGGCAGCCGGCTCCTTCGGGCCGACGCAATGATCCGCGTGAGTCGCAGAGCTGGGAGGAGCGGGCATGCAAGCGCGAACGCCACGCGCTTCAGGAGCGGCCAGTCCAGTGCCCGCGTGTGGGCGAACACGCGTCCGAGGTGCCACTGCATGGGCAGCCACACACTCCAGCGGGAAAAGTTCACGTGCGCTGCAGTCGCTTCTGTTTCGAAGAACAGCGTGTGCCCCTGGGACCGAAGATCCCAGAACAGCACTGTCTCTGCTTCCATGAGCGTGTCCAGTCGAGGGCCGTAAGCGAGCAGAATGTCGCGCTTGTAGCTGCTGTTGTGGCCCTGGAGGAGGTTGACGACACCTCGGCGACCGGGAGCTATCCAGGGGCCGTACTCCTGCAGCAGGTCGGCCCAGCTTACGATGCTGTCCGGGTTGGCGTTACGCATGGCGGGACCCACCGCCGCGTGCGGTTCCTCATGTGCTCGCAGCAATGCGGCGGCCCATCCGGGGTCCGGATAACAGTGATCTTCACCGTACGCCACTATGGGTGCCCGGGCAGCGCGAGCAGCCCGGGCCCGAGTCGGCCCGGCCACAGCTACCTTGCCCGTCTCGACCACCTGCACCGAGTGAAGACCGCTTACTGCTGGGGCGTCGAGTGCGAGCTCCTCCTCTGAAGGCGCGCAAAGTACCAGCTCCAACTCAGATGCTATTGACTGTGCCGCGAGGTGCTCGACGGTCGTACGGATGGATTCAAAGTTGTCTACGGTGAGGAGAACGACGCTCAGGCGGGGGGCGGATGGGAGCAATGTTTTAAAGGGGTTGCGGTGAGTCGGGCGCGTGATCCTTGTGAATGGTCCGTTGAATACTGCTTACGCAGCGCTCGCCAAGGGAGAGTCCGGCCACACAGGACTCGCGGCATCTGCGGCATCTAATGTGAGCATGTCATCGCCGTGATTTTCGCAGACGGGCCGCGGCCATTACCACCTTCGCCCGTTCGGCCCGCGGGAATTCCCCTGCGAGCACCATCATGCCGGCAAGTAGTGCGGAAAGCGCCGCAAGCTGAGCGAAGAGCACGAGCCCGCTCTGCGGCCAAAGCAGCGCAATCACGCCCCCCACAGTCCCGCTGACTAGAGCCCTCACCAGAGTATTGACAGGGAGTTGCGTACCAGTGAGCCTGTGGACGACAACGGCCGCGGCGATGGCACCCGCTATTCCGACCCCCGCCGACACCGCTGCGGCTCCGGTCGCGCCAAAGCGCGGGACCGCCAGCGCATGTCCGAGCAGGGCAAGGGCCAGGGCAGGGACCGAGAGGACCATTGTCCAACGGGGATAATCCGCGGCGAGCAGAATCGCGGTGGCCAAGGAGAACACGAGCATGCCGGCGGCACCAACTCCGAGCAGCGCGAACGGGATCGCAGCAGCTTCGTATGCGTCGCCGAAGAAGGTACGTACCAGGCCGGGGGCTGCGCCGGCCGCGAGCAGAGCAAACGGAAGGAGAAGTACACCGAGTCGGAGTGCGTTACGGGCACCGCGTTGAGCGGCATGTATGTCGCCGCGTCGCCAGCGCACACTCAGCATGGCAATTACAGCCGGCCCGAAAGCCTGTCCGAAGACACCGGGGCCCAGGGCCAGGTTTTGCGCCACACCATATGCACCCACGGATTCCATGGAGCCACCGAACAGGCGCAGAGCGAACAGATCGACGCGGTCGACCAGCCTGATGCAGGTTGCCGAGACTATCAGGGGGCCTGCGTAGCGCAGTAGGACTGTCATTGGCAGGACAGGTGCCTGCCCCGGACTGAGCGTTGGGCGCACGTGAAAGCGGGCGACCAGGAGCTCCCCCAGCGTCGCGAGGGTGAGCAGAGCGGCCACGCCCCACAGAGGGGCGGTGAGAGCCACGGCAATCGCCGCCAGTGCCGCCCTCAGAGTCCAGCGGGTCGCGGCGGTCCACGCTCTGGCCGTGTGTCGGCCAAGTCCAACAAGGACGCCGCGGTGCGCGTGGGCGAGCATGAACAGCGGGACGTCGAATGCAAAGATTCGAAGCACCGGTCCCAGCGACGGCACCCCAAACAGGCGGGCGACAAGGCTGCTGGTTGCAAAAACAAGGAGCCCGGCCAGCAGGCCAGCCGCGAGATGAGCGCGCAACACTGTGCTGCCCGTCGGTCGCCAGTCGTCGGCCTCCGCAATGAGCTTGTACGTGGAGCGCGCCAGCAGCGACAGGACGGTCCACTCCAACCACGCGATGCCTGCCGCGGCGATTGCGTATACTCCGTATTCCGCCGGTGACAGGTGGCGCGTGAGTAAAGCTGCGACTGCGAGGCCCGCAGGGACCGCGAGCCCTTCGGCCGCGAACACGAGCAGAGACCCCCGAAGAACGCCGCGGTCCGCCCCCGTTGGTACGAATCGCGGCAATGCAGCTTCAGGCAGCTGCGGAGCAGGCACCACGGACGTCTCAGCTGTGGCTTTACTCACGTCCAGGCGACACGGTCGGGTTCCGCAGTGTTGCGATAGCGGTGTGCCTCGAATTCCGAATAAGTGACATCGGAGTCTCCGACGCCGAGGATGTATCCGGTCACCTCCCCCGCCGCGTGTATGACGAGTCCGGCAATGAGGTGCGGAAGCAGGCGGGGCAGCAGCAACGGCCCGTGGCTGGTTCGGCGGATCTCCCTGACAACGCGGCGCAGACGCAGAAGCGGGATCAGCGGCGATGCGGCGACCATGAACATCCGGCGTGCCAGCGGCCAGCGGTTGAGCTCCACGCGGAGACCCCCGTAGAGGCGCCCGCCAATGAACCCGTGGCCCACCCAGGCTCTTGGACGGGTAGCCTGTACATGGCGGGTACGCGCCGCAGGTTGCTGCAGGAACCGATGACCCCGCGCGTGAAGGGCATCCTGCAGAAACAGCTCGACGAGCATCAAGCGCGGAAGTTCGTCGGCCAGCTCCAGCAGTGCGTCTCGCCGATAACTGGTGTTGTGTGATGCCGAGCCGTACCGAACCTCGCCGTCGATAGGCTCAACCGCGGCGCCGAAATGCATGAACATCGCACTCCAGCTCAGGAATGTCCGGGGATTGGCATTGAGCATGGCGGGCATCACGCCTGTGTAGCCGCGCGCGTGACCGTCGAGGAGCGCGGCAGCCCAATCGGGTTCGGGAAACGAGTGGTCCTCGGCGAATGCAATGATCGGTGCCGTCGCGTGGGAGAGTGCCTTTACCTTCCCGCTACACATTGTTGTCAGGGCACCGACCTCCACAACTTTGCAGCGCCGGAGCCGGCTTACTGCTTCGGGGGGTACGTGAACGGCGGATGCGACAGGGGCTGCGATGATGAGCTCTATCTGGCCGGCGATTGTCTGCGCGTTCAGATGCCTCACGGTGGTGCGCACCGTGTCGAACACGTCCGGTGTGATCAGGACGACGGACAACGCCGGGCTGTCGGGCAATTTCTCGACAGGTGTCATCGGCAGAACCATCCGGTCAGAATCGCGCGCCCGCCGTCAACTGCCCGTCGGCGTGCGTCGCCGGCTGACGCCGTAGTGATACGACGCAGCCGCTCTGCGCCGACCGCTCTGCGGCGTCCAGGATCTTCAGGCAACGCAACCCATCCATCATATCTGCTGCGCGGCCGTGCGATACAGGTCTGCCACGCGCGGCATCGATGAAGTGCATCAACGCGGCGGCGTAGCCGGGATCGCCCATCGGGGCACGGCGGGCCCTCAGGGCGCTGGGGAGATGACGCAGATTTCCGGCGCGCCGGCCTAGCCGTCGAAGAGCGCCCCCCGGACCGGACGGGTTGTCGGCGATATCAACGGTCAGCGAACTGAAGCGGGACACCGTGAGCCGCGCGCGGTCGCCATACA
>CAZTIV010000078.1:2121-8551 GCA_964613905.1 uncultured Gemmatimonadaceae bacterium | reverse complement strand
TCTGCATGCTCATGTGAGGAAGCGAGCACGAAGTTGGTCTGTGGCCTGTAAGATACTCTGGCGCTTCATTCGCAGCCCGGCCAGCTACTGAATGGATGAAACGCGTTCGAACAGCAGGGAGCGCCCGATAACGAGCGGTTGCACCTGTCATGCCAGCTACGGAGGACATATGGTTATCACTGGCATCTCCCCTCAGCTACGCACAACGGACATCGTTTCGTCTATCCGCTTCTACACGGAGAAGTTGGGCTTTTCTGTGGAGTTCAACTACGAAGACTTCTACGTCGGAGTTCGCGCCGGCGGTCAAATAATTCACCTCAAGCTCGTTGACGAGCCAGATCCTTCAATTCCATACGTTGAACATGGCGGGCACCTCCACCTGTACATAGGGATCGAAGGAGTAAGGAATTTTTCAGAGCAACTCAAGGCGAGCGGGGTGCCTTTGGTAAGGGACGTTCACGAAACACCCTGGAACACAAGAGAGGTGGTCGTCCATGATGACCAAGGGCATACTCTGTATTTCGGTGAGCCTCTGTAGCTGCTAACAGCGGCGGGGAATTCATGACGCGCCGCAGATCTATCCGGCCCAGCCACTCTCCTCCACCAGCTCCCGGCACACATCCTCGGCCGAGCGCCCCGCCGCTTCGGCGGCGAAACTCACCACCACCCGGTGGCGCAGTACGGAGAGGGCGACCTTCTTCACGTCATCCAGATCCGCCATGGGCCGGCCGTCCATGGCCGCCTGAGCCTTGGCGCCCAGTACCAGGAACTGGGAGGCCCGGGGCCCCGCGCCCCACGACACGTATTCCCTGATGAAGTCCGGCGCATCGGCATCGTCAGGCCGGGTCGTCCGGGCAAGCAGCACCGCGCGCTTCACGAGGTCCCGGGAAACGGGAATGCGGCGCACCAGGTGCTGCATCGCGATCAGGTCACGGGCGTTCAGGGCCGGGCTCACCGTATGCGTTTCGTCACCCGTCGTTTCCTCAACGATGCGCTCCTCTTCCTCCCGCGACGGATACGGCACGCGCAACTCCAGCATGAACCGGTCGAGCTGCGCTTCCGGGAGAGGATAAGTACCCTCCTGCTCGATGGGGTTCTGGGTGGCGAGCACGAAGAACGGTTCGGGGAGGGGATAAGTCGTGCCGGCCGCGGTGACGGCGTGTTCCTGCATGGCCTGAAGGAGGGCGGCCTGGGTCTTGGGCGGTGTGCGGTTGATCTCGTCGGCCAGCACCACGTTGGCAAAGACGGGCCCGTGTACGAACCGGAACGCGCGTTTGCCGGTGGCGTGATCTTCTTCCATGATCTCGGTGCCGGTGATGTCACCCGGCATGAGGTCAGGGGTGAACTGGATGCGCTGGAAATCCAGTTCCAGAGCCTCGGCCACCGTCGAGACCATGAGTGTTTTGGCGAGCCCCGGAACCCCCACGAGCAGCGCATGTCCCCCGGAAAGGATGGCGGTGAGGATGCCGTCCATCACTTCGCGCTGGCCCACGATGCGACGGCTCACCTGAGCAACGAGATCGCGATGGGCGGCTGCCAGGCGTTCGAGGAGTTCGGGGTCTCTGTCTTCGCGAACGCGGGCAATGTCGGTCGTCATCCGGGGGAGTCCTTTTCAGAGCAGACTTCGAAAGCTACGCGCGGGTGCTACACCGCCGCCACATGACCGTTCCGGGAGCCCGATTTTCCACCTGCAGACGCGTGTTGCCAAACCAGAGCAGCGGCCGTAGCTTCTTCCGCGGTTATGTGCCCGACCGTGGGCGGTGGTGGAGCCGGCAGGGAGTACGGACGCGGATACGCTTATGTGGCGGCCGGGTTCCAGCTGGTGGTGGTACTGCTCCTGTTCATGGCGCTGGGCTGGTTCGTTGACGGCAGGCTGGGCCTGCGTCCCCTCTTCACTATCGCGGGTGCGCTGGTTGGCGCCGCACTGGGGTTCTACTCGCTCTACCTGCGGGTTGAACGGGATGTGGAGCGGAGCCGGCGCGAACGCCAGGAAAGATCGGGGCGCGACGAACCGTGAAGCTGGCGTTGCTTGGGGCCGCAGGGTTGCTGTTGAGCGGGATCGCCTGGTTGCTGGGTGGTGCGGAGGGATTGTTTGGCGGCCTCGTTGCCACCGGTAGCCAGGTTGGGGCGGTGACTTTGCTCAAGCCCCGCATGCGGGCTCCCACGGCGGTGTTCGTGGGCGCGTGGGCGGCGGGCATGGCGCTCAGGTTGGCCGGCCTTGCCGCCGTTCTGGTGCTCGTATCGCCGCTCAAGGGTGGACTTGGGTATCTGGGCGTGCTTCTACCACTACTATTTGCCGAGACGCGATTCCTGAAATGAACGAAACGCCGGACATAGGTGGTTTACTCTTCAAGAAAGCGTCCGACGCGTACTCGATAGAGACGCCGTTCGGCTATCTCAACCTGCCATCCGACTGGTACCTGTTGGGCATCAACGTGTCGCCCACCAAGCACGTGGTGTTCATGGTGCTCGCGGCGGCGCTGGTGCTGCTCTGCATGTGGCTTGCCGCCCGCTCGATCGAGCGGAGCCGGCGGGCGGGTACCGCCCCCAGGGGCTTCGGGTCCGCGATCGAGGCAATGGTCCTGTTCGTCCGCAATGACATCGCAATCGCGAACATCGGGCACCATGGAGCCGCGTTCGCGCCTTATATCCTGACGCTCTTCTTCTTCATCCTATTCTGCAATCTTCTGGGCCTCGTGCCCTGGGGATCGACCGCCACCGGCAACCTGGCGGTCACCGGGGCGCTCGCGCTCACCGCCTTTGCCGTGATCGAGATCTCCGGCTTCAGGACGCTCGGCCCCAAGGGGTATCTCAGGACGATCGTGGTGGTCCCGAAGGGGGTCACGGGCGTGGGAGCCGTCCTGATGGCGGCGGTGATGACGCCGGTTGAGTTGATCGGGAAGTTCGTGAAGCCGTTTGCGCTCTGTCTCCGTCTCTTTGCCAACATGACCGCGGGCTCGTTCGTGCTGCTCGCGTTCATGGGGCTGATCTTCATCTTCGGGACGGTGGCGTACGTGAAATGGGCGGTGGCCGGGTTCTCGGTGGTGTTCACGCTGTTCATGCTGGGGCTCAAGACCTTCATCGCGTTTCTGCAGGCGTACATCTTTGCGCTGCTGACGTCGGTGTTCATCGGGTTGATGCAGCACGAACATTGATATGGCGGTGAGCGGTGAGCGGTGAGCAGTGAGCGGTTGGCTGTACAAGGGGGCGGGACCGGCGCCTGGTTCGCTCCGCACGTACCCGGTCGGGGGATCGGGGAAACCCGTTGGACCGTGAGGTCCGCTGACGGGTCGCCGGATGTGGGCTTCCGCGGGAGACGGCGGCCGGATTCCGGAGGCGCAGAGAACGTTGTCCGACTTCTCCCCAACGCGTGAGGAGTAGCGAAACATGATCAACCTGGTATTGGCGGTTCAGGAAGTCGCGGTGCCGGCGGCGGGTATGGGTGACGGACTGGGCCTGCTGGGTGCGGGTCTGGGCCTTGGCCTGGTGATGATTGGCGCCGGTCTTGGTATCGGCCGGATCGGCGGTCAGGCTGTCGAAGCGATGGCTCGCCAGCCCGAGGCATCCGACGACATCCGGGGTGCGATGATTCTGACCGCGGCGCTCATCGAAGGTGCTGCGCTTGCGGCGCTCGTCTTTGCGCTGCTGTTCAAGGTTCTGTAAGTGCCGGCGGCGTTGATGCTGCTGCTGGCTGCGGCGGACGCGGGAGAAGGCCAGGCCTTCTCCCCGTTCGACGTCAACACCGGCGTCATCTTCTGGACGTGGGTGGTGTTCGGCATCCTGCTGTTTGTGTTGTGGAAGTGGGTATGGCCGGTCATTCTCCGTGCGGTTGAGGAGCGCGAGCGGCGTATCACCCAGCAGCTGGCCGAGGCTGACAAGGCGAATCAGGAAGCGCAGGCTCTGCTGGAGGAGCACAAGAAACTGGTAGCGGGCGCCAGGCAGGATGCATCCCGGCTGGTGGCCGAGGCCAAATCTGTGGCCGAGAAGGAACGCGAGCAGCTGCTTGCGAAGGCCAGGGCGGAGCAGGAAGACATTGTGGAGCGGGCGCGGCGGGAGATCCAGTCGGAGCGGGACCGCGCGCTGGCGGATCTCAGGCTCGAGGCGGTGGACCTGGCGCTCGCCGCGGCGTCCCGGCTGATCGAGAAGCGGCTGGATGACGAGGGCGACCGGAAGCTGGTCACCGAGTACCTGGCGTCGCTCGAGGAGCAGCATTGAGAGCGGCAGCCGTCGCGCGCAACTACGCCGAAGCGCTCTTTGCCCTGGCAGAGCAGCACGGCGAGGCGGAGCGCTACGGGGAGCTGGTGGACACGGTGGCCGGGGCCATCGAGGCGGACGACCACATCAAGTTGGTGATGGAGTCGCCCCGGGTGCCCAAGGCCACCAAGTCGGGGCTCTTCAGGAAGGCGCTGGAAGGCCGCGCACCGGATCCGTTCATCCGGTTCCTCGAAGCTGTGGTGAAGCGCGGCCGGCAGGGTCAGTTGGGCGGTATTGCGCGCGAGTATGGCGCTCTGGTGGATCTCAAGCTCAACCGTGTGCACGCAGGAATAGTGATGGCGCGTGAACCTGATGAGTCGCTCATGAAGGAGGTTCGCGATCGGCTGGCGGAGGTGTTCGGCAAGGATGTCGTGCCTCACTTCCGGCGTGATCCCGCCCTTCTGGGTGGTGTGCTGGTGCGGGTGGGTGACAAGGTGATGGACGGTTCGGTCCGGACCAGGATGATCCGGTTGAGGAGACATCTCCTCGGCATCTGACTGGGGGTTGGCTCTCCCACCAAGGGACATTGCATGAAAACCGTACCCGTCGGGTTCATGGGTCTGGGTGCCATCGGGGCCCCCATGGCTGCGCACGTTGTGGAGCAGTATCCCACCAGAGTCTGGAATCGCACTCAATCGAAGGCCAGGGCGTTCGCAAAGAACCACGGGATCGAGGCTGCGTCGTCTCCCGCGGATCTCGTGGCGTGGGCGGAAGTCGTGTTGACCTGTCTCCCCACCTCACGCGAGGTGCGGGAGGTGATCGAGGCTGCGGGCGATGCATGGCGGGAAGGTCAGTTGCTCATCGATTGCACGTCCGGGGATCCGGCGGGGTCGCGTTCCAATGCCGAGTGGCTGGCGGGGCGCGGGGTGGGGTTCGTGGACGCGCCGGTGAGCGGCGGCGTCTCCGGCGCCGAGCAAGGGGCGCTCACGGTCATGCTCGGTGGGGAAGACAAGTGGGTTGTAATGGCGCAGCCGTTCGTGCATGCGTTCGGGAAGAAGGTGGTGCACGTGGGCCCGGTGGGAGCGGGGCACGCCCTCAAGGCGGTGAACAACGCGCTGCTTGCGGTGAACATCGTGGCGGCAGGGGAGGGGTTGGCGGCGCTGGTCAGGGCAGGGGTGCCGGCGCGGCGCGCGGTGGATGTGATCAATGCGTCGAGCGGTAGATCGAACGTCACCGAGAACCTGATCCCCGAGCGGGTGCTGACGGGAGCATGGCCGCGCACCTTCAGCGCGGCGTTATTGGACAAGGATCTGGGTGTGGCGCTGTCGGTCCTCGCGAATGCCGGAATGTCTTCCGACACGTACGAGGCGGTAAAACGGGTGTTCGAGGAGGCGCGCGACGCGCTCGACCCGCAAGCCGATCACGTCGAGGTCATCAAGGAGATCGAGCGGAGGGCGGGGGTGGAGATCCGGGGTTGATCAGCGGTTGGCCAGCACCGGGCACTGCCTGGCTTCGAGCAGTCGGGTGTCGGCGGTCACCAGTGTCAGGTTCAGTACGCGGGCGGTGGCCACGAGCCAGCGGTCAGCGGGATCCCGGTGCGGCAGCGAAACCCGGTGCGTCTCCCTCGTGATGGCATGAGTCAACGGCACTTCACGGAACGCGCTGGCGAGGAGCGCCTTCTCTATCCACGCATCGGCATCCATCGTCACTGTAATCCGGCCCTTCGCGATCAGGAGCAACGTCTCCCAGACGGAGACCGACGATAGTGAGGTCTCGACGTCCGGTTTCAGGAGCGCCTGGCGCACGCGCTTGCTGATCCGCCCGGGTTCGAGCACGCTCCAGATCCAGATGTGCGTGTCCAGCAGCAGCTTCACGACCGCAGCACTTCCCATTCGTCGGGGTCGGAGGCCGGAGCGATGATGTCACCGGTGATCTCGGCGGTTCCCGCGAGGGACCCGAGCCAGTTTGCAGCCGGCTTCCGGGGCGCAGGCGGCACGACCTCTGCCACGGGCTCGCCGAACTTTGTCACGACGATGGGCTGGCCGGTCTCGCGCACGCGTTTCAGGAGCGCGAGGCATTGCGCCTTGAAGACGGAGATGGGGATTTCGTCCTTGGCCATGCGGCAATGTACCATGGTCATGTACCATGGTCAATCTTTTCCAGGCTCGGCTCAGGTCGGCATGCGTCCGAAGAGATCTTCGATCTGGATCACCAGCTCCTCCGCATCCGGCGCCAC
>CAZTIV010000078.1:0-2021 GCA_964613905.1 uncultured Gemmatimonadaceae bacterium | reverse complement strand
GGGGTCACCAGCAGCTCCCCATCCACCAATTCGTAGCGGTTCCCGTCGTCGGGGAAGGCGAGGATCTCGTCCACGGTGTAGCGGCGGGCGGTATCGGGCATGCCCATAGTATCGGGTCTCCTGGGCCGAGGGGGCAAGACATGGCCCGAGGATAACGCGCGTACTCCCCGAGGGTTACGCGGTCATGAGTGTTTCCGCGGCGTCAGGTAGACGTCAAGCGGTGCTGCGGGTCAGTTGAACTGAACCCGCGGCGCCTCCCGCGTTCCCTCGTCGGCCTCGTAGTACGTCCGAGCGCCAGCTCCGGTCACCTTTGCGGTCAGAATCTGCGGAAACCGGCGTATGTAGCCGTTGTACGATCCGACCGCCGTGTTGTAGTCGCGCCGCGCCACCGCGATCCGGTTCTCGGTCCCTTCGAGCTGATCCATCAGCGTACGGAACGTTTCGTTGGCCCGGATCTCCGGGTTGTCTTCCGCGATGGCGATGAGCCGCCCGAGCGCGCCGCCGAGCGCCTGATTGGCGGCCGCCATCTGTGCTACGTCACCCGACTGAATGGCGCCACCCAGGCGGCTCCTGGCCTCCGTGACGGCATCGAAGATGGCGCGCTCATGCGCCGCATAGCCCCTGACGGTCTCCACCAGATTCGGCACGAGATCGTAGCGTCGCTGGAGTTGTACCTCGATCTGGCTCTTGTACTCGTTCACCTGTTCATCGAGCGTCTGGATGCGGTTATATCCGCAACCGGAGAACAGAACGACGGCCGTTGCCAGCACCACAGTCTGCGCGACAGTCTTGCCTTGCACGTTGCACCTCACAGTTGATCCACGTAATCGACGAACTTCCCCAACTGATCCACGTACTGAGCTCCCACAGAATCGTACGCCGCAAGCGACGGCCGCTTCTCGCCCGCGAGCCTTGCCAGCGCCCACGAGAAGGCATCTGCCTCGATGCCGGTCAGTTCAGCCGTTTCACGCACCAGCTCCGCCTGGTCGGTCGGCGGTTTCCGGCCAGCCACCCGCAGGACCGCCCGCATGAGCACGAAAAACGTGGGAGCGGAATCGAGCAGCAGGTCACCGAGCAGCTTTCCGTCGGCTTCGGCCGCGGCGTAGGCCGCCCGGAGCTGGAGCAGCTTGGCGCGGGCCTCGCGTTCCAGCTCGTGGCGGAGATGGTCCCGCGCAGTGGCGAGACCCTCAAACGGATCTGTTCCCCTGAGCAGGCGGTGCGCATCCCGCATGTCCTCGATCTCTATGGGGAAGACATCCGTGGCCGCCCGCCAGCCACGTTCCGAAAAGATGAGTGGGGCCGGCTGCCCCGAGGCCACCCACCCCTTCACGGCTTGTCCGATGGGCCGGAGCGCCGCCGCGGATGCGTCCCGCAGTATCACTACGGTGTTCAGGTCCGACCGTTTCGAATCGTAAGCCCCGCGCGCGGCGGAACCGTAGAGCAGGAGCGCCACCAGGTTATCGCCCAGGGCTTCCGCCAGAGCAGTGGCAAATGGGTCGAGCACCTTCATCATGTCTTTCGCCATCAGAATCGTCCTCCCGCGCCACCGCCACCGAAACCGCCTCCACCGCCGAATCCGCCGAACCCTCCTCCTCCGAATCCACCGCCGCCGAACCCTCCCCCGCCGCTCCATCCTCCGCCCCGCCGGCCGCTTCCCCCGAACATCGATCCCAGGAGAAGCCACACCAGGGCATTCGACCCGCGCGCCCGCCGGTGCCGGGCCGAGGCGCCGATGGCCGGGAGCACGAAGACGAAGAAAACTATCAGTAACATCCACACCGCGATCATCCCGGAGTCCTGGCCTCCCGGATCAAGCGCCACCGGCGAGCGCGCCTCCCCGGTAAGCTCGAAGCCGAACTCACCGGCGAACGCTTCCGCGAGCATCTGTACGCCCACCAGGAGGCCCGCATCGTACCGCCCGCCTTCGACGGCGGCGCGCCCTATGGCGTCGCGGATACGGCCCGCGCGGGCGTCCGTAACAAACCCTTCAGCGCCGAACCCGCTGGCGATGAAGATCTCGG
>CAZTIV010000077.1:0-8555 GCA_964613905.1 uncultured Gemmatimonadaceae bacterium | reverse complement strand
CGCCGGGAGTCGAACCCGGACCCCTTGCGGGACAGGATCCTAAGTCCTGCGCGTCTGCCAGTTCCGCCACGGTCGCACGTGGGCTCAATCTAACCCTTTCCGGGACCTTGCGCCGGACTCCCGTATTCCTGAGCTTACGGTGGTCACCTTGCGTTCGGGAGTCTCCATGGACGAAGAGATATTCAACATTGCACTACGCAGGTTTCTGAAGAAAGTGGGCATATCGTCGCAGCGCGAGATAGAGCTTGCGGTTCGAGAGGCGGTTGCCGGGGGACGACTGACCGGCAGTGAACGTCTCGCAGCGCGAATGACCTTGGAGCTTCCCGATCTCGATCTGACCTACCGGATCGACGGCGACATTTCGTTGTCCGACTGAAGGCGTGCAGCCACTCCCCCCCCAACTCGCCGGCCTAGAGCGGTTGCGGCAGGCGGTCGAGACCATGCAGGTCGGCGTAACGATCACCGACACTGAAGGTCGCATCGTGTACACCAACCCGGCAGATGCCGAGATGCATGGCTGGGCGGTCGAGGATCTCATCGGCCAGCACGCCCGCGTGTTCGCGCCGCCGACTACCGGGCACCGCATGTCTGGTGAGGAGCTGCGCAGTGCAGGGCGGTGGGTTCGGGAGGGTTGGAACGCAAGGCGTGACGGTTCGCTGTTTCCAGTCAGGCTCCTGTCGGACGTGGTCCGGGACGCCAACGGCGAACCGGTAGGGATAGTTACCACTTGCGAGGACATCGCCGATCGCCATCGGGCCGAAGAGGCCCTCAGGGAATCTGAGGGCCGATACCGTGCGATTTTCGAGCAGGCCACTCACGGTATATGCAGGATTGGCGCCGACGGTCGCTTCACCACGGCCAATCCGGCTCTGCTGAGCATTCTGGAGTACGAATCTCTGGATGACCTGCTGGTGGTTGACGTAGCCGCTCAGGTCTACGCTGATCCCGGCCAGGAGGCATTCCTGCTGGAAAGGGTGGGCGACAACGGACGGATCGGTGGCGCAGATCTGGAGTGGCGACGCAGCGATGGCACATTGGTGGCAGTGCGGGTGGCGGGACGCGCCCTCTGGTCCGAGAATGACCGGTTCGACGGATTCGAGTTGATCGTGGAGAACGTGAGTGAGCGGAGGGAGCTTGAAGAGCAACTCCGTCAGGCCCAGAAGATGGAGGCTGTCGGCCAGCTGACCGGTGGGATAGCGCACGACTTCAACAATATTCTCACTGTGATCCTGGCCAACGCCGACCTGGTAGCGATGAACCTTCCGCCGAGCCTAGCCGACCTCCGTAACGATCTCGTCGAGATACAGGACGCGGCCAGACGTGGCTCGGCGATGGTGCGTCAGTTGCTTGCCTTCAGCCGCCACGAAGCCCTCACCATGCGTCCCGTGGATCTGGCCACGGTTGTTGCGGCCGACGTTTCAGTCATGCGCCGGCTCCTTCCGGAGAACATATCCGTCACGGTGAGTTCGGAGGATTCCCTGCCGCCGGCCCGGGCGGACGAAGGTGCCGTCGAACAGATTCTGCTGAATCTCGCTACGAATGCCCGTGACGCCATGCCGGACGGTGGCATGTTGCGCATCGAAACGACCCGGACATGGCTGGACAGTGACTTCAGGGCCAATCATGGGTGGGGTGAGCCGGGCGAATATGTGGCGGTTACCCTGAGCGACACCGGTATCGGGATGGACGAGGAAACACGCAAGAGAATCTTCGAGCCGTTTTTCACCACGAAACCGGTTGGTGTGGGTACGGGGCTCGGAATGGCCATGGTCTATGGTCTCATGAAGCAGCACGGAGGTTTCGTCAATGTCTACAGTGAACCCGGTGAGGGTACGACGATCAAGCTGCTGTTCCCCGCGGCAATCGGCAGCAGTACTGGTGCGGCGGGCACTGATTCCAGGGGACAGCCCACTCCGCCGGGAACGGAAACCATTCTGCTGGTAGAAGACGAGGCGCCCGTGCGTCGCGCGGCCAGACGCGTCCTCGAGCGCTACGGGTACACGGTGCTCACCGCCGCCGACGGAATCGAGGCTCTGGCCGAATATGCCGGCCATAAGGATCGCATTGACATAATCGTATCCGATCTTGTCATGCCCAATCTCGGGGGGCGGGAGCTGTACAGACGGATCAGGGAAAGCGGCTCAAACGTTCCGTTTGTCTTCGCGAGCGGGTATACGGCGAAGGACGTGCGCGAGACGACGCGGCTCGACGCGGATGTGCCCTTTGTGCACAAACCCTGGACCATTTCGGACCTGCTGGTACGCATCCGGATGGCACTCGATACCTGACGTGCCGGCGAGCGCGTTCGAGGGAGCTGTACTGTTCACGTATGCGTTCCTTTCCAATGTCGCTCTCGCGGTTGTACCTCATGAGCCGGTGGTTATCTGGTATGGGGCGCGGAACGGCGTGCTGTTCACGACCGTTATTGCCACGGCGGGCACGGCTGTGGCAGCCTGGATCGATCATCGGGCCTTTGTTCCCCTGATCAGGAGGTGGGCGACGAAGCCCCTCCTTTCGCAGGGCTTCATTGGTACTCTGAGACAGTGGTTCGCCCGCGCCCCCTTTGCCGTACTCATGGCATCGGGCCTCTTGCCGCTACCGTTCTTTCCGTTCAAGGCTGTTGCGTTCGCCAACGATTACCCACTGGGCCGCTATATTTCCGCGGTTGCCCTGGGGCGCCTTCCGAGGTACGCGCTTCTGGCCTGGCTTGGTGTAGTCATTGAGATTCCGGGTTGGATCCTGATTGTGCTCTTCCTGCTGATGGTGGCGCCTTCACTGAGGCTGGCATGGAAAACCCTGCGCGAGAAATGACCTTTCTGCTGGCGGGGCCGGAACGCCGGCTCCTCCGTGGAATCGCCGCCAGGCTGCCGGCGCGAATGCGCCCGAACCACCTTACCGCGATAGGGGTTGTGGGAGCGCTCGGAACGGGCGCCGGCTATGCACTGTCAACATGGCATCCAGCCTGGCTGTGGCTCGCGAGCGCCATGCTCGTGGTAAACTGGTTCGGTGACAGCCTCGATGGCACTCTCGCGCGCGTGCGGCAGATCGAGCGGCCGAAGTATGGGTACTACATCGACCATGCGGTGGATGCTTTTACCACGATGGTGATCGGCCTCGGATTGGGGTTGTCCCCGTTCGTTCGGGTTGACGTAGCCCTCGTGCTGGTAGTGGTCTATCTCATTCTGTCGATCAACGTATATCTGGAGTCGGCCGTGTTCGGCGTATTCAGGATGGCGTACGGGATATTCGGGCCCACCGAAGCGCGCATCATGCTGATTCTGGTCAATACGCTTCTGTTCGTAGGTATCGTGGCCTGGAACTTCCTTGCAGCGTCGGTCAGCGTGGTCATGAATGCCGTGTTCGTGCTGTTGGCGCTGGCGATGTTCATCATGCTGTTGGCGAGGTTCGGCAGGAACCTGCGGCGCCTGTCCAGGCAAGATCCGAGGAAGCGGTAGCCGGGTACTAGCTGCCGAGCAGAACTTCCCGCACTACCTCTTCCTTCACCTCGTGCCCGCCATCGAACAACTCGATCCTGTGACGCACGCCGTGCTCCTTGAGGATTCCGGCATGTGTATCCAGGACGCGCTGAGTGATGTACTCGTCTCGTGCGCCGGCTACGAGAAGCAATTCATCCAGAGCGTGAAACCTGGGCCGTGCAAGTTCCCAGTCGAGGTCGGGAGGTATCTCGCCGCCCCACAGCACCAGGCGGCGCGGCGCAACCGCCCCCGCGGCTACCCAGCGGCATGCGGTTGCCGTTCCCTGAGAGAAGCCCAGAACGTTGACGGCAACCGCCGGCGGGGTGGTGGGGATGACCCGGTCGAGGAGAAGGTCCAGATATCTGACGTAGTCGGCAATCTCGGTACCCCGGTCCTCGCGCGTCATCCAGGAAGCGCCCACGGTCCGCTCTCCGCTCCGGACGTAGAACCGGGACAGTCCCTCCGGCACCACGATCAGGCTCCTGCCGTCATCCAGAGGAGTCAGCGAGCGGGCGAAACGATGTGCGAGCTGTCCGTAGCCGTGCAGGGCAAACCACACCCGCTCCGGCAGAGGGTTGGTGGCGCCCAGAAGTGTGTACCGCGCGGTGCGCGGAACGGAAATGTGCTGCTCAGTCAGTCTTTGCCGCCTGCTCGTGCAGAGTAACCACGGAGATGATCTTGAGTTTGCGGGTACCGTCGGGCAGGCGGACGGGCGCCACGTCCCCTTTCTTCCGGTCTACGAGGCTCCGGCCGAGCGGGGAGGATACCGAGACGTGACCGCGATCCAGGTCCATTGCGTCCGGGATCACGAGTTCCCACTCCTCCGTGTCCCCGGTGTCCGCGTCGCGGACCACCACCCGGGATCCCAGTCCTACCCGGTCGTGCGGGATCTGGGACAGGTCAATGCCCGAGAGTTTCGTGAGGCGCAGCCGCAGGTGGCTCAACCTCGCCTGCACGAACTGCTGTCGCTCGAGGGCGGCGTGGTAATCGCCGTTCTCGCGCAGGTCTCCCTGCTGGATTGCTTTCTTCAGGGCCTCCGGCAGCGTGACGCTAAGCTCGTGATTGAGAGCTTCAACCTCGGTCTGAAGCTGTTTCCTGATGGCTTCGAGCATGATGAATCCTATCCCGCGGCCGGGCTCCCGTCCAGCACCAGAACCGTCCCGGCCGATCGTCGTTGACCCGGCGGCGTCCACCTGCTACCATATGCATGCGCCGCATCGCCAGGGGCGTGCCGAGGCTCTTAAACGCGTTACCTCCGGGGCCATGACTTCAAGTTTGCGCATGTATGCCTGCGCGGCTGCGGTGCTGGTACTCACCGCGTGCAGTGCAGAGACCTTCCCACAATCCACGCTGCATCCCACGTCTGACGGCGGTGAAGCCATCGACAGGCTTTTCCGCCAGATATTCTGGTGGGCAATGTTCGTGTTTGTGGTCGTTCAGGCGGCACTGGTATACACGGTTGTCCGGTTCCGGGCCAACCCGGCACGGGGAACTCCCAGGGCCATTCACGGAAATACGGTCGCAGAGATTGCCTGGACGCTCGCGCCTGCGGTGATCCTTGTGTTCGTGGCCGTGCCCACCATCCGCACGATCTTCCAGGTGGACGGCCGGGCTCCGGAGGGTGCGCTGCAGGTCGAGGTGGTGGGGAAACAGTGGTGGTGGGAGTTCCGCTATCCCGAGCTTGGCGTTGTCACCGCCAACGAGCTGCATCTGCCGCACGGACGCCCGGTCGAGCTGGTGATGACCTCCACCGACGTGATCCACAGCTTCTGGGCGCCGCGGCTCATGGGCAAGCGCGACCTGATGGCCGGCCGCATCACCCGGATCGCCTTCACGCCGGACAGTGTAGGGACCTTCCTGGGCCAGTGCGCCGAGTTCTGCGGCGAGTCGCACGCGAACATGAGGTTCCGGGTACTGGTGCAGACCCCGGAGGAGTTCGCCGCATGGGTTGAGCGCCAGACGGCCGGTGCGGTTCCGGTCGACACCACTGATCAGCTTCCGATGGCCGGCCGGGCCGCGTTCACGAGGATCCGGAGTCCTTCGAGCAACTCATGCATTGCCTGTCACACGATCCGGGGTGTATCCGCTGGTCTGGCGGGGCCCAACCTGACGCACTTCGGCAGCCGGATCACGCTGGGGTCGGGGATGTTGCCTAATACGGAAGAGAACCTGGCCCGGTGGCTCAGGGATACACCAGCGGTCAAGCCGGGAAGCCTGATGCCCAGGATAGACGACCTCACGGAAGACGAGATAGCCGCACTGGTGGCGTATCTCCACGGCAAGAAATAGGAACGTATGACTGACGCCGCTCAACCCACAGGGCTGTGGAGCTGGATAACCACCACCGATCACAAGCGGATCGGGATACTCTACGGCGTTTCGGCCTTCTTCTTCTTTCTCGTGGGCGGGCTCGAGGCGTTGATCATCCGGCTGCAGCTGCGGGGGCCGGATGCCGGTATCGTTAGCGCGGAGGCGTACAACCAGCTCTTCACGATGCACGGGACGACCATGGTGTTCCTCGCCATCATGCCGTTGTCGGCGGCGTTCTTCAACTACATCATCCCGCTCCAGATAGGCGCCCGCGACGTGGCGTTCCCCAGGCTCAACGCCTTCAGCTACTGGGTATTCCTGCTGGGCGGCCTGTTCATGAACGTGAGCTTCCTGGTGGGTGCTGCGCCCAATGTGGGCTGGTTTGCCTATGCCAATCTCACGTCCACGCAGTACTCGCCCGGCATGAACGTCGATTTCTGGGTGCTGGGACTGCAGATTCTCGGCATAGCCTCGCTCGCGGCCGGGTTCAACTTCATCACCACGATCATCAACATGCGGGCTCCGGGCATGACACTCATGCGCATGCCCACTTTCACATGGATGTCGTTCGTTACCCAGTTCCTGGTCATCACGGCGTTCCCGGTCATTACGATCGCACTGGTTTTCCTGATGTTCGACCGCACGTTCGGCACCACGTTCTATTCGGTGGCCGCCGGCGGTGACGTGACCCTCTGGCAGCACCTCTTCTGGCTGTTCGGCCATCCCGAGGTGTACATCCTGATTCTGCCGGCCATGGGCATCGTATCGGAGATCCTGCCCACGTTTTCCCGCAAGCCGTTGTTCGGATACGCGGTGGTGGTGTATTCGGGCGTACTGATTGGCGTGATGGGATGGGGTGTCTGGGCCCACCACATGTTTGCCGTGGGGATGGGGCCCATAGCGGACTCGGTGTTTGCGGCCACCACGATGCTGATTGCCATCCCCACCGGCGTTAAGATCTTCAACTGGATCGCCACCATGTGGGGCGGGCAGCTCGAATTCAAGACGCCCATGTTGTTTTCGATCGGGTTCATCGCGATGTTCATCATAGGCGGGCTGTCAGGCGTGATGCACGCGTCACCGCCGGCGGATCTGCAGCAGACCGACACCTACTTCGTGGTCGCCCACATTCACTACGTACTGTTCGGTGGAGCGATTTTCGCCCTGTTCGGAGGTACGTACTACTGGTGGCCCAAGATGTTCGGCCGCCTCATGAACGAGCGCATCGGCAAGTGGCATTTCTGGACCGGTTTTGTCGGCATGAACCTCGCGTTCTTCCCCATGCATTTCTCGGGTCTCCTCGGCATGCCGCGACGAATCTACACCTACGGGCCGGAACTCGGCGTGACGGATCTGAACATGATCTCCACCGTGGGATCGATGATCCTCGGGGTGTCTACGCTCATTTTCATGTACAACGTATGGTGGACCTGGCGGCACGGCGAAAAGGCGGGAAACGATCCGTGGGGTGGCGCCACCCTCGAGTGGACCATCTCGTCGCCTCCACCAGTGTACAACTTCAGTGTCATTCCGGAGGTGGTGAGCCGTCTGCCGCGCTGGTCGGTTCATGAGATGAAGGCCATTCCGGAAATACCGCCCGAGCCGGTGCACGTTCCCGGCGGATCCTACTGGCCGGCCGTTACGGCCATCGGCATAACCGTGCTGGCCACCGGCGCGCTGCTCCACAGCCTCTGGGTTGCCCTCGCCGCGGTGGCGATCATCGTAGTGTCGATTTATGCGTGGGCCTTCGAGCCCTTCGAGATGTGATCATGTCACACGCGACCGCTCATCCAACCAGCACCGGGCTCGACAACAAGAAGGTTGCCATCTGGGCCTTCATCGGATCGGAATGCCTGCTCTTCGGTACTCTGATAGCCACCTACATGGTCTACGAGGGCCGCAGCATCGCCGGGCCCACCACGCACGAGATTCTGGATATTCCACTTACCACGGTGAGTACGTTCGTTCTGCTGATGTCCAGTCTGGCAATGGTGCTGGGCCTGGCCGGAGTCACCGAGGGCAACAGGCTGAAGGCCCGGTTCTGGATCGGCACGACGGCCTTCCTGGGCCTGGTCTTCCTGGGCTTCCAGGTATACGAGTTCAACCACTTCGTGAATGAAGGCCTCAAGCTGTCCACGAGTCTTTTTGGTTCCACGTTCTACGTACTGACCGGTTTTCACGGAGGCCACGTAGCCATTGGTGTGGCGTGGTTGGTCACGCTGCTGATCATGTCATTCCGGAACAGGCTGGGGCCGGAGAAGGCGCTCGACGTGGAAATCTGCGGTCTCTACTGGCACTTCGTGGACGTGGTGTGGATCGCGATATTCACGTTCGTCTACCTGATCCAGACGACGCCCGTGCCGGCGGGCTCGTGACCCGGGAGGAAACCGCTGCGATGAGCGATCAGTCCAACGCTGCCGAACAGTCCCACCCGACCACGGGCACCTACCTTGCCGTGGCAGCCGTCCTGACCGTACTGACCGTCCTGGAAGTGGGCATCTTCTTCGTGCCTGCGTTCAAGCCGATTCTGGCGCCCACATTGATAGTGCTCTCGGCGGGCAAGTTCGTGCTGGTGGTGATGTTCTACATGCACCTGAAGACGGATCACCCATTGTTCACCTGGATCTTCTCGGTGCCGCTGCTCATAGCGAGCGCGATGATTCTTGCGCTGATGTTTCTGTTGGGGGTGTTTGCGCTGGGATAAGGCGGGGAACAGGGAAAAGGGAAAAGGGAAAAGTACTTCGCTACCCTGAAGTACTTTTCCCTTTT
>CAZTIV010000076.1:0-8586 GCA_964613905.1 uncultured Gemmatimonadaceae bacterium | reverse complement strand
GCAGGAAACTGGCACCACCACCTGGCGAGATACTCAACAAGAAGCCCCGCGGAGCACCGGAACACGCCGCGGGGCTTTGACTTGAACGATGATGGGCCTGAGAGGAGTTGAACCTCTGACCTCACGCTTATCAGGCGTGCGCTCTAACCACCTGAGCTACAGGCCCCTCCAGGATTCGGAATCTACCGAGGCAAGAGCCTGATCTCCACCCGCCTCAATCAGTCCCAGTCCCCACGCCGCTTCGACGGACGATCATCGTCGTCCTCGCCGAGATCGTCCGCGAGATCGTCGTAATCGTCGTAGTCATCATCATCGTCGTCGTCGTCGAACTCGTCGTCCAGATCATCGTCTTCGTCGACATCCTCGTCCGGATCATTGTCCAAATCGTCGATGTCCTCGTCGTCGTCAAGTGGCCGCCGCTTGGCGACAACCGCAAGGGCCCCCGACGTTTCCCACGGCAACATTTGCTCCTCCCCGAATGGTGACAGGTGACCTACGACTCGCCCGACGCCCGGGCCGCCGCCCGGGCCAGCTTCTTCCGCTCGGCACCAGCCAGCGCCCGCTTGCGCAAACGTACGGCCGCCGGTGTTACCTCGATCAATTCATCTTCCTCTATATACTCCAGCGCAAGCTCCAGCGTGATCGCCCGCGGAGGCTCGAGCCGGATCATCTCGTCCGACGCTGTAGTACGGATATTCGTAAGCTTCTTTTCGCGCGTGATGTTCACGTCCATGTCACCCGCCCGCGCGTTCTCCCCCACGACCATCCCCTCATACACCGGATCGCCGGGTTTCACAAACATGGTGCTGCGCTCCTGAAGACTGAAGATGGCGTATGCTACCGCCACTCCCTCCCGGTCCGCCACCAGCACCCCTCGCGTCCGGCCCGCAATGGGCCCGGCCCACTGACCGTACTCCAGGTACCGGTGATGCATGATCCCTTCCCCGCGCGTGTCGGTCATGAAGTCCGACCGGTAGCCGAAGAGTCCACGCGCCGGAATCCGGAAACGCATACGGACCTTCCGCTGCCCTGTGTTCTTCAGCTCCTCCATCACCCCACGCCGCGGCCCGAGTTCCTCCATCACCGTGCCGACCATCTCCTCCGGCACCTCGATGACCAGCTCCTCGTACGGCTCCAGACGCTCGCCCCCCGAACCCTCGCGCGTGATCACGCGCGGCCGGCTCACCTGGAACTCGTACCCCTCACGCCGCATCGTCTCCATCAGGATGCTGAGATGCAGTTCGCCCCGGCCGGATACGGTGAGCGTGTCCGGCCGGGCCGTCTCCTCTACCCTGAGCGCCAGGTTGCGCTCGAGTTCCCGGAAGAGACGCTCCCGCACCTGCCGCGACGTGACAAACCTGCCCTCACGCCCCGCAAACGGCGAGGTGTTCACTGAAAAGTCCACCGAAATGGTGGGCTCTTCAACGGCGATGCCCTTGAGCCGCTCGCGATGTTCGGGGTCGGTGAGCGTCTTGCCGATATCGACGCCCTCGAGCCCAGCCACCGCCACGATCTCCCCGGCGGCTGACTCCCCGAGTTCCACCCGGTCCAGTCCCTCGAACCCGTAAAGCTTCACCACTCGTGCCGGCACCGCGATGTCCTCCGGCACCATGCCGGGCTCCCCCAGCGGCAACACCGAGACACCCTGACCCACACGCACCCGCCCCCGCTCGATGCGACCGATGGCGATCCGGCCCAGGTACGACGAATAGTCCACGGTTGAGATCAGCAACTGGAACGGCCCGTCCGGATCACCCGTCGGCGGCGGGACGTTCGCGAGGATGGCCTCGAACAGCGGCGTGAGATCTCCCTGCCGCTCACTGCCGCCTTCTCCCAACCACGGCACCACATCGGTAAAGGCAACACCGGCCCGGGACGAGGCATACAGAAACGTCGCATTGAGCTGTGCCTCGCTCGCCTCCAGCTCGAAGAACAGCTCCAGAACTTCGTTGTGCACCTCCACCGGACGCGCATCCGCGCGGTCGATCTTGTTGATCACAACGATAGGCTGCAACCCGAGTTCCAACGCCTTGCGCGTTACGAACCGGGTCTGCGGCATTGGCCCTTCAGCCGCATCCACCAGCAGCAACACGCCGTTCACCATGCGCAGGATACGCTCGACCTCACCGCCGAAATCGGCGTGGCCCGGCGTATCCACGATGTTGATCTTGGTGTCACCCCAGCGAACCGCAGTGTTCTTGGCGAGGATGGTTATCCCTCGCTCGCGTTCGAGTGGGTTCGAGTCCATCACCCGCTCTTCCACCTGCTGGTTGGACCTGAACACACCCGCCTGGCGAAGCATCTTGTCGACCAGCGTGGTCTTGCCGTGGTCAACGTGCGCGATGATCGCGATATTCCTGATCCGCAATTTCGTAAAGCCTTGCTAATCAAAGTGTTACAAACTGACACCGGCCCGCTTGGCGCCAGTATACCCGGGTCAGGGACCTTGCGCAAGGAGCCGGTGATCGAATATCCGCCCCCGCTCGAGTTGCACCGTCACCTGCTGAATCCCGAGCGCTTGCTCGAACGCGGTCAGGGGCTACCATTCTCACCGTGAGCCTCTTCACGCTCGCCATCATTCTGGGCCTTATTGCCGTCAACGCGGGCTACGTGGCCGCCGAGTTTGCGGCCGTGAGCGCCCGTCGCAGCCGTATACGCCAGCGCGCCGAGCAGGGCAGCGGGGCGGCTCGCCATCTGCTGCCGATTCTGGAAGACCCACAGCGCCTGGACCGATACATTGCCGCCTGCCAGATCGGTATCACCTTCTCGAGCCTCGTGCTTGGCGCAGTGGGACAGGCCACACTGGCGCTCGACCTGCGGCCCGCACTCGAGCGCTGGTTCGACCTGGAAGCACTCGCGGCCCAAACCCTCGCCTCGGCCGTCGTGCTGGTGGGGCTGAGCGGATCCCAGATGCTGCTGGGAGAACTGGTACCCAAGTCGATAGCACTCCAATACCCCACGCAGACCGCGCTCGCCACCATCCTGCCCATGCGGTGGTCCTTGAGGGCATTGGCCTGGTTCATCGCCATCCTGAACGGGAGCGGCGTCCGGATGCTCCGAATGATGCGGGTGCCGCAGGGAAGCCACCGCCACGTGCACTCACCGGAGGAAATAGCGCTGCTCTTTGCGGAGAGCCGGGCTGGAGGCGTGTTCAAGCCCGAAGAATACCGGAGGCTCAGACGAGCACTGCATCTCTCCGAGATCCCGGTGCGCCGGTTGATGGTACCCCGTACCCGTATCGAAGCCGTCGACCTCGATTCTCCCTTCGACCAGGTTCTGGAGCAGGTGCGCGCAACGCCCTACACACGACTTGCGGCCTATCGCGACTCGCTTGATCAGATTTCCGGAGTCGTGCATTCGCGTGACATTCTCCTGGAGCACCTCAGGCACGGCCCCGCGGCTTCGCTCGCCCGCATCGTGCGGCCCGTGGTTACGGTCCCCGACTCGCTCACCGCCGATCGCCTTCTTTCTCGACTCAAGGAAGCCCACGCGCAGATGGCGGTGGTGCTCGATGAGTTCGGTGGTGTCGCAGGACTGGTTACCGTGAGCGACGTGTTCACCGAGGTGATGGGATCCATTCCGGACGAGCGGGCGGCGCCCGGACAGCATGGAACCGAACGGCTTTCCGACGGCCGGTTGAAACTCGCGGGTACCGCGCGGATGGACGATCTGGACCCCGTGCTGGCCAGCGCCTGGCCCGGGAAGGCCGCCACTGTAGGGGGACGGGTGACCGAGCTGCTGGGCCGCCTGCCGTTGCCCGGCGAACGCCTGACCCTCGCGGGCATCGAAGTGGAAATCGCGGAGGCCAGCAGGCAGGCTGTGCAGACGGTGATCGTGAGCTTGCCGGGCCAGAGCGCAGCCGGGAGCGCAGGATGACGGCTGTACTCGTGGCGGTCGGAATAATCGCGGTGCTGATCCTGCTCAACGGGCTCTTTGTGGCGGCGGAGTTCTCGATCGTGGCCACCTCCCGTGCAATGATAGAGCACCGCGCTTCGCAGGGCGACCGTCTGGCGCGGATGGTACGGGCGGTGTTCAAGACACCGCGACGGCTCGACCGGTTCATAGCCACCGCACAGCTCGGGATCACCGGCGCGAGCCTCGGTCTTGGCATGTACGGGGAGCACGTACTGGCCGGGTGGATAGCCGGACATCTGGAACTCACCGGCATCAGCCGATGGATCGCCGCGCACGCTCTCGCGAGTGTCCTGGCCGTACTGATCCTTACGTACTTCCACATCGTGGTCGGCGAGATG
The DNA here is from genome assembly GCA_964613905.1 of uncultured Gemmatimonadaceae bacterium. GTDB lineage: Bacteria > Gemmatimonadota > Gemmatimonadetes > Gemmatimonadales > GWC2-71-9 > CAZTIV01. The sequence continues at coordinate 4,333 of CAZTIV010000076.1, read as the reverse complement.
GTACCCAAGGCGCTGGCGCTCCAGTACCCGTCGCGCACCGTACGTGGTATCGCGCCCGTCATGCGCGTGCTGGAAACCGCCTTCGCGCCGCTTGTGATGGTCGTCAACGGACTCGCCAACAGTCTGCTGCGAATCGTGGGAATCGATCGACGGACCCGCAGCCTGGACGACTACCGCACGGCCGAAGACCTGGAATACATCATTCAGGAAAGTCGCGCCGGCGGTATGCTGAGACCGGAAGCCGCCCGGCTGATACAGGAACTGCTCGACTTCCCGGAAATCACTGCGGGAGAAGTGATGGTCCCGCGGGTCCGCGTGTCAGGCCTTCCGGTGGGAGCCGGCCGGGATGAGATACTTCGAACCCTCGAAGCTGCACCCCATGCGCGATACCCCGTCTACGACCGCGCGATCGACCGGGTCCTCGGAATCGTCCATCTCAAGGATCTGCTGAAGGTGGTGGCCGACGCTCGGGTGCTCAGTGCAACCGACGCTCATTCGGTCCCGTTTGTGCCGGAGACCGCTTCGATCGAGGCGGTGCTCGATGCGATGCGCCGCGAACGCGCCCACATGGCGATCGTGATGGATGAACACGGAGGAACGGCCGGCATCGTCACCGCCGAGGATCTGCTGGAGGAAGTGGTTGGCGGAATCGAGGAAGGACCGGAGGAGTCGCCGGAGATCACGCGACTGGCCGACGGACGTCTGCGCGTGACAGGTACGGCACGCGTCGAGGAGACGGGGGAAGCGCTGGGCATGACGCTGGAACACGATTATGTGGACAGCGTGAGCGGGCTGGTCCTGGCCTTGTTGGGACGACCGCCCCGGGTGGGCGATGCAGTGACTTATCGAGGGGTGCGCTTCGAGGTAACCGCTGTGGAGGGACACGGGGTCCGCGAAACAGTGGTCGGGCGCGTCACCTCTTCAACCGGGCAGCCAATTCCGCCGCGAGACGAACAGCCTCTCTGAACGAACCGGGATCCGCAACCCCGCGGCCGGCGATATCGAACGCGGTGCCGTGATCGGGAGCGGTGCGGATGAACGGCAGACCGAGCGTCACGTTCACCGCACGCCCGAAAGCCGCCACCTTGACGGCGGTCATGCCCACATCGTGGTACGGCGCGAGAACCGCGTCGAATTCTCCCCTCAGTGCACGCACGAAGACGGTATCCGCGGGAAGTGGGCCGGCGGCCCCGAGCATCCGGGCCGCCGGGAGGAGCTGCTCTTCGTCCTCCCGTCCGAACGCCCCGCCTTCTCCTGCGTGCGGGTTGAGCGCGCACAGCGCGATGCGGGGCTCCGGAATATCCCACCAGTCACGGAGCGCGCGCTGGGCGATTCTGCCGACGGATACCACGCGCTCCGTGGTGACCGCCGCGGGCACTTCGGCGAGTGGGATATGCGTGGTGACCAGCACCACCCGGAGCGACTCGGCGGCGAGCATCATGGCGACCTCCGCTCCACCGGCCAGGTCGGCCAGCCATTCGGTATGTCCGGGATATCGGTAACCGGCCAGATGCAGAGCGCGCTTCTCCGCGGGGCCGGTGACGATCGCGTCGACTTCTCCTGCCAGCGCCATGCGCACCGCCTGCTCCACCTGGATGCCCACCGCCCGTCCCGCTTCCCCGGGGGAAAGGTCGGGCTCGTGCCGGCGGGAACCAAGCAGGCGGTATTCCGCAGGGATCGGGGGATCTTCGAGCACCATCGCCGCCAGTTCGGGCCCGACACCTCTGGGATCGCCGGCGGTGATGGCAATGCGCGGAAGCAAGGGAACGCCTAGATTCTGATGTCTACGTACACCCGGCGCCGGAGGCCGTCGAGATAACGTCGTACTGACTGCTCCTCAGCGAGCCCGGAGCGCAGTACGTCGCGCAATTCCTCGAACGTGTATTCTCCCTCCGCCGAGCGATCGAGCAGACGCACCACCGCAAACCCTGTCAGGGCGCCCTGCTGGAGCTCTACGGGGCCTGCCACGTCGCCCGGCTCCACTGCGTCCAGTGCGGCTTTCAACGCCGGTGACAGCTGCCCGGGCTCGACACCTTCGACCCGCGTCTGGAAGAGCGGTTCGTGGTAGCGCCGGGTAAGGGTATCGATGGAGGCGCCGGATCTGAGCGCGTTGGCCACGGAGTCCGCGCGCCGCCGGGCGGCCTCGAGGTCTGCGTCCGTGATCTCAGGTGCGATCAGGATGTGTCGCGCCTGGACTTCGGCCGGCTCGACCCTCTGCACCTGTATCAGATGAAAACCGAAGACGGTCTGAACCGGTTCGGACACGGCGCCGGGGCGGATACGGAACGCCACCTGCTCGAACTCGCGTACCATCACGCCGCGGCGGAACCAGCCCAGATCGCCGCCTGTCTCCTGCGAGCCCGGGTCGTCCGAGTACCTGCGCGCGAGGGTCGCAAAGTCTGCCCCACCCCGCAATTCGCGCAACAGCGAGTCCGCGCGCGTAAATGCTCGCGCGACCGCTTCGGGACTCGGAACAGGACGAACCACTACCTGACGGAAGGTGACCGTGGACGGCCGTCTCGGGTGCTGCGGTCGGGTCGATTCGAAGTAGTCCCGGAGTTCGCGCTCCGTCGGGGAAACCGAGCGGATCTCACCCCGTTCCCTGAGACGTCGCATAACCTCCTGAACCAGCATCTCGCGGCGGCGTTCCTCGACGATATAGCGCCGGTACTCTTCCGGAGTGGCGAACCCGGCCAGCCGGAGCTGCCTGCGGTATTCCTGCTCAGATGGGTACTGAGCGCGTATTTCGCGGAGGGCCTGGTCGGCGGAGGCCTCGATCTCCTGATCGGAAACCCTTACGAGCGTGTCCTGTGCCGCCTGCTGGAGCAGCAGTTCCGTATCGATCAACTGATCGAGCACCCGGCGCCGCATCTCGCTTTCCCAAGCCGGATCCGACGGGGGCTCCTGGCCGCTGCGCCGCATTTCCGCCACCACCACATTCACGTTCTCCTGCACACGGGAGAACGGGATGGGTGTGCTTCCGACAACGGCGGCCACCCGGTCTACGACCTCGAATCCGTCCTGAGCCGCGGCTGGAGCGGCGCACCACAGTGCGCCGCAGAGCACCGCCCGGGCCGCAGTCCGTTCAGCGCGCATCCGGCGTGGTTCCCTGGGGCTGTTCGGCTTCCGGACGGACCGACTCGCCGCGATCAAACTCGCGCCGCACCGCAAGGCCGCGCTCGATCGCCCGGTCTATACCGGCACTGGCAATCCGCCACCGCGAAGCCTCCCGGAGACGCTCACCCAGGAACACCGGCACCGGCCTCATGGGGCGTTCGTTCTTAACCACGCCGTCGAGATACCTGTCCAGCAGAGTACTGATGCCCCGCTGACGCTCTCCGGCAGGCAGCCCGCGGAGGCTGGCAACGGCGGTGGAATCCAGCCCCAGAGCCATCTTCACCTGGTTCAGTTCTCCGGCGAACTGGCCCCGCAGCTCTGCCTCTCCCTCAGGCGAAAGCTCAATGCCGGCCTGTTTGGCCTCCCGCACCAGCAGTTCGTTCCTGATCAGCATCCGGACGGCTTCCTCGATCTGCGCATCCGGGCCCTGCACCAACTGCTGACGTATCTGGATCGGCATCGCCAGCAACCAGCGGCCGAAATCGTCGACCGAGAACCTCCCGCCGCGGTAGGTGCCGAGTACACGCGAGGAACGCTTGGCATGCATGGGCTGGAGGGCCAGTTCCCGCACCGCATCCGCCACACCGTTGCGCAACTGCAGGTTCCACCGCTCCACAACTCCTTCGACATAGATGCTGTCGAAGCGGATGACGAGCTGGTGCCTCATGCCGTTGTTGAACTCTTCACGCACCTCGTTCAGATGGGGGCGGTAGACGATGTGGTAGCCGAAATTTGTCTCCACGATCCCGGACCGCTCCCCCGGTTCGAGGGCATATGCCGCCGCCTCGAATGGCGGCACCATCTGGCCACGCCTGATCACCCCGAGGCTGCCCAATCGGGCGGCCGCGCCCGGTTCCTCGGAAGCCTGGCTTGCCGCCGCCCACGATGCCCCTCGTTCCAGACGAGCAAGCAACTGTTCGGCCTGCCGCCGCTTCTCCTGCCGCTCCGCATCGTTCATTTCCGTACGGGTGCGGAAAAGGATGTGGCGAATCACCCGGTACTCACCTGCGCCGTATATGCTGTCGATCTGCGTCGAATCCACGTTGATGGAATCCATCACCATGCGATCGTGGAAAAGCGCCACCAGCGCCTGCTGTCTTTCGGGCCAGGTCACCGCGGCCACCGTCTCGGAATCCATGAAGTCGTCACCGGCCACCACCCGCTCGGTGAAGAGCGCCCAGTCAACCCAGAGCAGGGCCATCGTTTCCACTATCTG
>CAZTIV010000075.1:4303-8681 GCA_964613905.1 uncultured Gemmatimonadaceae bacterium | reverse complement strand
GAGAGCGCTGCAATCGCACTGCAGAGGTCAGGGGTTCGACTCCCCTCAGCTCCATCACAAATCCAATACACTGCCCCTTGGTGTAACTGGCAACACGCCTGACTCTGGATCAGGAGAGTCCTGGTTCGAGCCCAGGAGGGGCAACTCACGCGGCGGTCTTCGGACCGCCGTTCGTGTTACCGGGTCCCCGAAGCTGAGTGGCTTGCCGCCCCCTTCGTCTTGTCGTAGCCTAAAGGCATGCCAACGGCTTTTCTTGGACGGATTTGACGGGTCATGAGGGCTGCGACGGTCCCCGCTCCGGGGTTCGTTTTCAGGCTGGGTCTGCACGAACCCGGTTCGGCATTGCCGCGTCATATCCACGACGATCCAACCATCTGCTACGTGGTAGAAGGTGGGTTCACGGAGTACTCCCCGGGCGAAGTGGTGGACTGCAGTGCGACCACGCTCAAGGTGATGCCTGCGGGAGAACCACACTGGAACCGGTTCGGGAAGCGCCGTACCCGCGGCATCAGGATCGACGTGGATCTCCGCCGCTTCGAGGACGCACCCGAGATCAGGCGGGCCCTCGCTGAGCGGCGTCACGGATTCGGCTCCCCGGCCGGGAGCCTCGCTCACCGGCTGCTCGCTGAACTTACCGCGCGTGACACCGCCGGCCCCACTGCGGCCGAGGGGTTGGCACTGGAACTTCTGGCCGAGCTCGCGCGCTCGCGCGGTCTGTCAGGTTACGACAAACCACGCTGGCTCATGGAAGCGGAGGACCTCATACGCGCACAGTACCGTGCCGGTATATCCGTGGGCGAGGTTGCGCGCACCGTAGGAGTCAATCCGGCAACGCTGTCGCGTGCATATCGACGCCGCTACGGCTGTACGCCGGGCGAGCGGATTCGCGCACTGAGGGTGGAGTACGCCGCACAGGAGCTGAGAGGGAGCTCCGCTCCGCTCTCGGAGGTGGCGCTGCGCGCCGGTTTCTACGATCAGAGCCATTTCACCAACGTTTTCCGCCGGTTCTTCCGCACCACTCCGGCCGCATATCGGGCTTCCCACGGGCGGATGAGTTGAGTGCTCCCCGGGTTGGTCTCCTGGGGCTCGGTGTTTACCTGCCCGAGCGGATCATGACCAACGATGAATGGACGGCATACGTCGATACGTCAGACGAGTGGATCACCACGCGTACGGGGATCAAGCGGCGTCGGGTAGCGGCAGACACGGAAAGCACGGCCGACATGGCCGTCCATGCGGCGCGGGCGGCACTGGCGGACGCCGGACTCACGCCTGAGGATATGGACGAGATCGTGGTGGCTACGGATACTCCCGAGGTCTTCCTGCCAGACACGGCGTCGTTTGTCCAGGCCAGGCTTGGGGCCCGGGAAGTGCCGGCGTACGATCTCGCCGGGAGCGGTTGTGCCGGGTTCGTGCTGGCGCTTGACGTGGCCCGGTCGCGGGCACTGGAGGGGCGGCGGATACTGGTGGTGGGAGTGGAGCTGCTCACTCGGCTCATGAACTGGCAGGACCGTAACACGTGCGTGCTGTTTGGCGACGCGGCTGCTGCTGCGATCGTCGGTTCGGGCCCTCATGCCATCGAGATCGTTGCTGCTACCGCCGGTACGGACGGCACCAGGAGTGACATTCTGGGGCTGGAGGCGGGCGGCACCCGGGTGCCCTTCAGCGCTGAAGTGGCTGAGCGCGGGCTGCACAAGAACATCGTGATGAAGGGGCGAGAGGTATTCAAGGAAGCGGTCGGCAGGATGAGTGCCGCCGCCCGCGAGGTTCTGGCCAGGGCGAATGTCTCGATTGACCAGGTGGCGCTGGTGGTGCCGCATCAGGCCAACCTCCGGATTCTCGAGGCGGTGCGGTCAGAGCTGGATCTTCCATCCGAGCGGGTCTTCATCAATGTCCAGGAGTACGGCAACACGGGTTCGGCTTCTGTGCCGCTGGCGCTGTGGGAGGCGCGGAGCCAGGGCCGGATCAAACCGGGAGATCTGGTATTGATGATTTCGTTCGGTGCGGGCTTCCACTGGGCGGGGATGCTGCTGCGGTTTTGAAGCAGGGTCTTGACGCATCAATGAAACTTGATATAATGGCTGCATGGCTGTAGCGTCGACCCCGGATTCCCGGGAAGCCGCCCGGTGGTTTCACGCCCTGTCTGATCCCACCAGACTCGAGATCATTCGCCGGCTCTCGCACGGTGAGTGCTGCGTGTGCGACCTCCAGGACACGCTCGACGCGGCGCAGTCACGGCTCTCGTTTCATCTCAGGGTTCTGAAGGAAGCGGGTATTGTTACCGACAGGCGGGATGGCCGCTGGGTTCATTACACAGTGCGCCGCGATGCGCTCGATGAGATGGCCGGTTTCCTCAGGGCCGTCGGCCCGGGCAAGCACGCCGGGCGCTGCCGTGGTGTCTGTTGCTGATTTTTTTGTCATGATATACATCAATATTTTTTGATGTGAGGGGGTATTGGTCATGAGCATACGAGATGCAGTACAGACGAAGTACGCCGAGGCTGCGCGGCGTGCGGCTCAGGGACAACTCGCTTCGTGTTGCGGCTCCGCCGCGGCCGAGGGTATACGGGATCCGGTAACGGCGGATCTTTACGATGTCAGGCAGACGGAAGGCATCCCCGAAGAGGCGGTGCTGGCTTCACTGGGGTGCGGCAACCCCACGGCGCTGGCCGATCTCAAGCCGGGTGACGTTGTGCTGGACCTGGGTTCGGGCGGCGGGATCGACGTGTTGCTCTCGGCAAGACGGGTAGGGCCGGAAGGCAGGGCATACGGGCTCGACATGACCGATGAGATGCTCGAACTGGCGCGGGAGAACCAGAGGCGGGCCGGGATCACGAACGCCGAGTTTCTCAAGGGAGACATGGAAAGGATTCCGCTGCCGGATGCTTCGGTGGATGTGATCATATCGAACTGCGTGATCAATCTGTCGGCCGACAAGCGTCAGGTGCTCAGGGAGGCGTTCCGCGTATTGAAGCCGGGAGGGCGGTTTGCGGTATCGGATGTGATTGTGCGCGGAGATCTTCCGCCTGATGTGCGCCGGAACATGGAACTGTGGGTGGGTTGCATAGCGGGGGCACTGGAGGAAAGCGAGTTCGAGAGGCTGCTCACGGATCAGGGGTTCAGCGACGTCGCGATCGAGCCAACGAGGGTCTACCGGTTCGAGGATGCGCGGGCATTTCTGGCAGGAGCCGGCATGGATACGGAGATTCTGGCGCGCGAGCTGGATGGTTGTGTCATGGGCGCGTTTGTGCGAGCCACAAAGCCGGCGGTAGCTTCCACAGTGTGAATCTCTTCAGAACAGTTTTCGGTCTGGTTCTGGGGCGCCGGTTGCTGCTCACGGAGGGAGAACTTGCCGTGAACGGTATCGCCGGTCCGGTGCGGATAAGGCGAGATGCTCACGGCATTGTTTATGTCGAAGCCGGGTCTGAGGACGATGCCTGGTTCGGGCTGGGGTTCTGTCACGGGCAGGACAGGACATTCCAGATCGAGGGCCTGATGCGTGTGGCGCGTGGTACGCTGGCCGAACTCGTGGGGAAGCCGGGGCTGCCGGTGGATCGCCTTTCCCGGAGGATCGGATTTCGGGAAGCTGCCCTGAAGCAATTCGCTGTACTGAATAACGAGACGCGCAGCATGCTGGAGGCGTACGCTTGCGGTGTAACGACCGGTGCCACGCAGGGATTGCGCCGCCGGCCGCACGAGTTCGCGCTGCTGCGTGCGAGACCAACCACGTATGACGCCGCAGACGTTCTTGCGGTGCTCAAGCTCATGGCATTCAGCCTTGCGTCCAACTGGGACTCGGAACTCGCGCGCCTCAAGATCCTGACAGAAGACGGTCCCGAAGCGCTCCTGGCTCTGGACCCGTCATATCCCGAGTGGCTCCCGGTGACCTTCCCGGTGGCGCGTACTGCCGGTGCCGCGGTACAGGCGCTTGAGCGGGATCTCGCGACGTTCAACGCTGCTGCAGGGTTGGGGGGAGGTTCCAACAGCTGGGCGTTGAGCGCCTCGCGTACCGCGACCGGCAGACCTCTGCTTGCCAACGATCCGCACCTCGCGTCCACGCTCCCGCCGCACTGGTACCTGGCGCACGTCCGCACTCCGGAATGGGCTGTGGCCGGGGCCGCGTTCGTGGGTACACCCGCGTTCGCGGCTGCGCATAACGGCACGGCGGCGTGGGGTATCACCGCCGGACTCGTCGATAATACGGACCTGTTTCTGGAGGAGATTGGCCCGGACGGCCGGAGCGTGAAACGGGGGGACAAGTTCGTTCCCTGCGACGTGCGAACGGAAACAATAAGTGTGAAGGGAGCCGAGCCGGTCCAAGAAGAAGTACTGATCACCCCGCACGGGCCGATCGTGGGCCCGGCGTTCGAGGGTGAAG
>CAZTIV010000075.1:0-4203 GCA_964613905.1 uncultured Gemmatimonadaceae bacterium | reverse complement strand
TCGAAGCGACCCTCCGGCTCCAGCTGGACGAACTGTCCCTGCCGTGGCGCGAGATCCGGGACATCGTGCTTGCTGTTCCCGCCGGCGACAAAGACACGAAACAGGCATTGGAAGTGCTATCGGCGTGGGATGGACGCGTAACCGCTGACTCTCCAGGTGCGGCGGTGTTCGAGTTCTTCATTTGCGAGATGATCCAGCGCGCCGTACGGGCAAAGGCGCCACGGTCAGGGCGCTGGGCACTTGGCGCGGGGTTCACTGCGATCGAGCAGTATACGTTTTTCGCATTGCGCCGAGTGGGACATATCGTGCGGCTCCTCAGGGAACAACCGTCGGGTTGGTTCGCGCGTTCCTGGCGGGATGAGATGGGGGATGCGCTCAAGGCCTCAGTGAGCAAACTGAGGGAAGGTCAGGGCCGCGATACGGAACGGTGGCAATGGGGTTCAGTGCGCCCACTCACGCTCCGTCATCCCCTGGGCGTCCGAGCGCCGCTCGGAAGAGTCTTCAATCTCGGGCCGTTCTCCTGGGGCGGCGACGCCAATACGGTGGCCCAGTCAGCGGTCGATCCGGCGAATCCAACGGTCAATGCGCCGTTCATCGCGTCGCTCAGGATGGTGGTGGATGTGGGCAACTGGGAGGAAAACCGATTCGTGCTGCCGGGAGGACAATCGGGCAATCCGCTGTCACCCCACTACGACGATCTGCTCCCGCTCTGGCTGCGGGGGGATGGAGTGCGGATCGCGTGGTCGGAAGAGGAGACAGGGCGGGTGGCTGTGAAGGCGCTCACGCTCATGCCTCCCACCAACCCACCTCGCCCCGATGCCGGCATTCCGGGCAGTCCTTGAATTGCGGTTGGCCGAACACCTGAATCCGGTGACTGCAGGCCGGGCAGACCAGATATATGCGATCGGTTCCGGGTTGCTGCTCGGTTCGCGTTACCACAGAGAAATAGCCGGGCCGTTCACGGCGGACTTCCAGAAGAGACCGCGGCACGTCCACCGGGCGGGCGCCCATGCGGATCGTGATCCGGTCCGGCAGATCATCGCGCACCACGGGGTACCAGACGCCGCGGCGAAGCGACTTCGACAATGAGCGTTTCAGGGCTGGATAGACGCGGGCCCAGGCCTTCTCGCGTCCCGGTTGCGCTGTTTGGGTGGCCACGTCCATTTTCAGGTGCCTTCTCATCCAGTTGAGATTGACTTCGGAACCCGACCATAGAGAATGGCACGACGGCCCGCGATTGAAAAGGGGCTATATCACAAGGAGTCCCATGTCCGTGAAACCATCGATTGAGCAGCGCGCGGCAGCGCGCGACGGCAGGCAGAACCAGGTCACCGGCCTGCTGCAAATGATTCTGCATCACCCGCGTGAGGCGGGCGACATGCTCGAGCGGGATCTCAGGGACGGCGGCGATCCCCACGTGCTGCTGGGTCTGCTTGATGCTGCGGAGGCCATACTGCAACTGCGGGGGGTGGAGATAACGACACAGTTCCACGCTCTGAGAAAGCGAATCGAAAGGAACGTCCGCTAGGCTTTCGCGGCGATGCGCCGGGCTATGTTCCGGGCTTCCATGCCGATCTGTCTCAGGGTCCCGCCGAGCGGCACGTGAAATCCGCTGAAGAACAGACCGGGGAGGGATGATTCGCGTCCTTCGTAAGGTAACCGCATCGGATCCCGGGCGAGAGGCGCTGCCGCACCCGCCAGAAACCCGAGTCCCGCCCGGTACCCCGTAGCGAGGACTACGGTGTCGAACTTTTCCCGTCGTCCGTCCGTGAACTCCACGCCGTCTGGCATGAAGGCCGCTATTCCGGGCCGTACCGTCACAGCTCCATGCTTGATCAGGCCCAGGGTTCCAACATCTATCAGTGGTACCCGCGCGCGGCTGGTGACCTGGGCGGCCGGGCCCAACTCAAGCTGTTCAAGCCCGTAGTCGGCAAGATTCCCCAGAACCAGACGCCGGAGCGGGGCCGCCACCCTGTCCATGGCTCGGGGTGGCAGGAACCGCAGCGCGAGCCCCACGCTAACGGCGGGAATTCCCAGGATATCGCGTGAGATCACGTTCACAGGTCCGCGTACGGCGAGCGTGGTATGCGCTCCGTGCTCGCACAGGTCGATGGCGATCTCGCCCCCCGAGTTGCCGAACCCCACAACCAGCGCCCGTTGGCCGCGGAACGATTTTCCGTTTCGGTACTCGGCGCTGTGCAGCACGATCCCGCCATATGCGTCACGTCCCGGCCAGTCCGGCGCATATGGATGCGTGTTGAGACCGCTTGCCACTATAACGTTGGCCGAGCGAATCGTCTGCGAATTAGTAACTGTAATCCAGGCGCCGTTTTGCGGCCGTAGGGTCTGTACAGTTTCCCGAAACCGCGGAGCTATCCCGAACGCCGCGGCATACGAGTCGAAATACTCGATCACCTGAAGTCGGGACGGGTACGTGGAAAACGACCTGGGAAACGGCCGGAACGGCAGGGCCGAGTGCTGTCTGGGGGTGTGGAGGTGGAGGCGCTCGTAGTGGCGGTGCCAGGACGGTGCAATCCGGTCGGCCTGCTCGAGCACCACGTGCGGGATTCCCGAACGCGTGAGACACGCCGCCGCGGCAAGTCCCGCCGGGCCGGCGCCAATGACCACCGTATTCGTGTCCACGGGCTCTAATGTATCATTAGACGATGCCGCTCGAGAGCCTGCATCACGTAACCGCCACGGTGAACGACGCGCAGGAAGACCTCGATTTCTATGCGGGGGCGCTGGGTGTGCGGCTGGTGAAGAAGACGGTGAACTTCGACAACCATCACGTCTATCATTTCTACTACGGCAGTGAGGTGGGAGAACCCTCCACGATCTGGACCACTTTTCCCTACAAGGATCAGGGAGTCAGAGTAGGAATCAAGGGTGCCGGGCAGATCACCGTAACCTCGTTCTCGGTACCATCCGGTTCGCTCGACTTCTGGCGGAAGCGGCTGGCGGAGCGGCAGGTTCCGGTGATGCACGAAGGATCACCGTTCGGCGGGGAGACGCTCACCTTCCCGGATCCGTCGGGGCTCGAGATCCGGCTCGTCGGTACGGACGGGGATGCCCGGGCGCCATGGGTGAAGGAAGAAACCGGTGCTGAGCGGGCGGTGCGCGGATTGCACAGTGTCACGTTGCTCGTGCGGGATCCTGCGGCGAGTGTGCGGTTCCTTACGGAGGTGCTTGGTGCCGAGGTTGTGCACGAGACGGAACAGGGCGTGCGTGTGGGAGTGGGAGGCAACGGTCCCGGTCATCTCCTCGAGGTCGTACGAGCGGGTGAAGGAGTTCCGTCGGCCGTGAACGGTCTCGGCACGGTGCATCACGTGGCACTTGCCATCCCGAGCGCTGAGGAACAACTGGCGCTGCGTGAGGAGTTGCTCGCCCGGGGTGTACAGGTAACCGAAGTGCGCGACCGTCAGTACTTCAAGTCAATCTATTTCCGCGAGCCGAACGGCGTGCTCTACGAGGTGGCGACCGTACAGCCGGGGTTCACGGTGGACGAGGAGATCCCGTGTCTCGGGCAGGATCTCAAGCTGCCGCCGTGGGAGGAGCCCAACCGGGAAGAGATCGAGACGCATCTGCCGAAGGTGGCGGTGAAATGACGGCACCGGCACCGCACGGTGGTGGGAGGGTTTTCGCTCAGGGAGCGCCGCTCGGCAAGGGCAGTGCGGTGATGATCATGGTGCACGGCCGCAATGCGGGGCCGGAGAATATTCTGGATCTGGTTCCGGCGCTCGAGCACCCGGAGTTCACGTATCTCGCGCCGGAGGCGAACGGCCGCACCTGGTATCCGTACTCGTTCATGGCTCCCGAGGAGCGTAACGAGCCCGGCATCACCTCCGGGATCGCGGTGATTCACGGGCTCATCGATCAAGCCGGGGCGGCCGGCGTTCCAGCCGATCGGGTGCTGCTGCTGGGATTTTCACAGGGCGCATGTCTCATGTCCACGGCGGCGCACCGGCGTCCGGCGCGGTACGGGGGAGTGATCGTGTACAGTGGCGGGTTGATCGGACCTCCGGGCACGCGGTGGGATACGGTGGGAGACCTTGCCGGAACGCCGGTATTCTTCGGTTGCTCCGACATGGACAGCCACGTCCCGGAGGAGCGGCTGCACGAGAGTGCGAAGGTGTTCGAGGAGATGGGCGCCGAGGTAACCCTGCGCATCTATCCCGGCATGGGGCATCTGGTGAACGAAGA
>CAZTIV010000074.1:0-8767 GCA_964613905.1 uncultured Gemmatimonadaceae bacterium | reverse complement strand
ATAGTAGTTGATCCGCACCTTGTGATAGATATTGCCGTAGAGGTCGGGATACATGGACGGTTGCAGAATGTGCTCCAGAACGCCCAGCTTGGATTCTTCCTTGGTCTTGAACGACTCGGGATCGTCCAGCACCTCGCCGTCACGATTCCCCAGAATGTTCGTGGAGTACCAACCCGCGAGCCCGAGCATCCGCGCCTTGAGCATCGGCGAGACAACGGTCTTCACCATGGTCTGGCCGGTCTTGAAGTCCTTGCCGCATATGGGCACGCCGACCTCTGCCGCGAGTTCCTGCATGGCCGGCATGTCCACCGTGAGGTTGGGCGCCCCGTTGGCAAACGGCACCCCTTCCCTGAGACTGGCCCACGCGTAAAGCATGGAAGGCGCGATGGCCGGATCGTTCGCGTCCATGGCCTTCTCGAACGCCGCGAGCGATGCGTGTTGCGCGCCGGGAGCGATGAACACCTCGGTGGAAGCGCACCACACCATCACGAGCCGCCGGCAACCGTTTTCCTTTTTGAACTTCCTGATGTCCTCGCGCAGCTGTTCGGCAAGATCCCGTTTGGTCTTGCCCTTCTTCACGTTGGTCCCGGTCAACCGTTTCACGTACTGCTGGTCGAACACGGCCGGCATGGGCCTGATGCCCTTGAGGAAGTCGACAATGGGTTCGATGTGATGCGGGTCCAGCACTCCAGCGACCTTGCAGGACTGATACGCGTCGTCCGGAATGGGATCCCACGCTCCAAAGACAAGATCGTCGAGCTTTGCCAGCGGTACGAAGTCGCGTATCGGTGGCACGCGGCCCTCCGTGCGTTTGCCCAACCGGATGGTGCCCAGCTCGGCCAGCGACCCTATTGGCTTCCCCTGCCCGCGGCGCACGTTTTCCACCCCCGCCACGTAGGTGGTGGCCACCGCTCCAAGACCCACCAGCAGCACGCCAAGTTTTCCTTCGGCCGGCTCGATGGGCCGGCCAGTTGTATCGGTCACTCCGTGCACCCTTTCATTCGTTGTCATTCGTTACGGATGCCGCGTCATCTCCGGCGGCAACGTGCGCGCCTGCGTACGCCGTGATTTCGGTCTGGTGAGCCGGTAAACGTGATAGATCCGCTGCACCACGGTGACGGCAGACAACAGGGCCAGAACCGTCACGATGGCGAGCAACAGGTAGCCGTTGGGGCCGGCGGCGAACAGCACCGATGGTATGCCGAGTCCCGCGATCCGCTCCGCCCGCTGGGCAAACCCCACCTTGCACTCGAGTCCCAACCCCTCCGCGCGCGCCCGGGCATACGACACGATGAGCCCGGCAGACAGCGCAAGCAGAGTCACGAACACGGCCGCGGGCCGCCACTCAGGCGTGGTGCCGCCCTGCATGAAGAAGAGCGCAATTCCAGTGAACAGCGCAGCCTCGCCAATCCGGTCCAGCGTGGAATCGTAGAACGCCCCGAACCTGGAAGTACCGCCGGTGGCGCGGGCCACCCGCCCGTCCAGCGTGTCCAGGATGCCGCTCAGCAGCAGCAGCGCACCGCCCATCCGGACGGACCCGACCCCGAACGCCACGCCGGCACCCAACAACAACACTGTGCCCACCGTGGTGATGGCGTTGGGGCTCACCCGGCGGGCAACCAGTTGGTCAACTACCGGCGTCAGCGTAGCTTCGTAACCACGCCGCAGCGCTTCGGGGATCAGACTCATCTTCCGCCGGGCTTGAAGGGGCAGCTAACAATAACGGTGGCTGCGGGGATGGGCAATCGAGCCGGCTCCGCCGTCACGGATATATGAGATACGCCGTTCTGTTGCTCATGAACGCCACGAGATTATCGTCCCAGGCTGCCACGATTGCCTCGGGCTCCATTCCACCCTCCAACGCCCGGCGCAGACGGTCCGTACCGGCGCGCTGGTCAAACGCCGCTGCGTTCACCCTGAGCGAGTCTCCGTGCCGCCGCTTGAGATCGGCCAGCAGATGCACCGCCAGCACCACCGGATCGTATGCGTCGCGGTCGGTTACACTGAACCGGACGGCGGGCAGGGCGCGGTCCGGGTATTTGCCGTCCGGTGGATTGCGGGGCATCACCGTCGTGTCCGAAACGTGCACCCCCGGGAGCCCTGACAGCGCCTGAGCTGTGCCCGCGGCATCGAGCCACGGCGCCGCCACCACCTGAAACGCCACCGGCGTGCCTCGGCCCACCGATAGATTCGTGGCCTCAAACAGCACCAACCCCGGGTAATGGGTGGCACTCTCCACGTCCGGCATGCTGGGGGACGGTCGCACCCACGGCAGGCCGGTGGCGTCGAACCACTGATTGCGACGCCAGCCGCTCGCCGGCACCACACTGAGTTCTCCACCAATCCCCAGCACATCGTTGCCGAACCGCACCAGCTCGCCCATCGTCATCCCGTGTCTCAGGGGCACCGGCAGCGCTCCCACGAACGAGGTGAACGCCGGTTCCAGAACCGGCCCCTGGACGAGCCGTCCGCCAACGGGATTGGGACGATCCAGCACGATCACGGGTATACCTTTCAGGGTGGCGGCTTCCAGCGTGCGGAGGGCGGTGGAGACGTACGTATAGGTGCGCGCCCCGATGTCCTGGAGATCAACGAGCAGGACGTCAACCAAATCGAGCATCTCGGGCGTGGGGGCGCGGACCGCGCCGTACAGGCTGAAAATCGGGAGTCCGGTGGCGGAATCCACCCCGTGCCCGATATTCTCCACGTCCAGCACGCCCCGGAAGCCGTGTTCGGGGCTGAAGATGGCGGTGAGCGTTACGCCGGACTGGCCGAGCCGGGTGATGGCATCCGTGCCGGCCGCGTCCACGCCGGTCTGATTGGTCACGACGCCCACCCGTTTCCCGTGCACAAGGTGCACGGAATCGGTGAGCAGTACGTCCAGACCGGGACGCACGCCCTGCGTACCGCAGGCCGACCCCGCGGTTGCGAGCAGCATTATGACCAAAGCAAAGGAGCAGATGTTGTGCGCTGGCACCTGATCACCCTCTTGGCTCTCACGCTGGCCTGTGCCCGCGCTCCCCAGGAAGCGCCGGCGCCGTTCATTCCCGATGCGTACCCCGTACTCCCGCCCGTGGAAATCGATCCGGCTGCGCTCAAGATAACCGCTGACCAGTTGATGGCAGCGATGTCGCCGGCCGAGAAAGTGGGGCAACTCATCATGCCCTGGCTCCTCGGCAACTACGCGTCGCTCGATGCCGAGAGCCTGGACAGTCTGGCAGCGGCGATTGACCAACTGGAGATTGGCGGGATCATCATCTCCATCGGGTCGCCACTCGACGTGGCGGCCAAGCTGAACCATCTCCAGCGCCGCTCGCGACTTCCCCTCCTCATCACAGCCGACCTCGAATTCGGGTCCGGGATGCGGCTGCAGGGGGGCACCCAGTTCCCGAGCGTCATGGCGTTCGGCGCCACGGGGAGCACATCGGACGCTTACACGCTCGGCCGCATCACCGCTGCGGAAGCCCGCGCCGTGGGGATTCACATGACGTTCTCGCCCGTGGCGGACGTCAACAATAATCCCGAGAACCCAATCATCAATACGCGGGCGTTCGGTGAGGACCCGGCGCAGGTCTCCGAGCTGATCGAGGCGTATGTCCGTGGGGCCGAGGAGCACGGCCTGTACACCACTGTAAAGCATTTCCCGGGACACGGTGACACGAGTGTCGATTCGCACATAAGCGTTCCGGTCATCAACCAGTGCTGGGGCCGGCTCGATTCGCTGGAGCTGGTGCCGTTCCGGGCGGCCATCGCCGCCGGGGTCACCGCCGTGATGACGGCGCACGTGGCGATGCCGTGCATTGATGGTCGTGATCCGGTTCCCGTCACGCTGTCTCCGCGCGTCATGACCGGGATTCTCCGGGATTCCCTGGGCTTCGATGGTCTGGTGGTAACTGACGCCCTGGTGATGGGCGCCATCGTGAGCCGCTTTGGCGTAGGCGAGAGCGCGGTGCTGGCGTTTCTGGCGGGCAGCGACCTGCTGCTCATGCCAAGTGATCTCAGGGTGGCACGCGACGCGATGCTCGAAGCCCTGGCTCAGGGCCGCGTAAGTATGGAACGGCTGGATCGTTCGGTGCGGCGCGTGCTCGATCTCAAGATCGGGGCGGGACTGTTCGTGAGCCGGACGGTACCGCTCGACAGTGTGCCCGCCGTGGTGGGGCGCCGCCAGTTTCAGGACGCGGCCGACGATATCGCGAGACGGGCGCTCACGCTGGTGAGGCCCGGGCCCATCGAGACATGGCGGACTCAGCGCGGCCGAGTGGCTGTGATCACGTATGCCGAAGAGACCAATCTCAGCTTCAGCAACGAACTCGTGCGGCAGCTCCGCCTGCTGGGCGACACCGTCTCCGTGTTCCGCCTGTACCCTGCTTCCGGGACACTCTCCTACGACTCGGCACGCGCGGTGATCAACCGCTCACCACGCACCCTCTTCGCGACGAGTGTGCGGCCCATCGCGTGGCTCGGCCATGTGGCGTTGCCGGATTCTCTGGCACGGCTCATCGAAGCCACCGGCCCGCGCCGGCAAGCCATGCTGGCTTCGTTCGGGAGCCCCTACCTGCTGGCTCAGGTGCCGAGGTACACGGGAGGCTACATGCTGGCCTGGAGCGGCGGCCTCGCCAATGAACGGGCGGTGGCGCGGGCAATTGCCGGAGGAGCGGCGATATCCGGGAAGCTCCCGATTACGTTGTCGGGGGAATATCGGAGAGGGTGGGGAGTGGAGGTCGGGGAGCGGTGAGGGTTGGGGGTCGGCCGATACAACCGTTCCACCTCATCACCGCCTCCGCGGCGGCGACATCCGGAATTGAATCGGCACGCACACCAGGGTGACGACGGTCCGACCGTCGACCATGACCGGTTGAAACCGGGATCCACGAATCATCCGCTCCGCTGCGGCCACGAAGAGCTGCTCGGCTTCGCGCTGCGAGATGGTGTGCTGACGGGCGAGGCTGTCCGGATCGTTGCGCGCGGGACGAGGCGGGATTCGTCCACTTCGCGTGACACGGGAGGAGGCAAGCTCGACGTCCCGTACACTTCCATCACGATCAATCACGAAAGCAAGACGCAACTCACTTTCGTACCCGCTCTCCCTCGCTTGCTGTGGATACTGGGGCGGCGGACCCGAAACGCGCCCCGGTGTGATCAGCGTATCGATCTCACCCCGTCGTTCGCGCACATCGGGGCCGTGCTTCTCCGCCAGACGGTCCATCGCTGCGTGGCAAGCCTCCCGTCCTCCCTCAGGAGTCGTCTCGGGCCCTTCCCGCACCGATGCCGAACAGGCTGCAACCAGGATCGCACACCAGCCGGCGCAAAGAAATCGCAGCATGTGCTCCCTCCACGGTTCCCGATTATGCGACGTCGCCCCGAAAGCCGCAACGTTGACACCTCCTCAGGCCCTCCCTAACTTTCGATCCCACATGGAGGTAGGGCTATGAGCACAACCCAGCAACCCCAGTTCACGGTTTCCGTCATCCTGACGGACGAGGCGGCCGAACAGGTGCGCGGCTTCCTGGCACAGGAACAGGTTCCCGTGGAAACGGGTGGCCTGCGCGTGTCCGTGCTGCCCGGCGGGTGCTCAGGCTTCAAGTACGGCCTCAACATCGAAGAGCAACCGCTCGACGACGATGTCGTGGCCGAGGTGAACGGCATCCGCATGTTTGTGGATCCGTTCAGCGCCCAGTACCTCCAGGGCACGAAGATCGGATATCACTCCTCCATGCAGGGTTCCGGCTTCACGTTCGAGAACCCCAACGCCACCGGCGGATGCGGGTGCGGAAGCTCCTTCTCGGCCTGAGCGGGTGACCCTTCCAAGGACGGTGGCGTCGGGGCCTGCGCGGTGCGCGGGCCCCTTCGTTTTGCCCGCCGCCCAGCCGTGACCGCACTCGACTTCGCCGTCATGGCGGCGTATATCGGCGTCGTCATGGGGATCGGCGCGTACTTCGCGCGCCGCCAGGGGGACTCCACCGACTACTTCCTGGGTCGGCGCGACCTGCCGTGGTGGGCGATCATGCTCTCCATCGTAGCCACCGAAACCTCCGCCCTCACCGTTATATCCGTACCGGGGCTTGGCGCCCGGGGCAACTTCACGTTTCTGCAACTCGCGATGGGCTACCTGGTGGGCCGCATCGGCGTGGCCGTCTGGCTCCTGCCCGGATATTTCCGGGGAGACCAGGAGACGGCCTACCACCGGCTCGAGACCCGGTTCGGACCGAGCACCCGGCGCGCCGCATCGGCCCTGTTCATGAGCATCCGCGCACTCGGCGACAGCGTGCGCGTCTTCGCCACCGCCATCCCGCTCGCCATTATCACGGGTTGGTCTCCCTCCGTATGCATTCTCGTGGTGGCCGTGGCCACGCTGGCCTATGTGTGGGGCGGCGGGCTCAAGGCCGTGGTCTGGGTGGACGTCGTACAACTCGGCGTCTATGTGCTGGGCGGCATTGCCACCATCGTGGTGGCCGCGCAATTGGTGGGTGGCTTTGGCGCCGGGATCGACACCGCCCGGGCGGCCGACAAGCTCCGCACGTTCGACTGGCGGCTCTCCTTCTCGGTACCGTACACGTTCGTGGGCGCCATGCTGGGTGGCGCGCTCCTCTCCGCCGCCTCGCACGGCACCGATCATCTTATTGTCCAGCGCCTGTTGGCCACCCGATCCCTGAGCGATGCGCGACGCGCGCTGGTGGGATCCGGCGTCCTGGTGATCACGCAGTTCGCGCTCTTCCTGCTCGTGGGCACGTTCCTGTGGGCCGCCGGCATGGACGACGGCACGCGGGCCGGCGACCAGCTCTACCCGTTATTCGTCGTGCAGTACCTGCCCGCGGGCCTCGCGGGGCTCGTGGTGGCGGGGCTGCTTGCCGCGGCGATGAGCACGGTAAGTTCCTCGCTCAACGCGCTCGCGTCCGCGTCCACGCATGACTTCTACGCCCCGCTCTCCGGTCGCAAGGATCCCAAGCACCTGCTTGTGATGGGCCGGTGGGCGACCATACTCTGGGCCGTGGTGCTCGCCGGCGGCGCCCTCTGGTTCCAGACCGATGAACGCCCGGTAGTGGAGCTTGCGCTGTCGATAGCGTCCATCACCTACGGGGGGCTGCTCGGCACGTACATCCTGGGCAGCATTCTTCCGGCCGCCCGCCAGCGCGACGCCATCATTGCCCTGGCCACCGCGACCGTCGTGATGGTCGTCGTGGTGCTCGGCAAGCCCTGGCCCTTCGCAACGCTCGCATGGCCCTGGTACGTGCCGATGGGGCTTGCGATAACGATGCTGACGGGATGGGCGTGCGCCGTGAGCCGTGAGCGGTGAGCCGTGAGTCCTTCAGACGCTCCCATGCAAGCGAGCAACCTCGGGATCATCGCGTGGACACGGCTAACTGCTCACCGCTCACGGCTCACGAAAGCACGGAGTCTGCCCTGACTTCTGATCTCCTGATCGGCGTTGATGCCGGTGGTTCGCATACCACGGCTGTCGTGGCAGATGCGACTCTCGTGGAGCGCGGGCGGGCGGATGGCCCTCAGGGTGCTGTGTCACCCGGCTTCGCTGAGGATGCCGCGCGTGCCATTGCGGAGACGGTCAAGGCTGCGCTTCAGGCGGCCGGGCAATCGGGTACTCAGGCCGTGCTCGTGGTAGGTGCCGCCGGAGTGGGCCGCGCGGAGCAACGTGACGCGCTGCGGGCGGCACTCGAGGGCTACGGTCTTGCACGGCGAATGGAGATCGTCACCGATGCGGCGATTGCGCTGGAAGATGGTCTGGGTGACAAACCCGGCATTCTGCTGAGCGTCGGCTCCGGTTCCATTGCCTATGCCCGTGACGCGTCGGGCACATTGTGGCGGGCCGGCGGGCTGGGATGGCGAATTGGCGACGAAGGTAGTGGTTACTGGCTGGGTCGCGCCGCTCTTCAGGCGGTGGGGAAAAGCGCCGACGGGCGAGCATCCGCTACTGTGCTATCCACCGCCCTTGCCAAGGCTACCGGCAGCAGGACGGTGGATGCACTCATGGATTGGGCGCGCACGGCAGACCGCACACAGGTAGTCGCGCTCGCTCGCGTCACCTGCGACGTCGCCCTTGCCGGAGACCACACCGCCCGGATACTCGTTGACGAGGCCGCACGTGAACTGGGCGAGCACGTGAGGGCCCTGGCGCTCCGGTTTCCCGACAGCACATCCGTTGAGGTCGCCCTGAACGGAAAGCTCCTGTCACTCGGCTCGCCGGTGCGGGATGCCCTGCTGGAAGAGGTCACCGACATAAATCCGGCAATTTCCGTTTTTGACCGGCCGGTTGAACCGCCGCGGGGAGCATTGCTGCTGGCGCAGCGCGCCAGAGCCTAGGCCTGTTGCGGCCGGAGGACCTGTATCAGGAGGTCGTCAGCCCGGGCCTGTGGACTGAGGACCCCCTCCGAAGGTCACCCCTGCGTCACCGTCAGGCTCCGCCGCCTCGTGATGACATGTGAGCTAGAGCGACCTGAGGTACTGCACCAGGTCACCCTTTTGCGATGTCGAGAGGTTCAATCCCATTCTCGAGTTGTACAGATCCACGACCTCCTCCAATGTGGCCGCGACACCATTATGGAAGTAGGGACTCCGCAGCGCCAAAGCCCGGAGCGGCGTGGTCCGATACAGCTTGGTGGCACTCCGCCCGGCATAGCTCGGCACCCCGCCGGGCTCCGGCTCGCTCACGACCTCGGACGGCGCGTGCAACCGCTCATTCGCGTCGCTGAGGGTGGCGCCGCTGTGGCATGTGGCACACCGGGCCGCGCCTACGAAGACCGCGCGGCCGCGC
>CAZTIV010000073.1:0-8872 GCA_964613905.1 uncultured Gemmatimonadaceae bacterium | reverse complement strand
AGCGGTTGTCGAAGGACGCGTTCAGGAAACTGTCACTGCGGAGCCCGCCGCCGAGCCGGTTCAGCCGACCATCGAAACACCCCGTCCTGCGGCTGCTTTACCTCCGCCTCTCGTCATGGACCCCCAGCCCGAAGGGCCGGCGCCCCCGCTTCCGCCGGGCACGTCATTGACGGGTCCGCTGGTGTTCGTTGAGGGATTCTCGATCGAGAGCGTCGAAGAATTCCCGGCCGTTGGAGGGACAGCGTTGAGGGTTATACAGGTAATGGACGGCGGCCAGCGGCTCGTGCTGACCGCTACACCGCTCGCCGCTCCGGCCGATACCATGGAGGTGGGAGCGCTCATGGTGACGGCCGAGGGGGAAAGTGCCGCCATGGGCGCACTCCGTTTCCGCGGATTCCAGGTTGATGCCCGGGCTGCTGTGGAGGCGGACGAGCTGGAGAGGGCGCTCAGGCGCCTTGCCCGGATACGGACGCCGTGAGACCTGGTCCCGACGCTTTCGTGTGCCGGTGCCAACGCTCGTAGTCTCGGATCCCCCGCACGGACAGTTTGACGCCCGGTGTGCGTCGCCATTGATGGGCCTGGTTGCAGTTGAAGTGTCGCTCAAGGGGAAATACGGTGTTCCCGAGATCTGGAAGGCTCACGAGCAGGTGGAGCGTGCCGAGGCCGAGGCCAACGCCTTCCGTGGTTGCGGCTTCCGCGTGGTGACGATTCCGGGTGGCGTGTTGAGGGCGGTCCCGGAGTCGTCTCCGGTCAGAAGCGTTACGCTGGATGCGGGCGCAGCACATCTTCGTACCGATGACGGTGATGTCGTGATCAGCGGTGAGACCACGGTGGTCGTGGTGGAGTTCAGTCCCAGGGCGGGGGCGCCTGTCGATCTCCGAGAGGATCAGCCGGAGGAGCGGGGGGCATCGGGGCGAAAGCCCTTTGTAGACCTGTTCGTGGGATTTCCACCTGTCAGGGTATCGGTCATGCCCGAAGTCACAGATTTTGGTGGCCTGGGGGAGCACCAGACCTCCAGTGCCGGCACCAACCTGTTCCGGTTTCTTGCTGAGGTGAAGACGCGGGTACCAACGGCGCTGGTAGACCATCGGCTGGCCAACATGGGTCTGAGACGGCGGGCCAGGGACACGGCCGCACAGTACCTGGTTTTCAGGCGGGGTTACTCCTACGGTACCGCGTCGCTGGAGCGCCTCCTCGCATCCATCCAGCCGGACTTCGATGCGCTGAGTCACTGCGAGTTGGCCACTCGGCTGGCATACCTTACGACGTTGAGCCGCGCGGCGGTGTCGGCCACATGATCGCCGCAGCGGAGGTTTGCAACAAAACGGGCGCCTGATGCGTCTTAATCAGAAAAGCACCCGTCTTCGGACTCTTACCTACGGAACCTTGAATGACCGACCGCAGAGACTTCCTCAAGCAGACCGGTGCCGCGGCGACAGTACTGATGGCCAGCGGCCTGTTGCGCCCGGCCCGGGCGCTGTCAGCCCCGGTCGCCCCAGAGACAGATGCCGCCGTGAAGGAATTGCTCATGGTGGCGCTCGACGCCGCCCGCATGGCAGGTGCGAGCTACGCCGACGTACGCATCGGACGCCAGCAACAGCACTTCGTCATCACGCGCGAACAGCAGATTCAGAATGTGGTCGATACCGACACCATGGGATGCGGCGTCCGCGCCCTGGTGGACGGTGTCTGGGGATTTGCCGCAACGCGCCGGCTCACCCGCGAGGCGGTTGCGGCGACCGCCCGGGAAGCGGCGGCGATTGCCCGGGCCAACCGGCTCGCGCGGGGCGCGATGGTCGAGATGGCGCCGGCGCCGGTATACCCGGATGCGACCTGGCAGAGCCCCTTCGAGATCGATCCGTGGACGGTTCCCGTGGAAGAGAAGGTGGACCTGTTGCTCAGGGCCAACGCCGAGGCTCTGAAGGTGCCGAGCGTGCGATTCGTGAACAGCGCCCTGTTCCTGGTGAAGGACGAGCGGAACTTTGCTTCCACGGACGGCAGTGTCATCACACAGATGTTTATCCGCAGCTGGCCCACACTGACGGCTACGGCGGTGGCACCGGACTTTTCCGATTTCCAGACTCGTACCACCGCCGAAGTTGCCCCGATGGGGCTGGGTTGGGAGCACGTGGTGAAGGCGGATCTCGTGGGCAATGCCGGCAGGTGGGCCGAAGAAGCGGCGCAGAAGCTCTCGGCAAAGCCGGTGGAAGTGGGTCGGTACGATCTGATTCTGCATCCCTCGCATCTCTGGCTCACCATTCACGAATCAATAGGTCACCCCACGGAGCTGGACCGGGCCATGGGCTACGAGGCCAATTTTGCCGGCACCAGTTTCCTGGCGCCGCCGGAACGGGTTTTGGGGCAGGTGAAATACGGTCCTGAGTGGATGCAGGTGCTGGGTGACCGCTCGCAGGTGGGAGCGCTGTCCACCATCGGCTACGACGACGAAGGCGTTCGTCCGGTGGACCACATGATCGTGAAGGACGGGATGTTCAACGATTATCAGACCACGCGTGAGCAGGCGCTGTGGCTCAAGTGGTGGTACGACCGGCAGGGGATGCCAACGCAGTCCTACGGTTGTTCGTATGCTCAGGGGTGGGACAGCGTGCAGTTCCAGCGCATGCCGAATGTGTCGCTTCTGCCCGGCGAGCAGGATACGACATGGGACGATATCATCGCGGACACCGAGAACGGGATTGCCATCGTGGGTGATGGTTCGTTCTCGATCGACCAGCAGCGTTACAACGCGCAGTTCGGCGGACAGGTGTTCTACGAGGTGAAGGACGGACAGATCGTGGGGATGCTCAAGGACGTGGCGTACCAGATGCGCACTACCGATTTCTGGAACAGCATGGACATGATAGGCGGCCGTTCGAGCTATGACCTGGGCGGCAGTTTCTTCGACGGGAAGGGCCAGCCAAGCCAGAGCAACGCGGTGAGCCACGGATGCCCACCGGCCAGGTTCCGGCAGCAGAACGTCATCAACACGGGGAGACGGGCATGAGTATTACCGACCGCAGAGAGTTTCTGATACAGACCGGCGCCGCGGCGGCGGTCGTGGCCGCCGACGGACTTTTGCGGCCGAAGCACGCGGCGGCTTCCACGCAACCCACGATGCCTGAGGCCGACGCCGCCGTGAAGGAGCTGCTCATGGTGGCGCTCAACGCCGCCCAGATGGCGGGCGCGAGTTACGCCGACGTCCGTATCGGCCGGCAGCAGCAGAGCCGCGTCTTCACCCGCGAACAGCAGGTGGCCAACGTGGGCGATTCGGACACCATGGGCTGTGGGGTGCGTGCGCTGGTGGATGGGGTATGGGGCTTTGCGGCCACTCGGCGGCTCACGCGGGAAGCGGTGGCAGCCGCGGCTCGTGAGGCGGCGGCCGTGGCCAAGGCCAACCGGCTGGCCCGCGGCCAACCGGTCGAGTTGGCTCCAGTGCAGTCGTATCCCGACGCCTCCTGGCGCAGTTCCTTCGAGGTTGACCCGTGGACGATTCCGGTTGAGGAGAAAGTGGACCTCCTTCTCCGTGCCAACGCCGAGGCACTGAAGGTCCAGAACGTCCGGTTTGTGAACAGCGGCCTCATGTTCGTACGCGATGAACGCAATTTTGCCTCGACCGAAGGCTCGGTCATCACTCAGATGTTCATCCGTACCGGCATCAACTTCTCGGCTACCGCGGTGGCGCCCAACTTCTCGGACTTCCAGAGCCGGAGTGCCACGATTGCGCCCATGGGACGGGGCTATGAGTACGTGATCGAGACCGACCTGGTGGGCAACGCCCAGGGCTGGGCGGAAGAAGCCGCGCAGAAACTGAGTGCCAAGCCGGTGGAAGTGGGCCGGTACGATCTGATTCTCCACCCCTCACATCTCTGGCTCACCATTCATGAGTCCATCGGCCATCCCACGGAATTGGACCGCGCCATGGGGTACGAGGCGAATTACGCGGGCACCAGCTTCCTGGCACCGCCGGAACAGGTGCTGGGCCAGCTCAAGTACGGCCCGGAATGGATGCAGGTGTTGGGCGACCGCTCGCAGGTTGGTGCGCTGTCCACCATGGGATATGACGACGAAGGCGTGCGACCGGTGGACCACATGATCGTGAAGGACGGCATGTTCAACGACTATCAGACCACCCGCGAGCAGGCGCCGTGGCTCAAGTGGTGGTACGACCGCCAGGGCATGCCCACCCGGTCGTACGGCTGCTCCTACGCCCAGGCCTGGAGCAGTGTCCAGTTCCAGCGCATGCCCAACGTCTCGCTCTTGCCGGGAGAACAGGACATCGGCTGGGACGACATCATTGCCGACACGGAGAACGGGATCGCGATCGTCGGTAACGGCTCATTCTCGATCGATCAGCAGCGGTACAATGCGCAGTTCGGCGGACAGGTGTTCTACGAAGTGAGGGACGGGCGCATCGTGGGAATGCTCAAGGATGTGGCGTACCAGCTCAGGACGCCGGATTTCTGGAACAGCATGGACATGATAGGCGGCCGCTCGAGTTATGAGTTGGGCGGCAGCTTCAACGACGGCAAAGGCCAGCCGGGCCAGAGTAACGCGGTGAGCCATGGGTGCCCGCCCGCGCGGTTCCGGCAACAGAACGTGATCAACACGGGGAGGCAGGCATGAAGCGGGCGCTTTCACTTGACGGCCAGGTGCTGACGCGCGAGGAGATGCAGGAGCTGACCGCGCGTATTCTCAGCTTCTCCCGGGCCGAACGCGCGCGGGTCAACGTGGGCAGTGGGGTCACGCGGAATCTGCGCTTCGCAGCCAACCAACTCTCTACCTCCGGCAGCATCGAGAACGTCGGCATTGGCGTCGAGAGCTGGTTTGGCGCCAAGCACGCGTCGGTGAGCACCAACGACATCTCCGATGACGGACTCCGCCGCGCGGTGGAGCAGTCGGAAGCGCTGGCGCGGCTCCAGCCCGACGATCCGGAAGACATGCCTCTGCTCGGGCCCCAGACGTATCAGACCATCAACGCATATTTCGACTCGACGGCCGACCTGTCGCCCGAAGACCGTGCCCGTGCCGCGCTTTCGGCACTCGAGATGGCGCGTTCCGCGGGCGATCTCGAAGCCGCCGGCTACATCGTGACTTCAGCCGGTTCGCAGGGCCTTGCCAACAGTGAAGGGCTCTTCGCCTATCACCGCAGCACGTCGGCCAATTACACGCTCACCGTGCGCACCGCCGACGGGACCGGGTCCGGTTGGGCGGGCGCGGATCACCGCGACTGGCGGCGGCTCGACATCGCGGCCATTGCGCAGCGTGCGACCGAGAAGGCCCGGGCATCGCGCAACCCGGTGGCCATCGAGCCCGGCCGCTATACGGTCATTCTGGAGCCGCAGGCGGTGGGCGACCTCGTACGGCTATTGCTCTTCGCCATGAACGCGCGCACCGCCGATGAGGGCAGGAGCGCCTTCTCCAAGCCCGGTGGCGGCAACAAGATCGGCGAAAAAATCGTGGACGAGCGGGTGACCATGGTATCCGATCCCGCCGACCCCGACGTCCTGGCGGCACCGTTTGACGGAGAAGGACTCCCGATTGGCCGGCGGGTGTGGGTGGAGAACGGCGTGCTCCGGCAGCTGTTCTACCCACGGTACTGGGCCATGCGGCAGAACCGCGAGCCCACCGGCTTCCCCGCCGGCGGCAAGCTGGAGGGCGGCCGGCAGACGATCGAGGAGATGATCACGGCTACGCCACGGGGCATCCTGCTGACGCGGCTCTGGTACCTGCGGCAGGTGGACCCGCGGACCATCCTGTACACGGGGCTTACCCGGGACGGCACGTTTCTGATCGAGGACGGCCGGATCGTGCGGCCGGTTCAGAACTTCCGGTTCAACGAGTCGCCGCTGTTCATGCTGAACAACCTGGAATCGCTGGGTCCCGCGCAGCGGATCGCCGGCGCAGAGGGTGGCGGCAACATCGTGATGCCCGCCATCAAGGCGCGGGACTTTACGTTCACGAGCCTGTCGGAGGCGGTCTGACCGATACCGCAGTGGCGCCGGCGCCCCCGGACCAGGAAGCTCTGGTTGCGGGGGCGCGCGCGTTGCGGGAGCAGGTCTGTCGCAGGATCCTGGGACAGGAACGGGTCATAGACGAAGTTCTGATGGCCATCCTGGCCGGCGGCCACGCGCTGCTGGTGGGCGTTCCCGGGCTCGCCAAGACACTGATCATCAGGTCAATCGCGGAAGCGATGCGGCTCGAGTTCCGGCGCATACAGTTCACGCCGGATCTCGTGCCCAGTGACATCACCGGCACCGAGGTGATGGAAGAAGACACGGCCACGGGGCACCGCGCCTTCCGGTTTGTCAGAGGTCCCATATTCGCCAACATCATTCTGGCGGACGAGATCAACCGGACGCCGCCCCGCACGCAGGCCGCGCTGCTCGAGGCAATGCAGGAACACAGGGTGACGGCGGCGGGCGAAACGATGCGGCTTCCGGAGCCGTTCTTCGTGCTGGCCACACAGAACCCCATCGAGCAGGAGGGTACGTATCCCCTGCCGGAGGCACAGCTGGATCGTTTCCTGTTCGACATCCGGATCGGTTATCCGTCGGAACAGGATGAGATAGAGGTGCTGAGGGCCACTACCGGCGGAGACGACGTGACCCTGGAGCCGGTTCTGGATGCTCGGCAAACGCTCGCGCTCCAGCGGCTCACGCGCGAGACGCCGGCCGCGGAGCCGGTGTTGCGTTACGCCGCAGCACTTGCCCGGGCCACCCGTCCGGACGATTCCACCGCTCCCGAGCTGGTGCGGCGGTATGTGCGTTGGGGTGCAGGGCCCAGAGCCGGGCAGGCGCTGGTGCTGGGCGCCAAGGCCCACGCGCTCCTTGACGGACGGCCCAACGTGGCGCCGGATGATGTCAGGCGGGTTGTGGCCCCCGTGCTCAGGCACCGCGTGCTCACCAACTTCGCGGCCGAGGCCGAGGGAGTGACACCGGAGAAGGTGATCGAGGAAGTGATGTCCAGAGTGACCCCACCGCGGGGAGAGATCCGGCTGTAGTGTTGTCTGAGCCGCACCTGTTTGACCAACTCACAGGTCTTACCTGGCCCGCGCGCCGAGTGGTGCGGTCAGGTCCCGCCGGAACGCACACCTCCCGTCTGCGCGGCGCCGCCACCGAGTTCACCGAATACCGGCCCTACAGACAGGGCGACGACCCCCGCCGGCTCGACTGGAAGCTGCTGGCGCGTACGAACCGCGCGTTTCTCAGGATCACCAGCGACCGCGCCACGTTCAGGACGTTGTTTGTGCTCGACGCATCGGCATCCATGGCGTATCCCGCCGGGGCAGATTCCAAGTGGACGCACGCCTGCCGGCTGGTGCTGGGGCTCGCTTCCGTGGCGCGCGCTTCCGGTGACCCCGTGGGACTCCGTGTTGCTCACCCAGATGGCGTCCGGCAGGTGGCGCTCCGGACGAGGCGGAGCGTGCTGGCTCAGATGACGCAGGTGTTGAGCACGGTGGAGCCGATGGGAACGGTTTCGCTGGCCCCCGTTGTTGCCGCGTTGCCTCCCGCCGCACGCATCGTGATCGCCTCCGATTTTCTGGACGATGGTGATGACCTTGTCCGGCTTGCGAGAGAGCGCGTGCTGGCGGGCTCGGAGTTGTACGCCCTGCACATCGTGGCGCGGAACGAACTGGATCCGCCCGACCGTGCCATCCTGGCGACCGATCCCGAGAAACCGGATCTCAGGCGTTCCCTCACGGCGGAGACGAGAGAAGCGTACGTCCGTGCGTTCGCCGAATGGCGGCAGGCCACAGCCCGCGCCTGGCGTGCCGCCGGAACGCATTACCTGGAAATGCCCACCGACGAACCGGCCGCACAGGCGGTGCGGCGCGTGACGCGCGAAGGGGTAACCGGATGAGCTTCGCCGCTCCCGCCTTCCTGGGGCTGGCGTTGGCCGTCGCCGCGGCGGTTGTGGGCCTGCACTTCATTGCCCGCCGCCGCCCGGCTCCGGAACAGCTCCCCACGGCTCGATTCGTACCCGACCTCAACGTGCGCGCGCCGGTTCGCTCAGACCGGCCCACTGATCTCCTGGTGATGCTGATGCGGGTTGCGGCGGTGCTGCTGATCGGAGCGGCATTTGCGCAGCCCATGCTCACCCGTGATCCCCCGGCGCTGCGTGTGGTGCTGCTCGACCAGTCACGCAACGTGGCGAATGGGCCGGGGGTGCTGGACAGCGTCCAGAGCACGCTCGCGCCCGGCGACACGCTGGTCACCTTCGATGGATCGCTCTCCGTGGGATTGATTGCGGCTCTGCGAGCCGGGAGCCGGCTGGCGTCGCGAGCCGATTCCCTGGAACTCGTGATAGCCTCGGCGTTCGTGGAGGAGAATTGGGACCGCGCCACGGATTCTGTTCGCGCCAGGTGGCCAGGTGGCGCGAGGCTGGTTCAGCTCGAGGCCGCTCCACCGGCTGGTGGAGATGGCGTGGTGGTGCGCGTCGCGAGTGCAATGGATGACGACCCCGTGGCTGCGGCCGTGGCGTTGCTGGGGCCGGTAACCGGTACATCGGCCCGCGTGGTGAGAGGGACAGCTACCGCCGCCGATACCGCATGGGCCCGCGACGGCCATGTGCTGGTGCTCTGGCCGGTGGATCCGGGGGCTGCCGGCTTCTCCACGGGAGCTGGCGACACGGTCGGTGCCGTCATAGCGGGCAGCGTGGTTGTGGCGGCTTCATTTGAGCGAAATACCAGCCCGGGCGAGGGGCGCGTGATAGCGCGATGGGTGGACGGGGAACCTGCGGCCACTGAGCGCCCGCTGGGAACCGGATGCGTGAGGGACGTGGTCATTCCGGTGTCGGCACGCGGAGATCTTGCGCTGCGGCAGAACACGCGCCTGCTCGTGGCGGAACTCACGGCGCCGTGCGGCGGCGCCCG
>CAZTIV010000072.1:0-9097 GCA_964613905.1 uncultured Gemmatimonadaceae bacterium | reverse complement strand
TGAACTCGCCGCTGCGTCCGTCATCGAGAGTCATACGGTAGGACTCGCCGGCGGTGAGCCCGGTCAGATGGGTTACCGAGAGCGTACCGTACCAGCTCCGCTCCCCATCGCGCTCGGTCTCCTCAACGGTGACGGTCACGCTCTCGGCCACGACCGTGCCGTCCTGTCGACGGATAGTGCATCTGTGAAATGCCATGATACGCGGTAAGATAGCCTCTCCCGGACGGGTTGCAACGCCTCCATGGCGAGGGAGGCTGGCGTGAACGAATCCCGCTTTGCATAGTGGGCGGGAGGTTCAGCCCGGGAAGGGTGGGTTACGTTGGGATCAGAAGCACGTGAAACGCACGTGGCCGCGGCTCAGGCCGCGGGTCTCGTATATGTAACCGACGCTGAGGCGGGAATCACGCGCCGGAGAGTCGGCCGAGGCTGGTCGTTCTACCGGCCTGACGGCTCGCTCATTCGAGATCCCGCCGAACGGCGGCGCCTGCTTTCCCTCGCCATCCCGCCCGCCTGGACGGACGTGTGGATATGCCCCGATCCGGACGGCCATATACAGGCCACGGCCCGGGATGCCAAGGGTCGGAAACAGTACCGCTATCACGAACGATTCCGGGCGCTCAGGGACGAGTCCAAATTCGGCCGCATGCTCGTGTTCAGCGAAGCGTTGCCCCGGATCCGTGAGCATGTGGAGCGGGACCTCTCCGTGCCCGGACTCCCCCGGAAGAAGCTCCTCGCCACTCTTGTCCGCCTTCTCGACCGGACCCTTATTCGCATTGGTAACGACGAGTACACCAAGGCTAACCGTTCGTACGGTCTCACAACGCTGAGACGACGGCACGTGGCGGTAAGCGGCCACACGCTCCGGTTCTCGTTTCGCGGCAAGAGCGGGATCCCCCATCTGGTGACGCTGACGGACAGGAGGCTCGCGCGTATCGTTCAGCAGCTGCAGGATCTGCCCGGACAGGAACTGTTCAAGTATGTGGATGAACAGGGCAAACGTCAGACGGTGGGCTCGGATGACGTAAACGAGTACCTGCGCGGCGTTACCGGGCAGGATGTGACCGCGAAGGACTTCCGCACCTGGAGCGGGACCATGTTGGCCGCGCGCGCACTGCGCGAAATGAGTCCGCCGGCGAGCGAGACGGAAGCGCGGCGCAACGTGAATGCGGCGCTTGACCGGGTTGCGGCCCAGCTTCGCAACACCCGCGCTGTATGCCGGAAATATTACGTTCACC
Source organism: uncultured Gemmatimonadaceae bacterium (assembly GCA_964613905.1). GTDB lineage: Bacteria > Gemmatimonadota > Gemmatimonadetes > Gemmatimonadales > GWC2-71-9 > CAZTIV01. The sequence continues at coordinate 7,862 of CAZTIV010000072.1, read as the reverse complement.
CCTCCATCATCGAAGCGTACCATCGCGGCGTGGCCGTTCCGGCGCCCCCCAGGTCCCGGCGCACGCCAAGACCCACGGCGGCTCTCAGGCGTGAAGAGGTCATGGTCCTCCAGTTCCTGCAGGGCGAGGTCGGCTGAATAGAGGCTGAATAAGGGTTCCGGCTTGCCGCCGAAGGGGCTCCGTGGCATTATTCGAGCCGTTCCTACTGGGGATCCATCTGTCCGAAGACTTTTCCTTCAAGCCCTTCAGCAGTCAGCCCTTCTTCCGAAGGGTTAATGCGTGGCTGCTGGATCACGCCCAGCTGGATCGTGGCTGGCGAGTGGTTGACGTGGCCTGCGGAAGCGGGTTGGTAACCGAATTGATTGTCGAGCGCATCCAGGGTGCCACGGACACGATGGTGGTGGCGCTGGATGTGTCGGCCGCGGCATTGCGGGAGACCGCAGACCGTCTGGCCGCAACCGCCGGCGCCGCGGTCCAGTGCGTTCAGGCACGGGCCGAAGAGATGTCGACGGTCGTAAAGAGCGAGATGGACGCCGTGATTTTCTGTAACGGCATCCATTATGTTCGAGACAAGCACCGTCTGGTTCAGGAAGTGCACCGCGTACTCAGACCGGGCGGCGTGTTTGCGTTCAATACTTCGTTCTTCAAGGGTGCGCAATTACCCGAGACACAGGGTTTCTACCGGCGCTGGATGATCCGCGCCCTGCGCATACTCAAGGATCGGCACGGCACCGTTCCGCAACGCGAGAAGGTGGAATCGCGACTCCAACTCACTCCCGAGGAGTACCGGCAGGCCGTTGAAGCCGGCGGGTTCCGTGTTACCGTGGAAGAGCTTGTGCCTGAAACGCTCGAAGAAAGCGGGTGGATCGACATAAGTCGCTTCGGCGACTTCGTGGGCGGGGTGCTGCCCGGCGTGCCTCTGGAACAGGCAAGCGACGCCCTCTGTGATGCTGTGAGGCAGACCTTCGCGGAAATGAACCTCACGGGCGTGCCGCGAAACTGGTTGTCGGTTGTAGCCGTGAGAGCGTGAAACGGAAGGGCGGAGCGACCAAACGTCGCTCTGCCCTTCACTCCATCTGATTCACCGTCCGCCGGTCAGCGGTTCCTCCCGCCCCTTCCTCGGCATCATTTCATCGCGATTGGCAAGTGTATGGACGGTCCACGCTATTATTGTGGCGGCCTGCTGCAGGTCTTCCAGCACAAGGCGCTCGTAGGTGTCCACGTGAGAGTGATGTGAGCGGATGGAATATTCGAGCGGGTCCTGAATGAACTGGAAGCCCGGTACGCCAACCGCGTCAAAGGCCAGATGGTCCGTCCCGCCGGTTGGATGCATCCGACTGGCCACGATTCCCATGTCCCGGAACGGAACCAGCAACTGATCGAAGACTCGTACCGCAGCCTCGTTGTATTGTCCCCATACTCCGCGGATCCGCCCGGAACCGTTGTCCATGTTGAGGTACACTGAAATCCGGGGGAGTTCCTGAGCCCGTTGCCGCACCCAGACGCGTGAGCCGATCAGACCCTGCTCTTCGCCGCTCCACAGGGCGATCCTCACTGTACGCCGCATGGGGAGTTCCAGGGCGGACAGGATGCGTACCGCCTCCATCATGGCAATCGATCCCGCCGCGTTGTCCGTGGCCCCGGTGCCGCTGTGCCAGCTGTCGAAGTGGGCACCTATCATGACGACCTCGTCTGCCAGGTCGGTTCCCGGGATCTCCGCGATCACGTTGTATTCGCGGCGGTCAGGGTTGGTCCAGCGGTTCTGCACGTTGACCTCTAGTCGGGCCGGAACGCCGCGCTGGGCCAGCCGGTAGAGTTGGCCGTACTGCTCATGGCTCAACATGAGGGCAGGGATCGGCTCATACACGCTGTCTCGCGCGAGCCGTCCGTCCGGATGCCCGCCGGTACGCAGCACCCCATAGGTCCACCCGGAGGGGACGAGCAGGACCGGAGGCCGTTGGGCACTCAGGAACCGGAGAAACGCCTGATTCCGCGCCTGCATCTCCTGGAACCGCCGGAACTGAGGGGACGGTCCCGGTGAAGCCGCGGGAGGCTCCGGCCGGTCTGCCGACCACACCAACAGGCTTTCGGCTTCGTGGCGACGTGGACGATGGGTGAACTCCGGGCCGATGGGATTCCACGGTTGCCACATGACGCAGGCGTTCCTGAGTCTCCCCGCGTACTGCGCGAGCGCTGTTGTGTCCGGCACATCCAGCAGGACCACGTTGCAGGTCACGGTTCCACGAGTGCTGCCGCTCCAGGCCTGTGGCTCCGCACGAAGCGGCTGGACGAACGGTTCCAGGAACCGGCCGCTGTAGCTGACCCGGTCCCATCCGCGCCCGAACGGCTCGTCCCACGCTTCGAGGCGGGCGTTCGCGAGACCGAATGATGTCAGAGTCTCAACCGCCCAGGACTGCGCCCGGCGCATGCCGGTTGAACCGGTGAGCCTTGGACCAATGCCGTCCAGAAGTTCCTGCGCAAGGCGGTCGATCTGCGAGCGATTCAGGCCTTCGTCCCTGATGCGCTCGAGTTGCGCGAGGTCCAGGCGTTCCTCGAGAACCTGGGCCGCTGCACCGGCCGGGCCGGCCAGAACGGCTGCCAGGGCAATTCCGGAGATCCAGAGAGAGTGACGTACGGACATGGCAGATAAGGTCCCTTCCCGCATGAATGGTGATTTGCCCGCCAAATGTAAGCCGACGTTTTGACTTCCGCTCCGGGGCGCGCTATGCTTCATAGTTATGGCCAAGGAACAGGCAATCGAAATGGACGGAACGGTAGAGGAGGTGTTGCCCAACACCACCTTCCGGGTTCAGCTGGAGAATGGGCATCGGGTGCTGGCCACCATGGCCGGCAAGATGCGCCGTTTCCGGATCCGGGTTCTTGCCGGCGATCGCGTGACCCTGGCGCTTTCCCCCTACGATCTTACCCGCGGACGCATCACCTTCCGGCACAAGTGAACCACCACCACCACCACCATCATCACCCCGCGTCGCATCCGTCGTGGGCAGCCAAGCTCGCGCCGTACCGCGGGCCGGATCCGCGGCGCAGCCTCTGGCAGCTGGCCAGCGGCCTTGCGCTCTTCACGGTGGCCTGGGGTCTTGCATACGCGAGCCTGAGCGTGGGGTATTGGCTCACTCTGCTGCTTTCCGTACCGACGGCTTTCCTGCTGATCCGCCTCTTCATAATCCAGCACGACCTGGGACACGGAGCGTTCTTCCGATCGAACCGGGCCGCGGAGATAGTGGGGTCGGTGCTGGGAGTACTCACGCTCACGCCCTATCACTACTGGAAGAAGACCCACGCCCTGCACCACGCCACGTCGGGTAATCTGGAGCATCGCGGTTTTGGCGATATCGACACGCTGACCATGGAAGAGTATCTGGCCAGGTCGCGGTGGGAGCGCTTCAAGTACCGGGCATATCGTCATCCGCTGACCCTCTTTGTTATCGGTGCGGCTTTTCACTTCTTCATAAGGCACCGGATTCCCACCATTGTGCCACGCGAATGGCGGCGGGAACGACGCAGCATCATCTGGACCAACGTCGGCCTTCTGGTACTCGTGGTGGGCGCGGGCATGGTGCTGGGATTCAAACAGGTTGCCATGGTGCACCTTCCCATTGCCCTGTTTTCCTGCTCCCTGGGCGTATGGCTCTTCTACGTGCAGCATCAGTTCGAGCCCACGTACTGGGAACATGACGAGAACTGGGAGTACGACGCGGCGGCCCTCGAAGGCAGTTCCTACTACCAGCTGCCGAAGCTGCTTCAGTGGGCCACGGGCAACATCGGGCTGCACCATGTGCATCACCTGAACGCGCGGATCCCCAATTACCGACTCCAGCAGGTTCACGATGCGCATCCGGAACTGACCCGGGTCACCACGCTGACTCTCAGGGACAGCATCCGGTGCATGCGGCTCGCATTGTGGGATGAGGAAGCCCGGAAGCTGGTACCGTTTCCCGGGCGGCGACTGCTCAAGGCCTGACCCGACCGCCGCACCAGCCGATCCTTCCGGTGCTATCTTTACAATCTCCAATGCCAGAGACGCTCGCGATCAGCGAACATGTGCCGCTCGCTTGGCACACCACACTCGGCCTCGGCGGGCCGGCACGGTGGTTCTGTGCCTGTCACGACCAGACCGCCGTTGGTGAGGCGCTGGTCTGGGCGGCGGAGCGCCGGATCCCGGTTCATGTCCTGGGTGGCGGCAGCAATACCGTCTTCTCGGACGATGGCTTTCCCGGATTGGTCATTCAGCCAGCCCTGGAAGGACTGACGTTTACCGAACTCGGAGACGGATGGGCGATAGAGGTCGCTGCGGGAATGGATTGGGACGCGGTGGTGGCGGAAGCGGTCACCCGGGAACTTTCCGGGATGGAATGCCTTTCCGGAATTCCGGGGTGGGCCGGTGCCGCTCCCATACAGAACATTGGCGCTTACGGGCAGGAGCTGTCGTCAGTCCTGGAAACCGTCTCCTGCCTGGATCGCAGGTCGCTGGAGCATGTGTCGATACCCGCCGCCGAGTGCGATTTTTCCTACCGGTTCAGCCGCTTCAAGGGGCGCGATCGCGACCGGTACGTGATCCTGGGGATGACCCTGAAGCTCAGGGCCGACTCGAGGCCGGTCATTCGCTATGGAGAGCTCGAAGAAGCGGTGAACGCCACGGGCGACTGGGACCGACTCGACCCGGGACAGGCGGTGCGACGCGTGAGAGAGACGGTGCTGGCGTTGAGGCGGCGCAAGGGGATGGTGATCGACTCCTCGGACAGCGAGAGCAGGTCGGTGGGGTCGTTCTTCCTGAATCCCGTGCTTTCGATGGGTGAGGTCGACACCCTCGTCGAGAAGTGGCGCTCCGGCGGCGGTACCGAACCGGTCCCGGGTTTTCCGGTGGACGGTCGGGTCAAGGTGCCGGCGGCGTGGCTCATTGAGCGCGCCGGTTTTCCGCGAGGTCATGAAGTGGGGAGAGTCCGGATATCCCGGCGCCATGCTCTTGCCCTGGTGAATGACGGGGGTACGGCCAGGGATCTTCTGGCGCTGGCTGCCAGCATCGAACGGGGTGTGTTTGAGCGGTTCGGGATCCGGCTCGAGCGCGAGCCGGTAGTCGTAGATCAGAGTGCCTGGGGAGGGTAACGCCATGACGAGGCATGTTGCGCTGTTGACGTTCGTGGCCGGCTTCTGGACCACTGCCGGCTGGGCGCAGGACCACCATCACCACCGCGACCCGGGCGAACGTCTGGGCCGTGTTCATTTTCCGGTCTCTTGTTCCGGGGAGGCACCCGCGCGTTTCGAACGCGCCATGCTCCTGCTGCATTCGTTCTGGTGGGAGGAGGCGGATCGGGCGTTCCGGGACGTGCTCGAGGCCGACCCCGAATGCGGCATGGGATACTGGGGACTGGCGCTCACCTCGTGGAACAACCCCTTCGCCGGCGGCCCGCGAGGCGAAGCCCTCAAGGCCGGCGGCGCGGCTGCAGCGGAGGCGTCGCGGCTCGGAGCAGCCACGCAACGGGAACGCGACTACATCGCGGCCGTGGAGGCGTTGTACTTCGATCACGATAACCGCGCGAACGCTACGCGGCTGGTGGCCTATGCCGATGTCATGGACCGCGTGCGGAGGAACAATCCCGACGATGCCGAAGCGGCCATTCTCCATGCGCTCGCCCTGGTGGCGACCGCTCCGCGTACCGACACGACTTTCGCGCAGCAGCGCCGGGCCCTCGAATTGCTTGATCCGCTGTATGCAGACCGCCCGGACCATCCGGGTCTGGCGCACTACATCATTCATGCGGGAGATACGCCGCGGTTGGCTGAGCTCGGGTTGGATGCCGCGCGCCGCTACGCCGCGGTCGCGCCCTCGGTGCCTCACGCCCAGCACATGCCGTCGCACATCTTCATTCGCCTGGGCCTGTGGGATGAGAACGTGCAGTCCAACATCGCGTCGTACGAGGCGGGTGCGCGCTATGCAGCCGAACACTTTGGAGATGCGCTGGGCGAGCATGAGTTCCACGCCATGGATTACATCGTGTACGGGCTGCTCCAGCTGGGTCGCGATGCCGAGGCCGAAGAGTGGACCCGGCTTGCGCTGGGGGTCGAACGGATTGTCCCGCCGGGGACTCTGGTTGCCGAATACGCCAGGGCCGCAATGCCCGCGCGGCTTGCGCTCGAACGGAATCGATGGAACGAAGCGGCCGGGCTTCCCCTGCTCACGACGCATCCCGTGGCGCATATGGTGACACATTTTGCGCGCGGTGTCGGCGCTGCCCGTAGCGACATGGTCGCGGAAGCCCGCGAGGCCCAGGCCGCTCTGGCCGCGCTGGAATCCGACCTGCGGGACCGCAATGAGCCGTACTGGGCCCGCGTGGCCGGGATCAAGCGGGCAGCGGTGCATTCCTGGATCACGCTTGCAACAGGAGATACGGCCATGGCATTGGTTCAGGCCCGGGAGGCAGCGGATCTCGAAGACGTGACCGACAAGCATCAGGTGACACCGGGCGAGATCCTGCCGGCACGGGAACTGTATGGCGACATGCTGTGGTCTGCCGGAAAACCTGCCGAGGCTATCCTGGCCTACCGGGCCACGCTCGCCAGGGAACCGGGCCGCGCGCGGAGCCTGTTCGGGGTGGCGCGCAGCGGGCAGTAGTCGTCGCGGTTGCCTCAGCCCGCACCGAGCCTAAGTTACGCAGGAGGGAGGTGCTATCGGTGGCCAAGGTTTCCGAGCTCAAGGCCCAGGCGCGCGAATATGAGAAGTCGGGCGATGTGGCGAAGGCCCTCGCCATATACCGCCACATCCTCACCCACCTCGAAAACACCCCGGCCATCAAGGGGGAGCTGCCCCTCTACGTGAAGGCGGGCGACCTCTTCTTCAAAGAGGGCGACGGTGCCGCCGCCATCGAGATGTACCGCCGCGCGGCTGAACACTACGCCCTGCACGGGTCCGCCCAGAGCATCGTGGCGCTGTGTCTGAAGATCATGAGAGTGGACCCCGGGATGGTGGAGCCGTATCACACCTACGCCGGCCGTCTCCTGGAGCACGGGCACGTATCCGCCGCCCGCGAAGTACTCGCCGACAGCGCGATGAGGCTCAAGCTCCCACTGGCTGAAGAGGCGCTTGCCGCTGCGGCCGATGTGCCGGACGAAGAGAAGCATAGTGTTATCCAGCGTGTATTCGCGGCGGGCCCGGGACAGGATCTTCCTCCGCGGCGGGTCACCCAGGTGCAGGAAGGACTGCACCTCCTTGACCTTTCGGACGGCCCGGCCACGACCGAGGCGCAGACACCTTCATCGGAAGACGATGACCTGGTGATCACGTCGTCGGTGTCCGAGGAACCGCTGGGAGCGGAACCCCAGGAGCCCGCGGCCCCGCCGGAACCGGAGCCGGATCTGGTCGTCACCAGGTCGGTGATGAACGAAATGCCGGTCGCAGAGGAGACGGTGGATTTCGCGGATCCGGTCTATGAGCCGCCGGAGCCGCCGGAGCCACAGGAGCCTGAACCCTTCCTGCACGAGGAAGAACCTGCTGAGCCGGAGCCGGCCGCTCCGGTATTTGAGGCCCCTCTCCCAAGGCCTCGCCCATCGCGTGATCCCGGCCCCTCGTTCGTTGAATTTCCACCTCGGCCGTCTCGGCAGACCCAGCGTCCCCGTCGTACCTGGGTGGTTGTAGCCGCTGGGGTGGCAGTGGTCATACTTGTTGGAGTTGCGTTGGTGTCGCTGGGTGTTCTACCCGGCGGCGGCTCGGACGACCTGCCGGCAGGCGTCGATATCTCTGTCTAACTGCGGCATGCTTCATCCCACCTTGAGGGTCGCGGCGTCGGGAACGACAGTGTCAAGAACGCGCGCCGATGACAGCACGCCGGGCAGGCCAGCGCCCGGAT
>CAZTIV010000071.1:5636-9378 GCA_964613905.1 uncultured Gemmatimonadaceae bacterium | reverse complement strand
GAGATCAACGCCCACCTCCTGCACGTACACCGTCCCCCGCCCCGAGCTGAACCAATCCCCGAATCCGGCAAGGGTGCTCGGCCACCGCAGTCGAGTGGAGGTAAACGCCACCCTGCGTCCATCGGGACTCCAGGCCGGCATCCGGCCGGGCCCCGGGTTCACCAATACCGGGTCGCCGCCCGCCCGCTGAACCCAGATCCTGTTGCGGTTGGAGTCGTACCGGGACCCCGGCAGCTGACCCGCAAAGGCGATCGTGGTTCCGGCAGCAGGAGAGACGGCGCACATCCCCGCCCAGACTCGCTCGGGATGTGTAAGCGGCACCGTCTCTCCGGTCTCCACGTCCACCGCCAGTACCTGACGTCGGCCGTAGTCGGTCACCGCAACGCGCCGTCCGTCGGGGAACCACGACGGATAGAACACTCGCGCCGCCGGAGGCGACCCCACCGGCACGTGGCGCGGGTTCTGTCCGTCCTCGTCCAGGATCCAGAGTCCGGCGTTCGCTCCCCGCATGCCGGTGAACGCCACCCGGCGGGACACCGGACTCCAGTCGGGACGCGTTGCGGGCAGTTCGGGATCGCCAAAGAACGGCGCCGGCTCTCCTCCCTCCACGGGAACCGCCCACAGCGTCCACGGGCTCAGGTCCGCCTGCCTCACCGCCGCGGGATTATCCGTGGCCGGCGCCCGCATGAAGAGCACCCGGTCTCCCGCCGGTGAGAAACAGGGGCGCGAATGCACGAAGGCGGGGTCGGAGACGAGAAACCGTATCACGGTCCCAATGATAGGTCCGTGACCGTAGATTGTGGAGCCGGCGCTGCGGCGGGTGGCACCGCATACTTCAAAGTCAAGGAACGCCTGATGTCCATCGATGACCTGATTGCCCTGGTGACCCGCGCCGCACAGGAAGTGGCCGAGCGCGAAGGGACGGCCCTGCCGGCGGAACTCGGGGCTGATACGCCTCTGTTCGGAGAGCGGGGCTGCTTCGATTCGCTCGGTCTCGTGAGTCTTGTGCTGGCGGTGGAAGAGGCCATACAGGATAAGCACGGCGCCACCGTGATTCTGGCCGACGACCGCGCCATGTCGCAGGCCAGGAGCCCGTTCCTGACGGTCCGGTCGCTCGCCGAATACGCGGGCCGCATGATCGAGGAATCAGTTGCCGGATCCCGCTGACCGGCCGGTAACGCTCATCACCGGCACCAGCCGCGGCCTCGGGGTGGAGCTCGCGCGCCACTACCTCTCCCGGGGTCACCACGTGGCCGGATGCAGCCGCAAACCGCCCACGATCGAGAACGACGGCTACATCCACTTCCAGGCGGACGTCGCCAGCGAACCGGACGTCCTGAACCTCTTCCGTGAAATCCGCCAACGGTTCGGCCGGCTCGATCACCTCATCAACAACGCCGGCATCGCGGCCATGAACCACGCCCTCACCACCCCGGCGTCAACGGTGAACGCGGTGCTCGCCACCAACGTGACCGGCACCTTTCTCTGCTGTCGAGAGGCGGCCAAGCTGATGCAGAAACGCCGCTACGGGCGGATCGTGAACCTCTCCACCGTGGCGGTGCCGTTGAAGCTCGCGGGTGAAGCCATCTACGCCTCGTCCAAGGCGGCAGTGGAAACCCTCACGGCAGTGCTCGCCCGCGAGTTCGCCCCGTTCGGGATCACGGTGAACGCGGTGGGGCCGGTGCCCATCGAGACGGACCTGATCCGCGGGGTGCCCAAAGAGAAGATTGCCGCACTGCTGGAACGACAGGCCGTCCCGCGCCTGGGCACTGCGGCCGACCTCACCAACGTCACCGACTTCCTTCTCGCTGAAGCGAGCGGAATGGTGACCGGCCAGGTCATCTATCTGGGCGGAGTCTGACGGTGTTCGTGGACTTCCTGCTGGAACGGTTCCGCGAGAACCCTCTGAACGACGCCATTATCTGGCGGGACCAGGTCTGGTCGTACGCAAGGCTCGCGGAAGCCGTGGGCGACTGGTCCGCACGGCTCGAATCCGCCCGCGTCCCTCACGGAGCGGTGGTGAGTCTCGAGGCGGACTTCTCTCCCGGAGCCGTGGCCCTGCTGCTGGCACTCATAGACCGCGGCGCTGTGGTAGTACCGCTCACGTCGTCGGTGGAGATGAAGAAGCCGGAGTTTCGTGAGGTCTCGGAAGTGGAAGTCATGGCCCGCGTGGACGCCGCTGACGAAGTGAATTTCACCTCAACCGGCGTCACCGCCACGCATGCCCTGCTGCTGGATCTCAAGACGAAGGGGCATCCCGGGCTGGTGCTCTTCTCCTCCGGCTCGACGGGAAGAAACAAGGGAGCCCTGCACGATTTCGTACCCCTGCTCGAGAAGTTCCGCGTGCGCCGTCACGCCAAGCGCACCATCACCTTCCTGCTGTTCGATCACATTGGCGGGATGAACACGCTCTTCTACACCCTCTCGAACGCGGGATGCGTGATCACCACGGAAGACCGTTCCCCCGACGCGGTGTGCGCCACCATCGAGAAATACCGGGTGGAGCTGCTCCCCACCTCGCCCACCTTCCTGAACCTGCTGCTGCTGAGCGAGGCGTACAAACGGCACGACCTCTCGAGCCTGGAACTGGTTACCTACGGCACCGAGGTGATGCCCGAGAGCACGCTCAAGCGGATGCACGCGCTCTTCCCGAACCTCCAACTGCTCCAGACCTACGGCCTCTCAGAGGTCGGCATCCTGCGGTCCAAATCGAAGGCACCCGATTCCCTCTGGGTGAAGATCGGCGGCGAGGGGTTCGAGACCCGTGTGGTGGACGGCATGCTGGAGATCAGGGCAAAGTCGGCCATGCTGGGATATCTCAACCACGCAAGCCCGTTTACTGACGACGGCTGGTTCAGGACCGGTGACGCGGTGGAAGTGGACGGCGAGTACTACCGTATCCTGGGCCGCAAGTCGGAGCTGATCAACGTGGGCGGCGAGAAGGTCTATCCCGCTGAGGTGGAGAGCGTGCTTCAGTTGATGGACGGCGTGGAAGACGTGGCGGTGACCGGCGCCCCACACCCCATCACCGGGCAGATTGTCACCGCACGGATGAAGCTCTCGACCGATGAAACGTTGCCCGAGCTGCGCCGCCGCATGCACGAGTTCTGCCGCGACCGGCTGCCGCGCTTCAAGATCCCGCAGAAAGTGGAGCTGGTGGACGCCACCATGCACGGCGCCCGGTTCAAGAAGATGCGGTGACCGGGGTCTAGAAGAGGCGCGTCAGCCCGAAGATTGCAGCGGGGAGCGCAATCAGCGCGCTGATGGCCCGGAGCTGGTTGTGGGCCTGGAGAATGCCGCCCCTCTGGCGCGGAACCACAAGATGGTCACCTGCCCGTATCCCTATCTGGTCCAGCGTCTGCCCCGCGAAGATGGCCGTCTGCATCCCGGCGCCGCCCGTAATGCGACGATCCTCACGCTCCACCCGGACGTCGGTCAATCTCGCGGTGCGCGTAGGACCGCCCGCCATCATGAGCGCGTCGGTAACCAGGGCCTCGGATGGCACCACGTAGAACCCCGGCCGTCCCACTTCGCCAAAGATGGCAATGCGGACGAGCGTCTGCGCCCGTACCACAGGGGCCCTTACGAACCGGCCTATCTGCCCGCTCAGGTACGGTTCCGCCTCGGCTCTCAACACGCCGGTCAGCGGCACCATCCCTATCACCGGCAGGTCCAGCGCCGGTCCGGCACGCACGGTGAAGGTGTCCGAGAGCTGCTGCTCGTTCTGCACAAACAGAAAGAC
>CAZTIV010000071.1:2283-5536 GCA_964613905.1 uncultured Gemmatimonadaceae bacterium | reverse complement strand
GCGAGGTTCCGGGGCTTGTCAACGTCACAACCCCGGAGCACGGCAATGTGGTACGCCAGAAGCTGGAGCGGAATTGACGTAAGCACCGGTGACAACAGCGGCGATGTCCGCGGTACCGCCAGCTGATGCTCCGCCAGTCCCCCCAGATCTCCGTTCCCGGCGCTGGTGATGGCCAGCACCCGCCCGCCCCGCGCCTTCACTTCCTGAAGATTCGAGATGGCCTTCTGATATACGTGATCGTCCGGCGCTATGAACACCACCGGCATGTTCTCGTCAATCAGAGCTATGGGCCCGTGCTTCATCTCCGCCGCCGGATAGCCCTCGGCGTGGATGTACGAGATTTCCTTGAGTTTGAGCGCCCCTTCCAGGGCTACCGGGAAATTGATACCCCGCCCCAGATACAGGAAATGCTGTGCGTCAGCGTACTCGGCAGCGAGAGCTTCTATGCGCGGGCCCAGTTCCAGGACTTCGTCTACCAGCTCCGGCATCCGGGCAAGCTCCGATACCAGCTCCTTACCCTGCGCCTCGCTCAACCCCCGCTGGCGCCCCAGATGGAGCCCCAGCAGTGTCAACGCCACTATCTGCGACGTGAACGCCTTGGTTGACGCCACCCCTATCTCGGGACCGGCGTGCAGATACACGCCGCCGTCGGATTCCCGGGCAATGGTGCTCCCCACCACGTTCACCAGCCCCAGTACCGTTGACCCCATGGCCGACGCCACCCGCATGGCCTCGAGCGTGTCGGCTGTCTCGCCCGACTGTGAAATCGCGAGTGCCAGCGTTCCCGGCACCACGATCTGCGTGCGGTACCGGTACTCGGAGGCGTATTCCACGTCCACCGGGATTCCCGACAGCTCCTCGATCAAGTAGCGCCCCACGAGCCCCGAATGCCAGGACGTCCCGCACGCCAGGATGACGATCCGCTTGATCCCATCACAATCCGCCGGCGTGAGGTTGAGCCCGCCCAGGCGGGCGGTGCCCTCATCGAACAACAGGCGCCCGCGCAGCGTGGACCTGACGCTCTCCGGCTGCTCGCAGATCTCCTTGAGCATGAAGTGCCGGTAGCCACCCAGCTCGATTGACTCCAGGTCCCAGTCGATGTCGTGCACCGGCCGGATCTGGGTCCGCTCCTCGCGGTCGATCACCCGGTACCCCCGCGGGGTCACCACCGCTATGTCACCGTCGTCCAGGTACACCACCTGGCGTGTGTGCTCGAGCACCGCGGAGGCGTCAGACGCCACGAAGAACTCGCCGTCGCCCACACCCAGCAGCACCGGCGAACCCTTGCGGGCCACCACGATCCTGTCCGGCTCGCGCCGGTCCATCACGGCAATACCGTATGTGCCTTCCACCCGCCCGAGCGCCGCAATCACCCGCTCCTCGAGCGTGGCGCCGGTGGCATCCTCGATCAGGTGAGCCAGGACTTCCGTGTCGGTCTCTGTCGTGAAGGTGTGGCCCCCCCGCTCGAGCGCGGCCCGCAAAGTATCCGCGTTCTCGATGATTCCGTTGTGAACCAGCGCAACGTTGCCCTGGCAGTCAGAATGGGGATGGGCGTTAACCTGCGTGGGCGCGCCGTGGGTGGCCCAGCGGGTGTGGGCTATCCCGCTGATGCCGTGCAGCGGGTGCTCGGCCAGCACCTGTTGCAACGCGCCCACCCGGCCGGCAAGCTTCCGGGTGAGCAGCCCGCGGCCGTTCTGCACCGCGATGCCCGCAGAGTCATAGCCGCGGTATTCAAGACGGGAGAGACCGTCAACGAGGATCTTTGCCGCATCCCGGTGGCCGGCGTAGCCCACTATGCCACACATCGCTAATTCCCCTCCCCGGTCCGTTCCAGTATGGGACGATCATGGGCCGAGAGCCCGAAGCCGGAGAGCTGCGCCAGCTTGGTAAGCAGAGCCGTGGTCTCGGGATCGTGCGATAGCACCTCGCCGCACACCTCGCAGAACCAGGCGGATACCCGGTTACGCCACCCAGGTGGGTTCATGCGCTCCGGGGGAGCCGGTACTGTTTCAGGGTGTGCCAGGCAACGGGTACAACGCATATCGGGTTGAATCTCGGTGTCTGTGAATGTCGCACCCCCACAGATCAAGTTTGAGACCAGCCGCAACCACGGCGTGCAACTCATTGCAAATCATGCGGTTACATAATCGACCCTGCCGTGGGCTGGGGATGGCGGCCTCGCATCACGTTGCGGCACCGCGGCATAGCCCACTCGAGCATGTGGACGGATCGCACCATAATACATACCTTGGGGTGCCAGTAAGGCGAAGTCCAAGCATGACTTGAACATGCGGCAATTCCGGGCACGGGTCATGCAACAGGCTTCATGGAACCCTGATTGGGCACCCCCGGCGCACAAGAAAGGACACAAGCCGCTCAAATGGCCGAGCCCCTGACGCGAAGCCGCCCCCCGCTCGTACTGGTTGTCAACGACCAGGAATGGTCCACCCGCTCCCTCGAAAGCATCCTCGGTCCTCACGGTTATGCGGTCCTGAGGGCATATAACGCCCGCATGGGGCTCGAACGGGTGCGGACGGCACAGGCTGATCTGATCGTCCTGGACGCCAACCTCCCGGACATGGAGGGGGTGGAACTCTGCCGGCTGCTCCGGGCTGACCCGGCGGTGAGCGCCGCCACGCCAATCATCATGACCACGGCGGGGCATGCCACCCGCCAGCAGCGTCTGGCTGCACTCAGGGCGGGGGCTTGGGATTATCTGGGCCATCCGCTTGACGCTGAAGACGTTATCCTCCGCTTTGATTCCTACGTAGCCGCCAAGATCGACAGCGACCGGGCCCGCGAGCAGAGCCTGCTCGACGGACTGACAGGTTTCTACAATGTGCAGGGGCTTGGGCGTCGCGCCCGCGAACTTGCCGCCCAGGCGTTCCGCGCGCACTCTGCCCTGGCCTGCGTGGTGCTCACGGTTGACGTTGGGGAAGACAACCCGGAAGAGACCACCAGGGCGGTTGAGCGGCTGGCAGACGTGATCAAACGCACCGGCCGCGTTTCAGACGCCGTTGGCCGGGTGGGAGATTCGGAACTCGCCGTCTTCGCTCCCGAGACCGACGCGCGGGGTGCCGAGCGGTTTGCCAAGCGGTTGCAGCAGATTCTGAATGAGGAAACGCCCAACCAACCCGTGAAGCTTCGCGCCGGGTATGACGCGGTCCGCGACTACCGCCAGGCCAGCATCGAACCGGTTGATCTGCTCACCCGCGCAAGCAGCGCGCTCAGGAGGTCAAGGCAGAACGGCGGA
>CAZTIV010000071.1:0-2183 GCA_964613905.1 uncultured Gemmatimonadaceae bacterium | reverse complement strand
GGCAGCTTCTTCCCCCCCGCCGGCTCCTCGTCCCGCGCCTCGTACCCCTTCACGTAGTACTGGTATCCGTAGTACCTGTCCACCCCGCCCGGGCGCACGTCGTTCAGTATCGCACCCAGGATGCGCACCGGCAGGCGGTCCAACACGTCCAGCTTGGCGCCGGCCAGATCCCTGTCGGTCACACCGCTCCGGAGGATGAGCAGCAGGTTGCCCGTGGCGGTGCCCAGCACGAACGGGTCTATGCCGGAGTTCAACGGCGGGCTGTCCACCAGGATAACCGAGTACGTGCTCCGGAGACTCACCAGCAGCTTGGTCAGGAGCGGTGACTGGAGCAGTTCCGGGCCCCGCTGCGAACGGGTGCCGGCGCCAATGAAGTCGAGATTGGGATAGCGGGTACTCTGAACCACGCGCTCCCGCGGGGCCGCGCCATCCAGCAGGTCGAGCAATCCCGGTTTCCGCGAGACGTTGAACAGGCGGTGCAGCTCGCCGCGGCGGGTGTCTCCGTCTATGAGCAACGTCTTGATCCCGGAATCGGCAAACGCCAGCGCCAGGTTGGAAGACACGAACGACTTGCCGTCACCCGGCCCCGGGCTGGTGATGGTAACGGTCATGGGGCCCGCGGCACCGTATGCGTTGGCCAGCCCCATCCGTACCCCCCGCAGCGCCTCTACTATCTGCAGCGCGTCATCCCCCTTGAGCCCTTTGCCGTTCCCGGCGCCCTTGACCTGGGGAATTGCGCCAAGGATCGTGAGCCCCAGCTCGTCGCTTACCTGTTCCGGATAACGCACCCGGCGGTCGAGCCGGTCGAGCAGAATAGCCCCACCCACTCCCAGCCCCACACCGGCCAGCACAATCATCATGGAAAGCCGCTGCGCGGTGCTGGCCATTGGGCGCCGCGGCACCACGGCCGCATCCAGGATCCGCACGTCCGGCACCGTGCTGGCCTCGGCCAGCCGTGCCTCCTCATATCGTGACTGAAGCGTGGTGTAGAGCCGCTCGGCAATCGCCACTTCGCGCCGGAGCCGCGTCTCTTCAATGGCACGCGTCGGTATCTCCCGAAGTTCACGCGCCCCCGACGCAACCCGCGCCGCCAGCGTTGCTTCCTGGGCCTGAATCTCCCGGATCAGCGTCCGCGCAAGCAGCGGGACCTCGCGCCGCTCGAGCTGACCAACCTCTTCCGCGAGCCGCTGGATCTGGGGGTGCTCGTCGCTGTATCGGTACCGGAGACTCCGGAGTTCGGCCTGGCGTTCGGTCAGTTCACGCAAGGCGCCGCCCAGGTCCGGCGAGCGCTGCACCGCACCGACCACCATCAGCGCGTCACCCACGAGCCCCGAATCCGGCACGGTGGCCAGCACCCGTTCTATCGATTCACGGTCACGTCTCAGCTGTTCCTCTTCCACCTTGGCTTCGAAGAACGCCGAGAAGGCCGGTGCCCGCGTCTGCTCCACTCCCGCGGCCACCGGGATGCCGTGCTCCGTGGGAAGCGTAATGGTGCGCACCCGGAAACTCTCCAGCGCCACCTCAGCATCCCTGAGGTTCCGGTACGCCGTGTTGAGCTGGTCTTCCAGGATCTTGGTAAGCTCGGTGAGCTTCTCGCGCTTCAATTCGGCGGCAATCTCTATATACCGCTCCGCGGTGGTATTCACCGTTTTGGCAATCAGCGTAGGGTTCTGACCGGCGAGATTCATCCTGAGGAAGTTGCCGTTCCGGTCGATCTCCACCCGCAGGTCTCGCTGCAGTTGAAGCGCCGCATCACGCGGCGGCCGCACGGAAAACGAGATTCTGGACCCGGGGCGGAGCGTGCCCTGCGGCGGCACCCACTCGAACCCGAGTTCCGTGCCAACCGAATCGCCCACGGCGCCTCGCTGAACATGAACCCGCTCAGCGGTTTTGAGGGTAAAAGACCTGCCGGCGTTCTCCACTTCCAACCGGTAGTCTCCCGGCCGGAACTGGCTCTTGAGGTTGAAGTTCCGGAACGCGAGCGAGTCCTGAGCCGGAAAGGTGACGAACAGCCCGACGTTCCTCACCACGTGATCCAGGACCACGAACGACCTCATAAGCTCCACCCAGCCCTGCGAGTCGAGCAGGCTCCCCTGCTGAATGGGAGCCACGTCACCCTGGCCGCGCCTCCCGCCGCCCGTCTCGATCCAGATGGTGGCCTGCGCGGTGTAGCGGGCGGTCAC
>CAZTIV010000070.1:0-9899 GCA_964613905.1 uncultured Gemmatimonadaceae bacterium | reverse complement strand
AACGCCAGCCTCATCATCGTACGGGCTGGCCGCGGCGCACGCACTACAGCACCACACGCACCACGTTGCTGGCCGGGCCATCACCCACCTCATTCACCGCGATGACCCGGTACTCCAGCTCGACACCGGTCTCCTGGTTGTGGAGCGTGGCCGAAGTATCGACCGACGGGCGGTCATCGATCCAGTCACCCTCCGCCCGCCGGCGCCGCTGGATCCGGTAGGCCGACACCGGCCCGCCGTCAACCGGCGGCCTCCACTCGAGGACTGCCCAGGTACGTCCCTCCTGCCGCACGACGAGGGACATGACCTGGCCCGGGACTACCCGACCGTTGCGCAGCGCCCTGCGGCGTAAGACCCAGCGAATCAGATCGAGTTTCGCCTGGTCGCCGTTGGCGATAATCTCGGCGTACTTGATCGCCGCTTTGGTGAGCTGCTTCAACAACCGCAAGACCTCCCTCTTCCGTGCCGTCAGGTCCCGCACCGCCGCCAGGGCGGCCTGGCGGGCGTCGCGCACGGCGTTGTAGTCCGCCAGCACCTGGTGCATCTCTTCGGGCGTGATGATGGGCGACGGGAACACGTCCGGATGCGCCGCCAGCCCGGCGGCGACGTCCTGGGCGAGGCGCACGATGGCATCCTCGCGAAGGGGGAAGATCATCCTGACCTCCTTTGCTCAAGAGCTGCAGTCAATTGTCGTGGTGTTGCGTTCCATCGTGTGGAACGAGGCCAGGAAGGGCCCTACAATTTCACTACGAGACCCCGGCGAGAAAGTTTCAGATTGCCGGGTTTCGGTCATTCAACGCACAACGTATTTCGAACTTGAATCACGCTGAATCGAATTCGAATCGCGGGATGTGAAGCCTGAGCCCGAGCGCATCATGCTCGAAACGGACGGATTCGAATTCGGTGCGAGCCGGTTCAGGCATGACATGCCTTGCTTCAAGCAAGACATGCCGCGATGCGAGTTCACCACGCCCCGATTCGTTCATGATATGCCGCGAATCGAGTTTCAAACCGTCACAGTCGAGGCCCGAAGGTGGCTGGAAGGATCACAACACGATTCTGAAATGCTACGCCTGCCGAGGCGCTCCCGATGATGCCGCCGATCAGAATATCGAAAGCCCGGTACGGGAGGCAAACATGGTGAGCGCCTCCCTGCCGAGCAGCGAGTTGTGAGTCTCGTCCAGGGCGGGTGACCATACGCACAAGCTCAGCGTATCCGGGACGACCGCAACGATACCGCCGCTCACACCGCTCTTGCATGGCAATCCGGTGAGAAAGGCGAACTCCCCCGCGGCATCGTAGGTCCCGCAGGTGAGCATGAGCGCGTTGATACGGCGTGCCTGTTTGTCGGTGATAACCTGGCTCTCGCCGAGCGGGTGTACGCCGTTCCGGCAGAGGTAGTTGGCGGCCCGCGCCAGCTGTATGCAGTTCATCCGGATCGAGCACTGTCTGAAATACACGTTCAGGACGGTGGCAACGTCGTTCCTGATCCGGCCGAAGCTCCTGATGAAGTTGGCAAGCGCGACGTTGCGGAACCCGGTGGCGGCTTCCGACGCAGCCACCTCCTCGTCGACGTCGATTACGTCTCCACTGAGGCTGGAAACAAGCGACAGCAACTCGGCCTTGGGATCGGCGCAGGCGGTCACCAGTTTATCCGCCACCACCATCGCGCCTGCGTTGATGAACGGATTCCTGGGAACGCCCTCCTCGCGCTCGAGCTGCACCAGTGAGTTGAACGGGTTACCCGACGGCTCACGGCCGAGCCCATCCCAGAGCCGCGCCCCCACGAGGCGCATGGCCAGCGTGAGGGAGAATACCTTGGAGATGCTCTGAAGCGAGAAGGGAACGGCAGCATCTCCTGCGTGGGCTTCGACGCCGTCGCTCGTACGCAGAGCGATCCCGAACTGCCGGGAATTCACCCGCGCCAGCGCAGGGATGTAATCGGCGAGTGCGCCCTCCGCGCCAAGTCGGGGCCGGACCGCAGCGTTGATCTCGTCGAGGATCTCCTGGTAAGGAGAATCACTCGCCATCATTTCGCTCCCCGGACGTTCACCGTCTTGCCCTGAACTCCTCCCAGAGCCGGGTATGCCGGCTCGTCACCGGCATCTCGCGGCCGTTCACGAACACCCGCTCGACGTTCGTCACGATCTGGAGCGGATCTCCGTCGGTGACGATCAGATCCGCCCGCTTGCCGGGCGCGATGCTTCCCATGCGGTCGCCCAGCCCCAGAATCACCGCCGGATTGAGCGTAACGGCACGCAACGCCTCCTCGCGCGGAAGCCCGAAGGCGGCCGCCCGGGCGGCGTGGTACGGCAGGTTGCGAACGTCGTGCACGCTCTGCGTGGTGAACGCCACCCGCACACCCGCAGCGTGCAGGATGCCGGCGTTGGCCCAACCCGCCACGATCGGATCGTCGCGGTCCATGGTGGGCGAGAGCCCTGACCCCACCAGCACCGGTATCTGCCGCGTCGCAAGTTCTCCCGCCACGCGGAAGGCCTGATCGGCACCGGCAAGTACAGCCTTCACCTCCGGGAACTT
Organism: uncultured Gemmatimonadaceae bacterium; assembly: GCA_964613905.1. Lineage (GTDB taxonomy): Bacteria > Gemmatimonadota > Gemmatimonadetes > Gemmatimonadales > GWC2-71-9 > CAZTIV01. Next base: position 7,361 of record CAZTIV010000070.1, on the reverse strand, counting down.
GTCCAGGAAGAGGAAGAGCGTACGGATGTCGCGTTCCGTACGCGCAATGAAGATCACGGGAAGTTCACCCGTAACGCCGGGCTTCATCGCTTCGAGCAGGACGGCATCGCCGCCCCACTGGTTGGCTTCGAACGGCGCCGTGGGATCCTGACGCACGGAAGGACGCCGTGACCAGAGCACGGCGCGCTCGAAGAGCGCCACCAGCTCGTCCAGACGGTCGCCTTCAAGTTTGGGGTCGTCCCATGCGTCGCCGCGCGGCGAGGGAAAATCGATCACGAGAGCCGCACGGTCGCTGATGCCCATCCGTTCCGGCGTATCACCGGCCAGCTGGATCACGGAACCGGTGCTGCGCACCACACCGCTCGCAAGCGATGTAAGGACCGCCGTAATGCCGTTCGCGCGCGCCACCGGAATCGCCTCGCTGTGCGGATGCACCGCCGCCAGCGAGCGGAGATGCGGATTGTAGCGCCCGTGCTCACGATCGTCCCGGGTGGCGGCAACCTGGCCTACCTCCACCAGTCCGAGACTCGTGAGAGGATCGATCATCCCGGGATAGAGATGCCGGCCGGTGAGATCCACGCGTCGTGCCCCGGCGGGGACCGCCACATCGGCCTGCCGGCCCACCGCCACGATCGTACCGTCGTCCGCTATGAGCACCACGCCCTGCTCGATACTCGGCTCGTCCACCGGATGTACCGTGGCTCCAACGAGGGCCAGCGCCGCCTGAGGTGGAGCCGATCCCCACGCGCGTGGGGCCGGCGCCGCAGGCGGAGTGCGCGCCAGCGTAGCCTCTGCCGGCAACGCTCGCACGGGATCGCCGCGAAGCTCGGCGTCACGCTCGCGGTCGTAGTAGACGATGCCGTCCACGATCGTCTGCTCCACCCGCGAGTACACATCGAACGGATCACCGGACAGCAGCACGATGTCCGCGTGCTTCCCCACCTCCAGAGTGCCCACTTTGTCCGCAATGCGCATCTGTTCGGCGGGATACCGGGTGAGCATGCGCAGCGCGTCTTCCCGCGACACTCCGCCGTATTTCACCGGCTTGTTGAACTCGTACACCATGAACGACTGGAGCCAGGGGATGTCGGAGTTCAAGCTCGTGAGCACGCCTCGCTCGTGCATGATGGCCGCGGCGTATGGAGTTGCATCGTACGCCTCGACCTTGTACCCCCACCAGTCCGAGAAGGTGGATCCGCCGGCCCCGTGCCGCGCCATCTCGTCGGCCACCTTGAAGCCTTCCAGCACATGCGTGAACACGTCTATCTGGAACCCGAAGCGCTCGGCGACGCCTATCAGCATCACGATCTCTTCGCTCCGGTACGAGTGGGCGTGCACCCGGATACGGCCTTCCATGATGTCCACCAGAGCCTCGAGCCGTTCGTCGCGGCGGGGCGGCACGCGGTAAGCCCGCTGATTTGCGCTATATGCATCCCAGGCGCGCTTGTACTCCTGAGCGGCGGTGAACGCCTGCACGTAGAGTTGCTCCACGCCCACACGGGAGCCCGGAAACCGCTGCGGACCGGGGGCAGAGAAGTTCTTGCGGGTCACGTTTTCGCCCAACGCGAACTTGACGGTGCGCGGCGCGCCCTGTAGCAGGAGCTGCCGCGACTCGTTCATTCCCCAGCGGGTCTTGATGATCGCGCCCTGTCCCCCAATGGGGTTGGCGCTGCCGTGCAGAATGAGCGCCGTGGTGACACCGCCCGAGAGCGCGCGATAGATCCCGAAGTCGTTGTGATTGAGCGCATCGATTACGCGCACTTCGGGAACAATCGGGGCGGAGCCCTCGTTGGTGCCGCGGTCCATGGCAATGTGCGAGTGTTCATCCACAATGCCGGGAATCGCGGTGCGTCCACGGCCGTCGAGCACCGTGGCGTTGCGGGGTGGTCGCGCGTCCGGACCTATTACACGGATGATCCCGTTTTCTACCGAGATGGAAACGTTGCGCAGCACCTGACCGGTTGCGGTCCATACCGCGTCGAGATTCTCGATGAACAGCGTGCCGCGGGGGACGGATACCGATCCCGGGGCGATCTGTACCGACTGTTGTGCCGCGAGGGCGCCCGGGAAGAGTCCGGCCGCGAGCAGGAAACCGGCTATCCATTTCATCACCGCACCTCCGCGCCGGGCGTTGTACGACGAGCGGTCCAGCGCATCGAACCCATCTGGGAACTTGCAGAACCCGATCCCTCGTCACCGGTGATCTCACCGTCAAAATCGACGGACATCGACTGGCCTCCCATCTCGAACACGAGTACGAACGTCACCTTGTTTCCGGAAACAACTCCGTCCCGCACCTGGGCCACGCCGAACTCGGTACGCATTGAGCCCGTGAAGGTGGCGCCCTCCTGCGTAAAGTTTGCCGTACCGTCAACCGGGCCCATCTCCGAGGAAAGCCGCATCTCCCAGGTGCCGGTGACATCCACCAGCGGAGCTTCAGTCGGTCCGGCGGGACGACGGGCCGGGCCCTTTTCGAGCGCCCCTTCCACAAAGGTGTATGCGATCCTCGTGTCGGCTCCGAACAGCGGACCGTCGGTCACCACAAACGTGGCGGCGTAGCCGGGCTCGATGCGTGCGAGATGCGGTGCGCCGAGCAGACCTGCCGGGGTTGCGGTGAGGGCCCGCAGGGCGGCGTCCTCTGAGAGTCCATGTTCGATGACCTTGCGGGTGTTCTTGAGCACGTCGGCCTTGCCACCGCCGCTGGTGAGGGCGAATCGTACACCGGCTGCTGCAAGTCTGCCCGCGTTGGAATAGCGGTCTTCCAGTTCCCGCTTCTCGCGCTCGGCTGCGGCATCGAGCGGCTCGGTCTGTTCCTCTCCCTCCTTTGGCGGTTTCCATCGGCGCGGTTCGGGGAAGTCGAGCGACACGAGCACCGGCACGTCCCCCGCGCGGAGCTGGTCTGCTACGCGCCACGCCTCCGCACCTCCCACGATGACCGGCCGGAACCGATACGACTCGGCCAGCGAAAGCACGCGCCGGATGTCTTCGGCCCCGTCAACCGAGAAGTAGAGCGGCAGCGTGCCGGCCATGAGGTCGCGCAGCACGGCGTAGTCCGGATCCCACTCAGGCGCAGTGAGGCCCCGCGGATCGCGCCGGTAGGCGTCCCACAGCTGGCCGTGCCGGCGGGCGTCGTCGAACTGCTGGCGGAAGAACGACATCATCGCGAAGAGGGTACCGGGGTAACCTCCCTGCGCGCCCCGGAACCCTGCAGCCACGCCGATGTCGGCGGCGAGCACGAGCCCGCTGGATGCGGCCGCGTGCTGTCGGTGCATGATCAGCGCGCTTCGTCCGGCAAGGAGTCCTTCCTCCGGATGCACGCCGGCAGCCACGATTCCCTTGGTGCGCTGGTCGCGCAGCGTGGCGGATGTGGCGGTAAGGTGATCCACCACCCGCCGATGCGGCTGGAACCCCTGCGCCGGGCGGGGCAGCGCCCAGGAACCCACCTGAGTCCGGTCGACTTCCACTTCCGGGAACTCGTGTGCCGCCTTTCCGTGCGCGTCAACGATCCCGGGATACACGATGAGCGAGTCGCCTTCGAGCACCTGCGCGTCGTCGGGCGGGGTGACGTTGGGCCCCATGGCCTCGATCAATCCCCCACGGACCACGATGGTAACTCCCGATGTGCGGCGGCCGTCTGACTGCACGACCGTGACGTCGGTGAGCACGTACGCCGCGGGCGGAGGTGGCTCGGTGTATTGAGCGGCCAGCGGGGCTGGAGCGATCGCCACGCACAGGGTGAGTAGCCTTGAAGCTGTCATTCAGATGGGCTCCGGAGTTGGTGAATGGGTATCGGAGGTTGCGGTAAAGTCCTCCCGTTGTTGGCGGGATGTCAAGAGAGCCTGTACGCCCCGTCATGCTCCGCTGGCCTTCCCCGTGGCTGTCGGGCAGATTGAGTAAACCTTTCGTCCCTGCGAGGCATCGTACCACCGTGTCAGCCCTGCCCGAGCCCGTGCAACCGCTAGACGACCTGGTCCGCCGGGCCCAGGCGGGTGACCGGGTCGCCTTCGAGGGACTGTACCGGGAGTGCGCGGGCCGGAGCTACGCGCTCTGTCTCCGGCTCACCGGCAACCCGTCCGACGCGCTGGACCTGCTGCAGGACACCTTTATCCGGGCGTGGGAGCGGCTCGACGGGTACCGCGGCGAGGCTGCGCTCTCGTCCTGGCTGCATCGGCTCACGGTGAACGCGTACTATCAGCAGCGGCGTGCCGAGCGGCGTCGCCATGCGCGGGTCATGCCGGCGGCCGAGCCGCCGGAAGGGCCAGGCATTCCGGCCTCGGACGTGCCGAACCGGCTGGATCTGGAGGCGGCCATCGGGTCACTGCCCGATGGTGCGCGGGAGGTGTTTGTACTGTATGACATCGAGGGTTACACGCACGAGGAGATCGGCCGGATGGTGGGAATTGCCGTGGGCACCTCCAAGGCGCATCTGCATCGCGCCCGACGCTTGCTCAGGGAGCGACTGACGCGATGATCACCTGCCCCCGGGTGCGTGACCGTCTTGACGACTACCTCGGCGATGCGTTGCCGTTGCCCGAGCGACATGCTATCGAAGCACACCTCGCCGCGTGCGCCGGTTGCCGAGCGGAGCGGGATGCACTGGAGGCTCTGCGGGCCGAGACGGCGGCGCTTCCCGTGAGCATCGAGCCGCCCCGCGACATCTGGATGGACATCGATCACGGGATCGACGCGCTCGGGGGCCACCGGCTCGACGTCAAGCCACGCCGTTCCTGGCGCCGCTTCGCGGTCGCGGCGGCCGTGATTCTCGCCGTGGGAATGGGCTCGTCGCTGATCACCGTGTGGTTGATGGACCGCCCGCAGGACGCCGCGGGCCCGTTTGCGGTGGAGGTGGCCTACGTGCAGGCGACGACCGATCTCGAACGGGTGCTCGCGGAACGCCGTGATCGGTTGCACCCTGAGACCGTGGCCGTGCTCGAGCGGAGCCTCGCGCTGATTGACGACGCCATTGAGGAGGCACGTGCGGCGCTCGCAAAGGACCCCGGTAACGACGCCCTGGCCGATCGGTTGCGCGGGGTGCACGCCATGAAGCTCGATCTGTTGCAGCGGGCGGTGAAGCTGTGAGGCGCCTGGGCCTGTTGCTGGGCGCCATCGCCATCAGCGCCGCCGCGCCGGTTCACGCGCAGGTGCCGGTGGACCGGCGGGCGGCGATCGCGCCGGACGCGTCGATCCGCATTCACAATCTCGTAGGATCCACGCGGGTGATCGGGTGGGACCGGGACTCGATCGTGCTGACCGGCACCGTACCCGAACCGAGGCGTCTTTATTTTGGCGCGAGCGGCGGCGGCGCCAAGCTGGGCGTCGAGTCGCCGCCCGACGATCCGTCCGGCGGACGGCCCGCGCAGATCGAGGTGCGGGTCCCGCGCCGGGCGCGCGTGTGGATCAAGTCGGCGACCGGCGACATCGAGGTCTCCGGCGTGGACGGCGGGCTCGACCTCTACGCGGTGAGCGGCGCCATCACGGTCCTGGGCCAGGCGGGGACACTCAACGTCGAGTCCATGGACGGCCCGGTCACGATCGAAGACGCGGCGCCGTGGACGCGCGTCAAGACCGCGAGCGGGACCATCACCGCGGCCGGCGGCGACGACGTCGTGCTCAACTCGGTAAGCGGCCTCATCACCTGGCGCGCCATGGGATTCCGGCGCGCGCGGCTCGAGTCGGTGACCGGTGACATCCGGTTCACCGGCGCTCCCGATCCCGGGGGGCGCCTCCAGGTCGAAAGCCACTCCGGCCGGATTGCGCTCGACCTGCCCCGCGACATCCGGGCCGAGTTCGACATTCAGAACCTGTACGGGGCAATCCGCAACACCCTGACCGACCGCTCACCTCGGCGGCTCCCCGATCTCCAGGGATGGGCGCTGATGTTTGCCACCGACCCCGGCGGTGCGGACATTGTGATCCGGAGTTTCCGGGGCGAGATCATGATTCAGTAATACCCCTCGGGTAAACCCGACGACGGCGGCCGGCATCTCAGCAGCAACCAAGGAGGCCGTCATGTCTCGAATCTTCCGATTCTCCGTTCTGTCTGCCGTTGTCGCCGCGTTGATGCTCCTGCCGGGCCTTGCGCACGCCGGTCCGCCGTGGATCTCGATCGAGCTGCCGGCCAATCCACTCGATCCCGCCACTCGCGGCGCCCTGTTCGTGGTGCATTCCTACCATCACGACCGCAGCATCCGTGCGGCGGTCACCTGCACGGCGGAAGGTCTGGTGGATGGTCAGCGCCGTTCGGTCGGTCTCACGGTTGCCGCCGCGAGCCGTGTGGGAACGCACGCGGTGCGCGGCCGGGTGCCGAGCGAGGGCACGTGGATGGTGGTTTGCGCGAGCGGTGGCGACGACGCCTCCGCGACCGTGCTGGCGGACGTCAACGGTTCGGGTGAGGTGATCCGGGTCCGCGTACCGCATCGCCTGGCGGAGAACGGGCGGGTGACTATTCCTGTTCCGGTGACGCCGGGGCAGATCGACGCGATGCTCAGGGAGCGTATCACCCAGGCATCGGCGCCGCACGGACCGACGGGGCTGTTGCTGTTCGCGGCGCTGCCCTTGGGGTGGTGGATTGTCAGGCGGCGCTGCCATGACGCAACCGAGCGCAGGGATCTCGCCCTAGAGTGCGGGCCCTACGACCGGCCTGGCCAGGAGCCGCTCCTCAACTGAGTACTAGCGTGCCCTCGGAGCGAGGGGCTTGCCCGCCTCCATGTGCGGTCGCGGGTCGGCCCGGTCCCCGTACAGCGCAAGACCGTTCAACGTCCGGCACCAGAAAGCTGCGGCAGTTAACTCGACCGTGATGATCGCTCCCCTTGCAAACGGGTCAGTCCAACCTAACCGGCCGGGGGCGGCGACCGCCATATGACAGAGCCGCGCTTGCCGTAGCCAGCCGACGACGTTCTCGATGGCGCGTCCCGCTCACTCAACGGTGCGGATCGCTTTCCCGAGGCCTCGGCACGCTTCCTCGAAGCCACGGCACGCTTCCTCAAGACCTCGGCACGCTTACTTCACCCCTCGGACGCGGGTTCTTTTACTGAAAGATGCGTGCTGAGCCGCAAAGGAAGCGTTCCGCGCCCGAAAGCATGCGTGCCGCAGCCCCAGGAACGCGAATCTTGGCGTCAATCACGCGTTCCGCACCCTCCGGAAAGCGTGCCGGAGCCTCGAGGAAGCGTGCTGCACCGTCCAGGCAGCGTGCCGCACCCTCCAGGAAGCGTGCCGCGGCCTCCGGCATTCGATGTTCGCGCATCCGAAAACAGGTGTTCCAACGATGTTCCCGCCGCGTCTCAGGGGCGCGCCGACGGGGCTCTTAGCAGGAAACTGGCACCACCACCTGGCGAGATACTCAACAAGAAGCCCCGCGGAGC
>CAZTIV010000069.1:0-10153 GCA_964613905.1 uncultured Gemmatimonadaceae bacterium | reverse complement strand
GGACGTCGTGAGCGAGCTCGCGGCCGTCCACGCGGAGCGCGCCGTGGAGGTGGACGTGACGGGTGACCTGGGTGGAAGCTGGGACGAGGGTCGGCTGACACAGGTCATGGCGAACCTGGTCGGGAACGCGCTGGAGCACGGGGACCCGCAGATGCCGGTCTCGGTGACGCTGAGCGGGGGCAAGAAGGAGGTCACGATCGCGGTCCACAATCACGGCGTGCCGATCGTGCCCAGCATGCTGAGCAGGATCTTCAACCCCATGAAGCGGCGCCAGGAGCGCGGTGGCCGCGCACCCGACGCGACCGCCCACCTGGGCCTGGGCCTGTATATCGCCGAGCGTATCATCAGCGCCCATGGCGGCACGATCGACGTGGTCTCGTCGGCGTCGGAAGGCACCACGTTCACGATCCACCTGCCGCGCGAGGCCAGTCTTCCCGGCCGGTGAATCCGCTCGCCGCGGTCAGCCTCGCTGCGCAGTCGAGGTGGGCGCGGAAGAGCGCTCGGGGCTCGGCAGTGGCGAGGTCGGCGCCCACGTTCGCCCGCATCACCATGATCCGTCCATCGGCCGTCTGGTAGTAGAGTTCCCGCGCATCGCCCCCACCGGGGCGAGCCTCAGGTCATGAGCAAGGTATACCGTGGCCATGCCGCGCGCGCCGAGCTCGCGCTCGATGCGGTAGCGAACGGCCAGTGCGCCGACGAGGCGTTCGGGGACCACAACCCCTCGGGCAATCAGGTCTGTAAAGTATGCAGCTGCGTGCGGGAGGGGTGCGACGCCCTGAAACATAAACGCCTTGCGGCGGCGCGTCGAGAACGGGCTGCTAGCCCATCAGCGCCGGCGACCGCCACACTGACTTGAAACGGATCTTCCCATCGGCGGCGTAGTAGTGGCCGCGCAGCACGTTGGGATCTCCCCGTCCGAAGGCGTAGCCACCGGACAAGTCGGCGGAGAGTGTGGAGGCGGTGCCATACTCGGCCTGCGCGCCTCTACCACGTTAATGCAGACCGCACCGAGGGCGCGACCTTCATAGCGCAGGCCCTAAGCGACTGTCCGGCAGCATGATGGACGCGGCAAGCAGCGGACCGGCGTCCTGCTACTGCGCTGCGATCGGTCCAAACCGACCGACCCACTGGCAGCTCCGCCACCCCTCCCTCGCTGAGGGTGGCTTGCCTTCCGACCGGCTCTTCCGTCAACTTCTGATCATGGAAGCCCTCCAGCAGGATACCGACAGCCTCCGCCGCATGAGCCCGGAGCAGAAGCTGACCGTCATGCATTCGCTGATCCGCCAGGCGTGGGCGCTGAAGGCGGCGGCGATCCGGGCGCGGCAACCGGAGCTGTCGGAGGCCGAGGTCCGAGCGCGGGCCTGGGAGCTGGTCGGCGGTGGCAGACCCTGACCTCATCGGGCTCTTCGTCGAGCCGCTCGAAGCCATCGGAGTTGCTTATATGATCACCGGCGGCGTCGCATCCGTCATCTACGGCGACCCCCGGTTCACCCGTGACGTCGACATCGTCATGGAACTACAGCATACGGAGATCGCCGCTCTGAGATCCGCCTTCGACCCGGCCGCGTTCTACGTTCCACCGGTGGAAGCTCTCGAGGATGAAGCCGCGCGGCCGGATGGCGGGCACTTCAACGTGATCCACCGTGAGACCGCGCTCCGCGCTGATGTCTATCTTGCGGGCGAAGACCCACTGATCGGGTGGGCGTTCGGTCGGCGGGTCCGGCTACAGGTGGGCGGTGGCGAGATCTGGCTCGCGCCGATCGAGTACGTGATCCTCCGTAAGCTCGAGTACTACGAGCAATCCGGATCGGACCGCCACCTGCGGGACGTTGCCATGATGCTGCGTATCAGTGGCGACACCGTGGATTCGGGTACTCTGCTGCAGTGGGCCGAGCGCCTCGACCTCCTGGAGATCTTGAAGCAGGCACGCAGGTTCTCGCCAGACTGATCGCCTCAGCACCCCCTACAAGCAGAACCGCCCGAGCCATGTGACTCGGGCGGTTCAAGTGGAGCCGGCGGGAGTCGAACCCGTCGCCGTACTATAGGTCCGGGCAGACATAAATCGTTGCAGACAAGACTGTTAGGGGAGCGGCCCTGGCTCGACTGTTACCCGGACTGTAACACCCGCATCAATGCACCGAGAACTCCGATCGAAAGCGCGTTGACCGTTCCGTGGCGTTGCCCCACACGGCGCCGAGCCGTCTGCGTCATGGCCACCGCCACACCCCTCGCTCGACCTGGGCCTCGCCGCGCGGACCGTTCCCTCACGCCGCGAACCCCGCTGCGCTCACCGGCCTCGCGGCCGTCTATCGTCGGCGCGCGCCGCCGTCCAGGGCCGTGTAGTGGAGATGGGAGCTTGGCACGCCATGACGCCACCGTTACCCTGACTGTAACCCCGCATACAGCAACACAACGCATTCTCGATCAAGCGGCCAGCGTGCCCGATCCCCGGCTGGGGTCTCGTGCTGGTCGGGCCTTCACCGAGCGCCGGGGCAACCGTCTCGGTTATCGAGGAAGGAGGGCATCCCAAGGCCCCCGAGAACCCAATGTCAACGTAGAGCGGGGATTTCGGCGAGCAAGCGGCCAGCCTCAGCCGGGTCCCCGTCAGAGCGGCGGTCAGGAGCCGCGTCCTCCCGCGAAGGCGCGGCCGGGCTGGCTCATGCCCGCCGCCGCCCCCCGCCCGAGTCGTCGCCTCCGTCTCCCCGAAGCTCCTCGAGGCGCTTGTTCACGGCCTCCACCTTGCGACCGGTCGACAGGGCCTTGAGTTCTGCGTCGCTGATCTCGATCGGTTCCTCAGGCCTCTCGGGCTGCTCGTGCTGGGGGCGCTGCACCTCCGGCGGCTCAGCGTCGACCCTCACCTCCCGGGCGGCCAGGATCTTTTCGATCCGCTCGTCGGGCATCTCGCCCCGGACCAAGGCGGCCACGTCGTCGGCGCTGAGGGGGACCGGTTCGTCGGGGGCTACCATACGTACATCTCCCGAACCCGACCGCTCTGAACGAACACGTTCGTGTTCCGGTTGTGGCCCTTCGCGTGGGCGGCCAGGATGGCGAAGTTCGTGGTGGCATCGTCGTTGGCATCGTGGAATTTCCTCCACGACCCCGAGATGTGGCCGTGCACATTGGACTTCTGGTGGTTGGACCAGAGTGCGTTCACCTTGCGGTTGTTGAGCCAGGGCATGTGGCCTCCTCTTGGTTCATGTGAACTCGAACGCCTTTCCCGAGACGGGTCAGGGTCGAACCTCTTTCACAGAAAGCCGCTCGGAGACCAGTCCGTAGATGGCCTCGGTGGCTCGTTCGATGCTGGGATGCACCCGGAAGCCGGCCTCCCGGGCCTGCTCCGGCTCCGCCATGTACAGGACACTCACCTCCTGCCGGCCGTCCGATACGATCAGTCGGCCCACCACGCTGCACGGGGGAATGGGCTGGCGCAGCCGGCTCAACTCGGAGAGTTGGGCCACGTCCACCGACTCCAGGAGGCGCCGGAACTCCTCTTCGGACAGCTCCCCCTCTTCGCGCTGGGGCTCCACCTGCCGGAGCTCGTTGACCAGGTAGATCTCCAGCCTCCCCGACTCGGTGGCCGCGAACCGGAGTTCGAATTTCTCGCCGGCCGTGCCCCCCGACATCTCCAGTCTTACGCGGAGCTCCCGTTCGTCCTCGGACTCGGTGCTCCCCTCTCGGACCCTCTCGGCCAAGTCGGCGATCTGCGCCGGCTCCCCTCCGGGGCCCACCTTGGCATTCTCGGTCATGATCGGCCTATACGGTGTAGGTGTTCTGGTCGAGACGCTCACAGAAGGGGCGGACCAGGCGCTGCACCACGTTCGTGTTATTGTCCATGACCGTACCGGTGTTCACCGGGCTTCGGTCCGGGCAGGTCGTGGAGCTGTACTCATCGGGATGTCCCAGCATGTGGCCGAACTCGTGGGCGGCCACGGCGCCGGTATCCAGGGTGTCCCACAGGGTCATGTTCGTTTGCCCCGGACCCACGCGCACGCGGACGCTGTGGTGCCAGTTCGCGGTGACCCACTCCACCCGGAAGCGGAGAAGGCACTTGCCCACGCAGCCCGGCGAGTTGCAGCAGCCGAAGCGGTTGCTCCACCGGTCTTCGATCCCGGTCCGCCACGTATTGCGCAGGGTGTTCATGGTGGCCGCGGGGATCCCGGCGTCCGGCTGGAGCCGGATCCGCACCGTCACGATGGTGCCACGCTGGTCGAAGGCCGCGGTCCAGCCGTAGATGCACTCCGACATGCTGAAGTTGACGTTGTGCTCGGGACCCACGAACCCGTTGGGGAAATCATAGATCTCGGTGATGACCCAGTTGCCGCCCCGCTTCTCCTCATGAAAGGAGATGGCCCATCCCCGAGCCTTCGCCTCGGCCGAGATGGCCAGGAGGTTCGTGGTGGCGTCGCGGGTTCGATTGTCCAGCTTGCGCCAGCCCGAGTGGCGGATCCACACCCAGGCATTGGACCGCTCCCAGTTGCACCAGAGGCCGTCCACGTATCGTCCACAGGAAACAGGCACCGGTCGGATTCCCCGTAGAGGTGAGTGTTTCTGGCCTAGGGAGTGGACCAGGAGAGGGGTGGTGCAGAACCGGTGCATTGGTTCTTCTTGCAATACTGCTCCGCTTGCCAAATGCCGCAAGCTTGTTGTTTGAAAATGACTGGTGGGGCCCTCTATACCAAGACTGTTCGAGCGGCGACCCTGGCTCGAACTGTTACCCGGACTGCAACCCCCGCATCAGCGCACCGAGCCCTCCGATCGAAAGCCCCTTGACCGTTCCGGCCATGGCCCTGCCCCACACGGCGCAGAACCGTCGGCCGCATGGGCACCGCCACACCCGCTCGCTCGACCTGGGCCTCGGCGCGCGGACCATTCTCGTACGCCGCGAACCCCGCTGCGCTCACCGGCCTCGCGGTCGTCCATCGCCACCGCCAGCGCACCGCCACGCCCCTCTACCCCATCGGGGGACATAGGTGATACTTCAGACCGGGCACATGGGTAACACTTTCAACGGTCCATGCCGGCGAGGAATTGCGAATTCTCCTCGTCGAAACGTCCCAGCAGCACGTCTCCAAAGAATACCGACCAGAGGCGGTCCGCAACCCACTCGAAGCCCAGCGTCTCGTTTCGCAGCGCCTCGGTGACGAAGATCTGCTGCCGGTGCCAGATCCGCGAGTCGAGCGCATCGAGCCGGACGCCATTGTCACCACCACCCAGCGAAAAAAGCCGACTCAGTCGAAGATCGCCTGGGGGCTGGACCGGATCGACCAGCGGCCGACCCGCCTCGACAACAAGTACATCTATCATTTCACCGGTATCGGGGTCACCGCATATATCGTCGACACGGGGATCCGCTACGACCACCAGGAGTTCGGCGGCCGCGCATCCTTCGGATACGACTTCGAGCAACGCGGCGACGGCTCCGACTGCCACGGGCACGGCACACACGTAGCCGGTACCGTGGGCGGCGCCACATACGGCGTAGCCAAAGAGGTCTCGCTGGTTTCGGTCCGGGTTCTGGATTGTAACGGCGCGGGGACGCTCAGTGGCGTGATCGCGGGCCTCGACTGGATCGCGAAGAATGCACAGCGACCCGCAGTCGCCAACATGAGTCTTGGCGGCGCGCGCAGCGAGTCGTTGAACGGCGCGGTGGACAACCTCGTCGCCAGCGGGGTGCCGGTGATCGTTTCCGCCGGGAACAACCGGCGGGACGCCTGTCGCAATTCACCCGCCAACGCTCCCGGTGCCATCACCGTTGCGGCCGCCGACGATACCGATACGCGCGCGTCGTTCTCCAGTCGGGGACCCTGTGTCGATGGATTCGCGCCGGGCGTCGATGTCGAGTCGGCATGGAGCACCAACGCCTCGGCGACACGCAGGGCAAGCGGTACCTCCATGGCCAGCCCGCACGTGGCCGGGATGGCTGCGCTCTACCTGGAGACGCGGCACAGCGCGACCGCGGCGGCAGTGCGCGACGCGCTCCTCACCGCGGCGGCAGTGCGCGACGCGCTCCTCGCGTTCGCCACCAAGTGCGCCGTTTCCGACGCGCGCTCGGACAACTGGCACATCTATCATGCCCTCGAAGACGAGATGCCGTGGGACTGCGGCCTGCCACCGCCCAACACGGAGCCGCTTTTGGCCCCCACGGACATGACCGCAGAGGCGAGTACCGAGTACGTGGAGATCACTGTCAGTTGGTCGAATCCCAACGACCATGCGGACAGCTACGAGTTCCAGTGGCGAGCGAGCGATGAAGACCGGAGCGCCGACCGCACCATCACCGGAACGGCCACGACGCGTCAGACCGTCAGGTTCGCCGCAGGTTATGTGAACGGGGGCACCACGTACGAATTCCGCGCCCGGCTAGGAATCACCTACAGCGACGTTCGCTGGTCCGACTGGGCATCGGTTACGGCTCGTACGTGCGACAGCCGCGGTGGCTCTGGGAAGTGTCAGTAGCGTCCCCTTAGCCCACGGTAATGAGAAGCCGCTACTCTCGCTTGCCATGATGAGACGCCCCGGGGGACCGGCTGCCCCCCGGGGCGTGCTCCGTCTTCCGCGACCACCGTGTCCTGACAGTGGCGGCCGTTACGAACGTGCCGTCTCGAGCCGCTCAGCGCACGAAGCCGTGCGGCTCAGATCGCGAAGAACTGATGGAACACCTCGTCGGGATCGAAGTCCGCGGTGACTTCGTTGGTCGTGTCCTCGAGACTGATATTGAACCACCGCACGTCAGCAAACCGCATTACCTGACCACTTGGGCACGAGAAATCGCCCGGGCTCGGCGGGCCGAGCAGCACGCTCCCTTGAACCCTGCCGTTCTTGGGCTCGACCGTAACAGAACCCTCCGCGCCCCCTTCAACCGATTGCTTGTTGGTGGCGCTGGGGTTCTTTCCACCGCGGTTGAAGCACGCAAACGTCGCTTCGAAGTCCGCTGAGAAATCATACGTTATGTCGTTCGAGCCGACACCCCTCTGATCCCATTCGAGCAGCAGTGCTCCTTGGTTCGGACCGGTGAGCACGATGCTGGCGCTCGTGCTGTGGAAATGCGCGCTGCCGCTGCCACCAGGGTTGTGGTCGGGATTGTGATGGAACTGCGCATCCGTCGGGCCGAGTGGCTGCGTCTCGCTACACGCGAACACGAACGCCACCAGGGGTAGGATTGCTAGCCTTTTCATACTTGCCTCCCGTTGATCATTGTCGCGCGGAGATACCACGCTCGGCGCTTCGGTAGCACGGCGGTCTACGAAAGACCCGTTGCTTTGCGGACCGGCCTCGCGGCCGGGGTGCCTTTTCGGTGTGCATCTGACGCGAAGGACGCCGGGGGAAGGGATAAACAGCGGCGATGGTCGCCTGTCCCCCGGCTGCGAGCCGATGCGTCCGTGACGCGTTCAGCTCCGTGTCCCGCGCCGCCTCGCGAAGATCCGCCGGAGACGGGCGGAATTGCCTGATCTCCGCGAACATCATACACCGCTTGGAAGCAACGCGCACCGGGAATTCTGTCGGGTGAGAATTGCCCCGGTGCTTCACACCGGTGAGAAATTCCACAAGAATATTGCCCCGCCGTGACTCGATGTGTACATTGTGGTCGCAGCCGTTCAGCACTGAAACCCTGCTGTCTCCCATGACGTTATCGGCCGGCCCGCGCCGCGTATCGAGTGGAATGAACGCGGCAGGAATCGGTCGACGTTTTCCGTTTCGCTGCACTCGGGAAGTCTCTTGCAATCCCGTCCCGAGGAAATATGACGGTCAGCTTCTCGGATCGAGACCTCGTCGCGGTGCTCAATCTCCTCGACGAGCGCCTGCTCGTGTGCGTGGTCGCCGGAGAACAGAAGGCGCACGCGAATGCGACGTTGCGCGCGATGCTGGCGCAGGACCCGGACCGGGAGCACATCCAGCGGGGGCTGGACAGGATGCTCGAGGCGATCCGGCACGAGTCCGAGGACCAGCCGACCGCCCTGCGACAGATCGCGGCTCCTCGAACGCTCGAGGTGCAGACACCGCTGGCCCGCTACCGGCTCCGTGGCAGCCTCTTGCGACCGGGTCTCCCGGACGAGCGTCCGCCGCTGGCGGTGATCGCGGTCCAGCGAGTTCCGCTCGACCGACTGTCGCGCGAGGAGCTGCGGCGGAGGTACAGGTTCACGAGGCGAGAAGCGGAGGTCGCCCGCTTGCTGGTGACCGGAACGCCGAACGCCGGGATCGCGACAACGCTCGGAATCAGCCCGAATACCGCCCATCACTATACTGAGCGCGTGATGTTGAAGCTCGGCGTTCGACGCCGATCGGAAATCGCTGCAACCGTTCTGCTGGACGGGCAGGCCCTCCCCCCGGGCTCATCGTTGACCCCACGATAGTTGAGAAACAGATTCCACCCGCGGCGAGAGCGGGAGGGCGGAACAGGTCTGGAGCGCGCGGGCCGGGGGTTGTGGTCTGCGTGTCGACCAGGGGAGCCACGGTGTTATCGAAACGCCGGCAGATGCCCGCGCACTGGGGACACAGCGATCTCCGGATCGTCAGCACCTCCTCGCCCACGGGCACGCAGTTCCTCCAGGCAGTCGGCTGCGCCGAGGCGGGCATGCGGGCGCAGCGCGAGCCGGCCATGCGCGATGCGATCGAGTCCTTCGACGACGACGAGATGGTGCTCTGCACCACCGGCGAGGGGCAGACCTCGGAGGGCGAGTTCTGGGAGGCGCTCCGTTGGGGCCCCATATGAAGCTGCCCCGAAAAAGTGGACACACTATTAAGTTGGGGCCAGGAGCCCCAAGGAGGTGTCCATGCCCGGACGTAGGTTCAGCCGTGAGTTCAAGTTGTCAGCTGTGCAACGGGTGGTCGAGGAGGACCGAAGCATCGCGGAGGTTGCTCGGGAGCTGGGGATTCATGCCAATGTTCTGGGGCGCTGGAAGCAGGATTACCTGCTTCAGGAGGAACCCGGCCCGCTGCCGAAGGAGACGTCTGAGCAGCAGATCCGGCGGTTGCGTCGCGAGAATGAGCGACTGCGGCAGGAGCGCGATTTCCTAAAAGAAGCCGTCGGGTTTTTCGCGCAAAACCCGGAGTGAAATTCGCGTGCATTCATGCCTGCAGGAGGCGGTTTGCCCTTGCTCTGATGTGCCGTGCTCGGCGTCTCGCGAAGCGGTTATTACGCATGGCGCAACCGGGCGCTCAGTCAGAGGGCGCAGCACGATCGTCTGGTGGTAGCGGAGATTCGAGCCGTTCACGCCTGGAGCGACAGGACCTACGGCAGTCCGCGTATGTGCGACGAGCTGCGCGCCCGGGGCTTCGCCTGCGGGCGGCACAAGGTAGCACGCCTGATGCGCCGTCACGGGATCCGCGCCGTTGCGGCTCGTAAGCGCCGGCCGCGGCCGCTGCCGGCTGACCGCTCGGTCCTGCGCGATCGAGTTTGGACTTGGCGTCGAGGCGGGTGGTCGGATGGGCCATGAGCGGCAGACCGGATCCGACGCTGACCGTGCGCGCCCTTACCATGGCGGTTCAGCACCGCCGACCCGGACCCGGCCTCGTTCACCACTCCGACCGGGGCCTGCAATACGCCTGCGCAGAATACCGGTCGCTGCTCCGGCACAACGGCTTGGAGGAGAGCTTCAGCCGCCTGGGAGATTGCTGGGACAACGCCGTTGTGGAGAGCTTCTTCCGCACGCTGAAGGTCGAGAGAGTGTACCGGCGGCGCTACCGGTCCCGCGCAGAGGCCCGCCGAGACTTGTTCCACTACCTCGAGGTCTGGTACAATCGCGAGAGACGGCACTCCACGTTGGGAGGTGTCTCGCCAGTCGCCTATGAGCACCGCCTCGCGTGACCACCTCCACTTTTTCGGGGCTGTCACTTCGCTGGATCGCGCCGCGGACCGTCGCTCTAGCGCTTGGCATACTCGCCCTCGGAGTTGTGGGCGGATGGTGGGCCGGTCAGGGGAGGGCCCTACCTGGGTCCACCCCGGCTCCGGTCGGTGTCGAGCCCTCCGTCGCCGTTCTCCCCTTCGCCAACATGAGCGGCGACAGCCCGCGTCCGGATCGCGCAGCGGCACGGACGCGGGTTCGACCGTTCATGGCGCAAAAGAACAAGGGCGCCCGATCAACTGATCAGGCGCCCTTCAAGTGGAGCCGGCGGGAGTCGAACCCGCGTCCGCAACTGGATCCCTCAGGACGTC
>CAZTIV010000068.1:0-11576 GCA_964613905.1 uncultured Gemmatimonadaceae bacterium | reverse complement strand
CAAGCCAAAACACTTGACAATCCACCAAACAAGCTTAAATCCTTGACAGGTCCCTCTCCGCACCCAGGCGGCAGCAGCCTATGCCGAAACCAACCGTCCAACCGGACCCCGCGGCGTCACCGCGCTACGTCGCCGTCATCGGTGACGTGGTCGAGTCGCGCACCCTGTCCGCCGGGACGCGGGCCCAGCTCCAGGACGAGCTGCGCGACTTCCTCGCGACCCTGAACCACGGCTGTGCCGACGCCATCCAGGCCGCGTTCGTCATTACCACGGGGGACGAGTTCCAGGGCCTCCTCAAGGACGCGTCCATCGTACCGGACATCGTCTGGGCCGCCGACGTGCACCTGGAGCGCGCGCCCCTCCGCTACGGTATCGGCTACGGAGAGCTGTACACTCCGCTGGAGCCCGCTGCCATCGGCATGGACGGCCCGGTGTTCCACCACGCCCGCGAGGCCGTTACCCGGGCGCGCAAGCGGGGCTGGCGGGGCGGCGTGTACGCCGGTTTCGGGGAGTGGCAGGACCGGGTCCTGAACGGGCTGGCGCGTCTCCTGGAACGCCACGGCGCCAGACTCACCGCCAAACAGCGCGAGGTGGCAAACCTGCTCCGCGACGGGCTGGAGCAGGGCGAGATCGCGGACCGGCTGGGTGTCACCCGCCAGGCCATCAGCGATCACGTGCGGGCCATGGGGTGGGAGGCTTTTGCGGAAGGTGAGGAGGCACTGCGATTGGCGCTCCGCGGGCTGCCGATGTCCACCGCCCCATCCCCTCGGCCTTGAAACACCGTCGAGTCGGCATGCCGTGGCGGATCAGGCTGCATGCGGAATCTGTCTGCTTTGCGTGGCTGCATTTCCCCGCACGTCCCGGATTGTTGAGGCTGTTGCCAATCGGTACCTTGGCATTGGAGCCAGTACGGCGGAGATTGGATCAGGCTGCCAAGAATTGCGGTGAAATGCGGGGTTCTGTGAGAGAACCTTGCAGGTCAATTACAAGTTAGAAGGCAGCGCTGAATGCGACGCCGAATCAAGAAAAAGCTCCTTCGAGCCGTGGAGCGCGAGGTCGCCAATGCGTGCCGCCTCTACTGTGGGCGCCCGCGCGCCGATCCAAAGGCGGCTGAGTGGGAAGCGCTTTCGCGCGGACTCCTGCAGATATCGCTTGCGCTGGTGCTCGACCAGTGGGCGCAACATGGCCCATCGCGCCTGCGCCAGAACGCAGTTCGCGACGTCCAGATCGATATCGTCGAAGAGTCTCCTGGGTCCGTCCGCATCCGGGGTGCGGTGGTTTGGAGCCGACGTCATAAGGGGATTGACACCGAAATTGTGGAACGCTTACTCGTCGACTGTCCGGTGCCATCGCTTCTGAAGACCCGGAAGTCCGTGAGGCCAAGCATTATATTGGCGCTGGCAGAAGCGCTGCCTTCTAACAAGCGCTTGGACGCGACGAGCGCTGCAGAGGGCTGAGATATGAGCGCCCGGCGCGATCGAGAAACACAACAGTTCCGTACTGGCCGCGGGTGGGGCGCTCGCGCGTCAAGCGCGGGTCGTTAGACAGCCGCGAGGGCCTATGGCAAAGGATGATCGTCATGCGCTGGTGTGGTACGGCTCCGCGCGCATCAACCTCGGCAACCGATTCACATTGACCAAGCATTTCAGGGGCACGAAGGGCAGCCTAATAGACGTCCGCCGGTCGCGGGCACCGGGCATCCACTTCGGTTTCATGAACGACGACGACAACAACGCTGACAACGGCAAGCTCTTGGTGTTCAGGATTAAGGACGTGACATTGAACAACGAGATCCGTGTGGAATGGAATCGGCTTGGGTTGGTCGGAGGAGTCAGCCCGGCCGGCAAGCGCATCACGGAGCGAGCGGCGAGGATTCTCATAGATGAAGCCTGCGCTGCCAATCCCGGCTAACTCGAAGATGTGTCTCGCTTCTACGGGCTGATTCGATCGTGACTGACCTGTGTCGCCCACAGGCCACAGCGCGGCTGTCTAACCAGGCGCTGGAGTTGTCGAGCGCGACGGCTGGCAGAATGATCGCGCGCGTGGAGGTCGCATGGATTACGTCGCCATAGCGCGTCATGCGATACTGGACCTTGGGTCTGAGGATTACTACCACCTCGCGGATGCCGCGGCGTACCTTCCGGCGCTCCCGAAGGAGCAGCGGCTCGCAGCGGCGCGCGACGCGATGCTTCAGCTTGTTGCCGAGGGACTCGTAGAAATTGCCTTTGGCCGCCTCGCAACCAACGAGGTTTCGCCCGTGCCCATGGCTCGGGTGGCGGCCGTGCTGCACAGCCGCGATGCGTGGAATCCCGAGGCGGACGTAGACAATCAGAGTTACGTTTTCACGAACACGGATCGTGGCAACGCCATGTATTTCGACAGCCCGTCGCAAGACTCATAGAACCTGAGCAGTCGGGAACATGGGTAACACAAGTGTCCGGGAACATGGGTAGCACTTTTTCTTGGGACGGATCGTGATTCGGGCGCCACGCAAGGTCCAGGTAACGAGTGGCGATTATTGCAACATCGATGAACTGAAGTCGATTGGCGTTTCCCGGAATTCTCATCCCTGACCAGTGGCGCGTGTGCTTTACAGTGTGAATCTGATTCGAAACCTTGTCGCCCCCGCTCTCGTACTGACACAGTAGGGTCCCTTCCTGACCTCGTTCCGTAAACCGGAACGCAACACCCACAATCGCGCCGAACCACCCCTCTGTGTGTGAGCGAGAGGAGACACGGCATGTCGCAAGCGCCGGCAGCGCTGCTGCTCTGGGCTCTGGTCTTACTAGCCTGGGCATTCATGCACTACGCCGTCTTCCGGAGCGATCCCACCGGCGTACAGGAGATCGGCAACTGGGAGAAGAACACGCGAACCGGCCGGCGACGCGGGCTCCTGGCGGTGAGATCCCTCATCCTTGGCGCATTCGCGTTGATCCTTGCCGGTTTGAGCCTCCGCTCGCTGGCCCTGGCCGCGTTCTCTCTGGCGATGGGCGCGGCACTCCCCCTCGGCCGAGCACCCTCTGCCAGGAAGCGGATGGGAGCGGAGTGGGAGGTGATCGCGACGGCCGTCTTCGTGATCGGCAGCGCCTGGATCATCGGCGGCGCCGGTCTCGAACTGCGCAATCCTCTGCTGGACGTCCCCCTGTCATCCGGCCGGGCTGCGGTGATCTGTTTCGGTACCTCCCTGGTGCTGTTCGCCGGTCCCGGTGGCACGCACGTGGTACGTGGAGTGCTCGACAAGGTGGGCACCCTTCCCAGGAGCAGCCGAACGGAGGAGGGGAGCGGCGTGGATACCAGGGAATACAACCGCGGCCGCGTGATCGGGAATCTCGAGCGGGTGCTGCTGGTGGCCACCGTGGCCGTCGGCTCCTACGAGGCGATGGGCTTGATCATCGCAGCCAAGGGGCTGATCCGCATCAAGGAGTTCCAGGAACGGAGCTTCGCCGAGTATTTCCTGGTGGGGACCCTGACCAGCGTGACGGTGGCGTTCGTGCTGGGCTGGCTCCTCAGGACCGCGGTGGCGGCATACTGGTGATATAGGGCTTCGAAGCTTCGATCACGACTCTCAGGCCGTCTCGCGCATTCTCGCAATCTCCTGCATCCGGACCGCCGCTTCCCGCGACAGGCGGCACCGCTCCGCCAACCGCAGGATAAGCAAATCGAGCGCCTGCGACGGCGGCAGGCGTCCCAGCCCTTCCCGCGGGCAGAGCCGTTCACGCAGGCTGCGCCAGCGCTCGGGGTCCAGTCCGCACTCACCCGCCGCTCTGTTGATCGAGATCTCGGCCCACTGGGCGGTGAAAGTGACGAGCACGACCGTGGTCCAGTCCAGCAGTTCTTTTGGTGGGGGCACCGGTTCACCCGGCCAGGCCTTATAGAGGGTGCGCCGCTTCAAGCGCATGTCAGCGGCGGCGAAAGCGACCGTGCAGCGCTGACTCGGTACCCCGCCCGCCCGGCGGGCGAGCACCGCCCGCACGAACCTCCTGACCCGGTCGTGCTCCCCCAGGGCGAGATCCAGCAAAGCCGCTGCGATCTCCTCGGGGACCCGCGTCAGGTGTCCGCGGAGGAAGCTCACCAGCCGCTCGAACTCCCGCGGTCCCTCCTCCTGTTCGAGCATGGCGACGGAGGCGCCCCTGTTGGCAGTCACGGCGGATCGGAGAATGCCGTGTTCCAGGGGGACGTAGAGCAGGACGGAGATCGTCGGATGATGCCGTCGAAGCGCGGCGACCAGGTCCGACCCGCGCTCCACGGGCAGGAGGTCGTAGATCACGGCCCGGCAGCCGGCGAGCCCGCCAAGCCCATCCGGCAGATTGTTGTCCACCAGGCGGTGGCTCAGCGCGTGCAGCGCTTCCCGGACCCTCAGGCGAGCCTGCTGGTTCTGGATGCACACCGCGATTGCCGGAGTTGCAGGACTCATGACACCCCTTCGGGCTCAAAGATGAGTCTGCGGACTGGGGTAGGGAAGGAGGCGTGCACGGATTCATGCTCTCTGGGGCTGATCACGCGCCGGGCGGCTCGGGGCACAGATTGCGGGGGGAGGGGCACACTTTGGGGTTGACCGGCTGCCGCATCAGAGATAGGACTCACATGCGGAACCCGCATTGGTCTCATTTACACGAGGAGGTGGAGCATGCGCAGGATACGGATGACCTTCGCTATCGGCAGCATCTTGGCTGTCATTGGACTTGCTTCCAGCTCGGGGCCGGTAGGCGCGAGCGGCGCCCCAACGCTCCAGGAACCAGGAACCTGTCCTAACTACGACCCTAATGTCGACTGCTGGGGATCCAAAGATGGATGGTGTCCCAACCACTGCCTGAATCACTGCGTTGATCCCTGGTAACCGCGCCAATGGTGCGGTACAGGCCCGCATCCGGAGGCCGGAGCTCAACGCTTGTCGCCATCGCGGTGGGTGGGATTCCGCTGTGCGGTACGATCCTCGAGGCGCAGACGCCGGCAGCGTCATGGAGGCTGGCGGAGCACCCGGTCGTCACGATAGGTGCGCAGGAAGGAACGGGTCCGGAGGTGTTTGGTCGAGTGGCCGGCGCTGTCCGGCTGAGTTCAGGTGATATCATCGTTGTGGATGGCTTGAGTCTGGAACTCCGACGCTTCTCATCGGAAGGTGATGTACTCGGTACAACCGGCCGGAGGGGAGCCGGCCCGGGGGAGTTTCGAACCGTAAAGTCCGTTCGCCGGTGCGCGGCCGACTCGACGTTTGTGTACGATCCCGCGCTGATGCGAATTTCCGTGTTTGCGCCGAACGGCACATACGTCCGCGCGATGGACGTTCGCGGCTGGTCGGTCAGTGGACTTCCGCCGTACGATTTCTGGTGCAACGCAGAAGGTTTCCTTGCCTTCGTGCATCGCTCCGCGGCTCCCCCGGCTGGAGTCGGGCCGCGGCGACCCACCGTGGCGATTACCGTTGTAAGACCCAATGGCACGGTTGCGAGTCTCGGCGAGTTCCCGGGGCCTGAGAGGTACTTCCATGGATCTGAAGACTTTCCCCGGCCGCTGGGAAAGGAGACATGGGTTGCATTGGGCGCGAGGACGATCCATGTCGGCACCGCAGATGCATTCGAGATACAGGAGTTTTCAGTCGACGGCGAGCGGCTCCGGACGCTGCGCGAGCCGCGCAGCCCATCGCCCGTCAGAACCTCGCACATCGACGCGTATATAGAGCAGCTTGTCGACCGGAGATCCGGCAGGCGTGACCCAAGAGATATTGAGCGGGTTTATCGCGGGTTCATCTACCCCGACGTGCTCCCTGCCCACGGGATGTTGCTGGCAGGCGATGCGGGCAACCTCTGGATAGAAGAGTACTCGGCGCCCGACGCTGGCGCCGGCCGCTGGTGGGTCTATTCCAGGTCGGGGGCCCGGGTCGCGACTGTTACGGTGCCCGAAGGCTTTCGGATTCTCGAGGCGGGACGGGAATACGTCCTTGGCGTCTGGAAGGATCATCTGGACGTGGACCATGTGAGGCTGTACAGGCTTCTCAAATAGGCGGGCTCCATGAAGAGACGGGCGTTCTTACTGGCTATGTTTCTTCTGGGAGTATTGTCACTTCGTTTGACAGGTGCTCCGCACTCCAGGAACAATGATGTGACCCGGGGTTGCGGATTCCATGACCCACACCCGGAGCCTCGACCGGGGATCAGTGCCCGGAACGTGGTCAGATCCTCCGACCTGCGCGACTATCCCGGGGCCGTTCCTGTTTTCGATATGGTGAGATCCATTCCCCAGATCGCGGACGGCATTCGCTGCCATTGTGGCTGCGCGGAGCTACCCACGATGTATTCGTTGCTTTCCTGCTTTGAAGGGTACGGCATGGCGAAGCGCTGCCAGGACTGTCAAGCACAAGCGGGTGTTGCGTACCGGGCCTTCATGGAGGGCAGGTCGCTCGCCGATATACGCGTGGAAGTCGATCGTCGAGCCTGGTGAC
Organism: uncultured Gemmatimonadaceae bacterium; assembly: GCA_964613905.1. Lineage (GTDB taxonomy): Bacteria > Gemmatimonadota > Gemmatimonadetes > Gemmatimonadales > GWC2-71-9 > CAZTIV01. The sequence continues at coordinate 5,143 of CAZTIV010000068.1, read as the reverse complement.
GCGCTTACCGGGTCGAGGCGTGTTGATCGTACTCGCCAGCGCTGGCATTCCAATCCCGGTACTGTTGGCCCTGGTTCCGGTTGCGCGATGTGAGGCGCAGGTGTTGGCGAGCCAGTTTGCCACAGTGTCGCAAGATGTCTCGGGCACGACGATCACAGTCGAGTACTACCGGCCGCTTGCGAGAGGACGTACCCTTTTCGGGGGGGTCGTCAAGTGGGACGACTGGTGGACGCCCGGTGCCAACTGGGCGACAACGCTTGAGACGAGTACTGGCATTGGCATCAACGGTCAATGCATCGCGCACGGCAAGTACTCTCTCTGGTTGGAGGTCAAGGAGCACGGCCCGTGGCTCCTGATCCTTAACAGGGAAGCTCGAGTGTTCCATCTCTGGCCTCCTCCCCCGGACGGAGAGGAAGCACGGATTCCTGTTGTGCCGCGGCAGGGCCCACATGCTGAGGCACTCCTGTGGTACTTTCCCGAGGTGGCCGAGTCATCGACGGAACTGCGTATGCATTGGGGGTCCACGTTCATAACCCTGCGCCTCCGAACGCCATGTGATCAGAAGATCTGAACGCAACTCGCATCAAAACCGCCGTTCTGGCATACTGGTAACGCTTCCGAAGCTTCAAACTGCCCATTTGAAATTTCAAATAGCCAATTCGAAATATCAAATGACCGATATGAAATTTCGATTCCGCGACTTGACGCTTCGGGTAACGCATTGGAATGTCAATATGACGCGCCCGAAGGTTCAGGTTGCACCATTCCACACGTCAAATGCCCTGTTTGACGTGTCGGATGCCGTTACCGCGAACTTCAAACCCGCTATTTGATATTTCATATCGGTCATTTGAAGCTTCAAATCGGCTATTTGATATTTCATATCGGTCATTTGAAGCTGGGCATCCAGAGCCCGGAACTTCGAGCCTGAAACTTTCCTGACCTGACTCTCGTCATTTAAGTGTAGGGCCCCACCCGGCCTCGTTCCGCATAATCGGAACGCAACACCAAAACAACAAGAAGCCAGCAGCCGTCTCGCGCGCGCAGCCGACTGCACAGTGGCACAACCACGGACCCACGCCTTTGTGCGTGAACGAGGGGAGGCATGCTGTGCACATCAACCGGAGTCTCAGGTTACCGGCGACGGAATACTTCGCCGAACCGACCGAGAAGACCGGCATCGCCATCCACCATACGGTGGGCGGCACGGTGGAATCCACCATCAGGTGGTGGTGCACCGACCGGACACCCGTCGGCACCGCGTATCTGATCGAACGCGACGGCACCGTGTTCGAGGCCTTCGAGCCGGAAGCCTGGGCGTTTCAGTTCGGCCTCAGGTGGGCGGATCCGCTCCGCACCAGTTTCGAGAAACGATTCATCGGCATCGAGCTGGCCAGCGAAGGTGGGCTGACCGAACACGACGGTATCCTCTACGCCTTCGACCGGATCTCCCCGCGAACGATCGTAGAGCGGGACGGCGCGTTCGACTACAGGCAGCCGTACCGCGGCTACCGCTGGTTCGCGCGCTACGAGCCGGCCCAGCTGGACGCGCTCGGCCGGCTGGTGGATGAGCTGTGCACGCGGTTCGGCATTCCCCGGCAGTATCCCGAGCGCCCATTCGACTATTACGGACCCGCGCTGGCGGAGTTCCGGGGTGTCATCGGCCACGCCATGGTGCGGTTCGACAAGAGCGACCCGGCGCCGGACCCTGCGCTCTGGGCGACACTCGAGGACCTGGCGGCACTCACGCCAACGGCCGTGACACCCGGAACTCCAGCGCGGCGCGCCATACGGCTCTCCCGCCGCGAACAGGAAGCGCTGTTCCACGAGAACGCGCGCCACATCAACGCCATGAGCATCGGAGCCGGCAGCCTGGTCAAGACGCTGGTGATGGAGCTGGAACGGCGGAACGTCTTCGTGAGGCTCCACGACCCCGCTCCCGAGGCCCATACGATCGGGTACAGCGTGGTCAAGGGAGACCTTCAGACCATAGGCCGCATCGCCCGCGCGCTCGGCTTCAGGACGGCGACCGACGGGCTGCTGGAGGTGCGCCATGCGTAAGCTCGCGGCCGCTCTTGTAATCGCACTCGTGGTCGCAGTCGTCCTGGGCGCCGTGGTGTACGGCAACCGGAGGGCGATTGCCCGCGCCCAAGCCGAGGCGGTGACTCTCGCGAGCCAGCGCGACTCGCTGCTCGCCTTCGTTGCCGGGCACCGGGCCGACCGGGCGGTGCTGGTGCGCGAGCGCGCGGCCCGCGAGACCGCGATCGCGGCACTCAGGGATTCCGTTACGGCGTTCGAGCAGGTTCGGGCCCGCGCGCAGCTCGCCGTGCGGCAGATCCGCACCACGGGCGCGCTCATGGACCGTTTCCGCGCCACGTTCCCGGTGCTGGGTGACTCGGCCGCTGGGCTCACCACGGTGCCGCTCGAGCCCGGCGATACCGTCGGCATCGAGTACCTGATGGTGCCCGCCTGGTTCGCCGAGACGTTCATCATTGACCACGCCAACGCGGCGTCGTGGCGCGAGCAGCGCCACCCGCTGCTGGCGCTGGATTCCCTGAACGGCACGGTGGCGCTGTTGCAGGACTCGATCGTGAGACTCGCGCAGGCGGAGGCGCTCGCGTTTCGGGCTGGATACGACTCCGCCTATGGGCAGTACCGATCACTCAACGCCCGCTACATCGCGGAACTCCGGAGGCCGCGATTGAGAGTGGGATCAGCGCTGGGCTTCATCCTGGGCGCCGGCACCGGGATCGTGGTCGCGGAGCTGATTCGATAGCAGCAGAGAGGCAGTCAACACTCAACCTGAGAGGAGAGAACCATGAGGTTCCCCAACCGCGAGCTCGCGATTGTGCAGCTCGCCAAGGACGTGGCCCGGGGATTCACGGAGAATCCCGACCTGTTCCCCGCGCCCCCGGCGCCGCCGGAGGTGATCGACCAGGCCCTCGCGGCCTGGGACGCCGCCCGCAACGATGGCATCGCCGCCGCGGCCGGCGCCCGGGACGGCATGGGACGCAAGCAGGAAGCGCTCAACACGCTGACCGCCCTGCTCAGGGCGGACGTGCGGTACGCCGAGAGCATGGCCAACGGCGAGGGCGGCAAGCTCCAGAAGATCGGCTGGGCGCCGCGCCGGAAGGCCACGCGCACCGAGCCGGTCGCGCCGGGCCAGGTCATGACCCTCGCCGTGCGGCAGGAGGGGAAGGACTGGGTGGCGCTGGGCTGGAACGCGCCGCTCGACGGCGGGCCGGTGTCCGCCTACCGGATCCAGCGGCGCCGCCGGCAGGACGGCGACTGGGCCGACGTGGGTGCGTCGGTCGATACGGCCGCCACGCTGCCATACCAGGAGACCGGCGTCGAGCTGGAATACCGGGTGATCGGCGTGAACCAGGTCGGTGAAGGACCGCTCAGCAACGTCGTTCGCGTGGTCCTGTAGTCTCACCCTGTTCCCCGCCCGCGCGCCCTGGGTCAGCGCGCGGGCGGGCAAGGGGAGGGACCCTGATGATCAATCTGGTGATGCTGCTCTGCGCCCTGAGCATTGTAGCGGAGCGGCTGGGGAACGTGCTCAAGCTGGAACTTGCGCAGCCGCGGGAGTCGCGGCGCGCCCGCGAGCGGCGGGTCCAGCGCGCCGTGCTGGGTGCCTCCATCGTGCTCAGCTTTCTGCTCAAGGCGGATTTCTTCGCCATCATGTCGCAACCGCAGGCGCCGTGGGAAACACTGGGCTGGATGCGGCCGTCGGACGACGGGTGGGTCTTGAACCCCGCGGCGGCCTCGTGGGCCACGGTGCTCCACGCTACGGTCGGCACCGTGCTGACGGGAATTGCGATGGGATTCGGTTCGAAGTTCTGGCACGAAGTGCTCCATCTGGTTCGTTCGGCCTCAACCGCGAGGAGGTAACCTTGCCATCCGCAACGGCAGTCGACACTCTGGGGGCCATGGTCCCCGTGCGCAACAACCCCATGCAGGCTCTTCAGGAGGCCCTGAAGGGGCGGTACCTCCTCTACGGCGAGCTGGGCCGTGGGGGCATGGGGATCGTGTATCTGGCCTATGACGCGGTGCTCGACCGTCTGGTGGCGCTCAAGCTGCTGCCGCCGGCGGCGGTCAACACGCGCTGGCGCGAGCGGTTCTTCCGCGAGGCGCGGATCGCCGCGCGCCTGCTTCATCCCAACATCGTGCCGATCCACACGGTGGAGGAGGTGGGGGAGTTTCTCTTCTTCACCATGCCGTGCGTGGACGGGGAGACGCTGGGAGAGCGGATCAGGCGCGACGGCGCGCTGCCGGTTGGGGAGGTGACCCGGCTGCTCTACCAGGTGGCGCGGGCGGTCGCGTATGCGCACGGCAAGGGCGTGATCCACCGGGATCTCAAGCCCGACAACATCCTGATCGAGCGCGAGAGCGGCCGGCCGATGGTGCTGGACTTCGGGATCGCCCAGCTCGGGGAGGAGGCCGACCCCGGCGGCGGGTACCTCCAAGGCACCATTCCTTACTTAAGTCCCGAGCGGGCGCTGGGCGAGACGGCCGACGGCCGGAGCGACATCTATGCGTTGGGCGTCACCGCCTTCTACGCCGCCACGGGGCGGTTGCCGTTTCGCGGCTCGAACCGGAAAGAGGTCTTGAGGGCGCACGTCTCACGGCCGGCGCCGCCGCTCGAGGTGGCGGGGCAGGGTGGGGACTTGACGCTCGCCCGTGTGGTCGCCCGTTGCCTGGCCAAGAATCCGGCCGACCGGTATCAGACGGCGGACGAGTTGGCCCACGCGCTTTCGGCCGCACCGGAGATCCGCGGGGATGTGCCGGTGGCGTTGCGGGTGTTCGTGAACCGTTCGCGCGCACTCGCGCGGTACGGCGGCGGGGTTTCGGTGCTCGGCCTTGCTGCGCTGGTGGCGCTGGTTGGTGGACTCGACGACGCCCGGTGGGACGTGGTGGCGTGGGCGGCAGGGTTCCTGGGGCTGCTCGTGGCGGGGCCGGTGCTTGCCGTCCTGCCGGCGGTGCGCCGGGTGCTCAACGCGGGGTACGGGCTTGACGACATGGTGGAGGCGCTCGACAGGGATCTGGATCTAAGGCGCCAGGAGCTCACCTTCGAGCTGGGTGGAGACCCGGACGCGCGGGGGCGGTGGGCGCGCCTCGTGGCGTACAGTGGGCTCGGGCTCGT
>CAZTIV010000067.1:0-11749 GCA_964613905.1 uncultured Gemmatimonadaceae bacterium | reverse complement strand
GCCGGCGCCTGCGCCCGTGGGGCCGCAATCCAGACCGTCCAGGGCGATTGCGGCGACGTGCATGGGGCCCAGGTGTGCAGTTGGGCCACCATGGCGGGGACCGAGGTGACCGAGTTTGGCGTTACGATCCCAATGGCAGCGGTGGACCAGGCGCCTGAGCACGGCGAGATGCACTGGCCTCCCCTGGTCACAGCGGTGATCGGTCTGCCGCGCGCGGCGCGGGACGCGACGGGCTTTCAGACTCTGACTGTGTACTGGGAGCCGCACGGACATCCCCCCGGCCCGTACATGTATCCCCACTTCGACTTCCACTTCTATCACGTGGATGAACAGACGCGCCTTGGGATCGATTGCGCGGATGAGAGGAAGCCCGAGAGGCTGCCGGCTGGATACGTCCTGCCGGACGAGGAGATCCCGGAGATGGGAATGACGCTCGTGGGCATCTGCGTACCGGAGATGGGGATGCACAGCCTCCTCGAGGAGGAGTTCTATGGAGAGGAGGCCTTCACGGGCACAATGGTGATTGGCTACTACGCCACGCGGCCTTTGTTCGTGGAGCCGATGATTACCCAGGAACTCCTGCAGCGGCGGGAGAGCTTCGATCTCCCGATTCCCGCGCTGGACTCGGCTCCCGGAGTGCGCTATCCCACGCAGTTCCGGGCGGTGTATGACGGCGAGGCCGACTCCTACCGGTTTGTGTTCTCACGGTTCTAGCGTAGCGAGGTCTTGACAGGTCTCCAGTACTAGTGTACTATCGTGCCAGTACACTAGTACTGGAGGCTTCCTGCTTATCCGTATCGACCCTGCCGATCCGCGACCGATCTATCAACAGGTAGTAGACGAGGTCCGCCGAGCCCTGGTTGTGGGGGCACTGGCTCCTGAGGACGCCTTGCCCTCGGTCCGCCAGCTCGCGGCCGACCTGAAGGTCAATCCCAATACCGTGCAGCAGGCCTACCGGGAGATGGAGCGCCAGGGTCTGGTCTACATGCGGCGCGGGCAGGGGACGTACGTGGCGGATGCGCCGGTTGAGGGTGCGGAGGTGGAGCGCGGAACCATGTCGGAATCAGTGGCCCGCCGAGCGCTGACCGAGGCGTATCGGCACGGACTTACTCCCGAGGAACTGGTAGATGCAATCTGGCGTGCGGCAAAGGCCGTGGAGGGAGAACGCGTATGACCGAGACAATGGCTGTGAGAACCGAGGCGCTCACCAAACAGTTTGGCCGGAACGAAGCACTTCGGGGTGTCGACCTTTCCGTACCGGACGGAGCGGTCTATGTGCTGGTGGGCCAGAACGGCGTGGGCAAGACCACGACGCTCCGGGTTCTGCTCGATCTGGTCGTGGCAGACTCCGGATCCGCGGAGGTGATGGGTTTCGACACCAGCCGCGACGGCGCTCAGGTACGGGCCCACGTCGGCTACGTGCCGGAGCGCGATGAGTCGGGATACGGCTGGCTTCGTGTGGGCGCACTGATGAAATATCACGCGGCGTACTACCCGCAGTGGGACGCAGGATATGCAACGGAACTGTCCCGGACGTTCGACTTGAGGCCTGACGTGAAGTTCGGTCAGCTGTCCAAGGGACAACAGCGGCGGGTTCAACTCGTCATGGCGCTGGCGCATCATCCGCCGGTGCTGGTGCTGGATGAACCGACCGACGGGCTCGATCCGGTGATGCGCGATCAGTCGCTCTCGGCGTTGGCCGAACATCTCGCACGATTTCCGACCACTGTTCTCATCTCAACCCATCTGGTACACGAGGCGGAAAGGCTGGGCGACCATCTGGGCGTCATGCGCGCAGGAAGGATAGAGCGCCAGTGCAGCCGCGAGACGCTGCATCGCTGTCTCCGGAAGTACCACATCCAGGTCCCGGATGGATGGGCCGGCGCGCCGGCACTGGCTGATGCAGTGGTGCGGCGAAACGGCGGGAGCAGGGAAGCAGCCTGGACGGTCTGGGGCGATGAGCCCGAGGTTACCGAACGGTTCCGGTCGGCCGGGGCCACCATACGTCAGGTAGAACCATTGACGCTGGAAGACGCGGCGCTGGCACTGCTGGCGCAGCAGGGAGGGTAAACATGTCGACAAGGGCACCGACAGTGGCCGCCTCGTTCCGCAACCAGGCCTGGTTGCTTGGCGCAAGCGGACGCTGGATTTACCTGGGTCTCGGCATGCTGATGCTGCTGATGCTGATCGGGATCAGCGGGCTCCCGCCCGAGGCGCTCCGGACTATGATCGCTGCGCTCCTGGGCCTGCTGGCCGGCACCATCTGGGCGGTGATTGTCTGGCTCGGAGAAGGCCCGGCGCGCCGGACGTATCACTGGTCACTACCCGTGTACCGACCGGCACATGACCTCGCGCGCGTGGCCGTGGGTGCCGTGTATCTGCTCTTTGTGTGCGCCGCGCTGATTGGCGCCGGTGCGGCGTTGGATGCCGCGAACGGCGTGGCCGCGGGCATCCGGCAGATCACCACAGATGCCTGGGTAAACACGTTCACCGCTCCGCTCACGGCGTACCTTCTGGTCTCGGCGTTAGTCCTCTGGAGTGACTACCGTATCACTCGCTGGCTCCTGGTTGGTGCGGTAGCCGTGTGCATGCTCGGGGTGATTCTGCAGTGGCAGGGGATCACTCTGATTACCCGAGGAGTGGAGGCCGTTCTTGGTTCCGGGTCCGCGGGTCTCGCGACCGGATTGATGGGAGGGATGCTGCCCGACACCAGAGGGGAAAGGTGGGAGTTAGCGGCCGCCGTATGGGGAGTGCTGGGCGTTGGCGTGGTGCTGTTCACCGCCGCTTTCCGGCCGGACGATCTCAGACGGCTGGTGCGCGGGAAGCAGCGCTCCTGACCTGAACTGGCGCGGCGGCTTGTGTCCCGTTATTTACGTGGCCATGTCGTACAACCTGGACGGTGCTCTGGAACTGCACGGCTCGGCCGCGCGGGCGTTCACTTCCGATGCACGCAATTTCGCGCCTGATCGGTGGCACGAGCCGCTGGCGCCCGGCAAGTGGACACCGGCACAGGTGTCGGATCATCTGGTCAAGGTGTACGACGTGCTCATCGGGGAGATGAACGGTGGATCCGGTATGCGGGTGCGCACCAGGTGGTGGATACGTATCCCTCTCAGGTTGTTCCTGGTCCCGCGGCTGCTTGCCGGGCGACCGTTTCCGAAGGGTGCACGAGCGCCCAGTGAGGTCAGGCCGGTTGAGAGCCCGGACCGCGAGGTTGCTCTGGAACTGTTCGCCCGTCGTGCCCGGGAGTTCGAGGAGGCGGCGCGTGCCGCTCCGCCCCACAGGAAGATCACGCACGCTTACTTCGGGTCGTCGAGCGTTGTCAACGGCGTGATGATCTGCGCGCGGCATATCGAGCATCATCGCAAGCAGATCGCTGAGGTACGGTGATGGGGTTCGTCCCGTACGCGCCGCGGCCGCTGGCATTTCTGGGAGTCGAGCAGGTCAACGGGTATAGACTGAAGACCTACACGATACGATTGCCCGATGCTTCGTTCGACCGGGGCCGTTTCAATGGCGGCTGGGAGGCTCTTGCTGCAGCGCTCCCGCAGCCTGCGGTTACGGAGCAGCGGCCAGGGCTGGGACTGGCGGTGCTGCATCAGGGACGCACCGCCGACTACCTGATACTCTGCTGGTGGGACAACGAGAATGAACTGCCGATTCGTGTCTTTGTGCGCGACGGCGACGGTTGGCGCGCAGCGCGGGGCGGCGAGTCCCTCTGCGTGTGGGATATCCGGGTGCTATGGTGGGAGCGCGAGGCGTACGTGGGAACGGTGCTGGCGGGGCGGGAGAACGGGGTGGAGGAGTATCTTGCTTGCGTGACCGAAGGGTACGCCTGAAGGCTCCACCACCCCGCTGGTGTCACGGAATTCCCACCGCCACCGACTTCCATCCATCAATCCACCGCACGAACTCCTGAGCCATCGCGACCAGATCGAAGGCCGGCACGCCGGGCGTATCCGGGCGACCTTCCACCCGGGTGAGGTTCGCCTGGGCGTGCGTGTGGGTGGCGTCCGCTTCCACGGCGCGGCGGTACACGTCCGTTGCCGCGGTGAACCGGCCGGTGTGTTCGAGCGCCATACCCAGATTGTTCTGGAATACGGCGACCGATCCGTCGAGCTCGACGGCGCGGGCAAGCGGAGGCAGCGCCTCGTCGTACCAGCCGAGCCGGATGTAGAGGTAACCCAGGTTGTTCATGGCCCACACGTCGCGGTCGTTCAGGGTGAGCGCGGTGCGGTACGCTTCCGTCGCATCCTCGATGCGGCCCATGTCCCCGAGGGAGCGGCCGAGCAGGCGGTAACCTTCGCTCGAGAGGGAGTCCAGCTCGATCACGCGCTCGGCGTGTTCGAGGGCCGCAACGGAGCGGCCGCGATCGAGCAGCACCCGCGCGAGATTGGCGTGCGCCTTCACGTGATCGGGATCGATTTCGAGTGCCTGCTCGAACGACTCGATGGCGCGATCATGCTCGCCCGCCAGCCGTGCGGAGAGGCCGAGCATGTAGTGACCCCACGGGTTGTCGGGCTTTGTCCCGGTGTAGCTCTCGAAGCGGCGGACCGCTTCACGGTAGTCACGGTCGCGGAACGCCTGATCGGCTTCCTCGAAGGTGGCGGGCCGGGTTGCGGCCGGCGCGACCGGCTCTACCGCTGGTGGCGGCTGGTACGCAACGGGCTGCTGGACAATCTCCGTGGTCCGGCGGTGTTCCGTCGCCCCGTTGCTGCCGCGCGATGCGCCGGGGCGATCACAGGCGGTGAGCAGGGCCGCGGTGGCGAGGCCCAGGCCGAGTGAAAGGGTGTTGCGAAGCATGATGCCCTCCCCTTGTTGGGTGTTGAAGTTGATGCTTCCAGCAACGGGATAAGGCAGGGGGTGGGCCGGGTGGCTCACCAGCCGATGCGCTCGGCCTATCTTATTGTGGCGCTTGATGTTGAGCGTGTGGGGGCCGACAGCTTCAGTCCGGGCTCGTGTCCACTCAGACACATTGTTCAGGGGGCTATAGTGTCCAACAGGACACGGCGCTTTTCAGCCCCTTTGAATCTCCAGCCGGCGCATGATCTTGAGAAGGCTCGCGTGGTCGGCGAGGCCGAGTTCTTCGGCGGTGCGCGTGATGTGCCACTGGTTGCGCTCGAGGGCTTCGATCACGATGCGGCGTTCCGCTTCGGCCTTGCGATCCTGGAAGCTCACGGCGCGGTCGCGCAGCGGGGTGGGTGCGGCACCGCCCGCCAGGATCTCCGCCGGCACGTGCTGCGGTCCTATGGTGTCTGTCTCGCTCGCGATCACCATCCGCTCGATCACGTTTCTCAATTCGCGCACGTTGTTCCTGCGCCAGTGATACGCCATCAGTCGTTCGACCGCTTCCGCGGAGAGGGTTTTTGGCTTGATGCCGTAGCGCTCGCAGGTGAGGTCGAGCAGGTGTGCGGCGAGCTCCGGCAGATCAGACAGCCGTTCCCGGAGCGGCGGTACGGTGAGGGGGTGCACGTTGAGCCGGTAGAACAGATCTTCGCGGAACCGGCCGGCGTTCACCTCAAGAGAGAGGTCGCGATGGGTGGCGGCGACCACGCGCGGATCGACGCGGATGGTGCGGGTGCCCCCCACGCGAGTCACTTCGCGCTGTTCGAGCACACGGAGGAACTTGGCCTGCGCGGCGAGTGGGAGATCTCCAATCTCGTCCAGGAAGAGTGTCCCGCCCGAGGCGTGTTCGAACGCACCGCGCCGCAGGGTGGAGGCACCGGTGAACGCGCCGCGCTCGTGACCGAACAACTCGGATTCCACAAGATGCTCAGGCAGGGCGGCGCAGTTGAGTGCGAGAAACGTTCCCTTCGGGTGCGGTCCCAGGCGGTGCAGATCGCGGGCCACCAGTTCCTTCCCCACACCGCTCTCGCCCAGCACCAGCACGGGGCTCGGCACCGGAGCGATGCGTGTCATTGCTTCGCGCAGTTTGAGCATCGCGGGGCTCGATCCCACGAGCGGGGAGTCCGCGTCCAGCCGTCGGCGGAGCGATGCGACCTCGCCCGAGAGACGAGCGTGTTCCAGAGCGCGCTCCACTTCCTGCACCACACGCTCCATGGATTCCCGTTTGTCTATGAATCCGTACGCGCCGAGCTTCACCGCCTGCACACAACGGCCGTAGCTCCCGGTTCCGGTGTACACGATCACGGGCACCCTGATCTCTCGCGCAGCCATCTCACGCAGTACGTCAAAGCCGTCGAGTCCCGGCATCTCGAGGTCCAGGATCATACAGTCCACCGGCTCGCTCGCGAGGTGTTCCAGCGCTTCGGCGCCGGACTTTGCCACCAGTGTCTCGTAACGCCCAAGCCGGCGGAGATCGTAGGCATACTGCTCGGCCAGGGTCACCATGTCGTCAGCCACCAGTATCAGCGTCATTGGGGAGCGCCTCCCGTGGCGGGGAGCTGAATGGTGAGCGTGGTTCCCTTGCCGGGCGCGGTCTCCACCTTGAGGGTGCCGCCCATATCGGCCGCGAGGCGCCGGACGATGGGAAGGCCCAGTCCGGTACCGCCGGGTTTGGTGGACTGAAACGGTTGAAAGGCGCGGTCCAGTTCCTCCTGCGACATGCCGCGTCCGGTGTCGCTCACGACGATACGCGCAGTCTGCCGGTCTGCGCTGGTGCCAACGCGCACGCCGCCGGTCGGGCCGTCAAGGCTTTCGATGGCGTTCCTGATCACGTTCTCGAGTATCCGTCTCAATGCAAGCGGGTCCGCGAGCACGGCGGGGAGGTGGGGTGAAAGGTCGAGCGCCACAGATCCGTCGATTGCGGAGGTCACGTCGCGTACGGTCGCGTTGAGGTCGCACGGCTGGGCGTGGATGGTGGGTGTGAGTTTGGCGTAGCTCGTGGCGAGTTGTTCGAGATACGCGATGCCGGAATCGATGGTCTCGCGGCGTTCGGCGAAGACGCGGGGAAGGTCAGCCGGCTTCTGTTCCGCAACCTCTGCGAGATGGCGGAACACGTTCCTCAGGGGGGCGAGTCCGTTCTTCACGTCGTGATTCACCTGGCGGGCGAGTTCGCCGAGAGTGGCGCGGCGTTCCACTTCGCGCAGCCGAGCGGCGTCGGTGCGGAGACGCGCGGTCATGCGGCCCAGCACGAGGGCGAGCATGCCGATCTCGTCTGCGCGGTCGCTGGTAAAATCCAGTTCGGGATGGTCGAGGTCAATCTGTTCACTCGCCGCCGCGAGGTCACGGATGGGCCGGCTCATCCAGAGTGCGAGCCAGGCGGCGACCAGTGACGCGGTGACCGCGGTGATCAAGAGAGCCGCGAGGAACCAGAAATTGACGTTGCGTTCGAGCCGCCTGAGGGGTTGGAGCGAGTGTGCGAGAACGATCTGTGCTTCGTTCAGTTGGCCGTCGGCGTGCACGAACGGCAGGGCAATCTGGCGTACGACGGCGCGATCGGTGTGAGTGATCGGGCGGTCTGAGTGGGCTGCGTTCTCGCCGCCGGGGAGTTCGAGTCCAATTGACAGCTCGGGGTCACGTGCGAGCCCGTCGAGCATCGCCTGATCGACGCGGATTCCGCCTGCAATATTGAATCGTGCGCCGCCCACCATGACGGAGTCGATGCGCGCAAGCACCAGGAACGAACCTTCGGCAGTCTGAGCTTCTGGCAGGGCCGCGCCCTGTGCGGCGATCAGGCCACGTATCAACCCGGGATCGAGGCGATCGAAGTCCGCGCGGAACTGACCGGAACTGAGGATCCGGCCGGTGGAATCGTGGAGTTGCAGCATGTCGAGGCCGGCTAGTGCCATGGCGCGGCCCGCCCAATCTATCAGATATGCGCGCTCTGCCGGCAGGCGCTGGACGGCAGCGAGGCGGAACCGGTTGTCGTCGGGCAGGGTGCGTGCGAGGGCCGCAATCCGGGCGGCTACACGGTCGCCGGTCAGAGTGATGTCGGCTTCGATGATCCGTGCCAGCGCGCTTACGCGTTCTTCGTACTGGGTGGTGATGCGGACGGTGACTTCGCGTCGCACGCCTGCGGCCATGATGACGAGCGGAACGGCCACGACCACAAGGAACGCGAGGAAGAGCCGGACGCGGAACGTCATGGGATGCGCGCCGTGCCGTCCAGGTCGAGCTGGATGACCGGCATTGCGCCGCGAACGAGCAGGTGAGCGCGGCTCTCGATGAGCGGCGCACCCGCGGTGAACCACGGCGCCTGCTCGCGCAATGCGTGGAGGGGGGCTGAGCGGTCGGCCGTCACCGGGACAACGATGATGTATCCGAGTGCGCTGCCGTCACGCAGAGCCGCGTGGAAAGTGGTGCTGTCGAGTCCCGTGGCGACGGGGCGTTGCCCAAGTGCGGGGAGTTCGGTGTGGGCGCGAGCAACGAGGCGCGCAGCCAGATCGCGGGCGATGGGGTCGGTGTTCAGGTACGCGATTTCCGGTCTCACGCCCTGTTCTCCACTTCGCCGCGCGGAGAGTGGGGACGCGGGCGAAGACTCCGTGGTTGCCGGACGGGCATCTCCGCGGACGGCGGAGGCCAGGTCTTCGCGGAACGCAGCCGACACCGTCGTTTCCGGTGCGCCGGGGATGGCGAGCAGGTAGATACGATCCCATGGCATAGGTACGGTCTGCCAGTCGGGGCGCTGTTGGGCGTAGTCGCGGACGCGGGGGTCGCGGGTGATGGTGAGGTCGAGGTCGCGATCGAGCAGATCGCGCGGGTCGCGGCCTGGGGCGTGTACCAGTTGAAGGGTAGCGGGCCCCGGTGCCGGGCGCTGGATACGGGAGAGGGCCGTGCCGTCATTGGTCCAGTATGGGCCGGTGCCGAGTGGCCAGGCGGACTCGGGGATGTGCTTGACGAGTGCCGACCGTGGGTCTGCGAACGAGTTGAGCGAACGCGGCTCATCGAACTCCACGGTGATGGTTCTGTTTCCGGTTTGTATCGAGAGGGCGCGGACCTGTTCGCGCCACGTCTCGAGTACAAGCAGGTCGGTTACGGGTGTGCCGTCCCAGAACCGGGCGTCGGGTGCAAGGGTGAAGAGCCAGCGGCGGCCGTCGTCGCCGCTCTGCCAACTGGTGGCAAGGGCGGGTCGAGTGTAGTGGAGGCAGTCGATCCGGACGAGTGTCTGGTACAGCTGGGCGAACACGAACTGCTCGGTGTCGTTGGTGGGGGCCGGTGCGCGGTCCGGGTTCAGTGGCTGGGAGAGCAGTACGCGGAGTGTGCCCGAGCGGTCGCCGGGACGGCCGATGACACAGGGATCAGCGGCCGGATCAATTGCTGGATCGATGGCCGGCGGTGTGGGCCGAGCGCAGGCGGTGAGCGCCGTGAGGGTGGCAAGGGTTGCCAGCGAGGTCAGGTACCGGGTGTATCGCACGGGCTTCAATCTATCAGCGTTTGTGGTTGAGGCATCACGGGCTGATACCCGTTGCGCGTCGATTCGGTCAGCGCCGCGTTTTTCCGGTGACGCATATCCGGGCGGTTGGTGCCATGCTATGGGGGTGAAGCTGATCGCGCGGGTACGGTCTGCGATAAGGGCGCGGCATTACAGTCCGCGTACGGAGGAGGCGTATGTGGGGTGGGTGTTGAGGTATGTGCGGTTTGTGGGGCTCAGGCATCCGTTGGAGCTTGGGGCTAAGGAGGTGACGGCGTTTCTGACGGATCTGGCGGAGCGTGGCAGGGTGAGCGCGTCGACGCAGAACCAGGCGGCGAGCGCGCTGGTGTTTCTGTATGAGCAGGTGTTGGAGCGGCCGTTGGGCGGGGTGCCGCGAGTGGTGCGGGCCAAGGAATCGAGCCGGTTGCCGGTGGTGTTGACGCGGGCCGAGGTACAGGCGGTGCTGGCCGAGTTACGGGGGCCGAGCAGGTTGGTAGTGTCGCTGCTGTACGGCTCCGGGCTCCGGTTGATGGAGGGTCTACGTCTCCGGATCAAGGATCTGGACTTTGGCCGAGGGGAGATAGTGGTACGGGAAGGGAAGGGGGCGAAGGACAGGGTGACGATGTTACCGGAGGCGGTGCGGGGGCCGTTGCGCGATCATTTGCACATGGTTGAGCGACTGTACCGTCGGGATCAGGTTTCCGGCGGGGTGTCGGTGGAGTTGCCCGGGGCGCTGGATCGCAAGCTGCCGCGGGCAGCGGGGGAGTGGGTGTGGCAGTGGGTATTTCCGGCGCGGCGGCGGTACCGCCACTCGGCCACGGGGTTGTGGCGGCGGCATCACTATCATGAGAGCGCGGTCCAGCGGGCGGTAACGGAAGCAGTGCGGCGGTCGGGAATCCGCAAACGGGCCACGTGCCACACCTTCCGTCACAGCTTTGCGACGCACCTGCTTGAGGCCGGCTACGACATCCGGACGGTGCAGGAGTTATTGGGTCACGAGGACGTCTCGACCACGATGATCTACACGCACGTACTGAACCGCGGGGGCCAGGGAGTTCGCAGCCCGATAGATGTCATGAGCCTTCCGGCGGCGCGGGAGGCAGATGGGGCGACGCGAGCTGGGCGAGATAGCCGCCGTTCCCCACCGGATTAAGCTGCAACCGGATTAGGTCGCCGTGGACGGCGGGCGGTTGCAGGCGTAATCTTGCGGGACACTGAGGCCGAGCCGTATGGTATGGAAGGGTTTACAGCGTCCGGCCAACTGTGCGCGGCCCGGGATAGGCTGCGACTGGTTGCGCTGGCGTCGGAGGGGTCAATGCAGGTTAAGGATTAGTTAGGCACTTGAACAATGGCAAGTGAGGCTCAGAAACGCATGAAGCGAATACCTCTCTTGTATTTGCTTCTGTTGCTCGCGGCGAGCGCCGCCATCGTAGGCGTGCTGCGACTCGGCGCGTCATTGCCGACACCCCATGGCACGACAGGAGGGAGCCATGAATCGGCTGTTGCGACAGACGCCCAGCTGTCAGCACCTTCCAGCCTGACGGATGGATTGCGGACGAATCTTGAGCATCCACTGAGCCATTTGTTTCTGCAGTTTCTCGTCATCATCGTCGCGTCGCGATTGGTGAGCAGGCTCTTCAGGCGTTTTGGGCAGCCTGCTGTCGTCGGGGAAATGGCGGCAGGCATCCTGCTTGGGCCGTCCCTCTTCGGCTTGCTGGCTCCGGAGTGGTTCGCGTTCGTATTTCCCAAAGGCACTCTGGGAATACTCGGACTCTTGAGCCAAGTCGGTGTCTGCTTCTTCATGTTCTCCGTCGGCATGGAGTTGAACATGAAGCTCGTACGAAGCAAGGCGCACGCGGCAGTCGCAGTGAGTCATGCGAGCATTCTGTTCCCCTACGTGCTCGGCGTGTTGCTGGCGTACTTCCTGTTTACAGACCTGGCAGCTCCGGGCACAACGTTCACCGCATTTGCCCTGTTCATGGGCATCTCCATGAGCATCACGGCATTTCCCGTTCTGGCACGAATTCTTCAGGAACGCGGCCTGTCGCGGACGTCGCTGGGCAATACCGCGATCACCTGCGCGGCCGTCGACGACGTGACGGCCTGGAGCATCCTGGCATTCGTGGTAGCCATCGTCGGGGCGACGAGCCTTGGCGGCTCTGTGCTCACACTTCTCCTGAGTCTGGTGTTCGTCGCGGTCATGGTAGCTGGCGTCCGACGCGGCCTACCGCATTGGATCGGCCACGAACGGCTGGCGGAGCAGGAGCCGTCGAAGGCCACGCTGGCTGCCGTTGTGTGTCTCGTCATCGCGGCGGCGTTGAGCACAGAGGTAATCGGCATTCACGCTCTGTTCGGCGCTTTCCTCGCCGGAGCGATCATGCCGGAGGCCCACGAGTTCCGGCACAAGATCGGCGTGCGGGTGGAGAGCTTCAGTTC
>CAZTIV010000066.1:0-12072 GCA_964613905.1 uncultured Gemmatimonadaceae bacterium | reverse complement strand
CTGAGACGCGTTGAGGGTCGGCGGAAGGGCCGAGGTTGATGTCGCGTTTAGGGGGAGTGATGTCGCCTTTGAGATTGCGCGAGTTGCCGAAACGCGCCTATTCTCTGCACTGGCGGTGTACTCACCGAGCCGTGCCCTTTCAGTTCATTGGCACGGTGGTTATGGGCTCGCCGATTCAGGCGGAAGATAAGGGGCTCGTGCGTGAAAGGCCGAACGGCAGTACTCGTTGTCACTGCGTTGCTGTTCTCGCTCCATGCTACTCTCGTCGCCGGGACGATAGTTGGCCAAGTCGATTCCATACCCGAAGCGGTAAGTTGCCCGCGCTGCACGTTCGAGTTCGGACCGGCGGTGGTCCTCGGGCGTGACCTCCCTGACGGCGGTCTCTCGGGTGTCCCTCAGGCAGTCGTAGTAGACAGCCGCGGCCGGTTTTGGGTGACGGTGGGGGCGGATCTGGCTGAGATGCCGTACGTGTTCGACGCCGCGGGGCGGTTCATCGGACAGGTGGGGCGCGCTGGATACGGTCCTGGGGAGTTCCGCTATCCTGGCGTCGCGGCAGTCCTCCCTGGCGACACCGTCGCGATCGTGGATCTTGCGGCTGCACGGATTAGCCTCGTAGGACCCGACCTTGATTACGTCCGATCATGGCGTATTCCTCCTGCCGTCCACGGCATCGCAGTTACGCTTGAAGGGAAGATCATCCTTGCGGCCAACGTTCCCGACGCCACGCGTGTTGGCGTGCCACTGCACCGGTTTGGGGCAGACGGCACGTATGAGACGTCCTTCGGAGAGAGTCCCGCTCCCATAATCCCGGGGCGCACCCAGCCGCAATTCCGAGTGCTGGCACCAGCCCGTTCCGGCGGTATATGGAGTGCTTCCCGGTTTTCAAGATACGATCTCGAACGATTCGACTCGGGCGGAAGCCGGTTGGCCGGTTACACACGCGGGCCCGACTGGTTTGTCTCCCGAAGTTCGGAAGCCTCCGGCCGTCTGCGCCCGCCGCTTCCCGGCGTACGTGCGCTGCACGAGGACGGTCGGGGCCGTCTGTGGGTGTTGGTTCAGGTGCCCGATCCCCGATGGAGGCAGGCTTTCAGGTTCCCGGAACGCCCCCGCACCGAACGCGAGGCGCAACCCGCGGTTATCAACCCCGATCTTATGGTCGACGTTTATCTGGAGGTGATAGACGTGGCGCAGGGGGCGGTTGTAGCGCGCCGACACTTTGATGAGTCGTTCGACGGATTTCTCACGGACGGGAGGCTGTACCGGTTTCGACAGGACACGCTCGACCTGGTTACGATAGAAATCCGCGCAGTGGAGCTGGTGGAACCGTAGGGTCGCCTGGACCTCGGATGACGAGCCTTGGGACCTCGTTGCCGCCGGTGCTGAGGGAGATGTGCGGGCGTTGGCGATAGCGCTGGAAGCATACCCGGAGCGTATCCGTCTGAACCAGGCGCGCGGCGCATTCCAGGTGACTGCGTCGTGTTCACCGGACTTGATCGTGGCCCATGTGGTCCTGGGGGCGGCCGAACTGTCCCGACTCGCATCGGGGGCTGACTGATATGTCAGGCTGCCCATTGCTCGGAGATTAGGACCAGCGGCGGGGCCGGCGGCGGCACGTATCACGGCCGGCCCCGTCCCCACATGGCTCCTCCAAGCCAGCAACCCAGCAGGTTTCGCCGGTAGAGCCCTGACCTACCTGCGCCGGAGCTGCGCTTCCCAAGCCGTCTGAATGCTGTCCATTTCTGCACCAAAGCCTTGCCCCCCTCCCCCCTTCGGTCATAGTCGAGGAAAGGGCATGGTCGCGAACGCGCTCAAGGGTTCAAAAGCCCCAAGAACTGCCGCGCCAATACGAGGCGCGCGTCGGCGGTTGCCGCCTCGCGCGCCAGGTGCAGCGCGGCGGGGTTGGCGAGAGCGCAAGGGACAGTCATGGGCCTCTCTGATTCCCAGTCAACATGTCGCCGGGGGTGGGCTCGCGGAAGGGTCGGAAAAAGTTCTGTCGCGTTTAGGGGGGACTGATGTCGCGTTTGGGCTTGCGGCGAATGAGCGCGACACCAATTAATCGCGACGGGAGCCGTCCGCTCACGGCACGGATCATCGGCGTTGGATACTGTGCGAGAGTTCGTTGCATGTCTGCTGACTGCATGAATCTCCGTTCAGGATCGAATCGCAGATTCACCTTTGACACTGGGAGGGTGGGGTTGACTGATGGCTGCTGCGCCCTGTAGGTGGTCGAACCTCAAACTGGAGGAGCAGGTCATGACTCGATTCATCAGAGGTCCTCTTGCTTGCCTGGCGGCGATGTGCCTTGGTTTCGTAGCCATGCCGACGACGGCAACTGCGGGCTGCAAGTGCGTGGGCAATGAGTGTACGTATTCCCAGTGGAACAGTTGCAAATGCAAAATCCATTCGGGCGTTTGCACAAACTGCTCAATAAACGGTGACGCGTGTGGTGGGGAGATCACCTTGGACGGCACGGTGCGTGACGGGCATCGCGTCCTGATCGTAGCTGCACAAGATCTGGTGCTCGAAGAGATGACCTGGCGGGATTGTGACGGTGCATTGTTATCACGCGCATACACTTCGATCGCTATAGACGAGATTCGCGCGCGGACCGCGATTATCCGCATATGATCAGGCGTTGTGCCGCCCGTAGTGCAGCATCTGAATAGGTGCCACGGTAGGTTGGTGCGCCGCCTTCCGAGAGGGCCTTTGGTGGTACTTGCCGCGCTGACTCTCTGTGCATGCAGCGGGGTAGTGAATGCCGTACCGCCTGATATCGAACTCGAAGAAAGCGTCTCAATACGAATCCCCGAGTGGCTCCGCGTCGATGGCATTGCCGCGGAGCCGGGAGGACTTGTGCTCGCGTGGTCATGGACTGATCACCATGTGAGTCTGATAGGGACAGAGACTGGGATCAGCCTGGAGAGCCAGGGCCTGGGTCGTCCTATCGGGGCTGCTTTCGTTTCGCTGTCACATCATACTGGAGCGGAAACGGATGCTCCACACACGCTCGTTGAGGTGATTGACGGGACAGGTGCGATCCAGCGATTCGCACTAGACGGGAGCGCCTTGACTTTGCGTCGCAGCATTGGTGTCCGGGATGCCGTTGCGGCCGTGCGAACCTCCCATGGCTGGATCACCGTTGTACCCGATTCGGTGCTGGACTCGTCTTACCACTTGCTTCTGCTCCCCGGTTCCTATGACGGAGCACGGGTCGTCCATACGTTCTCTGTGCCTGGCACGGAGCGAGGGACCGTTCTTCGTCTGACAGACTGGGAAGACTACGTAATCGTCGCGTCGACCCGTTATCCGTTCACGGCATTCGCATTTGATCCGAGCGAGGGTCGGGCCGTTGTGGGATTTGATCCCGGTCCAATATTGCATGGCAGGGACCGCTACGCATCGTGGGTCGCAATGCCGATTCTGTTGCTGCCGCCATGGTTCATCCAGACCTTCGCTGATCTCAAAAGCGATGAGCGGGCGCTTGTGGTGTATAACTCCGACGGCGGATTCGCCCGGATGAGCCTTATGCAAGCACCGCTTGCTCTCGTGGCTCATGAGCCTCTAACCCGCACGGTTATCGCGATGCGTCGAGCGGGTGATCCGGAGGTCGTCAAGTACCGTTGGAGCTTCACTGCCAGGTAGGCGCGACAATGCGAGGAGTTCGACCATGAATGGAACCCGACTGCTCCTGGTAACCACGTTCGGATTGGCAACATCGTTGAGCGCGCAGGTACGGCCCGGCGCGCCGGACGGTGGCGCAGAACGATGGACCCTGGTTCCCGATCTCGAAATCGGGGAGCCCACGGCGGAACTGACCGAGGTCCCCCACCTGACAGTCGGTCGCGACGGAGCGATCTACGTGATACAGCCTCAGGAACAGGCCGTGCGAGTCTTTGGTGGCGACGGAGCACCGCTGGGTACCTTCGGCCGCCGAGGCCGGGGGCCCGGTGAGTTCCAGCGACCGGAGTTCGGCGGCTGGTTGGCCGATACACTCGTGATCTCTGACGGATTGCGCCTTCGCCGCCTTACGGCCTTCGACCGGTCAGGCAGGGTGCTGTACACGGTGACGCCGGGCGGTGCAGAACCGCTCATGCCCCGGGCGTTGCTGGCCGACGGACTGATGCTGGCCGTCCCCCCATGGGATTCGGACGCGGTGGCGTTGGGCACGCTGTCCGAAAACCCGCTTCTTCTGGTCGAGCGGGAAGGGTCGGTGGTGGCGCGGATGGCCAGCCTCTCCTTCGGCGTCTACGTCGCCCGAGTGATCATAGAGGTGGGGGGAAATCGTCCGCCCACCGAAAGCTACTTCTTCCATCCCTTCCCGACCGGCGACCTGTACGATGTGGACCCATGGGGGCAGGGCGTCATCGTGGTCAGGCAGGCTCACGCCGGCCCTTCCGACCCGCGGTTCGTGGTGGAGCGGTTCTCAGCCTCCGGCAACCTCGAGTGGAGCCGATCGTTCCGCTACCAGCCCGAGCGCATTCCGGCATCCCTGGCGGCGGACACGATTGCCGCCTGGGTGGACAAGTTTGCCGGGCATCCGGACTTTGGCACGCTCCCGCGGGCGCGCCTGACCGCAAGCGTACGGCGTGGCATTCCGATCCCGTCTCATTTCGCTCCGGTTGGTGCCGTCGTTGCGGGCCGCGATCGTACGATATGGCTCAGGCGTAACCACGCGGAGCAAATAGCAACCTGGATGGTGCTTGACGAAGAGGGAACCTTCATCGCCGAGGTGCGGGCTCCCACCGACCTGCGCATCCACCAGGCCGACCGGGACCATGTCTGGGGAGTATGGCGGGACGATCTTGACGTCCACCGTATAGTGCGATTCCGGGTCCACCGGCGTCCCGCGCGACCTTGAACGGATCGTTCGCCGCAAGTCAAGGACGGAACGTGCGCGGTAACCCGCACAAGAGCAGCTCGACGATACATCTTCTGTACCGGTGGGTGCCGTCGCGGTGGAGCGGCTCTGTGAGGCACACCATTACTTGGCGCCTACGAGACCGACGCGGGTGAGCAGGGTATCGTACTCTCCGCGGTCAGGTTGCTTCACAGCGCCTTGGCCATACCCTCTCCCTCGCATTCAGCAGTGAACGCTTCCCGCACCGCCGCGAACGCGCTCAAGGGTTCCAGGGCTCCGAGCAGCGGCAGGCCGAGCCGCGTCCGGAGTCTCGTGAAGGACTTTTCGTTGTGTCCCAGGCGCAACGCCGCCCAATGGATCGGGCACTGCTCGGTCCGCGCGAGCATGGCCATGAGCAGGACCTCGAGCCAGAGAAGCAGGCGCTTCGGTCTGGGGAATGGTTCCTCAGGCCAGATCCGTTCGAACTGCCGCACGGACAGGCCCACAACGTCGGCCATGACCGACACTGACGGCCGAGCGTCGGCCAGGAGGTGATCGAGTGCCACCCGCACGGCGGGATGGCAGCGTCGCGGGAAGTCCGGCCGGGCCGTGAGTACGATGTCGAGGACCCGCGAGGCGGGTGCCGCGGCCATCGCGGCTTGGAAGAATAAGGTGAGAAGCTTCAGATCTTCTCCATCCAGCCGCTGGGCCTGGACGGACGCGTCGGGATAGGCGGCGACTGCGTTCGCCACCCGCTTCATAGCCGCCCCGCTTGCGGGTACGTAGAGCAGGATCGGGAGGCCCCGCCGCACGCGTCGCGCGGCGTGCAGCAACGCCAGGGCATCGCCGTCCCGGTCGAGATCACCCCCACCCATTCGAGCGGCCGCCGTCCGGCCGTTACGAGGTCCGGGTCACCCGTCTCCATCAGGCGGCACCCGGCAGCGGTTGCCGCCCTGCGCGCCAGGTGCAGCGCGGCGGGGTTGGCGAGAGCGCAGGGGACGGTCATGGGCCTCTCTGATTCCCAGTCAACATGTCGCTGGGGGTGGGCTCGCGGAAGGGTCGGAAAAAGTCATGTCGCGTTTAGGGGGGGGGGTGATGTCGCTTTTGGGGTTGCGTGGAAGGAGCGCCACACGAATGATGAGCGACGCGAACCGGTCGATCGCCCCACGGCGCATCAGCCTTGGATACGGTGAGGAGGTCATGTCCGCTGACTCCACGAGTCTCCGTCTGCTGAGCAGGATTCACCTCCTATTCTGTGTCAGCGTTCCCGCGCTGATTGGCGTTCTCGCACTGGGGTGCGGACGAGAACCCCGGGAAGTGGCCCGCGAGGCCTTGGTCCACCCGGATCCCAGATACATTGTTCGACCACAAGTACCCGAGACGGTCGTACGCGTCTCAGACCTAGCTGCGCATCGAGCGGCCACTACGCTGGTGGTACCGTCAAGCACCGTATTGCGCGACACAGCCGGCAGGCCGATAGACCTCTCTCCGGGTAGGCTCGCTCGCGTGGTGATTGGCCGGCGAGGGCTGATTCACCTGCTGGACGACAGGCTCGGAAACGTGCAGGTGTTCAATGAGGACGGCAGGCTGGTGGAGACGTTGGGGCGCCTTGGTTCGGGGCCCGGAGAATTCTCGACGCCATTGACTCTTGCCACGGACAATGGCGGGAGGTTGTACGTGGGCAGCCTCGACGGATCGGTGCAGGTCTTTGCGCCCACGGGTGGTCGACACGGCTTCGAGCGGACCATAAAGCTCGATGTTGCCCCGAGGGCGATGTGCTTCCTCGGAGACACCGTGTTTGTGAATGGACCCAAACTCGACAGTGAGCACGTGTTGCGGGGGTATGACCCCAGCGGGCGGCGCCTCGTGACGTTCGGTGACATCTACTCCAGCCCAAACCGACTAGTCAATCATGAAATGCGCGCTGGATCCGTTGTTTGCGACCGGCACAGCGGCCTCGTCGTGTTTGCGTCTGAAGGGGCGCTGGGAGAGGTGCGAGCGTACACGGCCAGAGGTGAAGCAGTCTGGAGGCTGCGGTTCCATGGACACCGGCCAACGCGCATCGTTGACTGGCGTGATGGGTACAGCGTTCAGATACCAGCCGATGGGTTTCATCGATTGCTTTCGATGAGCGTGATCGGGGAGAGGCGTTTGCTTGTGCAGGTAGCATTCTTGACCAGAAGCGACGTGAGCCAACAACGTTTGTTTCGGCATATCGATTCGTTCGTGATTGACGTAAGTACCGGAGAGCTGCTGCATCAATATCATGATCTTCCCCCTGTACTCGCCACCGATGGCGAAGTAGTTGCATGGGGATCCGAAGGTGCATTGGACGCGCCTGTGATAGGACGAGCTGGCGTCTGGTAGATCGGGCGATGGTTTGGAGTGACCAGGCGCGACATCGGTAGCCGTCCCGGAAACCGCCAGCGCCGTACCGACGATGGCAGAGCGCAGGAGTGGAGATGCTACGGCTGGTTCTTCTCATCATGGTGTCGTTCGGTGTTGGTTTTGTTGGGATGGCTGGACTTCGCAGAGGAGGGTCTGCGCCGCTCGCTTCTTCAGGCGGGACCCTAATCGAAACCTTGGCGCGGTCAGCGCGAGGGGAGGGTGCTGTCGAGGTTCTCCTGATCTACATAGGGAGTTCCACGTGCCTTTGGGCCAACGACCCGAGCCTAGCCCCATCAATCCGGGCCATCGTGGACTCGGTTTCAGCTCGAGCCGTCCGTGCTAAAGCCCACGTCACACTTGTTGGCGTGGACTTGGACCCCGCAGTTGGGAAGGCTGGCAAGGAGATGGCCCATCTACGTGGGATTACCGCCTTCGACCAGTACGTTATCGGAGGCAGGTACCTGAACGTCGTGGCGCGTGACGCCTATTGGGGAGGGCTAGCTGGACCAAGTGGTACACCGCAAGTCGTTGTTGTTGCTCAATCGATTCGTAGGAACCACGATCCGGGAGAGCCTCTTTCGCTAGAACTCGGCCCAAGGGTCCTGCTGGCCCGGAAGGTGGGACTTCCGGAGATCCTCGAATGGGCGCGCGTCGGGGTCCCCACGTTGAGTGTGGATAAAGCCAACAGAGCAGGAGCCCGCACCCTGGGCGTTGTTGATGATCCATGAGCCACCACTGACACCGGGAGGTTACTATGACTCGCCTGTTGCGCATCATGACAAAGGCGTCTCGTACATTCATCGGCGCGACTGCGCTTGTGGCAGGTGCGTTGGGTGCCGGTTTCGCATTTGTCGCACCGGCTCCAGCCGCGGCATCGTTCTGCAACTTCAGTGCGTGCCACGCGTTTACCAAAACGTGCTTCTACACTGACGCTCAGGCGTACTGCTTTAGCGACGGTGAAAACTGCTGGAATAACTGGTGCTACCAGTGGTGATGGGGACGGATCAGACGAATTCTTAACGAACGCGCGGCCTGACCCTGGACGGGCGCGGAGATAGCGATTCAGATACCGCCACAAGGAGGTCACAGTGAATCCGTACGCGAAGGGACGATTCTCCAAAGCCATACAGGTGTGCGTCATTGCCGCCGGCATGGGCGCAGGGATTGCGCTCTTCACGCCTCTATCGCTTAAAGCGACAAGCTCGTGTGGATATCGAGCATGTGACAGCGTGTGGGGCCAGTGTAAACCCACTACGTTGGACGCGAACTGCATTCAGCTCACTTGGCCAGAGTACGGGTGCTCCACGAGTCAGTGCTACCAGCATTGAGGTGTCCGGCCGGTGGGCGACGACGCAGCTTCAGCGGATTGGAGACCAGTCACGTCTATGGGCGCTAGGACAGCGCCGCGAAGATGACTGGCTTTCCGCAGCGGTGCTGATGTGATCCGACGTAGATCCGTGCGCTTGCCCGAGATGCTCCTTCCCGCTGGTTCGGGGCAACATGGGCTGATTGCACTTGTCGCCGTTGCTTCTGCACTGTCCTGTGATCAGGTGGGGTCGCGGACGGATCAGGATGTCGGCTATCATCCGCACCCACAGTTCATAGATCAAACTATCCGACCGACGGCCAGGGTGCGGTTCACTGATCGTCCCGGGACGCTCCCTATCATTCTTGATCCGTCTCCGGGAACGCGGATAGGAGTTGAGGACGGGCCGGACGAACTCGTGTTTGGGGACATCGTCGCAGTGGGCCTACTCGCCGATGGAACGATAGCGATCCTGGATCGCCTGGCAAGCGACGTGCGCCTCTTCGATCTGAACGGTGGGCTCATCCAACGGTTTGGGGGGGCCGGGGATGGGCCGGGTGAGCTAAGACACCCCGTCGACCTTGAAGTGACTGCTGAGGACGAGATTCTTGTGGCCGACCTCGGACGCAGATGGCACGTCTTCGCACGGCGAAGCGATCGCTACGAGTACGTAAGGACCCAGACCGCTCCGAGCGGGATTCGAGGGATGTGTGTCGCAGGAGGACGACTGTTCATAATGGGGCCTCGTGAGGGCGACCCTCACACACTCCGCGCCGTGGCTGAGGATGGTGCCTTGGAGCGAAGCTTCGCGCCGCTGTACCATTCACCCAACAGCCTTGTCAACTATGTGATGATAGATGGACGACTGGTGTGTGACCCGAAAAGCGGTCTTGTCGTGTCCGCTCCGGTTGCCTACTTGGGTGAGATTCGGTCGTACCGGCAGGACGGAACACTGGTTTGGCGGACGGTCATCGACGGCTTTCTGACCAACCGGATGGTCGACCGCGCCGCGGGAGGGTACAGCTTGGAAGCGGCGGGCGCGGGTGTCAATGCCCTTCAGTCGCTTCTCGCTGTGCCCGGAGGCGGCCTTCTGGTTCAATACAGCTTTCAGACTCATGAAGAGCTTAGTACCCGGCAAGCGCGACGGGTGATCCACACGCTTTGGCTGCGCTCAGGTGATGGCTTGCCCGTTCTTTCAGGAGAAACGTGGCCTGTGTTTGCTGCTCTGGGGAACGGGTTAGGTGTCGTGGTGTCTCAGGACCCATATCCTCACGTCGAGATCAGGCGCTTCCGGTCACGAAGATGAAGCGGCCCTGTAGCGTGTGTTCGGGAACGTGGGGACCGTTGCGGATCGCGAGACGGTCCGGTTCCTTCCCCGTCGCGCTTGGTCTCCTCCTTGCTTCCTGTGCAGCGGATGACCCGGATGACCAAGCCACGCCGTCCTGGATCCTTCAGCCCCAGTTCCGGCTCGGCGGCGTGACTGAAGGTGAAGTGCTGTTCAGCGACATCCGCGGCGTAGAAGTGGATCGTCAGGGGCGCACGTATGTGCTCGATGCGCTCGCTCAACAGATAACCGTGGTCGATTCCAACGGGGCGCTCGTGCGGACGTTGGGAAGGCCAGGAGATGGGCCCGGTGAGTTTCGTGGTGCGATAGGCATCGCGCTGAACCGGGAGGACCAACTGCTCGTCTATGATGCGCGGGCGCAAAGGATCACGACGCTTGACTCGGCAGGGCGCGTGGCCCGGACGGACGCAGTCGTCATTCCGACTTACGGAGCGTTCTGGGTCGGGGGCGTTGACGGTGCAGGGCGCGTATATGATGAGCAGTTCATGGAGGTTGGGGAGTCCATCGACTTCCATATACGCCGTATCGATCTTGACAAGCGGCAGGTGGATAGCCTGGCCCGCCCGCGGTGCGCCGACTTGACACCCATGGTCAGGTTCGAGCGTGGCGTCATGCGGGTCCCGTTTGCGGCGGGTGAGTACTTCGCGATGGACGCCCGGGGGTATGTCTGGTGCGGACATTCATCCGTGATCCATGTTTTCGAGTATGTCCTTGGAGACACCACTCCTTCTCGCATTCTGTCGGTATCGGCGGATCCGGCACCGGTGACGCCGGAGGACCGCGAGCGGGCGGTCAAGTGGGTGACGGACTTCAGAACGCGGGCGGGTTATGGAGCGCTGGATAGGTCACGGATTCCAGCGGTGAGACCGCTGCTAGAGGTGGTAAGAATGGATGACCGGGGACGCAGGTGGATTCAGGCGCGCACGAGGAGCGGTGTCTTCGCATTTTTGCTCGATTCCGATGGGTCGCCGGTTGCGCAGGTTGCACTGCCGGATGACGCGTCGCGTTGGGTCGGACCGGTTGTGCGGGGTGACAGGCTCACTCTGGTGCAAGTTGACTCGATGGGTGTGCCTGTCGTTGCGCAGTACAGGCTGGGACAGCCGTAAAGGAGGCTAGTGGACCAGTGCGTCGCCCGAAGCTCTGGGGAAACTGCATGATACTCGTCGCCCTATTGGCACCATGGAGACAAGGGTGGGTGCAGGAATGTCCCCCCGACGATCGAGGATTGCTCCTTCCACCCAGGTTCTGCGCCATTGTCTTTGCCGACGGATTCGGATTCCCACGGCACATGACGGTTGCCCCGAACGGCGATGTGTTTGTTGCCGTCCTTGGGTATGGTCGACCCGGAGGGGTGTACCTTCTGCGAGATACCAGCGGGAACGGCGTAGCCGATATCCGCCGGTTGGTGATCTCCGATTCCACGGTGGGCGACGTGAAGCTTTGGACCGCACCTGGTGTGACCTATCTCTACTATGCCACGTTTCGCCATATCATAAGAGTCCGCTGGGAGCTCGGTGAATTACAGCCCCGTGGGCGACCGGATACGATAGTCCGGGGGCTGCCGGGCGTGGGGCAGCACCGCATCAAGACGATCGCCTTTGGCCGCGGGAACCGGCTGTACGTCAATGTGGGTGCTCCTTCCAACGCCTGCCAGAGGGCCGATCGCGTACCAGGTAGCCCGGGGATTGATCCATGCCCCGAGCTTCATTCGACTGGTGGAATTTGGGAGTTCGACGCGTTGCGAACTGGCCAAACACAACGCGATGGTCGGCGACATGCTACGGGCATCAGGAATGCCGTCGCTATTGCAGTGCAGCCGACGACTGGGGACCTCTACGCCGTTATCCACGGCCGTGATGAGTTATCTCGTTTGTGGGGCTTCAGTGACAGTGCTAACGCGGAGAAGCCATCCGAGGAGTTCGTGCTGGTCGAGCGAGGGGACGATTTCGGATGGCCCTATTGCTACCACGATCCAGAACTGGGTCATAAGGTGCTGGCGCCGGAATACGGAGGTGATGGACGAGAGGTCGGACGGTGTGTGGAGGCCAAATCGCCGATCATTGCCTTCCCGGCGCACTGGGCGCCCAATGGGCTCCACTTCTACGAGGGAAACCTCTTTCCAAGAAGATACCATGGTGGAGCGTTCATCGCGTTTCATGGATCATGGAATCGGGCACCGCTACCGCAGCAGGGCTA
>CAZTIV010000065.1:0-12134 GCA_964613905.1 uncultured Gemmatimonadaceae bacterium | reverse complement strand
TGGCACCCGCACCGTCACACCCATCCCCACAAACCAGTCCTCCGCGGCACTGTTGAGCCCGATACCCCCGGCGAGATCGAGTTGAAGGTTGCTGAGCACCTTGATCGCCAAGCCGCCATCGAGACCATGTACAGCGGCTCCGCCGGTGCGTGCCGGGAACGTACCGAACAGTTCGATAAAGGCACCCACGCGCGGAGCGAGTTCGGCGCCCACAACTGCCGTATACAGGATGTCGATGCGTCGGGTTCGATCATCGTCCGGTTCAGAGACAGTCGTGAAGATGGATCCGACGTTGTAACCCAGCGAGAGGCGGTCTGACAACTCATGTTCGAACGCCAGACGGAGCGTGGGGTCAGGTCGTTCGGAACCAAAGCCGTCGGTACCCGTCGGTAAAGTCACGAGCGTCACAAGGGCAACTGCGGGTACGGCTCCCCGGCCTGCGGCAAACTGGTACTTGAATCCCAGATCAAGATCGCCCATCCCGCTTTCCGCGGTCGCCCCATCCGCCGAGGCGCGCTGCCACCCGGCAAACCCAATGCGTCCCTCAAAGGTCGGCAGGATGCCTATCCTGATCAGGCTCTCGGAAGCAGTGAGTCCGCGCACACGCCCCACGCCGGAGCCGTCCTGACTCAGCAGGAAGCCGGTCTCGATCTGAAGACCTGGCGCAACAATGGCCGGCGACTCCGTTTGATCGGGGCGATCGGCAATTAGTGGGGGAGTTTCGCCTTGTTGGGCCAAAGCCATCGCTGGTAGAGCGGCAATCGCCAGAAGAGCGCGCCTGAATAAGCGCATGTCAGTGCTCCACTCGAAAGTATTAGTGACAACAAAAAATAATATTAGCTGCCACTAATCAGTCAAGGGCCTGCCCTGAGCTTGCCGCGGTCCACTTTCCCCAGATGGGTCCGGGGCAACGACTCAACCAGTTCCACCTGGCGCGGGTGCTTGTACGGCTCGAGACGCTCCAGGGTCCACCGCTTGAGTTCTTCCCCGAGACCGGAACCTGAACCGGCGGGCACCACAAACGCGTGCGGTTTCACCAGGCCGTTCTCATCCGGCACTCCAACCACCGCCACTTCCCTGACGCCGGGATGCGCCAGCAGACAATCCTCCACTTCCTTGGGCGCGAGCCATTTCCCGCCCACCTTGAGCATGTCGTCGCCACGCCCGCAGTAGGTGTAGTAGCCGTCTGCGTCCTTAGATACCATGTCGCCGCTCACGTACCACTCGCCGCGAAACGCCTGCTCGGTTTTCTCCTGCTGCTGCCAATAGGCGATGGCTCGTGCACCACCCCTGACCCACAACCAGCCGACCTCACCGTCGGGCACGGCGCGCCCATCATCGTCACACACGTTCACCTCGAATCCCGTAACAACCTGACCCAGCGTACCCACCCGCACCGCACCGGGCCTGTTGGTAAGGAAGATGTGCCACATCTCGGCGGTGCCGAGCCCGTCGAGCAGGTCGACGCCAAAGGCTGCCTTCCATCTGTTGTACAGCTCGACGGGCAAGGCCTCCCCGGCCGAGGTGGCGAACCTCAATGACGAAAGATCCTGTTTCGCCGCGTCCGCG
Source organism: uncultured Gemmatimonadaceae bacterium (assembly GCA_964613905.1). Taxonomy (GTDB): domain Bacteria; phylum Gemmatimonadota; class Gemmatimonadetes; order Gemmatimonadales; family GWC2-71-9; genus CAZTIV01. The sequence goes on along the minus strand of CAZTIV010000065.1, from coordinate 10,565 downwards.
TGCGACACCATCTGATTCACCATCGTGGGGACGTTGATCAGAATCGTGGGACGGAACTCTGCGATCTTCTCGAACAGCACGTCGGCCGTGCAGCGCTCCGGGAACAGCACGCATGAGGCGCCCACGCTGAACGGAAAGAACAGATTCGATCCCGTGGCATAGCCGAAGAACAGCTTGGGCACGGAGATCGTGATGTCATCCGGGTTGTAACCGAGGGTCTGCTGCGCGTAACAGTGCGTGGTGTAGGCAAACGACCTGTGGGTCTGCACCACCGCCTTCGGTTTTCCGGTGGTGCCTCCCGAGAAAAGCCAGATGGCAGGGTCATCGCGGTGCGACGGGAATGGATCCAACTGCTCTGACGCCCTGCCAACCTGTTTCTCGAATTCCGCTCCGCCCACCACCAGCATCCGCTTGAGGTTCCGTGCTCCCTGCGCGGCCTCCCGGAACGTCGCTTCACGGTCGAGCGGGACAAGTGCCACGGCGGCCCGGGTGTACTCGTAGAAATACCCAATCGCGTCCGGCTTGAGGTCCGGGTTGACCATCACCACCACGGCGCCAATCTTTAACGTCCCGAACAGCGCGGCGACGTACTCGGGTCCGTCGGGGAGCGCTATCATTACCCGTTGTTCCGGTTCGACGCCGACCTCCTTCAGCAAGTTCCCGAACCGGTTGGCAAGGGCGGCCACATCGTCATATGTGAATGTCCGGTTGTCCATGCGGAGCGCCGTCCTGTCACCCTTCCCCTCGCGAAGCCGCGCGTCGAGGAAGTGGTCGGCGATGTTCAACTGTTCCGGCGGCAGGTAGGTCATGGGGTGACAAGATGCGGCGGACGGACGCGGTGCTCAAGCTCTCCGACCTCACCTTCGAGGAAGTGCGCGCGCTCGACCCCACCCGGGTTATCGCGATCCTCCCCGTTGGCGCCATCGAAGCGCACGGCCCCCATCTGCCTCTCAACACGGATGTGATAATAGCAGAGGCCATGGCACGGGCAGGCGCCGAGCGCCTGGCAGGGCACGGATACACACCTTTGCTCCTCCCGCCCGTGTGTTACACGCCGGCCGGGTTTGCTGCAGCCTTCCCCGGGACGGTGTCCATCACTTACGAGGCAACCATGGCTCTGGTGAGAGATATTGCGGACGGGTTCGCGAGTCACGGCCACACGGTTCTGGCCCTGGCCAATGCGCACCTTGATCCCACGCACGTGGCCGCGCTCCGCGCCGCCGTCCTGGCCGCCCGCGAGCGCGCCAATTCAACAATTGTGTTCCCGGATCTCACCCGGAGACAATGGGCAGAACGTCTCACGGAGGAGTTCAGATCGGGTGCGTGTCACGCTGGTCGCTACGAAACCTCCATCGTGCTTGCCGAGCGCCCGGAGCTCGTACACGATGCCGTGCGCGCCACTCTCGAGCCCAATCCGGCTTCGCTGGTAGAAGCTATCCGCGACGGAAAGGATACGTTCACGGACGCCGGCGGGCCCCGTGCTTACTTCGGATGGCCGGCCGATGCCACTGCTGAAGAGGGCCGGCAGTCAATAGAAACCCTGGGTGCAATTCTGGAGGAAGCCGTACTGATCGAGGTGGGAAAGTGAGCACGCTTGCTGGCCGTTCGGCCGTTGTGACCGGTGGAGGGCGGGGCATTGGCGCTTCAGTGGCGCGCGCACTGGCGGAAGCGGGTGCCGGCGTACTGGTCGCCGCCCGCTCGACCAATGAAATCGAGCGCGTGGCGGCTGAACTGTCGGCTCTCGGGCACCGCGTCCTGGCGGTTCCCTGCGACGTAACGGATCCGGACTCCGTACGGAAGCTCGCAGTTGCGGCAGCCAATCACCTTGGTACGGTGGACGTTCTGGTGAACAACGCCGGGATCGCGCACTCGGCGCCCCTTCACCGCCTGACGCTTGAGGACTGGAACCGATTGCTGGCGGTCAACGCCACCGGCACAATGCTCTGCACCCAGGCGTTTATGCCGGGCATGATCGACCGGCAGTGGGGACGCGTGGTTAACATTGCGTCCATCGCAGGCCTCAGTGGTGCGAAATACATCTCCGCCTACTCGGCCGCCAAGCATGCAGTGGTGGGCTTCACCCGGGCGCTCGCTGCGGAGGTGGCGGCGCACGGTGTTACCGTAAACGCGGTGTGCCCGGGATATGTTGACACGCCAATGACCGATCAATCGCTTTCCCGCATCAGCGAAAAGACCGGCAAGTCGCGCCAGGAGGCGCTGGCCGCCATCCTCTCGACCACGCCTCAGGGGAGACTGATCACACCGGACGAAGTGGCGCACGCTGTGACGTGGCTTTGCGCCGATAGCGCACGGGGAGTAAACGGACAGACAATCGTGATAGACGGCGGGAGCCTGCTCGCATGAGCTTCGAAATTCTCAATCCGGATTCGCTGGGCAAGCCCCTGGGCTGGAACAACGGAATGCTGGCGGCCGCGGGCGGGCGGGTGTTGTTCATAGCCGGCCAGACCGGACGCGATGCTTCGGGTGTGGTGCCGCCGGTGGGTATGGCGAAGCAGTGGGCCAGGGCACTGGACCATATCCTGGAGGTGGTGCGAGCGGCCGGCGGCAAGCCGGAGGACATTGGCCGCATGACCGTGTATTTGACCGACCGGCAGGCCTATTTCGACAGCCGCAAGGAACTGGGAGAGGTATGGCGGGAACGGCTTGGCAGGCACTATCCCGCCATGGCGGTGGTGGAGGTAAAAGGGCTGGTGGACGAGAATGCGGTGGTGGAGATCGAGGCTACGGCGGTCATACCATGATCAATCCGAAGAGTTTTCTGTACGAGCACGATACAGCTACCAGGGTCGCCACGATCACGTTCAACCGGCCCAACCGGTTGAACGCGCTCACGTTCGAGGTATATGGCGAACTGCGCGACACGTTCGTAGCGCTGGATACGGAACCGGATGTCCGCGCCATAGTCATCACCGGCAAGGGGCGCGGGTTCTGCTCAGGTGGAGATGTCGAAGACATCATCGGCGCGCTGTTCGAGCGGGACTTTGACGGGCTGCTCGAGTTCACGAAGATGACGTGCGACCTCATTGCCGCCATCCGCCGGTGCCGGCGGCCCGTTGTGGCCGCACTGAACGGTACTGTGGCTGGAGCGGGGGCGGTGATCGCCACCGCCTGCGATTTTCGCATCGCCGCGGAATCGGCCAAGATCGCGTATCTCTTCACCCGCGTAGGCCTCTCCGGCGCAGACATGGGAGCGGCGTGGCTCCTCCCCCGGATTATCGGGTTCGCCCGCGCCAACGAGTTGCTCATGACCGGAGACTTCATTGACGCGAAGACGGCGCAAGCGATCGGTCTTTACCAGAAAGTGGTGGCCCAGGATGACGTGCTGACGGAGGCCCGGAAACTGGCCGAACGTCTTGCGAAGGGCCCGTCCGAGGCGATGGCCGTAACCAAGTATGCGCTCAACCGCGAAGCCTCGATGGATCTCTTCGCGGCTCTCGAAGCAGAAGCTGAAGCCCAGGCCCGCTGCATGCTGAACCCCAACTTCCGCGAGGCCTACGAAGCATTCCGCGAGAAGCGTGAGGCGCGTTTCGAGTGATCACCCGCGCTTTTCTGGACGAACGGCACCTGGAGCTTGCGTCACGAGCCGCAGACTTCGGGCGCGAAGTGGCCCGGCGGCCGGCCCCCGCTACGGACGGTGATGCCCGCGAAGAAGCCCGCACCCTGCTGCGCCTGCTGGGCGCCGCCGGCTGCTACACCCCCATAGGTGAACGTGACCTCCGCGCATGCTGTCTGATGCGCGAGTCTCTGGCGCACGCCTCCCCGCTCGCCGACGCGGTCTTCGCACTCCAGGCGCTCGGCACTACACCACTGCTTCTTGCCGACACCAGGGGGCAGGGCGCACAATGGGCAGAGCCCGCCCTCTCGGGCACCGCAATGGCCGCGTTTGCGATGACCGAGCCGGAGGCGGGCTCGGATGTAGCAGCCATGGCTACGCGCGCAACCAGAGAGGGTGACGAGTACGTCCTGAACGGCACCAAGACCTTCATCTCGAACGCCGGTATCGCCGATTTCTACACAGTGTTCGCCACGATGGATCCTTCAGCCGGCCACAAGGGGATAGCGTGTTTCGTGGTGCCCGCAGACACGCCGGGTCTCAGGTTCGTCAAGGCGCAGGTCCTTTCCGCGCCTCACCCGCTGGGAGAGATAGCATTTCACGATTGCCGCATACCAGGCACCAATTGTCTGGCCGGTCCGGGTGACGGTTTCAAGTTGGGCCTGAGAACCCTCGACCTGCTCCGCGCAACCGTAGGCGCAGCGGCGTGCGGCATGGCGCAGCGTGCGCTGGACGAGGCGTTGGCGCATGCGCGATCGCGCAGGCAATTCGGTCGCCCTCTGGCCGAGTTCGAACTGGTGCAGGACAAGCTCGCGCGGATGGCCACGGATCTTGCAGCCGCACGGCTGCTCGTCTATCACGCCGCCTGGGTCAAGGACGGCGGCGCTGAGCGCGTGACGCTCGAATCATCCATGGCCAAGGCATTCGCCACCGAGGCGGCCCAGCGTATTGTGGACGATGCAGTGCAGATCCTTGGGGGTCGCGGGGTACTCGCCGATCATCCGGTGGATCGACTGTACCGGGCCGTGCGCGCGCTCAGGATCTACGAAGGCACCACCGAGATTCAGCGGCTCGTCATCGCGGGACAGCTCCTCAAGTGAAAATCGCCTGTCTGGGTGGCGGGCCGGCGGGGCTGTACTTCGCGATTCTCATGAAGAAGGCCGACCCTTCACACGAGATCACAGTCTACGAACGGAACCGGTTGGAGGATACGTTCGGGTTCGGCGTCGTCTTCTCGGACGCCACCGTGGAGGAACTCGCCGCCGCCGATCCCGAGAGTTTCGCCGAGATGACCCGGCAATCGGCTCACTGGGACGATATCGACATTCACTACCGGGATCAGGTGCTCACCTCCACCGGCCATGGATTCAGCGGGCTTGCCCGCCCCGCTCTGCTCGCTATTCTCGCCGAACGCGCGCGCGCGCTCGGCGCCGATCTGAAGTTCCAGTGCGAGGTGCGCGATCCCGACAAACTGGCGGACGCGGACCTCATCATTGCAGCCGATGGTCATGCCAGTGCCACTCGCGACCGGCTCGCAGACCGGTTCGGCCCGGAAGTGGATCTCCGGCCCAACCGGTTCGTGTGGCTCGGCACCAGTCGGCCGTTCGACGCATTCACCTTCTACTTCAAGTACAATGAGCACGGCCTGTGGCGGGTGCACGCGTATCGCTACACGGAAGGGGCATCGACCTTCATAGTCGAGACCACCGACGAAGCGTTCCGCAGGTCCGGTCTTCGCGAGGACGACGAAGACGCTACGATTGCATTCTGCGAGGAGATGTTTCGCGAAGAGCTTCAGGGGCACCGTTTGCTCAGGAACCGCTCGATCTGGCGCCAGTTCCCCACGATCACCAATCGGAACTGGTGGCACGAGAACATCGTTCTGATGGGCGACTCCGCTCACACGGCGCACTTCTCGGTGGGTTCGGGCACCAAGCTCGCAATGGAAGACGCCATCTCGCTCGCTCGCGCGCTTCGCGAACATGATGCGCTGGAGGACGCGTTGGTAGCGTACGAGGCTGAACGCAAGCCCGTGGTAGAGAGCTTTCAGCGCGCAGCACAGGTAAGCCTGGAGTGGTTCGAGAATGCCGAACGCTACATGGAATCGGAGCCGTTGCAGTTCGCGTTCAACCTGCTCACCAGAAGCCTCCGCATAACCCATGACAACCTGAAGGTGCGGGATCCCGCCTTTGTGGCGAAGGTCGACCGGTGGGTGGCGGAGCAGGCGGCCGCGCAGAGCGGTGTGTCCGTGCCGCTCGATCCGGCGCCACCTCCCCTGTTCACTCCCTTCAGGCTCCGGGACATGCTGCTCACGAATCGGGTGGTGGTATCCCCCATGTGCCAGTACTGTGCGGTTGACGGCACACCCAGCGACTGGCACCTGGTACACCTCGGAACACGTGCGACAGGCGGTGCCGGGCTCGTGTTCACTGAGATGACCGACGTGAGTCCCGAGGGTCGCATCTCTCCCGGCTGCACCGGGATGTACAAACCGGAACACGTGGCTGCCTGGAAACGGATCGTGGACTTCGTGCACACGCACACTGGCGCGAAGATCGGCATGCAGCTGGGCCACGCCGGCCGGAAGGGGTCCACCCGCGTGCCGTGGGAAGGCGACGTCGAACCGCTGCCCGACGGGAACTGGCCCATCATGTCGGCATCGCCCATCCCATACTTTCCGCATAGCCAGGTCCCCAGGGAAATGGGGCGGGCCGACATGGATCTGGTCGTGAACCAGTTCCGACGCTCGGCTGAAATGTCGGAAGAAGCGGGATTTGATATTCTGGAAATCCACTTTGCGCACGGCTACCTGCTCGCGAGTTTCATCTCGCCGCTCACCAACCGGCGCACCGACGAATACGGCGGCTCTCTGGAAAACCGGATGCGGTTCCCACTGGAAGTGTTCGACGCCGCGCGGTCCGTCTGGCCGGCACACAAGCCAATCTCCGTAAGGATCTCAGCCGTGGACTGGACGCCGGACGGCATGGAATCCGACGATGCCGTTGAGGTGGCGAGGCTCATCAAGGCACGTGGCTGCGACATAATAGATGTTTCCGCAGGGCAGACGGTGCCGTTTCAGAAGCCGAAGTACGGCCGCCAGTTCCAGACCCCGTTCGCTGACCGGATTCGCCACGAAGCGGATATCCCAACGATGTCGGTGGGCAACATTTCATCCTACACCGACGTGAACACCATTCTCGCCGCGAGCCGCGCCGACCTGTGCGTGCTCGCGCGGGCGCACCTGTGGGATCCCTACTGGACCAGACACGCCGCCCGGGAGCTCGAGCACGAGTTGCCCTGGCCCGACCAGTATTCGACCATGGACACATACAGGCCGAGGTTCGTATGAGCGGCGTTACCTACTGGGGCTATCTCAAGATCGACGAACTCCTCTCGCTCCAGGAGCCGCTTTCTGACGGCCCCGAACACGACGAGACGCTGTTCATCATCATCCATCAGGTCTATGAACTGTGGTTCAAGGAAGTGCTGCACGAGATGGACTACCTGAACCGACTCCTCATGGAGAAACAGACTCCCAGAGCATTGCACACTTTCAAGCGCATCCTGACCATACTCAAGACGCTCGTGGCACAGATCGACGTGCTGGAGACCATGACGCCGCTGGAGTTTCTCTCATTCCGGGACAGACTCGAATCCGGGAGCGGTTTTCAGTCTGCGCAGTTCCGCGAGGTCGAGTTCGTGCTGGGCAAGAAGGATCCGAAGGCGATCGAGAGGTATCCTGAGGGTTCCGCGTCGCGTCGCCGGCTGGAGCGACGGTTCCGCGAGCCCACGCTGTGGGACGCGTTTCTGCGGTACGTGGACGCCAACGGTTACCGGTTGGCAGAGGACATCACCGAGCGCGACGTGACGCAGCCCATCGTACCCTCAACATCCATACAGAGGATTCTCATAGACATCTACCGGAACAACCCGACGGTGGCTTCGGTGTGCGAGCGGTTGGTGGATCTGGATGAGGGGTTTCAGGAGTGGCGGTATCGGCACGTGAAGATGGTGGAGCGGACGATCGGGACGAGGCGGGGAACGGGCGGGTCAGAAGGCGCGGAGTATCTGCGCACGACTCTGTTCAGGCCGGCGTTTCCGGATCTGTGGGCGATAAGGACCGAGTTGTGACGGAACCTCGTGCAGGGTGCAACGTGCAGGGTGCAGCGTGCCACGGGTGAGCGCAGCCGATTTCCGGGCCTCGCCCAATCCGCTGGCGCGGCACTACACGCGCTTCCGGGTGGCCGAGCGGCTGTTGCTGACGGGGCATTCGCATCAGGCGTGGCCGGACTGCGGGTACGAGGCGCAGCAGCAGGCGTGGCTGGATGCGGCGCAGTACGTGGATGACAAATGGGAGCACGCGTTCGCACAGGCAGACCAGGTACGCAAAGGTTACGCGCGGTTGCTGGATGATACGGAAGGGCACATAGCGCTGGGAGAGAACACGCATGATCTGATAGTGCGCTTTCTTTCAGCCCTGCCGCTGCGTACGCGGCCACGGCTTGTAACTACCGACGGCGAGTTCTACACCGTTCGCCGGCTGCTCACCCGGATTGCCGAAGAGGGTATCGAAGTAGTGCGTGTGCAGCGTGATCCGGTCGACGCTCTTGCCGAGCGTGTTGCCTCAACGGTCAATGATCAGACCTCTGCGGTGCTCGTTTCATCCGTTCTGTATTCGGATGCCCGGATCGTTCCCGGGCTCAAGCGGGTTCAGCAGGCCTGTGACCGTCACGGCGCCGAGTTGCTGATCGACGCATATCACCAGCTGAACGTCGTTCCCTTCTCGCTCCGCAAGGAAGGCCTCACTCGCGCGTACGTCACCGGCGCCGGCTACAAGTATTGCCAGCTGGGCGAGGGGAACGGATTCCTGAGACTTCCACCCGATTGCGCCTTGAGACCGATTACTACGGGCTGGTTCAGCGAATTCGCCACCATGACGGCCCCCAAACGTCCGGACGAAGTTGCCTATGGCGAAGGCCCTGCGCGCTTTGCCGGGGCCACGTACGATCCCACGAGCAACTATCGGGCGGCGCGGGTGTTCGACTTCTTCGAGAGGCAGGGGCTCACGCCGGACCTCTTGCGCGAAGTGAGCCGGAGTCAGATCCGGCTGCTGGCGGAGCGATTCGATGCCGGCGACCTGGACCCCGCGGTAATCGCCCGCGATCGGAATGTGAATCTGAATGGTGTAGGAGGATTCCTTGCACTGAAGGCCCCGCGCGCGGTTGAGCTCGTTTCACGCCTCAAGGCGCGGGGCGTGTTCGCGGATGCTCGCGGGGATGTTCTGAGGCTCGGGCCGGCGCCGTACCTGTCCGACCAACAGATCGAGCAGGCAGTGGGCATACTGGCGGAAGAGGCGGTCCGATCATGAATGTTCAGCAATCCGGAGGAGAGTGACTTGTCCCATCAGTTCTATAACGTACTGCACATCACAGGCATCGTTCTGATTGTTACCACTCTGGCGGGCGCCGCGATGTACGCCCTCGCCGGCGGCGGATCTTCCGAGCGCGGCCCCTCGCGGCGCACGCTTGCAATTCTTCACGGCCTCGGAGCACTGCTGGTGCTGGTATCCGGGTTCGGGCTGCTGGCGCGCCTCGGCGTCATGCACGGCGCCGGGTTCCCGGGCTGGGTGTGGGCCAAGCTCACGGTCTGGTTCGTTCTGGCGGCGGCCCTGTTCATTCCTTTCAGGCGACCGCAGCTCGCAGCCCTGCTGTTCTTCGCGCTACCGGTTCTGGGCGGACTCGCGGCGTACCTTGCGATCTACAAACCGTTCTGAAAGAGCGGCACGATCGTCGCCAGCGCCGCCAGGGCGGCAAGCTGCTCGGTGCTGCCCACTTCGGGCATACCCCCGGATTTCGCGACCCACCTCGCGCATGATCAGCCCACGACGTGCGGTCGACCCCTACCGCCCCACCAACGTCATCGCCCACACATCCACCTCCGGCTCGGCCAGGGTCAAGTACACCTTGCCGCTGCCGGCCGTAAGCCGGAACGCCACATCTCGGCTGGGATCGTCAAACCAGATGACCGGCCGAGGAGCAGCCCCAGGCGTGCGGATCTCCCAGATGCCGTCGCGGCGCTCCGCATCCGTACCCCGCACGTAGATCACGCCCGAGGGCGTCGTGGTCACATTCCCCACCGTCACCAGGCCCGGTGTGCGCACCGGGGTCACGCGACCCTCCACCTCCACCAGCCGTACCGCCTCGCCGTACCGGACCACGATGCGGCCGTCGGGCAGCCAAGCCGGCGGGCTGGCGATAGAGTCAACCAGCCGACGTGGGGCGCCCCACGGGGCACCCACCACCTCACGACTCACCAGCCACAACGACCAACTATCCTCGCTCAGTCCGTAGGCGAACGCGAGGTGCAGGCCGTCCGGGGAAAACGTCGGGTGGTACTCTTCGCCCGGCAGGCTGGTCACCCGCACCTCGCCCGTGCCGTCCACCCGCACTGTGTAGACGTCGCGGCTTCCCTCGCGCGGCGAATAGAACGCGAGCTCCGTACCGTCGGGCGAAAAATCCGGATGGAACTCGTTCGCCGGATGCCGTGTCACTCGACGGGGTTCCCCCCGGCCGTCGGCGGGGAGTATGTAGATGTCCATGCTCCCTTCGATCTGCGCGTCGAACGCGAGCCACCGACCGTCTGCCGACAGACCGTGATTCTCGATCAACTGGTTGCCCCGCGTGATGGCCCTCCCCGCCGTGAGTGACACCGGCGCACCCGCAGGTACATCCACTGCCCAGATGTTGCGGCGCGCCCGGTACCGCGCCGCCACGATCGTGCCCGCCTGATCCATCGTCATGGTCAGAGGCTCGAAGCCCGTCGTGAGCCTGACCGGCGGCCCGCGCGGCTGGCCGCGCCGGTCCACTGCCTGCACATGAATGTCCCGCGAACCGTCCCGGTCCGAAATCCACAGAAGGTGAGTGCCGTCCGGGGTCCATAGCGGATTCACATTGATGCGGCCGTCGTCCACCACGGTGATCCGTGGCCCGTC
>CAZTIV010000064.1:0-12604 GCA_964613905.1 uncultured Gemmatimonadaceae bacterium | reverse complement strand
AAGCGGCACGGGTGGCGGCGGCGCTCGAACTCGCGCGCCGGCTGGCCGCGGAGCCCGGCCAGCCGGACCGAATCGTCCAGCGGCCGGCAGATGTTTACCGCTGGTGCGGCCCGGCCCTGAGGGATCTCGCCGTGGAGGAGTTCCATCTCCTCACGCTCGATACCCAGAACCGGATAACCCGGGAGTTGCTGATAACGCGGGGTACGCTGAACAGTTCGCTGGTGCATCCGCGCGAGGTGTTCCGGGCGGCAATCGCCGAGGCGGCGGCCGGCGTGATCGTGGTGCACAACCACCCGAGCGGCAACCCTGCGCCGTCGCCGGACGATCGGGCCATCACCCGGCAGCTGGTGGAGGCCGGACGCCTGCTGGACGTACCGGTGTACGATCACATGATCGTCGGGTCGGACAGGTATTTCAGTTTTGCGGAGGCCGGACTGTTGTGACGAGTGCAATAGCCGAAGTCAACGAGGAACTGGCGCGCGCCCTGGCCGAGCGGAAGGACCGGCTCGACCTGGACCTCATCGCGCGCGGTTTCGCCTTCAGCGCTCAGGCCCACCGGGGCCAGAAGCGGCGCTCGGGAGAAGACTTCGTATCGCACGCCGTGGCGGTGGCCCGGATCCTGTCCGATCTGCAGATGGATACCACCACCATTGTGGCGGCTCTGCTGCATGACGTGGTGGAAGATTCCGATGTCTCGCTGGAAGACGTCAGGGAAGCATTCGGGCCGGAGGTGGCGGGGATCGTTGACGGGCTCACCAAACTGTCCAGCCTGACATTCCGGTCGAGCACCGAGGAACAGGTAGAGAATTACCGCAAGCTGCTGCTCTCGATTGCCCGTGACGCGCGGGTGATCATCGTAAAGCTGGCCGACCGACTGCACAACATGCGTACGCTGGAGCACCTGTCGCCGGAACGGCAGGAGCGGATAGCGAGTGAAACGCGGGAGATCTACGCGCCGCTGGCGCACCGGTTCGGTATGGCGGGAGTCAAGGCGGAGCTGGAAGACCTGGCCTTCAGGTTCCTCGAGCCGGAGGATTACCGTCTGCTGGCCGGCCGGGTGGAAGCGCGGCTTGTGGAACGCGAGGCGATGATCGAGCGGCTGAGGGTGCCGCTGGATGAGGAGCTCAGGCGCGCGGGGATCGCGAACTTCGAAGTGACCGGCCGGCCCAAGCATCTGTGGTCCATCTACAAGAAGATCAAGCGGCGGGACAAGCCGTTCGAAGAGATCTACGATCTCATGGCGGTGCGGGTCCTGGTGGATACGGTGCGGGACTGCTACCACGCGCTGGGGGTGATCCACCACAACTGGACGCCGCTCCAGGAACGGATCAAGGACTACATAGCCTCCCCCAAGTCCAACGCATACCAGTCGCTCCACACCACCATATTCGGCCCCGGCGGTCAGCTCTACGAAATCCAGATCCGCACGCGCGAGATGCACCGCATGGCGGAGTACGGCATCGCGGCGCACTGGGCGTACAAGGAGAACCGGCAGACGGACGAACTCGACCACCGGTTTGCCTGGTTCCGTCAGCTGCTCGAGCTGCAGCAGGACGCCCACTCGCCCGAGGAGTTCCTTGAGTTCCTGAAGATCGATCTGTACCAGGACGAGATCTTCGTGTTCACCCCCAAGGGTGACGTGAAACGGCTGCCCAAGGGAGCGACCCCCATCGACTTTGCCTTTGCCGTGCACACGGAGGTGGGGCTGCGCTGCCAGGGCGCCAAGGTTAACGGTCGGATAGCTCCGCTGCACCGGCCGCTCAAGAATGGTGACACAGTACTGGTGATCTCGGGGCCTCAACCTCGGCCGAGCCGCGACTGGCTGAACCACGTGGCCACGGCTCGGGCCCGTCACAAGATCCGTCAGTGGATCAACAAGGAAGAAGCGGACACCAGTATCACGCTGGGCAAGGACATCCTCGCCCGGGAAATGAGGCGCCGGAGACTCGATCCGCCGGATGACAAGGCGCTCGAGAAGGCGGCCCAAACGCTTTCGGTGGGATCGGCCGCCGGGCTGTATCAGGCGCTGGGGAGGGGAGATGTTCCCACCGGTCAGGTGATCCGGGCGCTGTTCCCGAGCCGCACGAGTGAAGAGCTGCAGGCTCCCAGGCCCACGGCGTTCGGGCGGGTGATCGACCGGTTCCGGCTGGGACGCGGCGTGAAGATCCAGGCGGTGGATGGGCTGCTCGTTCGCTACGCACAGTGCTGCCAGCCGGTGCCGGGTGATACTGTCACTGGGTATGTGACGCAGGGTCGGGGGATATCGATTCACCGGTCGGATTGTCCCAACCTGTTGACGCTGCCGTCGGATCCCGAGCGCAGGGTGGAGATAGACTGGCAGACGGTCGAAGGTGAGGTGTTCGTTGTACGTGTGGGCGTGGTGGGTGAGGACCGCCGCGGCCTCTACGCGGATCTCATGGAAGCGGTCTCCGGTACGGGCACGAACATCAAGAGCGCCGAACTTTCAAGTCGTGACGGCGCCATGTTCGGCTCGGTGCTGGTTGAGGTGGAGAACAACACTCATCTGGCCAAGGTGATGCGTGCCATGCGGCGGGTTAAGGGCGTCCACACGGTAGAGCGGCGCGACGCCACCGGACGGACGGAGTGACCGCCGAGGCGCCGCCCGGCGGGTTCGCACTCGAGCTGCCGTTCGCGCCCGCGGGCGACCAGCCAAAGGCCATTCGTGAACTGACGCAGGGACTTGAGCGGGGCGAGAAATACCAGACCCTGCTTGGCGTCACGGGGTCGGGCAAGACGGTCACCATGGCACACGCGATTGCCGCACACGGCCGTCCCACGCTGGTACTCTCCCACAACAAGACGCTGGCCGCTCAGCTCTACGGAGAACTCAAGTCTTTCTTCCCGCGCAACGCGGTCGAGTACTTCATCTCGTACTACGACTACTACCAGCCCGAAGCGTATGTTCCGTCTACCGACACGTACATAGCCAAGGACGCCTCGATCAACGAAGACATCGAGATGCTGAGGCTCAGGGCCACTTCGAGCCTGATGGAGCGGGACGATGTGATCGTGGTGGCCACGGTGAGCGCCATCTACGGACTGGGTGACCCCATCGAATACCGCGACATGATGGTCACGGTGGCGGCGGGAGAACAAACCGGCCGCGATGCCCTGCTGGCGGATCTCGTGAGGGTGCACTACCGGAGGAACGATACGTCCTTCGAGCGCGGGACGTTCCGGGTGCGTGGTGACACGGTGGAGGTGTACCCCGCGTACGAGGAACTGGCCGTGCGGATCGAGTTCTGGGGAGATGAAGTCGAACGGATATCCAAGATCGACCCGCTCACAGGGAGGGTGGTCTCGCCCCTCACCAGGTGCGCCATATATCCCGCCTCGCACTTCGTGGTCCAGCGCCCCCGGCTTGAAAGGGCGCTCAAGGCGATCGAGGCGGAACTGAAGGAGCGGCTGGCCGACCTCAAGGCGGCGGGGAAGCTGCTCGAGGCGCAGCGGCTGGAATCCCGCACGCGGTTCGACCTGGACATGTTGCGCGAGATCGGTACGTGCGCCGGTGTCGAGAACTACAGCCGTCATCTGGCGGGCCGCGCCCCGGGTGAACGGCCCGCGTGCCTGCTGGATTACTTCCCTGCGGATTTCCTTACGATCATTGACGAATCCCACGTGACCCTGCCGCAGCTGGGCGGCATGTACGAAGGCGACCAGTCACGCAAGCGCACGCTGGTGGAATACGGGTTCCGGTTGCCGTCGGCGCTGGACAACCGGCCGCTCAACTTCAACGAATTCATGGGACTCGTGCCGGCCATGATGTTCGTATCAGCCACACCGGGTAATTACGAACTCGGGCTTTCTCAAAGCCGGGTGGTGGAGCAGATCATCCGGCCCACCGGGCTCGTGGATCCGGTGGTGGAGGTGCGCCCGGTGGCGGGGCAGGTGGACGACCTGCTGGCCGAGATACGGAAGTGCGCCGAAGCGGGGGACAGGGTGCTGGTCACCACGCTCACCAAGCGGATGGCGGAAGACCTCACCGATTTTCTCCAGCAGGCCGGGGTGCGCGTGCGTTACATGCACTCCGACATCGATGCCATTGAGCGGATGGAGATAGTACGCGGCCTCAGGCTCGGTGCGTTCGACGTGCTGGTGGGGATCAACCTCCTGCGGGAAGGTCTGGATCTGCCGGAGGTGGCGCTGGTGGCGATTCTGGATGCGGATCAGGAAGGGTTCCTGAGATCCGACCGCTCACTCATCCAGACGGTGGGCAGGGCGGCGCGGCACGAGAGAGGGCGGGCAATCCTCTACGCCGATCGCGTTACCGGTTCCATGGAACGTGCCCTGGCGGAGATGGCGCGCCGGCGCACGGTGCAGGAGGCGCACAACGTCGAGCACGGCATCACTCCGGTCTCGATCGTCAAGTCGGTGGATCAGGTGCGGTTCGTGACACGGGTGGCGGATGCGCGCTCCGAGCGCCGCGGGAAGGAGAAGCCGGAGGCGCCAGCGCACCTGAGCCGCGAGCAGTTGATAGCGGTGCTGGAGCAGCAGATGCGCGAGGCGGCGGCGGAGCTGGATTTCGAACAGGCGGCTCTCTTGCGAGACCAGATATTCGATCTCAAGGCGGGCAAATGAGGGAATGGACCTTCACGCAGCGTTGACTCGTGACCAGCTCGATCAGGTGGCCAGGGAACTGTGGAACGAACTGGCGCCGAAGAGCGTGGTGTGGTTGGCGGGTGAGATCGGCGCCGGGAAGACGACATTCGTTCAGGCGCTCGCTCGCGCGGCGGGGGCGGCGCGTGCGGTGAGTCCCACGTACACGCTGGTGAACGAGTACGATTCTCCGGCGGGCCGGATCATCCACGTTGACTGCTACCGGCTGCGCCACCCGGACGAAGCGATCGATCTGGACTTCGCCGACCTGATCCGGCGTTCGCGGGTGGTTATGATCGAGTGGCCCGAGCGGGCCGGCCGGCACGCGCCGCCGCCTGACGTGCATCTTCTGCTGAAACACGTGGATGATCCTGAGCGAAGAGGGCTCGAGCGCGTCGCATGACGCTTACCCTGGCGCTGGATACCGCAACCGACCTGGCAAGCGTGGCCCTGGGAGATGAGCATGGGCTCAAGGGTGAGGTGCTGCTGGCCGGACGTCGTCACTCCGCAGCGCTGGCGCCCGCTGTGGGCCACCTGCTGGAGCTTTCGGGCGCGGACTGGAAGGATGTGCGAAGGATTGTGGTCGCAAACGGGCCCGGGAGTTTCACCGGTCTCAGGATCGGGTTCGCCACGGTGCAGGGGATAGTTCGCGGGCGGGATGGGATCACGGTTGCCACCGCCCCCTCGCTGATGGCTGCGGCGTGGGTGGTTGCGCGGGTGGTGGACGGACCGGTCGCCGCGCTCTACGATGCCCTGAGAGGACAGGTGTTCGGTGCGATCTATCGGTTTCACGCCGACCGCGTAGAGGTGCTGATACCGCCAACGTTGACAACAGTGGCCGAGCTCCGTGACGGATGCCCGGCAACCCCGCTGATTGCGGTTGGCGACGGTGCCGAAGCTCATGCGGCAGAGGTAGTGCAATGGACCGGCCGCGCACCGGTCGGTTCGCCGGCAGGGGGGCCCCGGGCCCATGCGCTGGTTGGTCTCGCATCCGTCCCGGGCGTGCTCAGGGACATCGACCCGTTCAACTTCGAGCCGGATTATGGCCGTCCAGCCGAAGCGCAGGCGCGTTGGGAAGCCAAACATGGAAAACCTCTTCCACCTTCGGCCGGCCACGCCCGCTGACATCGACCGGATCGCGGAGCTCGAGGTGGAGTGCTTCGCGGATCCGTGGTCCAGATGGGCGCTTGCCTGGCATTACGGTGATCTGTTTGTGGTGGCGGAGTCGGGAGGCGGAGTTGCCGGCTATGTCATCGCGCGGCACGCAGGCGACGAAGGCGAAATTCTGAATCTTGCGGTGGATCCGGCGTGTCGGCGGCAGGGAGTCGCATCCCGGTTGTTCGAGGAGGCGCGCCGGCGGATGACGGCGGCGGGAGTGCAGCGGGTTTTTCTCGAGGTTCGAGAGTCGAACCTTGCCGCGCGGCGGTTCTATGCGGGGCATGGGTTTCGGGAGGTGGGAAGACGTCGTGGGTATTACCGGGATCCGACGGAAGATGCGGTTTGTTGTGAATGTCCAATGTAGCCGTGAAGGTAAGGGAAGACTCGGGCATTGGACATTCATACGCGTAATTCCGTACCATACGAATAACTTTCTGGTTATTCAGTGACATCGGAATCCGATTAGGTTTGAACGGTCCGGGTTCCACCTCGTAACGCTGGAGGTCGTGTGAGTCGCAGCCTGAACAAAGTCACCATCATCGGCAACCTTGGGGCAGATCCGGAGGTGCGCAGCACCGCCAACGGGTCGCGCGTAGCCACCATCTCGGTTGCCACCAGTCGCCAGTGGAACACGCCTTCCGGTGAGCGTCAGGAGAAGACCGAGTGGCATCGCGTGGTTCTCTGGAACAGCAAGACGTATCCGCTGGCGGACATCGTCGAGAAGTACCTCAAGAAGGGCGACAAGGTCTACATCGAGGGGCGGATCGAGTATCGCACCTGGGAAGACCGCGAAGGCAACACCCGCTACACCACGGAGATCAACGCGCGCGAGATGATCATGCTTTCCGGGCGTGGGAGCAGCGGAGACGACGGCTCGAGCGCCACGCGCAGCCGGCAGCCCCAGGCGGCGGTGGCGGAGAAGGCCGAGTCGTACGAAGACTTCCCCGAAGCGCTGGACGAGGAAGACGACGACCTGCCGTTCTAATGTGAGCGGTGAGCAGTGAGCGGTGCGCGGTGAGCGGCATAGCTGACGCACCTCCCGCTCACTGCTCACGGCTCACCGCTCACGCCTATGGCGTTGCCAGACATTGACTTATATATTGTGGCTGTCGGTCAACAGTGGCTCACGGGGGGCAATCGTATGGCCAGGACAGTCTTCGGTAAATTGTCGGTCTCCGGGCGGGCGTTGTCTGGTTTCATGCTGGCGGGGATCATTGCCGCCGGCGCTGCAGCTCCCGCCGATGCGCAGGATCCGTTGACGTTGCCGCAGGGGCCCGAGCAGCACGTAGTGCAGGAGGGCGAGACGCTCTGGGCGCTCGCGGCCCGCTATCTGGGTGATCCTCTGCTGTGGCCCGAGATCTATCGCATCAATACCATGATCATCGAGGATCCTCACTGGATCTTTCCCGGCGAAGTACTGCGGCTGATGCCGGGTGACCATACCACGGTTGTCGTGGCTGAACCGGAAGCGCCGGCACCGGAGGCTCCGGTGGACGTTGAGGCGGCGCCGCGGGCGCCCCGGGTTGACGCTCCTGTGGTAGCGGCGCCTCCGCCCCCGCCGCCGGTAACCACGCAGGCGCCCACCGTGTTTGCGCGCCAGCCCGAAAGGGTGGCTGGGGCCGGTCTGGTCACCGGACCCGATATGGGGCTCCGGGCGGTGCGACGGGGTGATTTCTACGCCGCCGGATTCCTGACCGAACGGGAGGCGTTGCCGTGGGCCAGCGTGCTGGGTGCGGCAGACCGCACGCGGGTTGCGGGCATAACCACCACCAACAGTGCCATGCTCTTTCAGGAGATCCGGATCGAGGCTCCTGCGGGCACCGCATACTTCGTGGGAGACTCGTTGCTGGTTGCCTCGGTGGACCGTCAGGTGGCCGGTTGGGGTGGAGTGGTAGTACCCGCGGGTATCGCGCGGGTGACCACCGTCTCCGGCTCCGAGGTGATTGCGCGTATCCTTTCGCAGTTCTCCCGGATAACCGATGGTCAGTTCGCGCTTCCGCTGGAGCCGTTCCGGGATCCGGGTGCGGTCCAGCCGCGCCCGGTGGCGGGCGGTATGGTCTCAGAGATCGTCGATCTGAGAAATGAGGCGCAGGTACCCAACCAGTTTGACGTGGTATTCATAGCGGCCGGCCGAACTGACGGTGTCGCGGTGGGAGACGTCTTCGAGATCCTGAAGTCCAGGGCCGACGGATTCGCGGATGCCCCGCCTGAAACGCTGGGGATGATACAGATAGTCCATGTGCGGGAGCGTTCGGCCTCGGGCATATTGACGCAGATCTACAGTACGGGCATCGAGGCGGGCGTGTCGGTGCGGCTGATCCGCAAGATGCCGTCCTGACGCCCGGCCGCACGGGGGCGCGGTGGTCGTTGAACTGCACGTCCTCGCGCTGACGTGCTACGGCGGGGCCGCCGGTCTTACGGCGGCCCCCATGATCGGGATAAGGCGGCGGCGTTCGCCGGACCTGTTGTCGATCGGGTTCGGTTTCAGCGCCGCCGCGCTGCATTTTGCGGCGCTGCTCGCCTTTGCGCGCGAGATCGGAACTTTGCCGCTCGCCGGTGTGGCGCCCGCCCTCTCCTCGCTCGCCTTCCTGGTGGGGCTCATAGCGCTCGGGATACACGGATTGACGCGGGAAGGCGCCATCCAGCTGGTGTCGGGGCCCATCGTGCTGGTGCTTCTGGCGCTCGGACTGAGTGCCGGCTTTCCAACGGAAGCAGGCGCACCGGCGGTGGTGGGTCCGTGGTTTGTGGCCCACGTGGCCGCCAGTCTTGCAGGGCTTGCATTGCTGGCCGCGGCCTTTGCGGCGGCTGCGCTTTACCTCCTTCAGCACCGGCAACTGAAACGGCGCAGGTTCGGGGTTATTTTCGAGTTCTTCCCGCCGCTCGAGCAGCTCGATCGGCTCAATCGTCTCGCTCTGCTGGGCGGCTTCCCCGTGCTGTCGGCAGGTGTGCTGCTGGCGTTGGCGCACGCGGGCACGAACGCGTTCGAGACTATCAGCAGCGGCAAGCTCGTGTGGGGTGTATTCGCATGGATTGTGTTCGGGGTCATCGCGGGAGGACGCGCGTTGCGGGTGCTGGAAGGGAAACGTGGCGCCGTGGCATCGGTGCTCGCCTTTGCGGGAGTGGCGGTGGCGTACGTGGTGGTGAGGGGGATGGGGCAGGGCGGGCCGGGGTTCATGCCGTGAGAGCGGTTGGCGCCTGGCGGTTGGCGGTTGCATGAGTCTCACTACGGTAGGCCTGAGTCATCACACCGCTCCGCTGGCCGTCCGGGAGCGGCTCACCTGGCCGCGTCACGAGTTGCCGGATGTACTGGACGGATTGTTGTCGGTGGGCGGTACCGGCGCCGTACTGCTGTCCACCTGCAACCGCACCGAGTTTTACCTGACCGACGCTGATCCGGCTGTACTGGATGCGTTGTGGCGCACCGCCGGGCAGCGGCTCGGTCGGCCGCTCACGCCGTACGCCTACGTGCACCGTGACAGGGCGGTGGTGGGACACCTGTTCCGCGTAACGTCGGGGCTCGACTCGATGGTGCTGGGCGAGTCCGAGATTCAGGGGCAGGTGCGGCAGGCGTACGATGCGGCGGTAGGTGCGGCGGGGCCGGTGCTTACGCGGCTGTTCCAGGCGGCACTGCACACGGGCGGCAGAGTGCGGGGCGAGACGCAGATCGGACAGGGACCGGCATCGGTGCCGAGGGCGTGCGTCGATCTTGCCCGCAAGATCTTTGGCGAGCTGGCGGGCAGACGTGCTCTGGTGCTGGGCTCCGGGGAGATGGCGGAGCTGGCGATGGCGGCGCTGGTTACCGAAGGAGTGCGTACGGTGATGGTGGCGCACCGTACCTTCGACCGGGCGCAGGAAGTGGCAAGCCGTCTGGGTGGGCGGGCCGTGGGGTATGAAGAAGCGTGGGCCATGTTTGCCGAGGCGGATATAGTTGTCTGCTCGACGGCGGCGCCGCATCCGATTGTGCTGCTGGATCGGGTTGCGGAACATATCGGCCGGCGCGGCGGCCGCCCGCTGTGCGTGCTGGATATTGCCGTGCCGCGGGATGTGGATCCGGAGGTAAGGGGTCTCGCGCAGGTGTTCCTGTACGATCTGGACGATCTGCAGGGAGTGGTGGCGGCGAGCGTTGGAGGTCGGAAGCGCGAAGTACCCGTAGCGGAGCGGATTGTAGATGAGGAAGCACACGAGTTCTGGGAGTGGTACGCGGCGCGCGGCGTCGCGGAGGCCATCCGGGCGTTCCGCGACCGCATGGACGACATCCGCTCCGAGGAAGTGGCGCGCATGGCACGCCACTTCAGGCACCTGAGCGAGGAAGACCGGGCGAAGGTGGAGCATCTCAGCCGTTCGCTCATGAACAAGTTCCTGCACGAGCCCACGCTTACGCTGAAGGCCGCGGTGAGGGAAGGAAAGGACGGAGCGCTTACCGACGCCATTGAGCGGCTCTTCGGGCTCAGAGCCATGCCAAAGGACAACGATCACTCACAAGGCTGAGAGGACACCTGAACGACATGACGGAGCGAGTGCTGGTGACGGGTGGGGCGGGATTCATCGGGTCCCACATAGCGGATCGTTATCTCGAGGCCGGTTACGAGGTCACTGTACTGGACGACCTCTCCACCGGCCGGCGAGAGTACGTACCGGAGGCGGCGACGTTCGTACAAGCCGACGTGTGTTCGGATACGGCGCATTCGCTGCTGGCGGAGGGCGGGTTCACCGTACTCAACCATCATGCCGCCCAGCTCGACGTGCGCGTGTCGGTGGCAGACCCCTCGCTGGATGCGCGGATCAACCTGATAGGCCTGCTCAATCTCCTTGAAGGAGCCAGAAAGGGCGGTGTGAAGCGCGTGGTGTTCGCTTCGTCCGGTGGAGTGGTGTACGGCGAGGGAGACGATCTTCCGCACCCCGAGGGCGCCTCCAAATTACCGATTTCTCCTTACGGGGTGAGCAAACTGGCCTCCGAGTACTATCTCGCGGTCTACACACAGCTGTACGGCATGGTTTCCGTATCGCTCAGGTATGCCAACGTCTATGGACCGCGCCAGAGCCCGAAGGGGGAAGCCGGGGTGGTGGCCATCTTCGGGAACCGGCTCCGCCGTGGCGAACCGCTCATGATATTCGGTGACGGTTCTCAGACCCGGGACTACGTATACGTGCACGACGTTGCCCGGGCGAACCTTGCCGCCACGCGGTACACCGCGCAACCGCCGCGGGGGCTTGACGATCTGGCGTTCAACGTGGGCACTGGCACAGAGACCAGCGTCAACCAGCTGGCGCATGCGATGCGGTCGGCCACCGGCGTGGAGTCGGCAATCGAGTACGCGCCGGCCCGGCCGGGTGAACTGGCCAGGAGTGCCGTGGCCGTGGAGAAGGCCGGCCGGGCGCTTGCCTGGCGTCCGGAGGTGGTCCTGGATGACGGGCTCCGCCGGACCTACGAATGGATCCTCACTACGGAGGCTTGATGCTTCAGGTGGGCGGCGCCCTTCCACAGACACCGTGGGAGTTGATAACGGTGTCCAGCAGATTCACCCAGGGGATTCTGCTGGTGCTGGCTCTGTTCTCTGTGGTGAGCTGGTTTCTCATCTTGTGGAAGTGGTGGCAGTTCCGGCGGGTAAGGCGGCAGGGCGACCGTTTCTTCAACGTACTGGAGCGCACGTCGCGGCTGGAGGACGCGTACCATGCGGTGATGAAGTTGCCGCCGTCCCCGTACGGACGCCTGCTGCGCGAGGGCGTGAACTTCTTCTCCGAGCTCCGGCCGGGTGCGCTTCAGGGCGAAGCGGGGGAACGCCAGACCACACTCAGCGGTACACAACTGGAGGCGTTGCGGATGATGCTGGCCAAGGAGATCGGCGCCGAGCGCGATCTGATGGCGCGATTCCTTCCGGTGATCGCCACGGTGGGATCGGTGAGCCCGTTGCTCGGCCTCCTGGGTACGGTGATCGGGGTGATGGATGCGTTCCTGGGCATAGCCGCCGGCGGTTCGGGTAACATCGCGGCCGTGGCGCCGGGTATTGCGGAGGCGCTGGTTACCACGGTGTTCGGGCTGGTGGTGGCCATTCCGGCGGTTATCGCGTACAACCTGCTGGTGAGCCGGCTGGGATTGTTTGCCGGTGAACTCGAGGGGTTTGCCCATGAGATCGTGGGTACCCTGGCACGGGAGGGCCGGTTGTGAACGGGAGCGGCAACAACAGGGGACTGCGCGGCCACGGGGAGTTGCCGCTGATGGCGGACATAAACGTCGTTTCGCTGGTGGACGTGGCGTTCGTGTTGCTGATCATCTTCATGATCACGGCTCCCATCATGCAGGGAGGCGTGGATGTGCAGCTGCCCCGGGCCGAGGCGAGACCGCTTCAACCGCGCGAGGGACTCGTCGTGTCGGTTGACCGGCAGGGCAGGATCTTCATCGACGAGACACCGCTTACGTTCGACGAATTCAGAGTGGCGTTTCGGGCGCTGGTGGCATCCCGGGAGCCGTCAGGGGTGTATTTGAGGGGAGATACCAGGGCCGACTACGGTCAGGTTGTGCGGGTGCTCGCGGTGATGCGGCAAGCCGGTGTGGCGAACGTGGGCCTTGTGGCCGAAGAGGAGGTAATCCGGCGGTGACGGGGAGGCCGTTCCGCCGACCTCGGAAGAAGCAGCCGCCGGGGACGGGTGTCGCGGTGGCGGGGTCGGTGGTGGTGCACGCTCTGGCGGGAATCTCGCTGCTGGGATTCCCCGAGGCGGGTCGCGAGCCGCCGCCCACCGTCTATGCGGTTGAACTGGTGGCGGCTCCGCGTCCGGAGCCGCAGCAGCGGCGGGCACCGGAAGCGGTGGAGCGGCCGCAGCCCCGGGAGCC
>CAZTIV010000063.1:0-12618 GCA_964613905.1 uncultured Gemmatimonadaceae bacterium | reverse complement strand
CGCCCTTGTTTGCCCTTGAGCATGTCCGAGAGCGACTTGAGGGGCCGCTTCCCGCGGCCCCGAATGGCCTTGGACCGCCGCCCGTTGTCGAACAGCGCGTCCACCGCTTCCTGAAGCATCCGCTTCTCGTTCCGGAGAATCACCTCCGGCGCGCGGTGCAGGATCAGCTTCTGCAAACGGTTGTTCCGATTGATCACGCGACGGTACAGGTCGTTCAGGTCGCTCGTCGCAAACCGGCCGCCATCCAGCGGCACCAGCGGTCTCAGATCCGGCGGAATGACGGGGACCACGTCCAGTATCATCCATGCGGGATTGTTCCTCTGATCGCCCTGGTCTCCCGAATTGCGGAAGGCGTCAACGATCTTCAACCGCTTGAGCATCTGTTTCTTGCGATGCTGGCTCGTCTCCCCGATCACCCCCTTGCGCAGCTCTTCCGAAACCTTGTCCACATCCAGCCGCTTGAGCAGCTCGCGTACGGCCGGAGCACCGATGTCCGCCAGGAACGCGGAATCCCCTTCGCTCTTTGCCTTGGCCTTGAGTTCGAGATACTTCTCCTCGTCCAGAAGCTCATTGGCCTCCACGTCCTGCTCGCCCGGATCGATCACCACGTAGTTGGTGTAATACACCACCCGCTCGAGATCGCGAAGCGTAAGATTCAGCAGGTTGCCCATTGGACTGGGCAGCGTCTTGAAGAACCAGATGTGTGCCACCGGCACCGCGAGTTCGATGTGGCCCATCCGCTCGCGTCGCACCTTGGACAGCGTAACTTCCACGCCACAGCGGTCGCAGATCACGCCCCGGTATCGGATGCGCTTGTACTTGCCGCAGTGGCACTCCCAGTCCTTCACCGGCCCGAATATCCGTTCGCAGAACAGGCCATCCTTCTCGGGCTTGAACGAGCGGTAGTTGATCGTCTCGGGCTTGGTTACCTCGCCCCACGACCACCAGGTCCGCTGGCCCTGAAGCGCAAGCCGCTCCCGTTCCTTGCCGTCGCGGGGGCCCCGGATCTCCTCGGGCGAGGCGATCCGGATCTGGATGAAATCAAAGCTCGAACCGCGTGGCTCGCGGGCGCTGCGAAAATCAATCATTAGACCTCCGCCTACTCTTCGCCGTCTTCGGTGGCGCCGAGCGTCACGCGAAGACCGAGCGATTGAAGCTCCTTGACCAGAACGTTGAACGACTCTGGTATGCCGGGTTCCGGCAGATTCTGACCCTTTACGATTGCCTCATAGACCCGGCTGCGTCCGTTTACGTCGTCCGACTTGACCGTCAGCATCTCCTGGAGCACATGGGCCGCGCCGTAAGCCTCGAGCGCCCACACCTCCATTTCGCCGAACCGCTGGCCGCCGAACTGCGCCTTTCCGGCAAGCGGCTGCTGCGTCACAAGGCTGTAAGGCCCGATGGAACGCGCATGGATCTTGTCGTCCACCAGGTGCGAGAGTTTCATCATGTAGATCGATCCCACGGTGACGTCCGAGTCGAACCATTCGCCGTTACGTCCGTCACGGAGCCGCATCTTGCCGGTGGGTGTAAGACCGGCCTCCCTCAGGAATTCGGCGGCCGCCTCCTCGACGTTCGCTTCGCTCTTGGGCCCGAGCAGCTTCGCCAACGCGGGCAGCCCCACGTGCTCCAGGGCCTCCTGCTGCGTCATCCCGGCGATTTTTTCAGCGTCCTTGAGTCCGTGCCTGAGCGCGACCTTCCGGGCCTTTTCCAGATCCTCGTCCTCGGCCCGCTGCTCGTGGTCGGTCACCTGCACCCGGGCCTCTTCCTTGTGCCGCTCCACCAGATCCTTCGCGGCCTGCTCCAGGAAGTCGCGTATCCCATGAAACAGATCGCGCGTTTCCTGGCTCAGGGTCCGGCTCTGAAGCATGTCGAGCTCCACTCCCTGAATGACCGGGGGCTCGCCACCTTCGTCGCGCAGCCGCTTGAGATCTTCCACCAGCTGCTTGAGCGCGTCGGCCGAGAGCGACGGCAACTCGGATTCGATGGACATGGCGTCCCGCGCCCAGACCAACCCGGCAAGCCGCAGCAGCAACCCGATCTCCAGCTCATCCGCCCCCTGGAAGACCGGCGTCTTCGCCTCGAAGCCAAGCAGCCGGGCCGCCCAACCCAAATGCGTCTCGAGCAACTGCCCTACGTTCATCCGGCTCGGTACGCCGAGCGGGTTGAGCACGATGTCCACCGGCGTCCCGTCCGGCATGAACGGCATGTCTTCTTCCGGCACGATGCGCGCGATTATTCCCTTGTTGCCGTGCCGCCCGGCCATCTTGTCGCCCACCGAGATCTTCCGCTTCTCGGCCAAATAGACCTTCACCAGCTGGATGACGCCGGGCGGCAGTTCGTCAGGCTGAAGGATCTTGTCGATCTGATCCTCGGCCTTCTCCTCTATTCGGGCACGCTCACGATTCGCGGCATCGATGGCGGTACGAATCCGCTCGTTTATCGCCTTGTTGCTCACACGCAGCGTCTTGAGATCGACGTCGGCGAAATCGACTTCCGCCAGCATGGCCTTCGTGAGCTTCGTTCCCTCGGATTGGTACTCGTCCACGGTGCCGTTCCGGAGCATGACCACCACCTCCTGGCCCTGCAGGAGGTCTCTCATCTCCTCGAACAGCACGTCACTGATCCGCTTCTTCTCTTCGTTCTCGAGGCGCCGGACCTCGCCGATCCGCTCGCCGCGGTCCTTCTCGACTACCTGGTCCTCGATGCGCGAAAAGATCTTGACGTCGATCACCACGCCGGCCATGCCGGGCGGCACCTTGAGCGACGAATCCTTGACGTCCTTGGCCTTCTCGCCGAAGATCGCGGTAAGCAGCTTCTCCTCCGGCGACAGCTCCGTCTCGCCCTTGGGCGTGATCTTGCCCACCAGGATGTCTCCCGGCGTGACGTGCGCACCAATCCGGACGATTCCGCGCTCGTCCAGGTCCACCAGCGCTTCCTCGGAAACGTTGGGGATCTCGCGGGTGATCTCTTCCTTCCCCCGCTTCGTGTCACGTACGTGCAGCTCCAGCTCCTGGATGTGAATCGAGCTGTACACGTCGTCCTTGACGAGCCGTTCCGAAAGGACGATGGCATCCTCGAAGTTGTGGCCGTACCAGGGCATGAACGCCACCAGCACGTTGGCGCCAAGGGCGAGTTCGCCGTTCTCGGTGGCCGGACCGTCGGCGATCACTTGGCCGGCATCAACCTGCTGTCCCACCTGCACCAGAGGGCGCTGGTTGATGGCCGTGTCCTGGTTGGTACGCCAGAACTTCTTCAGGCGGTAGCGGTCGTGCTGCATGAGCCCGCGCAACGGGGCCTCGCCGCCTTCCTCGACCCCCTCGCGTCCCGTATCCACGATGATTTCGTCGGCCGTCACCTTGCTCACGAGGCCGCCGCGGCGCGCCACAACCACGGCACCGGAGTCCATGGCGACCTTGGCTTCAAGCCCGGTGCCCACGAGCGGCGCCTGCGGGAACAGCAGCGGCACCGACTGGCGCTGCATGTTGCTGCCCATGAGCGCGCGGTTGGCATCGTCGTGCTCGAGGAACGGAATCAGAGCTGCGGCTATCGATACCAGCTGCTCGGGTGCCACATCCATGAACTCGATCCTGGCTGGAGCGAGCAGCGGGTAGTCGTCCCGCTTCCGGCACAGCACCAGATCGCGAATGAAGCGACCTTCGGCGTCGAGCGGAGCGTTGGCCTGCGCTACGGCGAACTCCTCCTCTTCGGACGCCGAGAGCCAGCGGACCTCCTGGGTGATCCGGCCGTCCTTGACCACGTGGTACGGCGTCTCGATGAAGCCCAATTCGTTCACCCGCGCGTACGTGGACAGGCTCGTGATGAGCCCGATGTTCGGACCTTCCGGCGTCTCGATGGGACACATCCGGCCGTACTGGGAGTAGTGCACGTCGCGGACCTCGAATCCGGCGCGCTCGCGGGTGAGTCCCCCGGGCCCGAGCGCCGAGAGCCTGCGCTTGTGGGTAAGCTCCGCCAGCGGGTTCGTCTGATCCATGAACTGCGACAGCTGCGAGCTGCCGAAGAAGGCCTGGATCACGGCACTCACGGTCCGTGCATTGACGAGATCGTCGAGCGTGATCTTCTCGGGATCGTTGTTGATGCTCATGCGCTCCCTGACGAGCCGCGCCATGCGCGAGAGGCCCACCGAGAACTGGTTGGCTATCAACTCACCCACGGTACGCACACGCCGGTTCCCCAGGTGGTCGATGTCGTCCGTGTGCCCCCGACCCTCGGAAAGCTCCAGCAGGTACCGCACGATGGCCACGAAATCGTCCTCGGTGAGCACGGTGTGCGTATAGGGCACCTTCACCTTGAGCCGCTGATTGATCTTGTAGCGGCCCACGCGACCCAGGTCGTAACGCTTGGGATTGAAGAACAGTCGCTCGAGCGCGGCCCGCGCGGTCTCCAGATTGGGGGCATCGCCCGGTCGGAGCAATGCATAGATCTGTTCCAGCGCCTCGGCCTCAGAGGCGGTCGGGTCCTTGGCCAGCGTATTCTTGATCAACTGCGACTCGTTCCGTACCGCTCCCAGAAGCACGTCAACCTTGTACGCGCCCGCCTTGATCAGCTTTTTCTTGGTCGTTTCGGTCAGCTCCTTGCCGGCCTCCACCAGCACTTCGCCGGTGTCGGGATCCGGCACGTCAAACGCCAGCACCTGGCGCTCTTCCGCATCCCGCATGGAGGTGGGACGCTCTTCATCGCGGATGTCCACCGTGGTGTAACGGGCGAACACGCGCGCCGTCTTGATGCCGGCCTTCTTGAGCGCTTCATGCCGCTCGGAGGTGAGTTCGTCACCCTCACGCGCAAGGAAACCGTCGCCGTCCGGGGCCGCCACGTCTTCCGCCACCAGGCTCCCCAGCAGCTGGCGCCGCACCATGCGCTCTTCAAGCTTGTGCGAGAGATCCAGCTCGCGCGTGGCGTAGAAAAGGCGGAGGATATCGGCGTTCGACCCGTATCCGAACGCCCTGAGCAACGCTGTGGCCGGGAACTTCTTCTTCTTGTCTATGTGGACGTAGACCACGTCGTGGATGTCAACAGTGAACTCCACCCAGGAGCCCCTGAACGGAATTATCCGGGAGCTGTAGAGGCGCTGACCATTGGGGTGAGTGGTCTCCTCGAACACCACCCCGGGCGACCGGTGCAGCTGCGATACCACCACCCGCTCGGCGCCGTTGATTACGAACGTTCCGAGCGGAGTCAGAATGGGAAGCTCACCGAGGTAGACTTCCTTCTCGATGATGTTCTTGGGACGTCTTGCTCCCCCTTCCATCTCCTCCAGCACCACCAGGCGCAGCGTGGCCTTGAGCGAGGCGGAGTACGTCATGTCCCGCTCGATGCACTCCTCGACCGTGTACTTGGGCTCACCGAGCGCGAACTTCACGAACTCGAGCGAATAGTTCCCGTTCACGTCGGTGATGGGGAACACGTCGTTGAACACCCGCTCCAGGCCCAGATCGGCGCCCACCCCGATCGCTTCCGGTTCCAGCAGCGTACGGAAGGAATGGGTCTGGATGTCCAGCAAGTGGGGCATCGGCATGCCCGACTCGAGTTTGGCAAACGGAATAACTGGTAACGTCGTCATGCGGCCTTCCTCACACAGCACAAAGGGCCCCGCCCGCCCCCGTCCGGCGCGGACGAGGGCTGTTTTCGGGACTCGCTCACGCGAGCAGGATTGTTGCGATGTCGTGCGTCACGCACGAAGCGTAGAAACCGGCGCACCGGCGCTACTTCAACTCGACGATCGCGCCCTGCTCTTCGAGCTTCTTCTTGACGGTTTCAGCCTCTTCCTTGGTGACGTTCTCCTTGATGTTGTTCGGAGCGCCGTCAACCAGGTCCTTCGCTTCCTTGAGTCCAAGCGACGTCACTTCGCGGACCGCCTTGATCACCTGGATCTTCTTGGAACCGACGTCCTTGAGTACGACCGTAAACTCGGTCTTCTCTTCGGCCGCAGCGGCGGCGCCGGCTCCACCAGCCGCGGGGGCAGCCGCAACCGGCGCCGCCGCTATGGTGACGTTGAACTTCTCCTTGAAGGCCTCGATCAGATCGGCCAGCTCGATGACCGACATGTTGCCGATCGCCTCAAGGATCTCGTCTTTGCTCAGAGTGCTCGTGGCCATTCGTGTACTCTCTCTTCTTCGACCGGGTTAACCTGCATCGGCGCGCTGCGCCTTGAGCGCCTCCAGGGCGCCAATCCACTGCAACATCAGTCCGTTCATGGCCCCCAGGAAACCCTGGAGCGGCGCCTGCATCGTGCCCGCCAGCTGGCCCAGCAGCTCCTCGCGCGACGGCAGGGTAGCAAGCCTCCTGACCTCGTCCGGCGTCACCGGCCGACCGTCCACCAGTCCGGCCTTGACACGGAACGTGTCGAATTCCCTCTGGAACTCCGCGAGGATCTTTGCCGCCGCCACCGGCTCCTGCGCCAGCGCCAGCGCCGTGGGACCGGCCAGAACCTCGTCGAGCCCGCCGACTTCCGCCTCGCGGAACGCCCACACGGCCAGCGTGTTCTTCACCACCACGTACTCGGTGCCGGCAGAACGCAGTTTCCGCCTGAGTTCCGTAATCTTCTTCACCGACACACCGGTGAAGTCCGTAAGGTACAGATGGGGAGTGCGCGTCAGACGTTCACGCAGCCCCTCTACCACCTGACCCTTGTCTGTTCTGTTCATCGGTACCCCGCCGCATCGACCGGAACGCCCGGTCCCATAGTGCTCGAAACCGTCACCGACCTGACGTAGGTCCCCTTGGCCGCCGACGGCTTGGCCCGCTGTATGGCCTCCACGAACGCATGGAGGTTCTCCACCAGTTGATCCACCGAGAACGACACCTTGCCGATGGGGGCATGAATGTTTCCGGTCTTGTCCACCCGGAACTCGATCTTTCCGGCCTTGATCTCCTTGACCGCGCGCGCCACGTCCATGGTAACGGTACCCGACTTGGGATTGGGCATGAGTCCGCGGGGACCCAGCACCCGGCCCAGGGGACCGAGCTGCCCCATCATGTCAGGGGTGGCCACGATGACGTCCGTATCGAGCCAACCGTCCTTGATCTTCTGGATGTACTCGGGACCCACGAAGTCAGCCCCCGCAGCTTCAGCTTCCTTGGCCTTCTCTCCCTGGGCCAGCACCAGCACCCGGATCTTCTTGCCGG
The DNA here is from genome assembly GCA_964613905.1 of uncultured Gemmatimonadaceae bacterium. Classification (GTDB taxonomy): domain Bacteria; phylum Gemmatimonadota; class Gemmatimonadetes; order Gemmatimonadales; family GWC2-71-9; genus CAZTIV01. Next base: position 5,472 of record CAZTIV010000063.1, on the reverse strand, counting down.
TGCCGTTGGGCAGCACCACCGTGCCGCGTACGATCTGATCCGCGTGCCGGGGATCCACTCCCAGGTTCATGGCCACGTCGACAGTTTCGTCGAACTTGGCAAAAGAGGCCGCCTTGACCTGTTCAACCGCCGCCCGGGGCTCGTACTCCCGCTGGCGATCCAGGGTGGCTACCGCTGCGCGATACCGCTTCCCGCGCGCCATCAGTCCACCACCTCAAGGCCCATGGACCGGGCGGTGCCCGCCACGATCTTCATGGCTGCGTCCACGTCATTGGCGTTGAGGTCAGGCATCTTGAGTTCGGCGATCTTCTTCACCTGAGCCCTGGTTACCTGTCCCACCTTCTGACGGTTGGACTGCGGCGACCCCTTTTCTATCCCCGCCTCCTTCTTGAGGAGAATGGCGGCCGGCGGCGTCTTCGTGATGAACGAAAATGACCGGTCGTGATAGATCGTGACCTCAACCGGGATGATCATCCCCGGCTGTCCCTGGGTCTTGGCGTTGAATTGCTTGCAGAAGTCCATGATGTTGACACCGTGCGGACCGAGCGCGGTACCAACAGGGGGTGCCGGTGTAGCAGCCCCGGCGGGACACTGCAGTTTGACGAATCCCGTAACTCGCTTCGTGGCCATCGCCTTCCTCACTTGTCGCCGGAACCCGAAGTCCCTGGCTCCCACATTGCCCCGTGGTAAGGGATTGACCCTGCCACCCCCGCCATCCCCGCCGCCTGAGCCGCCGCCTAATGCCCTCTCAACTGCAGATAATCCAGCTCCACTGTAGTGGGCCGCCCGAAGAGGCTCACGCTCACCCGCACCTTGCCCTTGTCGGCCAGGACCTCTTCAACGGTGCCGCTGAATTCCGAAAACGGCCCCTCGATAACCTCGACCACCTGCCCCGGCAGGAACGGGATCTCTTCCTTGGCGGTCTTCTCTGCTTCCGGCTCCTCGATGCCTAGCAGCCGGTTGACTTCGTCCTGCCTCAGGGCCTGCGGCGTCCACCCCTGTCCCACGAACTTGATCACACCCTGAATGCTGTTGATGACATGAAGCGTTTCCTGATTCAGGACCATCTCCACAAGCACATAGCCCGGAAAGGTCTTCCGCTCCACGGTCACCTTCTTGCCGTTCTTGATCTCCACTTCCTGCTTCGTGGGGACCAGAGCCTGACGGATCGGCCGTTCCTCCGGGGTCCGGGGGTCGGCGTCGATCTTTCGCTGTATCAGCGACCGGACCTTGTTCTCATGGCCGGCCGTGGTCTGTATGGCGTACCACTTCGCCTCCATAGCCACCCCGATCACGAGAACACGCGCCCGATACCCTGGATCAGCACCCACGACGCAAACCGGTCGATCAACCCGATGAGGATGCCAAGTATAACGACGAAGATGATGATCACGATCGTCATCCGCCGGAGATCCGGCAGCGACGACCAGGTGACCTTGCCCACCTCATCACGCACGTCCTCGACGTACTGGAACGTTCGCTTTGCGAAACCAGCGGCTCCCGCCACTACTTCGACTCCTTGTGCGACTTGTGCTGCCCGCAACGGGGGCAGAACTTCTTCCACTCAACCCGCTCGGGATGCTTCCGGCGGTTCTTGGTGGTGAAATAGTTCCGGTTCTTGCACTCGGAACATTCCAGAATGATGTTTTCGCGCGGCATGTAGCTGCCTTCTTTGTGGCGTTCCTGTTCCCCTCAAGAGCTCGCGATGGGGATTGAACCCATGGCCTCGTCCTTACCAAGGACGCGCTCTACCACTGAGCTACGCGAGCGACAAGCGGGCGACGGGACTCGAACCCGCGACCCTCAGCTTGGAAGGCTGATGCTCTACCAACTGAGCTACACCCGCGGACCAGTTCCCCGTATGCTCCCTGCCGGCGCGTCGGCCCGGCTGTTCCGGCGCGCCCGATGGTGGGGGTAGGATTCGAACCTACGTAGGCATACGCCGGCAGATTTACAGTCTGCTCCCTTTGGCCACTCGGGCACCCCACCGCTGCCCTGGTCACCCCGTTCAGCAGACCACCCCGCGAACCCGAGCGGGGTGGACACTTTGACACGGGACGGACCGCGCACGCCTCTCAATACGGAGCTGACGAAGGGACTCGAACCCTTAACCTGCTGATTACAAATCAGCTGCTCTACCAATTGAGCTACGTCAGCCTGTCAGGCTGTTTTGCGCGAGACTCTTACTATAACAGGAAGGGGAATCGGGAGTCAACGCCAACCGGTGGCCCGGAGGGCACTTGGGGCGGGTCAGCCCCCCTGCCGCCAGCGGGTGCCCCCGGGCGCGTCTTCCAGCTCGATACCCCGGCCAGCCAGCTCCGCCCGGATGGCATCGGCTCGGGCAAAGTCCCGGGCTTTCCGGGCCTCCTGCCGGGCCGTAATCCGCTCCTCCACCCACGCCGCCAGCTCATCGTCCGCTCCCGGGCGGGCCGGCACCACGTCCAGGACGTCCATTACCCGGTCGAAGGCATCAGCCAGGACCATTGCTCCCGCCCCCCGCACCTCCCCAGCATCCAGCGCCCGGTTGGCCGCCCTCACGAACGTGAAGATCGAAGCCACCGCCCGGGGGGTGTTGAGATCATCATCCATGGCGGCACCGAATTCCGTAATGAGGCTTTCCTCCAGAGCCGGCGGGACAGCAGCCTCTCCCTCCTGAGCCCTGGTTTCTTCCAGCCGATCGCGGAAATCAGCCAGGCGCCTGGCCCCCTCCAGCGCGGATTGAAGCGCCTCGTCCGTGTAGTTGAGTTCCTGCCGGTAGTGGGCCGACAGCACGAGCAGGCGGAAGGACGCCGGGTCCACCCCCTCCTCGCGCAGGTCGCGCACGGTGAGAATGTTGCCAAACCGCTTGGACATCTTGGTGCCGGCCACGGTGAGAAACTCCCCGTGCAGCCACACCCGGGCAAAGGGACGGCCGGTGGCACCTTCCGACTGGGCTATCTCGTTCTCGTGGTGCGGGAAGATCAGATCCTTGCCCCCGGCGTGCAGGTCGAGCGTCTCCACGGCAAAGCGTTCCCGGATTTCCGAGAGCGCCATGGCCGAGCACTCGAGATGCCACCCCGGCCGGCCCCGGCCGAACGGTGCGTCCCATGCGGCACCCGCCGCCTCGTCCGCGGGTGAAGCGGCCTTCCAGAGGGCAAAGTCCTGGGCCTCTTCCTTGGCGTACTCGTCGCTCGCCATTCGTGCGCCTGTTTTCAACTCCCGCGTGTCCAGCCGCGAGAGCCGCCCGTATCCTGGGAACGCCCTTACCGCGTAGTACACCGAGCCGTCGTCACCCACGTAGGCAAGCTTCCGTTCCAGCAGTCGGTTTACCAAACCGATCATGGCCGGGATGTAGTCGGTGGCGCGGGGGTAATGGTCCGCCGGGCGTATCCTCAGAAACTCGCGGTCTTCGTGGAAGACTGCGGCAAAGCGATCGGTGAAGTCACGTATGGTGGTACCGGCCTCATGGGCAGCCCTGATGATACGGTCGTCCACATCGGTCAGGTTCATGAGGAAGAACACCTCATATCCGGCGTACGTCAGATACCGCCGCAGCACGTCGCCCACGAGAAACGTGCGGAAGTTCCCCACGTGCGCATAGTTCCATATAGTGGGGCCGCACATGTAGAAGGTGACGCGGGGAGGTTCCAGCGGCTCAAACGGTTCTACCGACCGCGTGAGCGTGTTGTAGAGACTCAAAGCCACGCTAGCTGCCTTTGGCCATGTGGATGGTGCGCTGCGGGAAGGGGATCTCTATGCCTTCCTTGTCGAACCGGTTCTTGATGCGGCGTCTCAGTTCGCGGGCCACCTCGAACTGTCTGCCCGGCCGAGTTGGAGCCACGATCCTGATCAGGACCGCGCTGTCAGCCAGTTCGTCCACACCGAGTACGGCCGGCTCCTCCACCATGAGCGGGCGCCACGCCTCGTCTTCCCACATCTCATGCTCGACGTCCCGCAGGATCTCCATCACGTGATCCACGTTTTCCTTGTATGCCACCGATACGTCCACCACGGCCCGCGAGAACCCTCGGGTCCGGTTGCTCACCATGGTGATGTTGCCATTTGGAATCACGTGGAGCACTCCCTTGAGATCGCGGAGCATCACCACCCGCATCGTCATCTGCTCTACCCTGCCACCTGTTCCGTTGATCTCGACGATGTCATCCACCTGGAACTGGTTTTCGAGCAGAATGAAGAACCCGGTGATGATATCCTTGACCAGACTCTGCGCGCCAAATGAGATGGCAAGCCCCACCACGCCCACACCTGCGAGCAGCGGTCCTATGGTAATGAACTGATTCAGTATCGTGAGTATGGCGGCGAGCGCTATGACGACGTTCCCTACGCTGTTGAGCAGCTGCGCCAGCGTCTTGGACCGCTGCTCAATTTCCATCGTGGTGCCGTCACCACGGGAGGCACTCCGTTCGAGACGGCCGGTGAGCGCCTTGAGCACCCGCTTTGCAATCCACCAGAGCGCCAGTATCGCGAGGATTCGGAGGCCAAGACGCACGCCATCCGCGAAATCGACGCTAAAGAAGTCGGCAACGTCTCCGGCCACGCGGCTCGCCTGAGCCAGCATCATGGATGGCGCTCCAAAGTAATGAGTGACAACGAGTTCGGTGGGGTGAAACGTAGATCGCCCGGTGGCAGCGCGTCAACCGAGCGGTGGGACGATGAATCAGAACCCGCCCAGTACCACCGGCAGGACGAGTGGCCCGAGCGCCCATGTCACGAGGCCGGCCAGGAGAAACGCAGCCGCCGGGAGTATCACGTGCCAGAGTGCCAGGCGTCCACCGTCCAGGAATCTCAGGCCGGCCGCCCAGAGCGCAGCGCACCACAGGCTGAAGAGGTTGAGTCTTGCGTCGAGCGTCTCGAGCCATGCCGGCGGAACGCCTTCCCCCCGCCACAGGAGCTTGGGGCCGGTGACGAAACGTTGCGGCAGGGTAACCGTGTCTCCCAGGGTTGCCACAGATCCGGCCGGCACCAGCCAGACGAGGACTGCCTCGGAGAGCCTGAGGACGAGCAAGGGGGCCAGGCCCAGTATGGCGAGCACTACGAGTTGGCGATTGTCGTCCTGCGAAAGCGACAGCACCGGAGCCGCGAGCGCGCACAGAATGCCGGCGGCAAGAGCAAAGGTGAGTGGTGGCAGGAGCCGGTCTACCACGACGAGGCGCACGAGCGCGGAGTGCATGCGACGAGCGAGGCTCACAACGACTGGATCGCCCGTATGCGGCACGAGGTCGGAAAGCAGCGCCAGTTGCCTCGGTATAGCGACCCCGCCGAGAGCCATTACGGCCACAGCGAGCACCGCCGCCAACACCAGCACCGGAACACCGGAGGCCTGACGAATGGCATGGACCGGATCGATCAGAGCGCCAACCACGGCGCGGGTTGGTCCCGGTTTGACGATCACGCCGCCTCCCCGTTCGTCTCAGCGGCGCGTACGAGCAGATCTTCCAGCGCCCTGAACCTCACGCGCGAGGCCGCCACCGC
>CAZTIV010000062.1:0-12706 GCA_964613905.1 uncultured Gemmatimonadaceae bacterium | reverse complement strand
CCGCACCGGCGCCGCTGGCCCCCGCACCGGTCAACCCGGACTTCGAAGCCGGCGAGCCCGGTCACTGGCCGCCGGGATGGGAAGGAGGGCAGGGGATCGCCGGAGTTGAGTGGGAAGCGGTGCTCACGCGCGAAGACGCCCGTGAGGGCAGGCAGTCGGTGGTGATTCGCCGCGCCCAGGGCGGCGGTTACGGGGAGACCTTCGGCCAGATCGAGCAGCGCGTCGACGCAACCCCGTGGCGCGGCCGGCGCGTGACGCTTCGCGCGTCGGTGCGCGTCGACGCCGCGACGTCGTCGGACCGCGCGTACCTCTGGCTCCAGGTCACGCGTCCGGGGGTGGCCTGGAGCGTGCCCGTCTTCTACGACAACATGGCGGATCGACCCATCACGTCCCCCGAGTGGCGCGAGTACGAAATCTCGGCCGACGTCCCCGAAGGCGCCGACGTCATCGCCTACGGGATCGCGGTGGTCGGGGCCGGGCGGGTCTGGCTGGACGGGGTGCAGCTCAGGTAGGGTGACCGCGGAAGGACAGTCCGGTCCATCGAAGCCTGGCCGCCGAGCCAGTGGCGACGCGTCAGCCGAGGATCTCACCGGCGTGCAGGCGCCGCAGGAACACGTCCAGGGGCAGCACGCGCGTGCCCTCCACGTCGAGTTCCGCGTCCCCGCGGTAGACGATGTAGCTCTTGACCTGGGCGCCGCCCGTGATCAGCGCCTGGATCCCCGCCCTGAACTCGCGGCGGTATCGGCGTCCGGACTTGGCTTCGATCGCGACCATCTTCTTGCCGTACCACCAGACGAAATCGACTTCGCTCCCGCTGGGCGTGGCCCAGTATCCGAGCGAGCCTTTCACGTTGTGGTAATGCATGTGGCTCCGGATCTCATGGAGCACGAGGTGCTCCAGGAGCACGCCGTCCCAGTCCGCCGATAGCGGCTGGTCGAACCCTCCGGCCGCTGCGTGCAACACCCCCGCGTCGAACCAGTAGAATTTGGGCAGCGCGCGCTCTTTGACCCTGGCACGCGGCCGGCAGGCAGGCAGCCAGTCTCCGATCAGTGTGTCCACCAGGATCTCGAAGTAGCCTCGCACCGTCTCGCGCGACACGCCGGCGTCACGCGCCAGCGCCGAGACGTTGGTGGTGCGGGCGGCGGCAAGGGAGGCCACCTCCAGGAAACGGCTGAAGGATCCCAGGTCGCGGACGTGACCCTCCGCGCGCACCTCCTCGCTCAGGTAGGTGGTTACGTAGGCGCGCAGGAACTCTTCCCGCGCGCGGTCGTCCGCCGCCGTTACACTCAGTGGCATGGATCCGTAGCGCAGGAGCTGAGCCGCAGGCAATGAGAAATCCATCTCCGCGCTGGTCAGGGGAAAGAGCTTGCGCAGGATCGCCCGTCCGGCCAGCAGATTGGCGCCCCCTCGCTTGAGCTTCCGGGACGAGGACCCGCTGAGCACGAACTTCCGGTACCCCTTCTCCTCCATGAGGAAATGGACCTCGTCAAGGAGCTTGGGCACGCGCTGCACTTCATCGATGACGATCCAGGTCTCGCGGGGGCGGGCCAGCACCTCGGCGCGAAAGAGCGTCGGGTCCCGCTCGTACCGCACCATGGTCTCCGGGGGGAGGAGGTTCACCACGAGCGCATCCTCGAACCGGGAGCGGATCCAGGTGCTCTTCCCCGTGCCCCTTGGGCCGAACAGGAAGAAGGAGGTTTCGGGTGCCGTGAGGGAGCGTGTAAACATCAACACCAATTTTACCGTCATTTTGGTGTCGATGTCAACAGTGGGGTAAGGCTGGAAGACGACCATATTTGGATCGTGTCACGCACAGACCCAAGCACCCGCTGGAGGACTGCGTCGTTGCTTCTGGGACTGTGGACCTGAACGCGCTCTCCTGGTCAGCGTCCCCCGACGAGAGCGTCGCTGAACCGCGTGGAGTTGGGCGCTAAGTGCAGCGCCGCACCGCCAGCCAGATACCGCTCGTCGGTGCGCGCCTTGGCCAGCTCAGCCAGCAACTCCCGCTGGAACTCGGTTAACGGCACAATCGAGCCCCCATGCGCCACGCTTCCCGATTGCCGTGCTTCATCAGCTGCTCGGCGACCCACGGGACGTCCTCCAGGGTGATGTGCAGATCCGGCCGGTACGACCAGAAGCATGAGGTGCGGAAGCGCCGGAAGGCGCGGCGTGCCTCACGGACGCGAACCATGTCGCGCGCGGTCTGAGAGTCCAGCGCACGGCGGCTCTTGAGACCGCCGCGGCGGCCGATCTCGGCAAGGTATCTTCGGACCGATGTCATGGAAGAATCATAATCGGCTTATGATACAATAGCAATAAGAACAGCTGGTTACATGATCCAGATGAGGTGCCAGCTAGATGGTTGATTGGCCGCGATCTCGAGCTCGCGTTCGACCGCGTAACGCCCCGCCAGGGCCGCCTTAGACCAAACCGTGATCAGGACGGCGCGACTTCCGGGCAACTCGTCCGAGCCGCTACCGCGCGCACCAACACCGGCCCGGTGGGCCGCCTCGCGACTTGCGCTGGCCGTCGGCCGGACAGACGCACCCAGATCACACCCCCCACCACCAGCGTCATCGCGGCGATCGTACTGAGCCCCATCGGCTCGCCAAGGAGTACCCAGCCCAGCAGGACGGCCACGACGGTATTGACGTATGCGTAGGTCCCCGCGACCGGGGCCGGCAGCGTGCGGAGTACATAAAGGTAGGCCGTGAAGCCGACCAGCGATCCCACGACCGTGAGGTAGGACAACGCCGCCAGTCCCTGCCACGTCGGAACCAGAGCTCCCCACTCCCCGCCGATCGTGCCCACCATGAGGAGCGCGACACCGCCGATCAGCATCTGAATGGACGCATTGACCCAGGGTCCACTCTCGGTCGGCCGGTGCTGGAGGTACACTGACCCGAACCCCCAGGCGACCGCAGCGATGGTGAGGGCAATCGGTCCCCGCCAGTCGGTACTGCCGATCGCCGAGAAGTCGGCTCCTACCAGCAGGGCGGATCCTGCGAATCCCGCAAGGAGTCCGAGGGCCTGCGCCATCGTGGGACGACGGTGGGTCCCCGGCCACAGGCTCTCGAACACCGCGAACCACAGGCCTACGGTCGCGATGAAGATCGCAGCCATGCCGGACGTCACGAACTGCACCGCCCAGACCACCAGGCCGTTCGCGACGGCAAGCAAGAGCAGCCCGGCGACGGCGTTCGTACGCCAGTCGGCGAAACGTGTTGGAAGGCGCTGCTTCATGGCACCGGCGCCAATAAGCAGCAGCACCCCCGCCACGAGCATCCGCAGGCCGGCAAAGAGCGCCGGCGGCATGTGCTCCACGCCGAGTCGCATGGCGAGATACGTCGATCCCCACGCCAGACTCAGCACGGTGTAGGCAATCACGGGTGTTCGGTTGGTCACTGGTGCGCCTCCTCATCAGAGGATGCGCAGGGCACGGATGACTCCAGACAAAGAACCCCCTCTCCGCCGAGGCAGAGAGGGGGTTCTTCATCAGATATCTTCAGCTACGCCGAGTAACAGAAGGAGTCCGACGACGCGTCGCCGCCCTCCAGGCGCACCTGGTGCGGCCGCATGCCATCTTCCAGCTCCACGAAGAACCGCTCATCCATGGTGAGCCCGCCGTTCGGGTCGGCGTCGAGCTTCACCATCCACCCCTTGATCCCGTCGGGATAGAACTGCGCATCCCAGGGCGTGTAGAGCGAGTTGGTGACGTACACCCGCTTGCCGTCGCGGCTCACCTCCACCATCTGCGGGCCGCCGTTCAACGGCTTCGACGGGTTGCCCGGGTGGGCGGCGCGTGAGACAATGCCGCCGATCCGGGTCGAGCCCACCAACCGGGGGTTGTGCGGGTCGGACACGTCGTACTGCTGGAACTCGCCGGTCCCCCAGCACGACACGTAGAGGAACTTGTCGTCCACCGACAGGTTGAGGTCCGTCACCAGCGGCGGCACGGCCGTGAAGCCCTGGAGCAGGGGCGGCAGGTCTGCCGGATCCGCCGGCTCGGCCGGGATGTCGATCACCTTCTTGATCTTCCAGTTGTCCTTCGCGCCGTTGCTGGTATCCAGATACCAGAGCCAGATGGACGCCGAGAGATCCTTGAGCGAGATCACGGTGCCCACGAAGCCGTAGGGCTTGGACGGGTTGTGCGCCGGCCTCAACTCGAGCGTCATCTGGTACTCGGGGCCCAGCTCCAGCTTCTGCTTGTGGGTGCGCTTGCGCAGATCCCAGACGTGCAGAGCGTTGCCGTACTTGCCCGCGAGCAGGAGCTCGGGGTTCAGCCCCGACGTCACCATGTTGGGCGTGCCCCATTCGCTGGTGATCATCGTGTCGTGGCCCAGGTGCCAGGCGAAGTCATACGCCAGGTGCTGGGGCCCGCGGTCCTTCTCCCACGCGCCCTTGAGCTCGAAGGTCTCGTGGTCCAGCATGAACACGCCGCCTGGGCCGTCCCCATCCGGGGTGCCAAGCGCGTTCAGGTAGATCCCGTCCGGACCGCAGTGGACGGTGTGCGGGGCGGCGTAGCCGGTCTTGGCCATCACGGTCTCGCCGTCAATCACTTTGATGAGTTTGGGATTCCTGGGATCCGGCTTGGTGTCAAGAATGTGAATCCGGGAAGAATGCGTGCCCGGCACGATCAGGTAGCGCCGTTCGACATGCGCGTGCGGCGCCCAGGGGCAGAGATGCGAGCTGCACGCGTTCCAGCCGAAGTGGTGCAGTTCGTTGCCGCCGTCCGGCAACTCGGCCTTGCCCACGAGCCGGCCGTAGGTGGGCGAGGCGGGATCGGTATCCACCACACCAATCGCGTCCTTCTTGCCGTTGCCGTTGACGGAGAGCATGGCCATGTAAGCCAGCTTCTCGGGTGGTGCCTCGGTCGCCATCGCAGGCGACGGGTAGAACGTGGGGTCGGGTTTCCACTGTGCCATTGGTCAGTCTCCCTCAGTCTGCGTCTTCGTGGTTGCCCGGCTCCATCGGGGTCCGGGTGCGGTCAGCTAGGAAGGCGCAGAACGGCATGGAATCCAGACATGCAGATTTCGGGTGGGTGGGCCGTGCCGAGCGTTCACGCGAGCGGCTTCGCCTCGAGCTCCGGCCGCAGCACGTCGGCTAGCTCGTCGCGCCGCCGGATCGGCGTCCAACGATCCCCATCAACCAACACCTCCGCCGGCCGGCCGTGATCGTTGAACGTCGACGACATCGTCATCCCGTACGCCCCGGCGCTGAACACGGCCAGCAGGTCGCCCCGCGCAAGCGGCGGCAAGCCCCTGCCACGAGCCAGAAAGTCTGACGATTCGCAGAGCGGACCCACGACGTCGTAAGTAACGAGGCCGTTCAGAGACATTTCACGTGCGCGCCGGGCCGGCACGCAAGCCGGATCCACGCGCGCAGGCCAGATGAAGTGAAATGCGTCATAGAGGAGCGGACGGATGAGCGTGTGCATCCCGGCATCGCACACCGCAAACCGGCGCGTCCTGCCCTCCTTTACATAGCGTACCCGCGTGAGCAGGACACCGGCGTTTGCCGCTATGGCCCGACCAGGCTCGAGCACCAACCGCACGCCACGCTCCGTGAGCTCCCGCAGAGGCGGTACCAGCGTATCCGCATACGCCGAGAACGGCAGCGTCTGCCCGGTCTCGTAGTCAGCACCCCAACCGCCACCCAGATTCAGCACCCGCACCTGGTAGCCATCAGCCGCCAGTCTCCGCACGGTATCGACCACAGCCGTCACCGCCGCCCGGAACGGTTCAAGCTCGTAGATGGGTGAGCCCAGATGCACGTGCAGTCCTGCGATCCGCAGACCTTCATCATTCGCATATTTCGCGAACAGCTCCTGTGCCCGTCCAATGTCGATCCCGAACTTGTTCTCCTTGAGCCCCGTCGTGGTGTGGGGGTGCGTGCGCGCGTCAACGTCCGGATTCACGCGGATACACACCTCCGCCCGGGCGCCCAACTCACGCGCGATCCGCGAGATATTAGCCAGTTCCTCGTCAGATTCGACGTTGAACAGCCCAACGGGTCCGCGGCTTGCCGTCCTGTCGTCACTCAGCGGACTGTAACGACCGTCGAGCGCAGACCTGATCTCGTCGTCACCCTTCCCCACACCGGCAAACACCACCCGCGATGGCGGCACGCCCGCAAGCCACGCCCGCTCAAGCTCCCATCCCGACACAACATCCATCCCCGCACCGCACTCGGCCAGCACGCGGAGTACGTGCACGTTGTTCAGCGCCTTCACCGCAAAACACAACTGCGGCTCGAGCGGCGCGAACGCAGCCGCAAGCCGGCGATGCCGGTCGCGCAGCGTCGAGGCAGAATAGACGTACGTGGGAGTCCCAAGAGCGTCCGCGATCGTCCGGACCGGTACGTCCTCGGCACACAACACGCCGTCACGATAGTTGAACGAATCCATGGGGCGAGAGAGATAGCCGCGGGAGTGGCGCCTGCGCAAGCACCACGGATAGTTTTGTCCAATGTTCGAGAACCCGGTAGCCGATATCGTTGGCTGGATGGGAGCCGCATTGCTCCTTACGGCCTACGCAATGGTCTCAAGCGGCCGGCTCGCCGGCACCGCCGTAAGCTTCCAGTTGATGAATGCGGTCGGAAGTATCGGACTGCTGATCAACACGTACGTTTACCGGGCGTATCCGTCCGCAATGGTCAATCTTGTCTGGTTCGGGATTGCCGCCACGGTGCTGATCCGCATCAGGGCTGATCGAGCGCGTTCGGTGAAGTAGACCCGATATCAGATTACGCTTTCACCCGTAACCTCGGACTCCAATGCGCCCCCTGATGCCTCTGTGCCTGACGACCATGCTCCTTGGCACGCCTCTCTCCACCCAGGAGCGCCCGCAGCCCACCAACCGGCCCGTGACGCGTGCCGACTCGGCCGCCGCTATCGGTTTCCCGGCAGATTCATCCATCACCAGTGACGCCACGGTAACGATCAAGGGACAGCGCGTGCCGTACCGTGTCACGGTTGGCAATCAGCCGGTCTGGAATGAGGCGGGACAGCCCATCGCAGCCGTCTTCTACATGTTCTACGAGCGCACCGACGTGCGTGACCGCTCGAGGCGCCCGCTCGTGATTTCCTTCAACGGTGGCCCGGGCTCGGCGTCCCTGTGGATGCACGTGGCATATACGGGGCCCAAACTGCTCCGTATCGACGAAGAAGGGTTCCCGGTCCAGCCCTACGGCGTGCAGGACAACCCGCACTCGATCCTGGACGTGGCCGACATCGTGTACGTGGATCCGGTGAACACCGGCTTCTCCCGGATCATCGGCGAACAGCGGCGGGAACAGTTTTTTGGCGTGAACGAAGACATCGCCTACCTCGCACGCTGGATCGACGCGTTCGTAGGCCGGCACGGACGCTGGACCAGCCCCAAGTACCTGATAGGAGAGAGCTACGGCACCAATCGCGTGTCAGGACTGGCGCTTCGGCTTCAGAACGCGCACTGGATGTATCTGAACGGAGTGATTCTGGTATCGCCCACGGGGCTGGCCGTGGATCGCGGAGGTCCCGTGGGTGCCGCGCTCAAGCTCCCCTACTACTCCGCCACCGCATGGTATCACAAAGTGCTGGCACCGGAGCTTCAGTCCCTGGACCTGGACGACCTCCTCCCGATGGTCGAGCGCTTTACCGTCGATACACTCATACCGGCAATGACCCTGGGCGGCTCGCTCGATGAGGCACGACGCACCGATCTCGTGCGCCGGTACGCCCGCTATGCGGGGCTCAAGGATGAGGTCGTCCGCCAGTACGCGATGGCCGTGCCCACATCGTTCTTCTGGAAAGAGTTGCTCCGCGACCGCGGCCTCACCGTGGGCCGGCTCGACTCGCGATACCGCGGGCTCGACCGGGATGACGCCGGCATCTCCTATGACTTCGATCCCGCGCTCACGTCGTGGAATCACGCCTTCGCTCCGGCCATCAACCACTACCTGCGCGACCAGCTCGGCTGGCGGACGGATCTCCAGTACTGGCTGTTCGGTCCCGTGCATCCGTGGAACCGGCAGGGCGATAACACCGGCGCCAACCTGCAGCAGGCCATGGGCGCCAACCCGTACCTGCACGTGTTGGTGCAGGCCGGTTACTACGACGGCGGGACCCCCTACTTCGATGCCAAGTACACCATGTGGCACATGGACCCGGCCGGCCGGTTCCAGGACCGCATGTCGTTCAGAGGGTACCGCTCGGGCCACATGATGTATCTCCGGCAGGAAGACCTCGCAACATCCAATCAGGATATCCGGGATTTCATCCAGCAGACAATGCCACACGCGGGGCAACCCGCAAGGAGGTAGCACACCATGCCCGTTCTCATGCTTGTCCTGGCGCTCCTCACGCCGCGCGTCGTAGTGGTGCTGCTCTGGTTCTTTTCGACCTGGTTTGTCGGGATGTTCGATTCAATCCTCTGGCCCATCCTGGGCTTCATCTTCCTGCCGACAACTCTGCTCTGGTACTCGGCAGTGCACCACTGGTTCGCGGGCGCGTGGTCGTTGTGGCCGGTGGTCGGCGTCGTCATCGCGTTGCTGTTTGATCTGTCACCCGCCAGGGGGGCGAGGGGCCGGAGGGCGTAGCAGCAGATCCAGCACCTCCCGGTGCACGTGTAACGTCTTGGCGTCGAACAGCGCGAACCGCACTCGCTTGACCGCCTCGAGCGACGGCACCACCGCCAGCACGGTGCCTAGCGCCACCTCGGCGGCGGGTCGTATCGGATAAGCCCAATGCGCCGGTCGATATGGCCGGAAACGCAATCGACGGTATCCTGCGGCGCTCGGCAAGGGCCAGCGCACTCCGATAACACGCAGCCAGCAGCTCGGGTGATGTCACCCGCCACTCGACAGCGCGGGCGCTAGCCTGGCACCGTCTCTGGCCGGGCCGCCTGGCAGCGGGTATCTTGGTGGGACATTCCAAAGGGAAGAAACGGAGGCGTTCATGAACCCTTCACGGAGGTCTGCCGCTCACTCGCTTCTGGCCGCTGCGCTGCTGCTCTCGGCCTGCGCAACCGAAAGCGCGGCGCAGTTTGAAACACCCGACGGTACCGTCCGGCATGTTATCACCAGCATCGAGAACCAGAACCCGCGGGTACTCTGGGAGGCGCTGCCGCCCAGCTATCAACGTGACGTCACCACCATGATCCGGGAATCCGCCGCTGCTGCAGACAGAGACCTCCACCAGGCCGCCTTCTCGGCCATGAGCAAGGTGGTGATCGTGCTCCGCGACAAACGGGATTTCATACTCAGCCAACCGTTCCTTGCGGGGACCACCGACCGAAACGAGGCCGAGCAGCGTTGGGGGTCGGTCGTCGGCGTGTTCGATGTACTCGTACACAGCGACCTCGCCAACCTGGATCGGATGAGCAGCATCGACGTGGGCAGGTTCCTCGATGAAACCGGAACACGCCTGATGAAGCACATGGCCAGCGTAGCCGAGCTGGCACCCGATGATCCGATGGCGCGGTTCCAGCAGGTCTCGGTTCAGCTCGTGAGCCGTGACGGTGACCGGGCCATCGTGCGGCTCACCGGCCCTGACATCAAACCAGACGATGAAACCGTGCAGCTTGTGCGCGTGGAGGGACGTTGGGTCCCGGCCGAACTCGCCGACAACTGGCAGTCGCACATGGCTGACTGGCGCAGGAACCTGTCCGCCATGTCCGAAGAACAACGCCGCAGGGACAAGCCACAGATGCTGGCCATGTTTGCCGCAATGGGTTCGGTGGCTGACCAGTTGGCTGAGGCCACAACTCAGGAAGAATTCAACCGTGCGGCGGAAGGCGCGCTCCCCATCCTGTTCGGCTTCATGATGATGGGAGCGATGGGGCAGCAGGGTAACTGACGGTTAGAAGCCCGCGATGACGGTTCGGCTGACTGTTAACGGTGTGATGCACGCGCTGGATGTCCCGCCGGACATGCCGCTCCTCTGGGTGCTCCGCGACATCCTGGACCTCAAGGGCACGAAGTTCGGGTGCGGGGTCGCCCAGTGCGGCGCGTGCACCGTTCATCTGAACGGATCGGCCGTGCGCTCGTGTACAACCCCCGTTGCCGCCGCGGCAGGCGGGCGCGTTGTCACCATCGAAGGTCTCTCGTCCGACGCCTCCCACGCACTCCAGCGCGCCTGGGAGGAAGTCGACGTCGCCCAGTGTGGATACTGTCAGGCGGGCCAGATCATGCAGGCTGCGGCCCTGCTCGAGCGTAATCCCCGCCCTTCCAACTCCGATATCACCGAAGCGATGAACGGTAACCTCTGCCGCTGCGCTACGTACATCCGCATTCGTACCGCCATCCGGCGGGCCGCGGGAATTGCAGACGACGAGGTGGCCCCGATTGGCGGGAGTAACGGGGAGGCCCGATGACCATCACGCGCGAAGTGAGCCGCCGGCAGTTTCTGCGCGTCACCGCGGTGGCGGGCGGCGGGATGCTCCTCGCCACGTACTGGGCGCCATTCGGCACGACGGAAGATCTCGCCATCGACGCTGAGTTCGTTCCCAACGCGTTCATTCGAATCACGTCCGATGGCGCCGTCACGATAATCGCCCAGAACCCGGAGATCGGACAGGGAGTCAAGACGATGCTCCCGATGCTCGTGGCCGATGAGCTGGACGTGGACTGGAAACAGGTCCGGGTTGAACAGGCGTCCTTCGACCCAGAGCGTTACCAGACCCAGTTCGCGGGCGGCAGCCTCGCCACGCCGTTCCAGTGGATGCCCATGCGGCGCGCCGGCGCCGTGGGTCGCGCCATGCTGATCACCGCCGCAGCCCGCGCCTGGCGCGTTGCCGAATCCGAATGCACAACGGAACTCGGCTTCGTCCATCATGGCTCAAGTGGCCGTCGCGTATCGTACGGCGAACTGGCCGACCGTGCCGCGAGGCTTCCTGTGCCTGACCCGGAAACCGTCCGTCTCAAGGAACCGGGGGAGTTCTCGATCATCGGCACCCGCGTAGCCAACGTCGACAACCGCGGAATCGTGACCGGAAAGCCCCTTTTTGGTATCGATACCACGTTGCCCGGCATGCTTCACGCCGTGTACCAGAAATGCCCGGTCTTCGGCGGCAAGGTCGCCTCCGCCAACCTCGCTGAGATCCGGGCTCAGCCAGGCGTGCGGCACGCATTCGTAGTGGAAGGCGGTACCGCACTGGCAGGCCTGCTGGGCGGGGTAGCCATCGTGGCAGACAACTGGTGGGCGGCGCACCGGGCGCGCGGGACGCTCCGGGTTACCTGGCAGGAACATCCCACCTCCCGCCAGAGCAGCGCCGGCTACGCCGCGCGCGCGTCCGAACTTTCGCGAGGGGAACCGCAGCGCAACCTCCGGCGGGACGGTGACGTTGCCGCCGCGTTGCGAACCGCGGCGGCAATGGTGGAAGTGGCGTACGAGTATCCATTCCTTGCCCATGCGCCGCTTGAACCCATGAACTGCACGGCGCACTATCTTGGTGGCAAGCTGGAAATCTGGGCGCCAAGCCAGACCCCTGCGAACGGCCGGCGGCTCGTGGCGCAGACTCTGGACATGGACGAGACCGACATCACGATTCATCTGACGCGGATGGGCGGCGGCTTCGGCCGCCGGCTCTACAACGACCACATGGTCGAAGCGGCGTGGATCGCACGTGAGGTTGGTGTGCCGGTCAAGCTCATCTGGTCGCGCGAAGACGACATGGCGCACGACTTCTACCGTCCTGCAGGCTTTCATTACTTCACGGGGGGCGTGGACTCGAGCGGTCGGATAACAGCCTGGCGTGATCATTTTGTTTCGTTCGGCGAAGAAGAGCGGTTCGCGCCCAGCGCGGGGATCAGCGGAATCGAGTTTCCCGCAGGCTTTGTCCCCGCGTACGAGCTCCATGTTTCGCTCATACCGTTCGGCGTACCCACCGGCGCACTCCGCGCTCCGGGGAGCAACGGCATCGCGTTCGCCGTGCAGGGATTCATCGACGAGCTGGCGCATGCTGCAGGAGTTGACCCGGTGCAGTTCCGGTTGCACCTGCTGGAACAGGCCGACCAGGGCCCGCCTTCGGGTCAGGCGCCTCCGTTCGTCGCGAGCCGCATGCGCGGCGTGCTCGAACTGGTGGCCGAGAAGTCCGGGTGGGCACGGAACCGGCTACCCCGCGGCACTGGAATGGGTGTCGCCTTCCACTTCAGCCATCGCGGCTACGTGGCTGAAGTGGTGCAGGTCACGGTTTCCCGCGATGGCGAACTCACCGTGGACAAGGTCTGGGCTGCAACCGACATCGGCACACCCGTGATCAACCTGAGCAACGCGGAGCAGCAGGTACAGGGCGCCGTGCTCGACGGGCTGGGAGAAGCGCTGGCGCAGGAGATCACCATCGAGGGCGGTCGCGCGGTGCAAAGCAACTTCCATGACTTCCCGCTGCTGCGTCACTCGCAGGCACCCATGGTAGAGGCGCATTTCATCGAGACGGACAATCCGCCCACGGGGCTGGGTGAGCCGCCGCTTCCACCTGCCATCCCCGCGCTCTGCAACGCCATCTTCGCGGCAACGGGCAAGCGGATCCGCTCGCTCCCCCTTTCCCGGCACGATCTGAGCTGGAGTTGAGGCGCTGGTGGCCGGCCGCCGCGTGCGTCGCCGCAGCATGCGGTGGAATCGGGGTTCCCGACACATCGCCCGGCGTATCCTGGCGCCTGGCCGAGTTCCGTCGTGATGCCATCAGGGATCTGAGCTACGAAGTAGAGCTTTCCATCCCGTCGTCACGAT
>CAZTIV010000061.1:0-13199 GCA_964613905.1 uncultured Gemmatimonadaceae bacterium | reverse complement strand
GATGCCGAAGACACGCTTGAGGCGTTGTGCCCACGTCATCGCAGCGCGGCGTTCGGCCGACGTCGGATCCTCTTCTCTATCCGCCGTCGCAGCGTGCTGACTGCTCCTGCGCCGCCAGATGCGCGGTGAATGCCGGGTAGGTAGCGCCTGTTCCGCTACAGCGCGGCGTCACTGCGCAACAGCAGCACCCGGTCACTCTCCGTACGGGCGGTAAATGCAGCCACCGTACCGCTACTGACTCGGTTATCGGAATCGACGCTCAGATCGCCCGTTACGGGGTCGATCCAGGCGATGGCAAAGCTCGTGGCGGCCTCGGTCAGGTCCAGCTTGACGCTGGTGCCCGCCCGCAGGTAGACCAGGTATCCCTGCCGGGGGTCATGCAGGCACCAGTTCCTGTGGGGTTCGCTGACTCTATGGGGGCAGGGTTTCCAGTCGTGGAGTTGCCCCCGGAGCTGGTCTCGCAGCAGTTCGTAAACGGGTCTGACGACAGGCGTATCGCTGACCGCGACATAGTCTTCGGGGAGCTGCCAGGGTTCTTCCTCCGAGATCGTTTCATAGCCCAGGGGCTGCACCAGCATGGAGCCACCAGCCATGAAAAACGCCCAGGTCTGCGCCGAGTCAGCGGTGATCGAGTGAAGGATCGCGCGATTCGGAAATGCCAGCCGGTAGGAAAGCACCTGTTCATAGATGCGCTCTGCGGTGGTGCGGGCAGCACCGTAGCCACCGGCATAGCGGCCCGGCACCTCCTGTCCGCTCGGCGGCGCATGCAGTGATCCGTCCGGAAGAATCCACCAGTAACGCAGGTCCAACACGCTGATGTGGCGACCTCTCATCGGGTCCTTGAGCATCGGGTCCAGCACGTCCTTCGGGGCCCCGAGAGCAATCTTTACCTTTGTGCCTGTCTTCTGCTCCCATTTCAGCACGCTATCCAGCCAGAACTGTGCGAACTCGAGCGGTCCGGTGTACTCCTGCCCAAGAAGAAAAATAACGCTCGCGTACTCACCGAGTTCGTCCAGGCATTTTTCTATGTAGATGCGGTGCAGCTGGCGTCGGTGCGGATGGGAGACATCATAGAAATGGTTAGCGGCAGGTATGCCGTCCGGCATGCCCGTGTCCTGCACGGCATTCTCCGGTCGCCAGGGGAAGTCGACGTAGTGTGCCTGGGTCTCGAGCAAGGCGTGTTGCATGTAGAAATTGAACAGGAGCACCGTGCCTTTCCGGTCGCTCAGTTCAGCGAACTCGCGCAGCCGGTCGAAGTACCAGGCGTTGAATTTTTCCAGGTCGTATCTTGGTAACCCATCCCATGCGCGGCCAGAGTCGCTACGGGCCCATGGCTGCTCCAGGAACGGCGGAACGACCTCCGCATCCATTCTCTTTTCTATGTCGTGCGCATCCCGACGACGGTCATACCAGAGACCGAAGTTATGCTCGAAGCCGGGGTAGCCGAATGCCAGCATGGCATCGGTCAGGCGATCGAGGTCCTCTGTCTTCCCAGGTCCGACCCCGTCCGGGTCTCGCCTCGTGATATTGGTCCGAACCTTGTGGGTGCTCCACCAGTCGTCGCCGCGTCGATAGCCTGCCCACCAGCCATTGTGCTGGGCCAGCCCCCAGACGACGGCATTGTTGTAGGTGAGCCAGCCGTTTGTGAAAGCCAGGTTCCCGCTCCTGCGGAATTCGGCGATGCGGGCCGGATCGACATCCGCAGCCAGCGGCGGTGCTGCAGAAGACGCTGCCGTCAGCTGGGGATCATTCGGGTCGTCGGACGCTCGATTGCAGCCGGCAATCGCACAAAGAAGGACGGGTAATACCAAAAAAGCTGGTACGGAAGAATCACGCATGCGTTGGAACGGGCGAGCTGCGGGAGTCATGCAGCGAGTAAGACCTTGCCAGCGAAACGACCAGCGGCCACGCCACCGCATATAGCAGGAGGCCTATGAGTAACGTGCGATGAAAACCGACTTCAATGGACAGGACGCCACAGAGCAGGCCCCCAATGACGGTGAAGATAGCATTTATTCCCCAGGCCCAGGCGATTGCGCCGAGCGGTTGCCTGCGAACCGAGAGAATGCCAAGCGGAAAGGGCATGCCCATGAAAAAGCCGAGGGGAAAAATCAGTGCAGCCGAGCCCAGTATCCGCCAGCCCAGCGGCAGGCCCAGCAGCCATGTGAATATCGTCGGGTAGAGCAGGAGGAAAGCGGCACCGGTGCCCAGGACACCGGCAAAGGGCAGGGACCAACGACCGTCAGGGAGAACGCGCAGGCGCGGCGCAACCAGGCTCCCGAGCGCCGCCGACAACAGCAAGGTGAAAAGGACCACGGCGTACGTGTAGAGCGGGAAACCGATAGGCTGCATGAAAAGCTGAATGAGCACGAGCTCGATCATGATGAATCCGGCCCCTAGGCAGGCGAAATAGCCGACCGAAGTGTACTTCCCGGGCCATCTGGCTCTGCCGACGGGCGACATCGCCAGCGGGAGCAGCACCAGCACGAGGCTGCACAGGAGACCACCGAGGCCCACCACGACGAAGACGGTGTACTGCCCCGCAAACCAGCGAAGCCGCCCATTTACGGCAGATACCATGGCGGCATTCAGGAATCTCGTCGGGTCAATCTCGACGGGCGAGAGATTTTTCTGGATGTAGTTGAAGTATGGCTGGTCATCCGTGCTGGCCCAGAGGCGGTACCCCGCACGCCCGATCGCGTCCGTTGACAGGGGTGCCTGAAAGATCTCCGCTGGCAGGAAACCCTGCAGTCGCGCCGGATCGACTACCAAACGTACCGGCGATGGCGAAGGCTCGTCCAGCACGAAAAATGTCTCCATGTCCTCGATTTCGGCGCTGCTCCAGGGCGACATCTTGATGAGCATGGTCGGCAGGGTGTCCCCGGTTCCATCGCGCTCGAATACAGCAACATGGCGCTGGAAATCCCTTCCTCCGAGCTGCTTCCAAGCCGCTGCTGCGGTGGTGATCATTCTCGGGTAGAAGTGGTGATTGATATGCAAGACACCGTCGGGCTGAAGGTGCGTGAAGTACTCCACGTAGGCTTCAACGGTCTGCAGGTAATTGGGATTCGTAGCCCCGATGCCGCTGGCGATGTTGGAGGAAATGTGGTTGCTGTAGATCTGAATGATGTCGTAGCTGCGCCCGGAGCCCCGCAGGAAGCTGCGGCCCTCGCCGACGCGGTTTCGTACGCGCGGGTCGGTGAATATGCCACCGATATAGTCCGCGTACGAGTTCCGGCCCAGTTCCACCACGGTGCCGACCAGCTCTATGCCGTCAATGCTGCGCGGATTGAATAGCAGCGCTGCCTTCGTCTCTTGCCCGCCCGCGCTTCCGATGATCAGGACGTTGGAACGACTGTCGCGCTTGAGGTAGTGGGATGCGAGCACGCCCCTGTTCCAGAAATGACCTTTAGTGCCGTCCTTGCGAATGACTCGCTCGCGAAGCGACGCATAGTCGCCGTCGAAAGCAAAGAAATTCGAGCTCTGTGAACCGCCGTCGTAGGCAATATGTTTCAGGCGGGCGATGGACTCCCCGGAAGAGGAGTTCTGGTCCACGACGTTGACGATCTCGATCTTCGAAATGGGATCCCAGGCCGTCAGTTCCACCAGTCCGGCCAGCCGCGCAGCCTTGAGACCCCGCTTGTCCTGCAATTGCTCGAAATCGTAATAACCCTCGGCACGCAGGAAGGGCAGGGCGAGAAGGACACCGGCTCCTATCAGCGAGGCAAGAAACGCGCTTCGACCTGTGAACAGCCCGGCCGCAACGAGAATTCCGGCCGCGCCGCAGAACATCAGCCCACCCGGGCCAATCTCGCGAATGAAGGGCAGGAATATCACGCAGCCCAGCGCTGCACCGGCCAGGTCCCAGAAGTAGAGCGAGTTGATCCGTTCGGGATAGGTGGAGAACAGCAGTGAAAAGATCAGTCCGGCAAGAAAGAACGGCGTGACGATCGCCAGGTACACCGTGACTCCCGCAATGCCGTAGCGGAGGATCGTGCTCTCGACATCGGCGACCAGCGTCGGGACGGTATTCAGGGCGGGGCGCAGCAGGAGGACCGAGACAACCAGGAGGAGTGCGGCGATCGCAAGCCGCCTTTGCGCATTCTCACTCCCCGAGACCGGCCACAGGATGCTGTAAAGGCCCGCCAGACCGAGACCGAACATGGCACAGGTGATCACCATGTAGCCGATATTCTGCAGCGCTATCGTGTCGAAAACGCGAATGAGCAGGATTTCGACCATCAGGACGGTCAACGAGATCAGAAATATAGCGGCCGAGTTGGCCGTGACGCCTCGGGCGGAAGATCCAGTCACGACTACCCCAGTTCTTTCCCTGCGACGTTAGAGTATAGGCAATATCAGTAGTGTCCCAACGTTAATCAAACAATATCAGTTGGTTGGGGTGGATGGGTTGATTTTCGTCCGGTGGAATCCGCGTAAGCAGCTGATCCAACGGGGTTCTCTCGAACAGCGTGAGACTCAGGACTTGTAGGATCTGGTACAGCGAGGCGGTGAGGTTCAGCCGCTTCTTGAGAATGGCGACCAGCACATAGACGGACACGGCGATCCAGATCTGGGATTTGACGGCGTTTTCCGAGGTGCCGAAGAAGGCTTTGATACGCAGATGTTGCTTCAGCCATTTGAAGAACAGCTCGACTTGCCAGCGGCAGCGATACAACTCGCTGATGGTGACCGCGGTCAGTTCGAGATTGTTGGTCAGGAAGACGAGCGTCTTGCCCTGTTCGTCCTTGTAGCGGATGCGTCGCAGTGTTGTCGGGTAGTCGTGGGCGGAGTAGAACCCGGTGAGCACGCCGAGCTGGTCGCAGATGATGCCGATCGTCCGATCGCTGGGCCAGGAGTAGCGATGCTGGAAGCGCAGGTTCGATTTGGCACGGATCACGAAGTAGCTGTTGGCCTGGTGCAGGCGATGCAGCTGGGCGAAGTCGATGTAGCCTCGATCCATCACATAGAAGGCGCCGGCCTCCGGGATGAGGTGATCGAAGATGTTGACCTCGTGCCACTTGCCATCGCTGATATGCAGGAAGCTGGGGATATTGCCGCGCAGATCGAGCAGCGTGTGCAGCCGGACGGCGGCCTTGGTCGAGCGGAACGGTGCCCACGGGAATACCGACGGACAAAGATCGATGGTGGTGGCGTCGAGCGCATAGACGGTGTTGGCCAGGTCGACACCGAACGGCTCGTTGACGTAGAGCTTGCGGGCGATGTTGATGAGACTCTGGGCGAAGTCGGCATGGATGCGCCAGTCGCGCACGGCATTGGCGTTGGCCAGGGTGTTGTGGGCGATTGTGCTGCTGCGAAAGCCCATGTGATAGAGCTTGGCATGCTGGCTGCGCAGGCAGGCCTCGATGTCGCGCAGGCTCTCGCGGAAGGTCAGCTGCGCGAACGCCATGCACAGATACTGGTCGAGGCAGGAGAACCGCTTCACCCTGTGCTCGCCGCTGTAACGGGCGACACAGCGCCGAAAGGTGGTCAGCGGCAAGTGCGCCATGACCTGTGCGAAGACCAGTTTGCCCGTGTTCATGGCCGGCGTCCGATGTGCGGTGGGATACCACCAGCATCCTACGGATGAGGTTCAAATCGAGACCAGCCAAAAGTTCGAAATACTTCAAGTCTCTCAACTCGTTACACGGGTTTGAGCAGATGACGTTGGGACACTACTGAGGCAATATAAAGGTTCATCGCACATTAGCGTGACGGCTGGGTAGTAAAGAGGCGGCGGCCTGATGGGTTAGATTCGGTTGGACACCGCTCCTACCGAAGACAACCACAAGGGGCCGCCGCCATGGAGCAGGCTAATCTGCTGGCGCTGTTCTGGGAACGTCCTACCGCGTCACCCGCCTGAGCCACTTCCGCATCCTTCGCCGCAGGCGCCTCAGAGCCCCCTGACCCAGATCCTGTTTCGCGAGACGCAACGCCCTCCGGACCGTCCGGTCTTCGATCCCGCGGTCATCGAGGTACGTTTCCAGCCATAGCAGGAATGCCCGCCTCGCGTCCACGTCCTCCCCGGTCCGTTCCGCCACGGCGCACAACGAAGCCGGGTGCTGCCTGTACCGATCCCAATACCGCTCTGACACCAGCACCGGTGCTTCGAGACATATCTTGCTGTAGAACACCTGATCCTCGTACATGGTGCGGAAGGATTCCTCGAAGCCACCGACCTTCTCGAAGGCTTCCCTTCGGACGAGGATGCTGCAGGTACAGGGGACGGCCGCGTCTCCGCTCAGGAACAGGGGCACCAGGGACGGAGGACGCACCTGGCCTCCTTCCACACCGAGCTCCGGCATGAAGTCACGGTCTGCGTCTTCTGGGCGCCCGCTCCAACTGTACCAGTATTCGGTGTTGCCGTAGATCATGGCCGCAGCGGGGAACTCGGCCATCATCGCCACCTGCTCCTCGAGCTTGTGGGGCATCCACACGTCGTCCGAGTCGAGGAAACCCAACAACTCTCCCCGGGCGTGCGCCACGCCAAGCATCCTGGCAGCGCTCAATCCGCGGTTCTCATGACCAGGGTGCTCCAGATACCGCACCCGGTCCGAAGCTTGCGCGCTCAACGTCCTCGCGAACGCTGCGCTCTCCCCGACCGACCCGTCATCGACGAGGAGGAGCTCCCAATGCGAATGACTCTGAGCGAATACGCTCTCGACGGCCTCCCGTAGGAAGCCTACAGGTGTGTTGTAAAAGGGAACGACGACGGACACCCATGTATCATGCACCCCACCTCGGCCAGCGCCCTCCAACCGGATCGACGTCATCAGAGCCAGCGCCGCAGCCAGCGCTCGAACGGCTTCCCTCTCTCATTGCCGACCCACCACCGAGGAATCATGTGCAGGTCGTCACCCCGGCAGAGGACCCCATTCATCGATCCACACGCGAATCGAAAGCCGGCTTTCTTGACTTCGGCGGCAAGCGACGGAGACTCCCCACCATAGGGGAATGCGAATCCGGGGACCGTTCGGCCGAGGGCATGCTCGAGATCGACCTTCGAACCAGCCACTTCCTCCCAGCGGACTTCAGGGCTCAGGGACGGTAGCCATTCATGCGTTCGTGTGTGCGCACCAATGTCGATCAATGGATCGGTTGACATGGCGCGTAACTCGTCCGCCGTCGCTGCTCGAGGCTCCGGAGGACCTATCCCGTCTGCGCGCGACTCGATTTCGACAAGTACCTGTTCACGTTCCGCGGGTCCCATACACCGCAGGCGGTAGTGTAACCGCTGGAGTTCGGGATCCTCGGCTATCGGCGTCGTAGAGCCCCAAGCTCTCTCCAGTCGATCCCACCAGAACTGCCGACCGAGCATGGCTGACACCGCGAAGACGGTGGCAGGCACCCCGACCCGCCGGAGACCGGGGACGGCGTGGTCCGCCAAGTCCGCATACGCGTCGTCGAACGTGAGTGCGACGGCCCTTGGGGGAAGCTCGCCAGCCGTTATGCGTTCTACCAGCTCTTCCAGTGGCAGCGGGTTCGCGACTCTGCGAACTACCTCCATCTGCTCGTCGAAGTTTCGGGGCGAGACACATTGCTCGAAGACATCGGTCTCCACCTCCGCGACCCTGTGGTAACCCAGAACGATGGCGGACGGTCGTACGCGACTGTGTGCCCATCGGCCAAGACGCCGAAGTGTCTTGAGGCCCCACACCCTCCTCATCGGCCGGAGACCCCGAGGGCCCGGCCGATGCCCCTGCCCACGAGCCTTAGCACGGCCGTAAGCCCCGGATTCCGGAGGCGCCGAATCTCGTCCTTCAATTCGAGGTAATGAGCAGGATGCACGATGTCGAGAATCGGGTCCGTCGATCGCGCTTCGAGGACCAACGCCTGGTTCTCCTCCAGCACCGTCGGAGTCACGAACAGAAGGGCGTTTTGAGCGTACCAATACTCGACCCGGGAATCATTCCAGACCCTGGGGCGCACCACATCCAGAGGAATATACCCCTTTTCCCCGAAGGCGTCGACCCAGGCACTCGGCCATCGCCCGCTGATATGGCCAGTGCCCAGCTGATGCGGGATGCCGGCTGAAAAGAGCACCCGGTCACTGTGCCGGGTGAGCGAGTCGACGAGGACCCCACCGCTTTCGTCGGGCAGATGTTCGGCAACCTCCAGACAAATGGCGAGATCGAACCTGCGATCCAGATCGACGGGCTTCTTGAGATCACGAGCGACGAAACGTTCGCCATCGATCGCAAGGGAATCGACGTCGATGTGGTCCCCGTCCACGCCCATGAAGTCCTGGACGCCCAGGTCCGCGAAGGCGCGAAGCCAGAGACCCGTGCCACAACCGAAGTCGACCACGCTCCGGCAGCCGAGCACCGCGCTCAGAAACGAGGTGACGACCTCGGCGGACGCCTTGGACCCGGCATGTATCTCACGATAAAAGGCCGCATCATGCACCGCCAACGAGTCGCTAGTCATGTCCACCACTCCAGACCCGAGGTAAAGAACCGTTCACGACAGAACAGACGAGACATCGAATTCACAACTGACCAACCCTTGGATCCCCACTCCACTGTGTGAGCGCCTCGTCCCAGGGCGGGGAAGCACATGGATCCCGAACGCGCGAGCCACGTAATCCAGGGGGTTGCCGCCTCCATCCTCCAACCACAGCCCCACGGCGTAGGGCCCGGGCCGCAAGTGGAGGGACTTCATCCGGATGACGATCACCGTTCGCCCCTCCTGGAGGTCCACGTGCCATCCGATCTCGAACGTGTCGGCGTTCACCAGAATGGTACCAGCGGGATCATGGAGCGTGACCGAAAGGCTCGATATCCGGACAGCTTCCTCCGCCCCGATGGTGAGGTGAATCGTGAGCGGGCCGTCCGTGTACGGCTGATGTCCCAGGTCGGGGTCGTCGCTGCCGTACTCGACGGACTCGAACTTCGCGCGACCCGTCCCGCGGCGGGGTACGGAGGCGACATCGACGACCTGGCCGGCACTCGCCGATGCCGCACCCATGGACTTCACATATCCTGCAATCACGTCGGCCGCCGGCCCATCGTCCAACAGCTTGCCCCGGTCCAACAGCAAGCACCTCCCGCAAAGACCTCTCACGGCCGCGAGGTTGTGACTCACGAAAAGGATCGTACGTCCAGCCCGGTTCGAGACCTCCTCCATCTTCTCGATGCACTTGCGCTGAAAGCGCTCGTCACCCACCGCAAGCACCTCGTCGACAATGAGGATGTTGGAGTCCAGATGTGCTGCGACGGCAAAGCCAAGGCGAAGGTGCATGCCACTCGAATAATGCTTCACCGGCGTGTCGACGAACTGTTCGACTTCTGCGAAGGCGATGATCTCGTCGAATTTTCGGAGGATCTCGGCGCGGCTCATGCCCAGTACAGCTCCGCTGAGCAGGACGTTCTCTCTGCCCGTGAGCTCCGAGTGGAACCCAGTGCCGACCTCCAACATGGATCCGACCCTACCTCTGACGAAGCCACGCCCCTCCGTCGGCTCCGTAATCCGCGCGAGAACCTTGAGTAGCGTGCTCTTCCCGGCACCGTTGGGCCCGATCAGCCCAACCGCCTCACCCGGCTCGATCTCGAAAGACACATTCCTTAGTGCCCAGAAGAACTCTTCCTCGCTCCCCCGTGCCCCACGCTTCCGGCGCACCAGATTCGTCGCCGTAGCGGTCAGGTAGTCACGCAACGTGTTGTGAGGTGCAACGCGCTGCCACGTGCGGAAGCGTTTTCCGATGCCGTCTAGAACGATCGAACGGTCTAAGCGCATGTCAAATCACATCCGCGAACGTGCGCTCCATGCGGCGGAAGTAGAAGATCCCGCCGATGAGGATCACCACCGCGACGACGCTCGAGACGAGAATCATGGGACCGGGCACAGTATCCGTGGAGAGCATGGCCCACCGGAACCCTTCCACGACTCCGACCATGGGGTTCAGCGCATAGATGATCCGCCAGTGGTCCTCCAAAAGGCTGCTGGGATAGGCGATCGGCGTGGCGAACAACCAGATCTGGACAATGAAGGGTACGATGTAACGCACGTCGCGATACTGCACGTTCAGCGCCGCGAACCACAGACCCACACCAAGCGACGTGATGAGCGCCAAGCCGAACAATGGAACGATCCAGAGAAACGTGAGGCCGGGAAGGATTCCGTAAAAGAGCATCATGCCGATGAGCACGAGGAGCGCCAGTCCGAAATCGACGACGCCCGAGAAGACCGTGGCGCTCGGGATGATGAGCCGAGGGAAGTAGACCTTCTTGACCAATTCGTGGCTCCCGACCAGGCTGTTCGCGCCTTGAGTCAAGCCATTCGCGAAGAAGGTCCACGGGACGAGCGCGGCAAAACTGAAGAGGGGGTAGGGCAGCCCGTCCGAGGGCATCTGGGCGAGTCTGCCAAAGAACAAGCTGAAGACCACCATCGTGAGTACCGGCTGAATAACCGCCCAGGCGCTTCCCAGAACCGTCTGCTTGTATCGGACCTTGATGTCCCGCCAGACCAGGAAGTACAAGAGTTCGCGATACTTCCAGAGCCCCCTCCAATCAGCCCCGACCCATCCAGACGAAGCCCGAAGAACCGTAACGGGATCGTCGGCGCGGCCGACCGGTGCGTCGGGGAACCGCTCCATCGCACTCATATTCCGCGCGGAGAGATGGGGCGGGAGGCAGGCACCCCCGGTGAGGCATCGCGAGACTCCGCGAACCCGTACTCGAATCGATCCTTCAGCCGGAGAACCGGCCTCTCGAGGGCCGTCCAACTCACGGCCGCCATCGCGAGGGAGGCACCTGTAGCGAGGAGGAAGATGATCACTCTGCCAGGAAGGGGTGTGCCGAACAAGGTGGGGAAGGCTTGGGGGTGCACCCCGGCGCCCACGAGCGCATAGATCACCGGAACGTGGAAAATGTACACGGCGTAACTGCGTCGTCCCAGCCACCGGAGGGAAGCCCCACCGAGCAAGCGGCCTCTCCAGGTATCGGGGGAGCAGGAATAAGCAGACAGCACCACGGCCGCGAAGAGGAACGCGATGGCAGTATAGCCGACCGTGCCGACGAGAGGATCCTCATAATACAGTCCCCGGTTCATCACGAAAATGAGCAGCAGCGCCACGGCCGAAGCCACTCCGATCAGGCCCCACGTTCGCCGTGAGGGTGCCTCGGCCGATCGGCGTACCGAGAGGGCGACCAGCGCCCCGATCGCCAAAGTGTCCGCGCGGGTCAAGGTGAACACGTACGCAGCCTCGGGCGAGAATCCCATTGAGACAGAAATGACCCGAAGACTCAAGCTGGCGACGACGATCCCCAAGCAGATTCGTCCCAATGATCTGGAGCTCACGGCGAAGACGACGAAGGGCCAGACGAGGTAGAACTGCTCCTCGATCGCAAGCGACCAGAGATGGCCCAGCGCAAGAGGCACGGACTCCCACCCTCGCGATGCGATGAGGATGTTCGACGTATAGGTGAGGTACCATGCCGCCGTGTCGTGCACCATCTCCCGGACACCGGGAACGCCGATGCCGACCGCAACGGGCATGACCAGCACCAATGCGACGAAGAAGTAATAGAGGGGGAAGATCCTCAGTGTTCGGCGAATGTAGAAAGTGCGGAAGTAGCCTCGGCTTCCTTTGGTGTCCAATAGGATACCGGTGATCAGAAACCCGGAAAGGACGAAGAACAGATCCACCCCCACCCACCCGGATACGGCCACCGCCATCAGCGCCCGGTCGGTCAGGCCGGCCAACATGGGTAGGGTGCCCGCGCTCAACTCGGTCCGACCAGCGGTGGGAACCAGGTAGAAGTGATGGACCATTACGAGCAGAACGGCGATGCCCCGTAGGCCGTCCAGGGCGGGAACGTGGGTCGGCCGGCCCCCGCTGGTCACATCGATGCCCGCCTCTTGACCGCTCGTACCGTGATCAGCGTCTCATAGTCGGGGTCGAGCTCGTCGAGCTGGGATGCCTCCAACTCCTCGCTGGCGATTCCATGGAGGAATGCAACCGCGGCGGCCACGTTCCCATGTGCCGAGATCTCGACGTCACCATCGGGAAAGCACTCCTCGAACAAGCGGCGAACAGCGGCACTCGTGAACCGCCAGAAGTCACCCGTCCTGTCCATGTCGACCCTGCTGATCTGCGTGATGACGGGCACGGACGCCAGAAGCACCCCCCCGGGCCGGAGGATCCTGCGGAGCGTCTCCAAGGCGGCCTTCACGTCGAAGATCAGATGCAGCGTCTGGGTGCAAATGACACAGTCGTATTGATCCGACGGGATGGCGTCGCCTCTCGCCAGGTCGGCCACAACCGTGGCTCTAGGGCTTCCTGGCGCATCGTGCAGGATGTCGCTGACGGAGACTCTCTGTCCTCCAAACCGAAGTGTATAGTCGTTGCCAGCCACTTCGAGAACGCGCCCGCGCACGTCCTGGCTGTGCTCGCCCAGGAAGCGCGCGATGTAGTAGCGATCGATAGGCGTTCCCCGATCGAAGCCCCACTCACGGCTTATCGGAGAGGTATGCCCAAGGGAACCGAAATCGATGGCACCGACTGGGGGGTCGACGGTCAAGCGAGCGAGCTTCCTCCTGGTCGATCGGGGGAGGAGACGTCGCGCGACCCCAGTGAGCACGCCGGACAAGGAAAGACCCATGATGTTCATATCCTCAGTAGCGCCAACCGAACAGCCAGTAAGTCCCGAATCAGCAGCGGCGCATAGCTGGCATCCCGATCTCTCGGCACCTCAATCCGCGCCGGGCCATTGCGCCTCGCACACAAAAATCTGGACATCCCCGGTAGCCCGGCATTACCACCACCGCCCCGTCCGTCACAGATCAATTGCCTATTCTGCGCCCCTGCCTCTCTGCGCGAGCCTCTTCTCTCCGCGAGCCACCACCCACCCGTTCCAGGATCGCCAAGGTCCTCTTTGAGCACACATCCCAGTCGAACAACTTCGAGCGCTCCACGGCGCGCGTCCTCAACTCCTCCCGCAACACCGGCTCGTTCATCAACCTGAGCACTGCGGCGGCAATCGCCTCCGGGTCCGACGGGTCCACCAGCAAGGCAGCGTCGCCCGCGAGCTCTTTAAGGCCGTAGGCATTCGAGGTGACAATCGGTGTGCCCGTGGCCAGCGCCTCGGTCACCGGGATCGGGTGCGCCTCCATGTTCGACGGGTAGAGGAACAGCTCGGCCTGGCGATAAAACACCGGCAGGTCCGCCTGGTCCACCCAGCCGGGGAAATGCACGTCCC
>CAZTIV010000060.1:0-13340 GCA_964613905.1 uncultured Gemmatimonadaceae bacterium | reverse complement strand
TGTACGACCTGAGCGACGATCTTGCGCCGCTCAGGCATTTCTATCTTGGGGATCCCGCCGCCGTCGAGAAGGCTGCGAAGGCCGTGGCGGATCAGGGAAAGAAGCGTTAGTCGAGCTGCTTACTCGATGATGCCGACCTGCCGGATCGACCGGGCGTCGTGCGTCGTGGCCGTAACGAGCAGCGACGCGTATCCGCGCGGGATCGTGAAGTCCGGAACTTCGATCGGAACGGTATCGTCCTCCTCATCCTCATCCCTGTCGCCGCCGCGAGCCGCTATCACTCCCTCCACGAGCCCTTGCAGGAATACGGCAGCCATCCCCTGCATCCAACCGTCGACGTCTGCATACCCGAACCCGGAAACGGGCCCGGGAAACATGGCGCGGGCCCGCTGGAATTTGGGGCTGGTGGCAAGCGACGGTCCCGTCTCGCCGCGGCGGACGGCATCCTCAACGACGGTTTGATCCTCGCTTGCGACAAGCCAATCGGCCGTGAGGGCGGCAAAGAACGTGAACGCGGGGTCCCCATTATCACCGGGCGGGCCTCGCAAACGGAACAGGGGAACCGCAGCTCCGGTCTCCGTGAGCTCCATGAGGTCAAAGAGATCCGCCCCGCGTATCCGCTCCAGTGCGGTGAGCAGCGCGCCGCGATTCACCAGCTGCTGCACCACCAGCGTTGTCGGCTCCTCTCTGCCCGCGTCGTAAAGCACCTGCGCCTGCTCGTGGCCAAGCGCGGCAAAGAGGTCGCCCACCGGCATTCCAAGCATCCCTTCCGCCATTCCCATGACCCCGCTCACCACCGGCTCCTGTTCGGGTGGCACTACAGCGCCGATAACCTCCCAGATGAGGCCCCAGAGGGCGGAGGGGTCCAGGCGTGTCATCGAATAGCTCATGCTTGAGGGGGGAGCGAAGGCCAGCGACGCCAGGTCGGCGGTCCCGGGGGCCATCACGGCAAGCAGCGGCGGATCGTCATGCCGTGCGGCGGCACTCGCGACGTACCGGAGCCGGTCGGATGCCAGCCGGGCTCTCAGGGAGATGGACTCCCAGTCGCGGAGTCCAAAGACCTCAGCTGCCGCGCCAAGGATCTCGAAGCCCAGCGCCACGCTTTCCCGGGCCTCCTCATCTTCGGTATCGTCCAGGATGGGGCGTACACTCTCGAGGAACGTGTCCACCAGGGGCGGCAGATGGACGAACAACGTGAACTGCGCGTCCGGGTCATCGCGTCCAAGCGCCGCCTGCCAGGCGGATACGTCCCCCAATCCACGGGCGGGCGAGGCCTCCAGGCGCTCGAGCCAGTCGCGCAGCATGGCGGAGTCGGTGACGGCGGTCTCCCAGCGGCCGATGCGGACGCTGTGCCGGGTGACCACACCATCGGCGTCGACCGACTCCTTCACGGAGCGACCGTCCCATGTCACGGTGCGCGACGTGGCGCCATCGGCCTTCAGGCGGGCGTCGAGATCCTCCAGCAGCTCCTCATTCCCGCTCACGTCGTACATCGCAATGACCCGCGGTTCGAATGCCCCTGCCGCTTCCGGGCCCGGACCGAGCAGGGCTATGAAGCCTGAGTTGTTCATCAGGGTGAGCACTTCGTCCAGGGTGATGTCGTCCGACGGCGCATCGTCCAGTGGCCCGTCAAGCTGCTGGAGTTCCTTCCAATTGGCGGCCATTTCCGGGGACTCGAGCAGGCGGAGGACAGGATTGGTGCGTCGGATCTGCGGGAAATCCGCGCCGGGCCGCCAGCTGAGCAGGACGAGCGTTTCCGCGGGCAACCGACTGATCAGATCGTCGATGGCAAGATCCTGGGCCGGGGCGGGTTTGACGAGCCCGGCGGACAGCGCGAGCGCGAACAGCAGAACGAGTGGTCTCATGGCAGATCCTCGGGGTTGGTCCTCAAGGCAAGGTGTTGGCGCGCGTCGCCCAGGATGTGGGAGAAGCAGCACGGCCGCACCGGCGGCAACGAAAGACCTGCTGATGGTCATGCGGTGGCTCCTGACTGCGATACCGGTGGTTCTACCGTACGGTGAGACTCCCCCGCAACCGTAGGTCGCGCGACGACGCCCCAATATAGGGGATGCGCGCCGCACGCCGGCAGCGGCGACACGGCGTCGCGGCCCGCAGCTGGCCACTACGACCACAAGTATCGTTGCCTGGCATGACCAGCGACCGATCCGCATCCGTCCTCGCATCAGGCCTATATGAGGATCACCGGCGGCGCGGTCAAGTGCGGCCCGCGGCGTGCGATGGACGTCGAGGCATTATGGTACAGGTATGGTTACTGCCCTGGCACTGCTTACCCTGGCCGCTCCGGCCCCAGGCCAGGAACCGCTCATAGACGTGATCCCGTACCCCGCTCACGTCGAACGGGATGGAGGCCGGTACACGTTTGCAGGGCCACCGGTCGTGCTCGCTGCGGACGCTCGCGACGCCGAGCTTCTCCGACTGACGCATCACGCCGCGCACCTGCTTGAAGAACCGGTCGGCCCGCCGGCGGTTATCGATGACCAGTCGAGGCGCGGTGCCGGTGTGATCCTGCTGGCGCTAGACCCGGCGTTTCCGGATACATCCCGGGAAGCCTACGTCTTTGCTACCGGCCCCGATGGGGTCAGGCTCACGGCCCGCGGCCACGCCGGTCTTTTCTACGGTCTTGAGACGCTGCGGCAGTTGGTGCGGCCCGCGCCGCCGGACGGGTGGAGCGTGCCACGCGTGCGCATCACCGACCGGCCGCGGTTTGTGTACCGGGGAATGCATCTCGACGTGGCGCGACACTTCTTCCCGGTCGAGGTCGTCAAGCGGTACATCGATCTCCTCGCGCGCTACAAGCTCAACACCTTCCACTGGCACCTGACCGAGGACCAGGGCTGGCGGATCGAGATCGAGCGCTATCCCCGGCTCACGGAAGTCGGGGCCTTCCGCCGCGAGACCATGCTGGAGAAGAACTTCGACCCGTACGTTGGCGATGGGATCCCGCACGGCGGCTTCTACACGAAGGAGCAGATCCGCGAGGTCGTGGCCTACGCAACCGAACGGTACGTGACGGTCATTCCGGAGATCGAGATGCCGGGCCACGCACTGGCGGCGCTGGCGTCCTATCCCGAACTCGCCTGTACGCCGGGCCCGTTCGAGGTCGGCACCCGCTGGGGCGTGTTCGATGACGTCTTCTGCCCCACGGAGCACACCTTCACGTTCCTGGAGAACGTGCTCACCGAGGTCATGGAGCTCTTCCCCGGTCCGTGGATTCACATCGGCGGCGACGAGGTGCCGAGGGTCCGGTGGCGGGAGAGCGAGGAAGCGCAGGCCGTCATGCGCCGGGAAGGGCTCGCCAACGAAGACGAGCTCCAGAGCTGGTTCATCGCTCGCATCGAGCGGTTTCTGCATGAGCACGGCCGGCGGTTGATCGGGTGGGACGAGATTCTGGAGGGAGGGCTGCCTCCGCGCGCCACCGTGATGTCCTGGCGCGGCATGGCGGGCGGGATCGAGGCTGCCCGGCAGGGTCACGACGTGATCATGACACCTACGGACCATGCCTATTTCGACTATTACCAGGGGGACCCGGCCGGGGAACCGCTGGCCATAGGCGGCTACACTCCGCTCGAGCGCGTGTACGCGTTCGAGCCCGTGCCCGACGAGCTGACCCCGGACGAAGCGCGGCACATCCTGGGTCCGCAGGCCAACCTGTGGACCGAATATGTCAGAACGCCCGAACACCTGGAGTACATGCTGCTGCCGCGGCTGCTGGCGCTGGCCGAGGTGGCGTGGTCACCCCGCGAGGTACGCGACCGGGCTGGATTCGAAGCGCGGCTGCCTGCCGCTCTGGAATCGCTCGACCGGTTGGGCGTGCACTACCGTATTCCGGACGTCCGTGGTGTTGACGGCGAACGGCTCGTGCTCGACTCTACGGTCGTCCTGGAGTTCACGAGCGCGCTCCCTCAATCGGCCATCCACTACACAACGGACGGGTCGGAGCCCGGACCGGATTCCCCGCGCTACACGGGCCCCGTAACACTTGGTCTGGATGCACCGGTTGAGGTGAAGGCGCGACTCGTACTCCCCAACGGCCGGGCCGGGCCGGTGCGCAGCGGCGGCTTCCGGCGTACCGCACTGCGCCCCGCTCAGCAGGCGGACCAGGCCGTGCTTGACCCCGGTCTTCGGTACGAGTACTTCGAGCGGAGCGTGAGAAGTGTTCGCGAGCTGGAAGAGGACGCAACTCCGGTCGCGTCCGCGGTCGCCGAAAGAGTGGCGCTTCAGGGCCCGGAACGCGATGAGTACTTCGTGCTCAGGTTTTCAGGCTTCATCCGCGTGCCCGCCGACGAGGTGTACCGCTTCACGTTGGTCTCGGACGACGGCGCGGTACTCTGGATTGGCAACGATGTGGTCGTGGATCATGATGGCCTGCACGGGCCGACCGGAAGGTCGGGCGACGTCGCGCTGGCCGCGGGGTATCACTCGATCACCGTGGTCTATTTTCAGGCGGGCGGTGGAAAGGGCCTGGAGTTATCTGTAACTCGGCCGCGGGGGGAAGGGCAGCCGGTGACGGCCGAGTGGTTCCGGCACGAGCCGCTGCCCCGGTGATCTCCGGTTGGAATCAGGGTCGCTCGTCGCGCAGGTGCCGGCCGGTTGCCGCTTCGAACACATGTACACGGGCCACAACACCGGGCCGGTGCTCGTCAACGTAGCGAGCGTAAACCACGGTCCGATCGCGCTCCGGACGGTACAGGATTACGGAACCGGCGGGACCCCGGGCGTCGGGCACATTGGAAAACCTGGGCGGGGTCTGACGTCCGGGCGGCGTACCGGGCACCCAGACGCGGTACTGTCCGGGCGCAGGGAGATAGTCGGGCGGAACACCCAATCTGACGCCACTGTTGCGCCGGGACGGCTGGTGGGATCTCGGGCCAGGTTGTGGTGCCCGGCCACCGGCCGCCATCGAAGCGGAAATCGAAACCATGATCGCGGGACGCAGCGTAACCATCGTGACCTCCGGATCCGTTTTGCTTGACCGTGTCATAAGTGCGCTCCCTCTGTTGGACCGACCCGTTGTTCTGCTCGAGGATGGGCGCGGCCGGCGCGGCACTGCTCGGCTTGCCTGGGGTGCCAGGCGCCGACTCGTGATCCCCTGGGACAGGTCCGGCGCGTCGCTCGCGGTCCTGGCCGAGCTGACCGGCTTCAGGGGGCGGGCGTACGGTGTGCTCGCCTATGATCTGGGACTCCCTGAGTGGGTCGGACGTAACGCCCCCCCCGTAACTCAGCCTCTGGCCGAGTGGTTCGAACCCGAGCACGAGCTGGTTATCGACCTGGAAGCGGGGCGGGTGATCACGGGGGATATCGAGGAACTGCCCCACCTGTCACCGGGGGTCACGGAGCCCGGATGTGGTGCCAGAGCCCGTCTGCTGGACCGCAGTTTCGAGCAGGCCGGATTCGAGTCGTCGGTAGGGCGCATCCGCGAGTACATCGCCTCGGGGGATGTCTATCAGGTGAACCTGTCCGTAGCCGAGCGGTTCGCGCTCGAAGGCCGGCCATGGGACATCTATCTGGCTCTTCGTGAGATCAATCCATCACCCTGGATGGGCTTTGCGGATTTCGGCGGGTGGCAGGTGGTGAGCGGATCACCGGAGCTGCTGGTGGAGACGAGGCCGGGCGCGTCGGGAGTGGAGATCCGGACCCGCCCAATTGCAGGCACGCGCAAGAAGACCGGCAAGTCGGGAACGGATGCGGCGATGCGAACCGAGCTTGCCCTGGACGAGAAGGAGCAGGCCGAGCACCGGATGCTGCTCGATCTGGCACGCAACGATCTGGGCCGGGTTGCTTCGTACGGGTCGGTTCGGGTCACCGAACGCGAGGTGATCGAGGAGTATTCGCACGTTTTTCATCTGGTGAGCGAGGTTGCGGCTGTGGTGCGGCCGGGGTGCGCTCCGTGGCAGGTGGTAGAGGCAGTCTTTCCGGGCGGTACCATAACGGGCGCCCCGAAGATCCGGGCCATGGAGGTCATCTCCGAGCTTGAACCAGCCGGTCGGGGAGCATATACCGGAGCCCTCGGCTGGATGGGTCCGGACGGAATGCAGCTCAACATTCTCATAAGGTCGGCCGTGGTGAGTGACGGGATTGCCGCGGTACAGGCGGGGGCAGGGATCGTCTGGGATTCTGATCCGGCGCGCGAGTGGCGTGAGAGTCTTCGCAAGGCCGAGGCACTGCGCATGGCGCTGGGGGTTGGATCGTGAGGGGTGTGTTCGAGACGATGCGGGTCAGGGACGGCAGGCTGCCGTTTCTGGACCGGCACATGGAGAGGCTCAAGGCGGGGGCGGCGGCGTTGAAGCTCTCGCTACCCCCATCCGACCTTTCCACCCGGGCAGCGGAGTTTGCTCTGAAGACTCCGTTGGACGGAGTTGTCAGAATTGAGTGGGATGGGGTTGAGTTGCGCTGGGATGAGCGGGAGCTCGAGGTCGCTCATTGCATCGGGCTGGTGCGGGCTCAGGAGCCGCATCCCGGGTATCCCTTCAAGTCCGTCGATCGAGGCGCGTTCGATCGCGCTCTCGACTCGGCGCGGGGTCAGGGAGCGGATGAGCCGTTGTTCCTTACGGCGGGTGGACTGGTGGCGGAGGGGGCACGATTTGCGGTGGGATGGCTGGATGGTGACACCGTCAGGATGCCTGACCCATCCCTGGGCATCCTGCCGAGCATCGGGGCCCGCCGGGTGGCCGCCGTGGTTGCCGCAATGGGGCTTGTGGTCGAGTGGGGCAGATACCCCCTGGAAGCCCTGGAAGGACACCCGATATTCGTGGTGAATGCGGTTCGCGGCGTCGTTCCCGCCCGCTGGGCTGAAACCCCGCAAGACGAACGGATACAAGCCCTTGCACGCGTGTTCTGGCCCGGCTAGGTTCCGCTGTCCAAGGGGCCGTGGTGGCTGTAGCTCAACCGGTTAGAGCGCCGGACTGTGGCTCCGGAGGCTGCGGGTTCAAGTCCCGTCAGCCACCCTGCCTTCAGCGAAGCACAGGTCCGTAGCTCAACTGGTAGAGCACCGGTCTCCAAAACCGGGGGTTGCAGGTTCGAGTCCTGCCGGGCCTGTCTCTTCTTCATTCTATCTCTCCTCCGTCGCGCCCCTTTTGGCGGGCCGCTATACTTCCAGTCCGGATGTTTGATACCGCCGATACGCTGAACAGGACGCTCGCCGACCGGTACGAGGTGGAACGGGAGGTCGGCCGTGGCGGCATGGCGACCGTTTATCTCGCCCGCGACGTCCGCCACGCCCGGCCCGTGGCCCTGAAAGTGCTCCATCCCGACCTTGCGGTAAGCATCGGTCCGGAACGCTTTCTCCGCGAGATTCAGATCGCGGCGCGGCTTCAGCACCCGCACATCGTGCCGCTGTACGACTCCGGCCAGGTCGGAGACCTGCTGTTCTACGTGATGCCGTTCGTCGCGGGGGAATCCCTGAGGCAGCGACTGGAGCGGGAACCCAGACTTCCGCTGGAGGAGGCCGTGGGCATCGCGCGGGCGGTGGCGTCGGCGCTGGATTACGCGCACCGCCAGCAGATCGTGCACCGGGACATCAAGCCTGAAAACGTGATGTTGCATGAGGGCGAGGCGGTGGTGACCGACTTCGGGATCGCCAAGGCGCTGAGTGCTGCATCGGCCAGCTCCCTCACACAGACGGGGACGGCCATCGGCACCCCCACCTACATGAGCCCCGAGCAGGCGGGAGGCGCCGCCGAGCTGGACGGCCGCACGGACATCTACTCCCTCGGGGTCATGCTCTATGAGATGCTTGCCGGGGCCGCTCCCTTCACCGGCCCCACCTTGCAGGCCATCTTCTCGAAACTGTTCACCGAGGCCCCGCGTCCGGTCCGGGAGCTTCGGGACGAAGTGCCGGACTGGCTGGAGGCGGCGATCGATCGATGCCTGGCCAAGAGTCCGGATGAGCGATTTGCCACAGCGACCCAGTTTGCGCAGGCGCTGGCGGGGGTTGGTCTCACCACGCCTCCCGGCATGCCGTCCGGCTCCGGCGCCGTCCGGTCGATTGCGGTACTGCCGTTCGTGAACATGAGCGCGGACGCCGAGAACGAGTACTTCAGCGACGGCATTGCCGAAGAGATCATCAACGCCCTGAGCAAGATCCACGCACTGCGCGTGGCCGCCCGGACCTCGGCGTTCGCTTTCAAGGGGAAAAGCGAGGATATAGGGAGCATCGGCCGGAAGCTCAAGGTGGCGACCGTTCTGGAAGGGAGCGTGCGCAAGGCGGGCAACCGGCTGCGGGTCACCGCTCAGCTCATCAACGTGGCGGACGGCTTTCAGTTGTGGTCGGAACGGTACGACCGCCAGCTGGAAGACGTCTTCGCCATTCAGGACGAGATCGCGGAGAACATCGTGCGCGCCCTGCGCCTGGTCCTGACGGAGGACGAGCGGCGCGCGATCGAGAAGCCGCCGACGGAGAACGTGGAGGCGTACGAGTATTACCTGCGGGGCCGCCAGTTCTTCCATCAGTGGAGCCGCACCGGTATTCAGTATGCCCGCCGGATGTTCGAGCGGGCCATCGAAATGGACGAACGGTACGCGCTGGCTTATGCGGGTATCGCCGATTGCTGTTCGTTCCTGTACATGTACTGGGATGGGAGCAAGGCCAACCTGGATGGGGCCGATGCGGCGAGCCGCCGGGCGCTCGAGCTGGATTCCGATCTGGCGGAGGCGCATGCTTCACGCGGCTTCGCGCTTTCTCTGAGTCGGCGTTACGATGAAGCGCGCACTGAGTTCCAGGCGGCCATCCGGCGCAACCCCAAGCTGTTTGAGGCGCAATACCTTTATGCCCGCGCCTGCGTCCAGGAGGGTCGGTTCGAAGAAGCGGCGGCCCATTTCGAGCAGGCGTCCGAGGTGCGGCCCGAAGACTATCAGGCGATTCTGCTCAAGGCGGGCCCGTTGCGCGCGCTGGGGAGGACGGCGGAGGCCGAGGAAGCCCTGCGACGGGGCTTGAGCGTGCTGGAGCGCCACCTGGAACTCAACCCGGACGACGTGCGCGCTCTGTATCTCGGGGCCAACGCCCTGATCCAGCTGGACCAGCGGGAGCGGGCGCTTGAATGGGCGCAGCGCGCGGCGGTCGGCAACGAGTCGGACTCCATGGTGCTGTACAACGTCGCCTGCGTCTATTCCCTGGGCGGTCTCGTCGATGAGGCGATTGCCTGCATCGAGAAGGCCATCCAGAACGGCTTCGGTCACCGCGAATGGCTGCAGAATGACTCCGATCTCGACACGATCCGGGCAGAGCCGCGGTTCCAGAGCGCGTTGCAGAGGTTGTAGGCCGGACCTACCGCGCGACCCGATTCCTCCCGCCCCGCTTGGCACGGTAGAGCGCCTTGTCCGCTGCTTCAATCACTTCCGAAGGCTTCTGCCGGTCGTCGGTCCGCTCCGCGAGCCCGATGCTTACGGTCACACTCAGGGTGGGGCCCTGCTTGCCGCTGGTCCTTGGCGCCTTGTCACGTTTCCTGGGGCGATCCGGGGCGCGCATTACGAAGGTCGTGCTCTCCACCGATTGCCGGAGCTCTTCCATGCGGGGGAGCGCTTCATCAGCGGTGAGCCTGGCGAAGACGACGGCAAATTCTTCTCCGCCATAGCGGAAGGCTCGCCCGCCACCTGTGACCCCGTTCAGCGTGGTGGCCACCAGCTTGAGTACCTGATCGCCCACGTCGTGTCCGTGCCGGTCGTTGAACTCCTTGAAACGGTCGACATCCACCATGGCCACCGAGAATCGTCCGTCGAGCCGGTCGAGCGTTTCATCCAAGGCCCGACGCCCGGGCAGTCCGGTCAGTGCGTCCCTATATGCCAGGTGGTAGGATGCCTCCACTACGCCCACGATGAGCACGAGTCCCGCCGTGGCGAGGTGAGTGGCCGAGTGCTCGGGGATCTGCAGCGCAATGAACGTCGCGATCAGGGCCCAGAGGAACGCCCGCGGGAGCGGGTGCTGCTGGAGCATTGTCTGGATGGTCAGAGCCAAAGCGGCCACCCCGAACAGAAGCAGAGCCAGATCCGGAACGGCCGTCCAACCTGTAACCCACGGGAATACATGTGTCCCGAGGAGGTCTGCGGTGCCGGCTTCGGCCGGAGCCAGCAGGGCGAAGACCAGCAGTACCTGCGCGGCCAGTGCGCCGAGTCGGATGGCGCCGGCGGAACTGAACGCACCACGGTCGCCCCACAGGCTCAGTGCGGCAAGGTTCAACGGGAGCAGGAATGCCACGGCGTGCGGGAGGAGGTGCGGTGTCGGAGGGCCGAGCCTCAAGGCCGGTTCCGCAGCCGCCAGAACGATCAGGGCAAAGAGCACCCGGTCCCGGTGAAATCGCAGGGCGAGCAGCAGCCCGGCGACGAGCACGACGTATGGATAGACCTGCAGGAAGCCCCGGGCCGGCTCGTGCAGGGGGGGCCAGGCTGTGACCCCGAGCGCCGCGAGAACGAGCAGCGCCTCGGGGCCGATCAGGCGGCGCAGGTCAGGCGAGCCCGAGCCGTTTCTCCAGATGGGTCTTCACGGAAGGAGTGATGACCTCGCGCCCCAGCAGATCTTCGATCGACCGACTGATGGCTTCGCGGTCGGCTTCGATGCCGCGCTCACGCAATTCGGAAATGATGCGCGCGAGCCGCTGGTCATAATCACCGCTCCTCAGCTTGCCCGTATCCAGGTCGTGCTTGAGGTTCTCGAGTTTTTTTACGAACTGCTCGACGGAGATCGTCGCCATTCGGTAGTCCCTGGATTCTGAGGTGTTGAGGTTTTGCGCCGCCAAGGTACGCGGCGCGCGATGGCCTGAAGGATAGAAGGTTGCCTGACGCCGGGCAAATGCTTGACTTATCCACCGGTTTTCCCCTTATTCGCGGCGGCCCATGGGAATACTGGCCGCACTGTCCGTCTCCTTGAGGCTCGCCGCCTGTCTATGGTCGGTGGTTCTCTGGCGCCGGCTCAGAGACTGGCGTGTGGCGTTCCTTACCGGGCTGCTGGTCATGATGCTGGTGACCGAAGTCGCCGATCTCTTATCCCACCCCCCCAGCGTCATCCATCAACTTGCCAACCTCGGCGTGAGCCTGCTGGCGTTTCTGGCCGTTGTGTTCATCGAAAGGGCCATCACCGACGAACACCGGGCGCAGCGGCAGCTCGAGCGCGAGCGGGCGCACCTGGAGCACCTGTTCGAGAGCACCCCGGAGGGGGTGGTGCTGGCCGACAACGAGAGCCGGGTAATCCGTATCAACCGGGAGTTCACCAGGATATTCGGCTATACCGAGGCGGAGGCGTACGGGCAGTTGCTGGACGACCTGCTTGCCCCCGAGGGTCTGCGAGGTGAGGCGACGGGCGCTACGAAGACCGTTGCCGATGGTGGGCGCGTGAGCTTCGAGACCGTACGGCGACGGAAGGACGGCGAGCTGGTCCAGGTGTCGGTGCTGGGAACACCGGTGCACGTTGCCGGAGGGCAAATTGCGGTATACGGCATCTACCGCGACATCGGCGAGCGCAAGCGTGCGGAAGAGGCCTTGCGTCAAAGCGAGCAGCGCTACGCCCTGGCGGCGCGCGGGGCCAACGACGGTCTGTGGGACTGGTATCTGGCAAAGGGCGAGATCTACTACTCACCCCGCTGGAGATCGATGCTCGGCCTGGCGGAACAGGACCCTCGTCCGGATCCGGACGAATGGTTCCGCCGGGTTCACCCGGCCGATCGCGAACGGTTGCAGTCGGACATCAAGGTGCATCTGGACGGCGAGGTCGCCCATCTGGAAAGCGAACATCGCATCCTTCACAAGGACGGCACGTACCGCTGGGTGCTGTGTCGTGGGGTAGTGGAGCGAGACGCGGAGGGCAGGGCGGTGCGGATGGCAGGCTCGCTCACCGACATCTCTTCACGGAAAGCCGCGGAAGAGCGGCTGATTCACGACGCCTTCCACGACGTGCTGACCGGGCTGCCCAACCGGGCCCTGTTCATGAACCTGCTGGAGCACGCCATCAACCGTCTGAGGCGGGACACGAAGCACCGGTTCGCGGTGTTGTTCATGGACGTGGACCGTTTCAAGGTCGTCAACGACAGTCTGGGCCACATGCTGGGCGACCAGTTGCTGATTGCCATGGCTCGGCGGGTTCAGCAGTGTGTCAGGCCGGGCGACACGGTGGCGCGACTGGGCGGTGACGAATTCACGGTTCTGCTGGAAGACATCGTCGATGTGAACGACACACTCAGGATCGCAGAACGAATTCAGTCAGAGGTAACACTGCCGTTCACGCTGGGAACACATGAAGTGTATACGACGGTGAGTCTCGGGATTGCGCTGAGCGGAGAGCAGTACCGGAAGCCGGAGGAGGTGCTGCGCGATGCGGACACGGCCATGTATCAGGCCAAGGCGCAGGGGAAGGCGCGGCACGAGGTGTTCGATCCCGGCATGCGTCATCACGCAGTGACCTTGTTGCAGCTGGAGACGGACCTCCGGCGGGCGCTAGACCGGGGCGAGTTTCAGGTGTTTTACCAGCCGATCGTTTCGGTTCCGCAGAGGCGGCTCGCGGGATTCGAGGCACTGCTGCGCTGGAACCATCCCGAGCGGGGGCTGGTGGTGCCGGCGGATTTCATCAGGCTGGCCGAAGAGACCGGGCTGATCGTGTCGATAGGGCAGTGGGTGCTATGGGAGGCATGCAGGCAGGTGCGCACCTGGCATGATCTGCAGACCGGTGATGGGGAGCGTTTGACCGTGAGCGTAAACCTTTCCGCCAGGCAGTTCCAGGATCCTGCCCTGGTGGAGCGGGTTGCTGATGCCCTCTCAGTAACGGACCTGCCGCCGTCGAGTCTCAGACTCGAGATTACTGAGAGCGTGCTGATGGATCAGGCCGAGCAGAGCGTGCGTCTGCTCGATCAGCTCAAGGAGCTGGGAGTACAGGTGCAGGCGGACGATTTCGGTACCGGGTATTCGTCGCTCAGCTATCTGCACCGGTTCCGCATTGACGCTCTCAAGATTGATCGGTCGTTTGTTGCGCCAATCGGGAGAGCGAGTGAGGGGGGCGAGATAGTGCGCACCATCGTTACCCTTGCGCAGAACCTGG
This sequence comes from uncultured Gemmatimonadaceae bacterium, assembly GCA_964613905.1. Classification (GTDB taxonomy): domain Bacteria; phylum Gemmatimonadota; class Gemmatimonadetes; order Gemmatimonadales; family GWC2-71-9; genus CAZTIV01. The sequence continues at coordinate 304 of CAZTIV010000060.1, read as the reverse complement.
GGATGTCGGTCATTGCCGAGGGCGTGGAGACCGATAAGCAGCGGTTGCATCTCGGGAAGCTCGGGTGCCAGCAGATGCAGGGTCACTTATTCTCGCCGGCAGTGGAGGCGGACCGGGCGGTTGAGATGGTGAAAGGAGATCGGCTATTGTAAGCGGTAAGCGGTGAGCCGTCGGCGCAATTGCGGTTCACCGCTAACCGTTCACGGCTCACTGCAGCACGTCACCATCCGTGGGTTGCTTCCCCGCCCTGATCTTGTGATATTTTCGTCCCTCGTTCGGCGGTATCGTCTAGGGGACTAGGACG
>CAZTIV010000059.1:0-13433 GCA_964613905.1 uncultured Gemmatimonadaceae bacterium | reverse complement strand
CCATGACCAATAACCAACAGGACCCGATCTTCACCCGGGCCGTCCACGCCGGCGAAGACCCCGCCGCCCATCTGGGGGCGCTGTCCACTCCGGTGTTCCAGACGGCGCTCTTCGCGTTTCCCGACGCCGAACAAGGCGCTCTGATTCACGAGGGCCAAGCGCCCGGATTCCACTACAGTCGGATCGCAAATCCCACCCAGGCGGCCCTTGAGAAAGCAATCGCCGAACTGGAAGGCGGGGAGGCAGCGCTCGCTGTGGCATCGGGAATGGCCGCTATATCCATGACACTGCTCACCCTGCTCCGCCCCGGTGATCACCTCGTGGCCGGCCACTCACTGTACGGCACCACGAACATCTTCCTGCACCGGATGCTCGAGCCGCTCGGCTTCAGGGTCATCCATGTGGATCAGACGGACCCGACGGCGTTCGAGGCGGCCATTACTCCCGATACCGGGCTTCTCTACATCGAGACCCCCGCCAACCCCACCCTCACCCTCACGGATATCGAAGCGGTCACCACCATTGCGCGCGAACGCGGACTCCTCACTGTGGCCGACAACACTTTCGCTACACCGGTCAATCAGCTTCCTCTCGCGCTGGGCGTTGATGTTGTCGTGCACTCGGCCACCAAGTATCTGGGTGGGCATGGCGACCTCGTGGCCGGAGCCATAGTCGCATCCGCCGAGCTGATCGAGCGACTCCGGCGCCAGACCCTGAAGATGCTGGGTGGATCGATTGCGCCGTGGACTGCGTGGCTGCTCCTGCGGGGTATCAAGACACTGCCGCTCAGAGTGGAGCGCCACAACTCCAACGCACTGCGCGTGGCCGAGTTCCTGGCCCAACACCCGAAGGTTCGCGCCGTGCACTACCCCGGACTTCCCGGTCACCCTCAACACAGCCTCGCACTTCGTCAGATGAAGGGATTCGGAGGAATGGTGGCGTTCGAAGTGGATGGCGTGGAAACGGCCCGGCGGCTCGTGAACTCGGTCAAACTATGTGCGCTGGCCGTCTCACTCGGAGATGTGGCGAGCCTGATTCAGCATCCGGCGTCCATGACCCACGCCGCGATGCCGGTGGAACAACGCCGTCAGGCGGGGATTACGGATGGTCTCTTGCGGCTGTCGGTGGGAATCGAACGGGCAGAGGATATCATCGCGGACCTGGATCAGGCGCTGAGGTAGCTACTTCACCCGTTCCAGATACACGCCGGTACGGGGATCCACCCGCACCCGGTCCCCTTCGTTGACGAATTCGGGAACCTGCACCGTAGCACCGTTGTTCAGCTTGGCCGGCTTGCTACTTGATGTCTTCGTTGCCGTCTTCATGACCGGAGAGGTCTCCACCACGGTCAACTCGAGCGCGGCGGGCAGCTGTATGCCCACCGGCTTCCCGTCCAGCCACTCGGCATAGAAACGCATCTCCGGCTCGAGCCACTGCACCTGCTCGCCCACGGTCTCGTTGTCCAGCACATACTGCTCGTAGGTGGTCGTATCCATTACGTGCACACCGTCCGCATCCCGGTAAAGCACCTGGAATTCCTTGGTGTCCAGCGGCGCCTGGTCCACGAAATCGCTGGCGCTGAAACGATGGTCGAACGTGTTGCCGGAGGTGAGACTGCGGAGCCGCACCTGCACGAACGCCCGGAGGTTGCCGGGGGTCCGGTGCGTGAAATCCATGACGCGGCACGGCTGGCCATCGAAAAGAATCACATGCCCGCGGCGGATATCGGTGGCCTTCACTGTCATTCCCTCACGATGAAACGGAAGCGGCCGGAGGGAGCTGCCGCAGGATGCGGTAGCCTGGCCCTGCGGCCGCCACGAAAAAGATAACCGGCGGGAACGGTCGGAAAAAGGTGGGCGGCCCTCCCTTCTGTCGAAGAGGGGCAGCCCGAAGCATGAAACCGCTGTAAAACTGGCGCAAACCCGCTCGGCCTGTCACCTTTCGAGCGACATTCCGGCACTTACCCGCGAGGTTTGCATGAAGTTCGCCGCCTGGTCCGTCCTGTTAGCGCTCGTTCTGCCCGCCGCCCGACCCGTTGCCGCGCAGACCGAACGACTCGGACACATCGACTTCCCTGCATCCGGGGCGGCTGATGCTCAACCGCACTTCGTCCGCGGCGTCCTCTACCTGCACAGTTTCGAGTACGCCGACGCGCGGCGCGCCTTCCGTGAGGCGCAGCGAATCGACCCTGGGTTTGCCATGGCGTACTGGGGTGAGGCCATGACGCATAACCATCCCATATGGTTCGGGCAGGACCGTGAAGCTGCCCAGGCCATTCTCACCCGATTGGGGCCGACACCAGAAGACCGTCGCGCACGGACACCTACTGAGCGCGAGCGCGGTTACTTGGAAGCGGTGGAGATCCTGTTCGGCGACGGCCCCAAGGCGCGCCGCGACACCCTCTACATGGAGGCCATGGGCCGCCTGGCCCGGCAGTACCCGGACGACCACGAAGCCGCATCCTTCTACGCCCTGTCCATACTCGGCACGAGCCACGGCGGGCGCGACATGCCCACATACATGAGGGCTGCTGAGGTGGTAGAGCGCGTGTTCGCGGAGAACCCCAACCATCCAGGGGCCGCGCACTACCTGATCCATGCCTATGACGATCCCATCAGTGCGCCCCGGGGACTGCCGGCCGCCCGCGCATATTCGGAGATCGCCCCGGACGCCGCTCACGCTCAGCACATGACCACGCACATCTTCGTGGCCATGGGCATGTGGGATGAGGTCGTTTCGCAGAACACCATCGCTTCCGAGCAAACCAACTGGGGGCCCGGCCACTACACCCACTGGCTGGGGTACGGCTTTCTGCAGCAGGGGCGGTTTGCCGATGCCCTCGCTCATCTCGAGGACATGCGCCGCCGCGCGGGAGACGATACCGGCCGAGTGGGAGCGCACTTTCTCAGAATGGCCGCCGAGTATGTAGTGAACACCGAACGATGGGAAAGCCCGGTGCTCGCGTGGCCGGTCGAGCGTGAGCGATTCTCGAGCTGGGGTCAGATGGCCGACGCTTTCATGCAGGGATACGCCGCGGCTCATCGCGGCGATCGTGGTACGACGGAGCGGAGCGCAGAGGCGCTCGAAGCACTCGCCTCCGCCACAGACCGAGTACCGGCCGTGCTGGCCCTGGAGATCCGTGCGCTCCTCCATCTCGCGGCCGGCCGCTCGGATGAGGCCCTGTCCCTGCTCCGTCACGCGACCACATTGGAAGACGGCCTGCCCTTCGACTTCGGCCCGCCCGACATCATCAAACCCGCGCACGAACTCCTGGGTGAAACACTGCTCGCGCTCAACCAGCCGGCGGAGGCAAAAGCGTCGTTCGCACGGGCGTTGGAACTGGCCCCCAAACGGTGGCTTTCGCTGCGCGGTCTTGCTCGTGCCGCCGCGGCAAGCGGTGATCGCGAAACAGCCGCGGCGGCCTACCGCACGCTGAGGGAGATCTGGCACCGGGCCGACCCCGATCTGCCGGAACTGGCCGAGGCAAGCGGGTTCGTAGCTACGCGGTAAGGTCCATCTCGGTGAGGAACCTGCTCCCGCCGGCGTCCTTCCCGAGCCGGCGGTCGGCGCGGGTCAGCACCAGACGGTCCCGGGCCCGCGTCATTCCCACGTACAGCAGGCGGCGCGCTTCTTCGATCTCGTGGGTACGGTTATCGACCGTAGGCCAGTATCCGGGCAACTGGTAGTCTTCGACGCCCACGACATACACCCGCGAGAACTCCAGCCCTTTCGTAGCGTGCAGGGTGAGCAGGTTTACCGCCTGCCGGTCCACCTCCGCACCGTCGGAAATCGAAAGTGCCACGAGTTCCAGAAATCGATCGAGTTGTTCGTCCAGTGGACCGGTGCCCGCGGCTCCAATCAACCCTCGCAACCGGCGGCAGGCATCCGGGTAACGATCCTCCGGCTTACGGTCGGCCCGTAGCCTCTCCATCAGTCGTTTGCCACCAAGGCGCTCGATGACTTCGCCAAGTGAAGGCAGCGAAGCGTCGTCCAGCCGGGCGCGCTCCGTCTCGTAGAACTCCAGGCACTCACTCCAGGGTCCCAAGGCAAATGTGCGGGTCAACTGACGCAGCATCGCTACCTCAGCGCCTTCCCCCTCCTTGCTCAGGGCGAGGCCCAGACCCAGATAATCCAGCAGATGCGTGAGCGATGACTTCCGTGCTCTCTGCGCTCTCCGTCGAGTCAACTCGGCCAGCACCTTCACCAGAGTCTCCGAATCGTCAAGCGCATGATGGGCGCGACCTCCGTCCAGGCCGAACCGCTCCGCGAGTGCTTCCAGGCCGGCGCCGTTGGGATAGAGCGCCCTCGCGGGAACCAGCGAATCGAACACCACCAGGTTATCCGCTCCCGGCATTCCGCTCGCCATTCGCGTGAGCACCGGCAGGTCGAAATTGCGGGCGTTATGTCCTACCAGCAGATCGCTGCCCACGAACGACCGGAACGCGGGCCATATCTCCCCGAACGCCGGCGCCTCGGCAACTGCTGCCGTGTCGTACCCATGCTGCTCCGCGGCCTGTGGAGAGATGGCGCGGGCGGGTCGCACCAGACTGTGAAACCGGTCCACCGCAACTCCACCACGCACGCGCACTGCGCCCAGCTCCACTACTTCGCATGCATCAACATCGAGGTCTGTGGTCTCCAGATCGAACGCCACGTAATCGGACAATTCGTCGACAGCGCGGCCGGCGTGCATGAACTGAAGCGCCTTGAACACGCTCAGCGGATCAGCCTCCACCACTACGTCTTCCTTCTTCACGTCCGACCCCGCCCCGAGGTATCGCGCAACCGATACCCCCGCGCCAAGCAGCAGCCCTCGAACCGGAATCCTGGTCGGGGCGAATCCTCCGACCCACACCACACGCCGCCCGTCGAGCGCCGCATGGAAACGCTCGGCCAGCTCGACGATCTCCGGATCGTCTGCGGGATCGCTCAACTCGTCGTGACGCTCTTCAAGGACATTCCGGTAGGCACCGACAGGTTGAGCCAGCAGATCGTCCACCAGCGCACCGAGGTCACCGTGCATTCGCGGCATGGCTGCGAGGTTTTCCACGTGATAGATGAATCGCCAGCACCGCTTTGTGTCGGGATCATTACGTTCGCCGCGCCGCGCAAGATCGCGGACCGCGGCAAGAAGTTCGGATCCGCGATCCCGCATGTGCCGGCGGATGCGGTCCACCAGCTGTTCGGGGAGTACCGCTTCGGCGAACGCTTCCACCAGCACCGGGTCGTCCGACGCCCGCATCAGTTTCAACGCAGCAACCACATACCCTATGATCGCATCATCCTTGAGCGCCCGCCCCCGCGCCAGCCGGCAGGGAATATTCGAGTTCAGCAACCGCGACTCCAGGGCCGCCCCCACTTCGTGCTTGCGGTAGAGAATGGCGTATTCGCCCCACGGAAGGGCGTGTTCCAGACGGTCCGCCACAAGATCGAAGACGAGCCAGTCTGCCTCGGCGTCGTCGTCGGGAAATGCCTTCACGACCACCCCATGCGGACTTTGATGATTGGCCACAAGATCCTTGGCGAAGAGGCTGGGATTCACCGCGAGCAGCCTGCGCGCCGTATCGAAGATCTGCGTTGCACACCGGCGGTTCACATCCAGCACGATTGGATGCTCAATTCCGAAATTCTCGGCGAACCTCCTGAGAATCGTCGGATCGGCGCCGGTCCATGAGAAGATCGACTGCTCGTCGTCCCCCACCCCGAAAATGCTTCGATGCTCTGCGGCAAGAGTTGCGAGCACGGCATACTGAGCCGGACTCAGATCCTGGAACTCGTCAACCAGAATGTGATCCCATTGGCCGGCAACGGCCGCCCGCTCGCCCGGATGCTCTCGTAAGAGGCGCGCGGTTTCCGCAATCAGATCATCGAAATCGAGCAACTGACGCGCCTTGAGATGCTGTTCGTACTCGGCGAACAGCCGCTGGTCCCTGGTGACCAGCTGCCGGCCTTCGAGCTTCTTCCGTGAGAACAGTGTGAGCAGGTCGGTGACGCGCTTTCGCCAGGCACCCAGCCGCTGGAGCACCAACCGCTGGTACTTCTCATCAGCAATGCCAAATCCCCGTGGTATCCCGAGCGCCGAACCATGCTCGCGAAGAATCCGGGCGCACAGGGCGTGCAACGTTCCCCGGTTAACATCCCCGACCCCCGGAAGATCCTTGAGCCGGTTCGCGATCTCGTCGGCGGCCTTGTTCGTGAACGTTACGGCAAGGATTCGTTCCGGACGGACCTGCTGCTCCGTGATCAGCCACCGAATACGCTCGATAAGACAGAAGGTCTTTCCCGCACCCGGACCCGCCACGACCAGCACGGGCCCGATCGGCGCTTCGATCGCCTCGCGCTGGCGCGGTGTGGGTTGGAGGAGCCCGTCTGTCATGAGCGAAAGTTAGCAGCAGGCCGTAACGAAAATCCCCCTCTCCGACAAGCGGAAAGGGGGATCGAGCGAGGTAAGGCGCGCTTACCCTCTAACCAGAATCAGGAACCTTGACGTCGTCCAGAACTGCCCGGGATCCTTGATTCTGAGCTCCCCCCGCGCGTGGCCGTTCTCTACCGTGGCGGGATCCAGAAACTCGGGGTTGTGGCGCGTGAGGATCCGGTACGGCCGCTCGGGATCCGGCAGCTGAATCACCGTATCCTCATTAATGTCGATGCGCTTGAAGTCCGACGGATCCAGGTCTCGGGCGGGCTCGAGCCGCCGCGATCCGAAGAACAGGAACTTGGAGCCTTCCTGCACGATCACGCCGCGCTGCATGAGCTCATCCCGCGTTCCAATGGCCACGTACGCGGTATTGTGCAGTTCCGCGAGCGTGCGCACCGTATCGGTCAACGCCTCGGCCACGACCGTGAGCGTGTCCACTCGCTCGCTCAGCGCAGCGATCTGCATCGTGAGTTCAGCTTCACGCGCCTCGATGGCCTGCCTGAGCTCGGCCAGTGAGTTCTGATATTCCTCCACCTGAGCCAGCAGGCGTGACTCTGTCCCCTGGAGCTGACGAATCCGCACCCGAGCGCGCTCCAACTGCTCCTCGGCTGCGTTCAACCGGTCGATCGCCGTGCGGACCCTACCCAACGTCGCCTCGCGCTCGGCACGGTCACGTTCGGCGCCCGGAACACCGGGGTCACCTGCTGCCTCCGCGCCCACGAGCCCGCTCGCCCGAGCCATTTCGGTATTCACATCGGTGGCGAACCGCATCGTCTCCAGTACTTCCGTGAGCAGGCTGTCCCGCTCCACCGCCAACGCCTCCTTCTCGGCGAGCGCGGCCTCGTAATCACCTCTACTCGGACCACAGGCGGTCATCGCAAACATCAACACGATAGCGGACAGCAGCGCCAACTTGAACATGAGTACCTCCAGAACGAAATACAAACCGCTCAGATGAACTGGCGGAAGGTAACATGCGCTGGTACAATGAATTATACAACCAGCGGCCGGACTGGTTCCTCTCGGCAGCCGGCTGCTGCAAGACCTCGTGTGGCCCCGAGGGGTAACGGGAAGAGACTCGGCATGGTGCGGGGTTCGGCAGGTACCGGAATCACGAGTTGCGCCCTGCTCATGGCGGTGGGACCCTCAACTCTAATTGCCCGGACATCGGGCGCTGGTTTCCCCATTCCGTTTCCGTCACTTTCACCGGGGTCCACACAGGATTTGTCAGAATATTTGGCGATGAGGTTACAACGGGCAACACCCGGAGACCTATCGAACTCCAGCGGACCGTCCACGTCCGGTAGGTTCTGGCCGTTCCCATTGACGCTGAGCATCGCCATGCAGGCGAGCTCTCTCGCGGTATGGACGGTCGTCCTCCGGCAAACGCTTGTTGATACCCGCCGGAGACGGTGGACGTAACGACTAGTCTCGCCCAACCCGGAGCACGACATCCGCGTGCCGCCATGTGTACTCGAACCGAGACCGCACGGCCTGGGCCTCACGGCGGAGGCCCTGAGCATCCAGGCTCATCCACAGACCGAACCACGCCCATCCGTTGTCGCCCACGCGCTCTATCGCCTCGCGGTAGACTCCTTCCGCCGTTCGCGGCCGGTGGGCCGCCAGAAGTGCCCTTCCCAGAGCCTGACGCATGGGGAAGTACCAGAGCTGAGACTCCCGCCCCGCAAGCCGGTCTTCCAATTCGACCGCGCGGGTGAACGTTTCGACCGCCGCCCGAGGATTACCCTGCCGCAGGGCGATCTCCCCGGCCAGCGCCAGCTCGGCTATACGGAGCGCCGTCTGACGGTCGGCACGGCGCTCCCCCTCGGCTGCCACCGCTATCGTATCCAGCGCCGCCCGCGCCTCGGCAAACCGCCGCCTGACGGCGAACGCCATGCCTCGTGCGCCGTACGCCATCGCCCTTGCCATCCGGAACTCACCGGGCGGCAACGGTTCCGCGAGCACAGCATCCCACTCGCCGAACAGTACCATGGTCCACCACAACACCGGCGCCGTCTCCTCACCTCCAGCCCGGTACGCCTGACGGGCCAGATCCAGCGCCAGAGCCCGCTGCCCCGTACGCGCCGCGGCCTGGCTCTGCCGCGACAGTTCCACCCCCTGCTCTATACGATCATCCTGCGCGATGAGCCGGGACCCACCAGCCAGTCCCAACACCATGGTCAGTGCCGCAATCAACGTCCGCATATGCCCCCCCTGCCGTTTTCTCCCTCCCCTGCCGCTCTCCGCCTCCACCCCTATATTGCGCCATACGGGTCCGAATCCCGACACACCCATGTCCGAACCGGCATCAGAACCATCTCCGGGCGAGGTAACCCGCCTGCTCGTCGCCTGGCGCACCGGCGACGAGACTGCGCTCGATCGTCTGTTCCCACTGGTTTATGCCGAACTGCGCATGCGGGCCGAGCGGCTCATCGCGAAAGAACGTCCCGGTCACACGTTGCAGCCCACGGCCCTGGTGCACGAGGCGTACCTCAAGCTCGCGGCTGGTGATACGGCCGACCTCAAGGACCGCGCGCATTTTCTGGGTGTCGCGGCCCGTGCCATGCGCCAGCTGCTGGTGGACTACGCGCGCCGCCGCGGGGCGGCCAAGCGGGGCGCCGGCGCCGTGGCCATCGAACTGGACGATCAGATAGCCGGCGCGGAACTGCCCTTCGAGGAACTGCTGTCGCTGAATGACGCGCTGGACAGGCTGGCTCAGGTGAACGACCGCTGGCGCCAGGTCGTGGAGTACCGGTTCTTCGGCGGACTCACGGAAGACGAAGTGGCTGAACTCATGGGGGTCACTCCCCGGACCGCCCAGCGCGACTGGGTCAAGGCGCGCGCCTGGCTGTACAAGGAGCTTTACCACTCCTCCGCATGAACGACCAACGCTGGCAACACATCGAGCGACTGCTCGACCACGCTCTCGACCTGGAGCCCAGCGCCCGACAGGCGTGGCTCGATGCGTTGAAAGAAGCGCCGGATGTCGTAACTGAGCTCACGGCCATCCTGCGCGCCCATGATCACAGCGAAGGAATTCTCGACAAGCCGCTCGGAGGCGACCCCGGCCAGGAAATCCGGACGCGTCTCAGTTCGGCGCTTGCCGATCGGTACCATCTCGAGGATGAGATCGGTCGCGGCGGGGCGGCTGTGGTGTTCCGGGCCCGTGAGATCAAACACGACCGTCCCGTGGTGCTGAAGGTGTTGAAGCCGGAAGCGGCCGCCGTGTTCGGCAAACGACGATTTCTGGACGAAGTACACATCGCCGCGCAGTTGTCGCACCCTCACATCCTGGCGCTGATCGATTCGGGTGAAGCGGATGGCCTCCTGTTCTACGTGATGCCGTACGTGGGAGGGTACACGCTGCGCGCCCGGTTGGATGCCGGCGCAATCCCGGTGGATGCGGCGATGACGTTGTTGCGCGACGTGGCCGATGCCCTGGCATACGCTCACTCGCACCGCGTGGTCCACCGCGACTTGAAGCCCGAGAACGTACTGTGCGTGAACGAGCATGCATTCCTGATGGACTTCGGCATAGCGAAGCTGCGGGATGTCGAGGCGCGTGGAAGGCACACCGCGTCCGGAGTAGCCGTAGGCACAGTGGGCTACATGGCGCCGGAACAGGCAGAGGGGAAGGAAGTAGACCAAAGGGCTGACATCTACGCCTGGGGCCTGCTCGCGCGGGAGGTGTTTGCGCGGGCAGGTGGTGTGCCACGCCATCTGGCTCCCTTGATCGATGCCTGCACAGCCAGGGACCCCAACCACAGACCATCGGTGGCAGGAGAGATACTCCAGCAACTGGGCGGCTCAGGTCGCTCCACCGAAGTTGCGTCGCGAAAGTCCATGAGGGCCGGCCTGGTATGGTTGGGCGCGACCGTGGTAATCGTGGTGGGCATTGTAACGCTGGCGGTCATCCGTGCGCAGCGTGGGGAGGCCGGCGCGTCCGGTCTCGCGCAGCCGGTAGCCGTGGCCGTTCTGTCCAACGAAACCGGCGACTCGGCGCTTGCAACGTGGGGCCGCCTCGCGGGCGACTGGATCACTCAGGGTCTTCAGGAAACCGGGCTCGTGACGGTCGTGCCGTGGCCCTACGCGCTCGACGCATCGTTGCAGTACGAAGGCCGCGGCGGGGACCGGGTGCGCACGATGCGAGCGGAAACCCGTGCGGGTACAGTCATCACTGGGTCGTACTATCTGGTAGGGGATTCCATCCGCTTCCAGGCCGAGATCACCGATGCCTCGAGCGGGCGCCTTATCGCGGCTCCGCAGCCCGTTGCGGCTCCCCGGGATTCTCCGCAGGTGGCCGTGCGCCTCCTGCGAGACCGTCTGATGGGCACCTTTGCCGTACAGACAAACGACGCGACCGTCCACGTGCCCGGCCTGCTCGAGCGACCGCCCACGTATGATGCGTACCGGGCGTTCGATCGGGGCGTGCAGTTGCACCTGGCCCAGGACTATCGACTGGCGGCGTTGGAGTTCCGGGAGGCGTTTGTCAGGGATACGGCGTTCGTGATCCCGTTGATCTACGCGGCACTGTCGCATTGGAACACCCACCAGCGCGATCAGACGGATTCCATCCTCAAGTACATTCGTGCTCGGCAGGGGTCGCTCGACGAGTACCACGAAATGCTGGTGCAGTATATCGAGGCGCTCATGCAGGGCGACGGCGAGCGAGCGTTGCGTGCAATACGGCGTGCCGCCGCGATCGCTCCCGCGTCGCGAGCGGTATACAACTATGCGCTCACGGCCATCGCCACCAACCGCCCACGCGAAGCGTTGACCGCCCTCACGTCGTTGGATCCCGATCGCGGCTCGATGCGCGGCTGGCCGTCGTACTGGACCCAGCGCACGCATGCCCACCATCTCACCGGCGATCATCGAGGCGAACTCGAAGCCGCGCGCGCCATGCGCCGCCGCTACCCCGACCATCGTGCGGCCATAGTGCTCGAAACACGGGCGTTGGCTGCACTCGGCAGGACGGACGACATCGACTCACTGCTGGTCGAGGTTTCGGCTCTGCCGCCCAACGTGTACTGGTCACAGGGTGGCGCCATGGTCGTCGCAGGAGAAGAACTGATGGCGCACGGCCATCCGGAAGCAGGCGAGACGTATCTCGAGCGCGCGGTCCATTGGTTGGCCAATCAGCTGACGAGCAATCCCGATAACTGGAACCATCGCTACTGGCTGGGCAGTACGCTGTATGATCTGGGCCGATACGAAGAAGCGGCGCCGTACTTCGAGTCGTTGGTGGCGGACTATCCGGAGCGATTCTCGTTCCGGGCCTTGCTCGCGGTCACGGCGGCGCGCGAGGGTGACCGCGCATTGGCCGAGCGACTGCTCGATCCCCCGCCGCCCGCATACGAGTACGGCGACCTGCTGGTGGCCCGCGTGCGGATTGCCGCCGCGGTGGGGGACACCGACCGTGCCATAGACCTGTTGAGCCAGGGGTTGCGGCAGGGGCTGAGCAACTATGCCTGGCTGCATGCATCGGGGGTGCGGGACCTCGCGGTGTTGGAGGCAGATCCCAGGTATCGACGGCTCAAGGCCGGGTGGGATGGTCCTGCGATGTCGCCTTTGTCCAATCGCCCGTAGGCGGCGCCAACCATTCTTGGCTCGCCCTGGATAGTCCGCCACGCCCCACCTGCACGGAAGGTATCTGATGACCCGAACTACGATCCGCGCGGCCGGAGGGATCACCGCGCTCATGCTCCTGTTGGCCCTCGCGGGCTCAGCAGCCAGTCCCGCATCCCCCACGAGCGCCGTGGATCGCCTCGGTTGGCTCGCGGGGTGTTGGGAAGGCACCCTCGGCGACGGCGCCACCTATGAGGAGATGTGGTTGGCGCCACGTGGCGGCTCGCTCCTGGGCATGGCGCGAATGAGCCGCGGCGACGTAACCATGTCGTTCGAGTTCATCCGCGTCGTGGATGACCACGGCACCCTGACCTACTTCGCTCAGCCCGGCGGCCGCGCACCCACGCGGTTCGCCGCGACCAACATCGCTCCTTCCAGCGTGACGTTCGAGAATCCTGAACACGATTTTCCGCAGCGCGTCCTGTACCGCCGCGCTCCACCGGATTCACTCGTGGCCCGCATCGAGGGTGAACGTGACGGGCGGACACGCGGGCTGAACTTCCCTCTCCGTCGCGTAACATGTCCGGGCTGACCGGGCCTTCTCATTGCCCGCCTGGAGGCAGTCCGTCGTGACCCATGATCGCGCGAGCCAGATCCGGCTCGGTGCGGAAGAACTGTGACGGCGGCGCTCCGGCGAACCGGCGAAAATCACGAATGAGGTGCGCCTGGTCGAAGTAGCCGGTTTCGGCCGCTACATGGGCCCACGTCCCCGCCGGCGCAATGTCGAGCAATCGGAACGCGCGCCGGAACCTGAGTACGCAGCGCAGGCGGCTGGGGGAGAGGCCCGTGCTCGCCAGCACCGTGCGTTCGATTGTACGCACGTTGACGCCGTGGCCATCTGCCACGTGGCCCACCCGAGGGGCGTCCGGGGCATCGAGCGAGTGGACGATGGAAGCCGCGAGTGGGTCGGGCCGCCGACGCACGGCGCGTATGAGCACCGGCGACAAGGCCGCAACACGGTCCCTGGGATCGGTGCACCCGGCAGCAGCGGCAAAGAGTGCAGCCCCCAGTCCGCCGTCACAATCGGCCAGCGACTCCACTCGATTGGTGAGTTCGGCAAGGGGAACTCGGAGTACCGCAGCGGCGGCCGACGTCCGAAAGCGGATGCCTACGACATCGGTCACTCCGGTCGGGCGCACGTGGAGCGGTGCAGTCATCTGACCCGCGAGCAACACCGGATCCTGGCGATGTGCCGTGCCGTGGGCATCGAGCCGTGCAAACGAGTCCGCCAGATGCAACACTATCTCGAGCCGGCCATCGGCGACGATCGGCTGCGGTTCGCCGGCCGCATCCGTCCCTCTCAGGAACCAGAAGCAACGGATCAGCTCATTGAGCGGCGGCGGAGCGGGAAGCTCGGCGTATTCCATTACTCCCGCCAAAGGTAGGC
>CAZTIV010000058.1:0-13984 GCA_964613905.1 uncultured Gemmatimonadaceae bacterium | reverse complement strand
CAGTCGGTATCGTTCGGCATATCACCGCACATCGGGACCATGGGAGTCGGCGCCGATGTTGGGGTCGGCGTACATCCCCGTATTACGCTGCGCGCCGGAGGGAACTTCTTCCCGGTTGAACCGGAGTTCGAGATTGAGGGAATTCGATTCAAGGTAAAGGCGCCCTCTCCGCAGTTCATGGCAGTCGGAGACCTGTTCCTCACCGGCTCGTTCCGCATCTCCGGAGGGATGCGGTACTCCAGTGAGCCGTTCGCGGCCACGGGCGTCCTCACTGAGAACGTCGAGATCGGCAATACCCAATACACGCCCGCCGAGGTAGGGGAGCTCACCGCCGAAATCGTGAGCAGGACGCTGAGTCCATACCTTGGGATCGGGTTCGGGAATATTGCCAAACGAGGCTTCGGATTCGTATTCGACATTGGAGCGGCGTTCCACGGCACACCCACCACTACTCTCTCGGCAACCGGGCTCGTTGCCCAAGCCGACCTTGACCAGCAGAGAGGCGAAATGGACGAGGCTGTCGGCAAGGTGAAGGTGTATCCGGTGATGTCGCTGGGATTCAGGATCGGCTTCTAGACCAAGCGGGCGAGTTCGCGCGCACGCACAATCCTGGTGCCGGATCCTCCATCCAGTGCAAGCCGTACCATCACGCGCGCCACGGCGCGCGCGTGATGGGCGAGCCCGGCCGCAAGGCTCCTCGGCAGCACTCGCCGAGCCGTTCCAATCACCCTGACCGCCAAACGCTCCCCCGGCCTGTTATCCCGCCGCGGGCCCAGCAGGAGGCCCGGCCTCAGAATCACAACCCGGTGGTAACCGGAATCCATCACCGAACGCTCCGCCTCTGCCTTGATGCGGCTGTAGAAGAACGGCGATATCGGTGAAGCACTCGACGCGCTGACCAGCAGGAACTGCCGTGCTCCGGCGACGCGTCCCACGCGGGCGAGCGCAGCCACGTAATCCAGGTCCACGCGTCGAAATGCATCCCGTGAGCCCGCCTGACGCATCGTCGTGCCCAGACTGCAGAACACATCGTTGACTACAAGTCGGCCGGTTGCTTCCTCCAGACGTTCGAAGTCCACCTGCACGGTTCGAAGCCGGTCGTGATGCAGATCGAGCGGTCCGCGCGTCAGGGCAACGATGGTGCTCCAGGCAGGTTCGGAGAGCAGGGCTTCGAGGAGGAAACCGCCGACCAGGCCGGTTGCCCCGGCCACCAGAGCGGTACGCGTAGCCCCGGTCACACCCCGAGCACGACCGCCACCACCTCACGGCGCCGCGCCCGGTTGTCCAGGTTCAGCACTATCACCTGCTGCCAGGTGCCGAGCGCAAGTTGCCCGTCAACGACGGGTACGGCAAGACCGGTCCTGAGCAGCGCCGAGCGCACGTGAGAGAACCCGTTGCCGTCTCCCCACCGGGCGTCGTGTTCGTAGTGAATGTCCCGGGGAGCGATACGCTCGATGGCGCGCCGCAGATCGTCAAGTGCGCCTCGCTCGTACTCTATTGTTGTGACTGCGCCGGTGGAGCCCACCAGCTGTACCACCGCTGTACCTGTGGTAACCCCGGACCGGGCAACCAACTCAGTCAGATAGTCGGTGATGTCGGCGTGGCCGAACTCGGCGGCGAGATCGATTGACCACCGTTCAGCGGTCGGGGGCACGGCCAAGGGTGGTCTCTATGCCGAAGCCGCCGCCCGCTTCTCCCCCCGCGCCGCCGCAATGAGTCCGGCCAGGGCGTCTGCCGCCATGGTGCGGAACTGGAGCATCTCCCGGCTGTAGCGCACTTCTCCGGAGGCAGCACGAAACCGGGTACACAGGTTCCCCTGCATGTGACCGCGTGTGCCGACGGCGCGCTGCCGGTAACCAACGTACCAGACCTCGCTCCGCACCTTGACCTCGCGCTCGGCGTCGCAGAACAGTTCCTTGAGCTGAGCCTCGGCCAGGCCGCCGAGCGGTCCTTCGAGGGCCATCTCGCCGACCAGGGACGCGCTCCCGTTGCTGAAGACCGGGAACCAGGTACCATCGGAATTGCGTCGGGTTTTGACCTGCCAGGTGTGTCCAAAACGATCGGTATAGGTGAGACCCTTCGGCACGGATATCCCCCTGCGAGTGGGTCCGATCGGGCCGGCGGGGAGCCACCCGACAAGAGAGGGGACCGCGCGACCGCGTGCCCCGGAAAAGAGGCCGACCGAGCCAGGCGGCCCGGCCGACACGCCCTAAAGATACCTCTTCGTACCGCCGGGCGGCATCCCGCCCCCCGCCAGATGTCGCTCGAGCCTTGATCGCTCCGAGGCGGCTCTTCGGTCCCTCTCGCGAAGCCAGCGCCTGAGATGCGCCACCGACGATATCAGCAGGACCAGCGCCACCACCGCGACCGCCGCCCAGGCGAGGGGACGCGTCCGGGCCCATCCGGTCCCGGCACCGATGATGACCAGCAGGCCAACCGCCAGCTCCGCGCCGGCCAACTTCGGGATTCCCATGCCCGTCAGGTAGTGGCCGCGGAGCTTTATCCCGCCGGAGGCGGCCGCAAGCAGACCCACCAGAAGGAGAAGCATTCCCATGATCTTGAAGATAGCGGACTCTGCCGTACCTTTGGCGCCGCCATGATCCGTTCCCACTACACGCGCGAGTACTGGAAGAAGAACCTCACGTACGTGGCGGTACTCCTCGCCATCTGGTTCGCCGTTTCCTACGGATTCGGGATTCTGCTGGTGGAACCCCTGAACCGGATCAGGATCGGAGGATTCCAGCTCGGATTCTGGTTCGCCCAGCAAGGATCCATCTACGTGTTCGTGGTCCTGATCTTCGTGTACGTCCGGTTGATGAACCGGCTGGATCGGCGGTTCGAGGTGGATGAGCGCGAGGACGCCGGATGAACGTCGGCGCCTGGACGTTCGTCATGGTCGCAGCGTCATTCGCCCTCTACATAGGGGTGGCGGTCTGGTCGCGAGCGCGGTCCACGGGGGAGTTCTACGTGGCCGCGGCCCGGGTGAACCCGGTAGTGAACGGGATGGCCACCGCGGCCGACTGGATGAGTGCGGCATCATTCATATCGATGGCCGGCCTGATCGCGTTCATGGGGCGGGATGGGTCGGTTTACCTGATGGGATGGACGGGCGGGTACGTGCTGCTGGCTCTGCTGCTCGCACCCTATCTACGGAAGTTCGGCAAGTACACTGTCCCGGATTTCGTAGGCGACCGCTACTACTCGCAGGTCGCCCGGGTAGTCGCCGTGATCTGCGCCCTGTTCGTTTCGTTTACATACGTGGCGGGACAGATGCGCGGCGTGGGGATCGTGTTCTCGCGATTCCTGAATGTGGACATCACGACCGGCGTGCTGATCGGTATGGGCATCGTGTTCTTCTATGCGGTGCTCGGAGGGATGAAAGGGATCACCTATACGCAGGTAGCCCAGTACTGCGTGCTCATCTTCGCCTATCTCGTTCCAGCCATCTTCATCTCGATAATGATGACCGGAATTCCCGTCCCGCAGATCGGTTTCGGCTCCACCCTGAGCGATGGCTCGGGGATGTACCTGCTGGATCGGCTGGACGGTCTGACCGAAGAACTGGGATTCGGGCGTTACACGGACGGCCGCAAGAGCACGCTCGACGTGCTGGCCATCACCGGCGCGCTCATGGTAGGCACAGCCGGGCTGCCCCATGTAATTGTTCGGTTCTACACCGTTCCGAAGGTGCGACAGGCGCGGAGCTCGGCCGGATGGGCTCTGCTGTTCATTGCGCTTTTGTATACCACCGCGCCCGCGGTGGCGGCGTTCGCACGCACGAACTTGCTGGACACGGTGAGCGGTACCCCATACGACGAAGTCCCCGCCTGGTTCACGAACTGGGAGACCACGGGACTCATCCGCTTCAACGACCTGAACGGCGACGGCATCATCCAGCATACGGGGCCCGCGGCGCCCGTACCCAACGAACTGGTGATCGACCATGACATCATGGTGCTGGCGAATCCGGAGATCGCGCGTTTGCCGGCATGGGTTGTGGGACTCGTTGCGGCGGGCGGCCTGGCCGCAGCCCTCTCTACCGCGGCGGGCCTGCTCCTGGTCATCTCGACATCGGTGGCGCACGACCTGATCAAACGCACTCTGCGTCCTTCTACCACCGAGAGACAGGAGTTGCTGGCAGCTCGCATCGCGGCCGGGTGCGCCGTGATACTGGCCGGTTACTTCGGGATCAACCCGCCCGGGTTCGTGGCGGAGGTGGTGGCGCTGGCCTTCGGCCTCGCAGCCGCGTCGTTCTTCCCCGCAATCATTCTGGGGATCTTCACCAAGGGGATGAACACTCACGGGGCGGTGAGCGGGATGATTGCCGGGATCGGATTCACGGCGTCGTACATCATCTACTTCAAGCTGCTCAATCCGGCATTGAACACGGCCGAACACTGGTGGATGGGGATATCCCCTGAGGGAATCGGGGCACTTGGAATGCTCATCAACGTAACCGTTGCCGTGGCGGTGGCCCTGGTTACGCCCGCACCTCCACCTCACATCCAGCGTATGGTTGAGGAGATCCGGATCCCGCGGGGATCTGGGCCGGGACGCGAAGTGGCTCCGTAGGCCGGCCTTGCGGCCCGGCATGCTTGCGGTCCATCAACCTTCACCCATCTTTACGGCTTCCTTTGAACCCCGAGTGAGTCCCATGCGATTTGCCAGAACCATCCACGTCCTTGCGGCAGCCTTTCTTGTTGCCGCCCCCCTCAACGCGCAGATGCCTGAGGGATATCGCGACCTGATCGTGCGCAAGCAGGAATCCGAACGCCGCCTCCTGCTGGCCATGGCCGATTCGATGCCCGAGAATCTCTACCGCGAACGCGCTACCCCGGCACAACGTGACTTCGCCCAGCAGCTTCACCACGCCGCAGCACCGGTCGCTCTCCTGGGCGCCCAACTGATGGGCAAGGCACCGCCCGCCCGCCCCGACACCGCGGCGGTTCTGAATACCCGGGCCGGCATGCGTGATTTCATCAACACGGTGTACGACTGGGCGGCCGCGGCCGTCCGCGCCCAGACAGATGAAGAACTCCTTGAGGAGGCTGAGCTGTTTGGCGTCCGGGTACCCCGCTGGCAGTGGTGGGATCAGCTCCACATGCACACCATCTGGACGGCTGGTCAGGTCGTGGCGAATTTCCGCAAGCACGGGATGGCACCGCCGGCGTTCGGGTTCTTCTGAGGATTACGAAAGGGTCACAATTGCCCGACACCATCCGGATCTCCGTCACCCTTAACGGCGCGCATCACGAGCGCTCCGTCGAACCCCGGCTGCTCCTCAGCGACTTCCTCCGCCAGGATCTCAGGCTTACCGGGACCCACGTGGGGTGCGAGCACGGCGTATGCGGCGCCTGCACGGTCCTCCTGAACGGAGAGCCGGTTCGTTCTTGCCTGATGTTCGCAGTGCAGGCAGACGGCGCATTCCTGACCACGGTTGAGGGGCTGGCTCCGGGACCGGACGCGCTGCACCCGCTGCAGGAGGCATTTCGCGAGGCCCACGGGCTTCAGTGCGGTTTCTGCACAGCCGGCATTCTCATGACTCTGGTACCGTTCCTGGCGGAACATCCCGATCCGGCGGAGCATGAGATTCGTGAGGCCATTTCCGGCCATCTGTGCCGGTGTACCGGTTATCAGAACATCGTGGACGCCGTGCTGCTTGCGGCCCGATCGTCCCGCGTCGCCACTCCGACGGCATGACCACCCCACAAATCGGCGCGCCCATCCGGCGCAACGAGGACGCCCGGCTGCTCACCGGACGCGCACAGTTCGTGGACGATGTGCTGCCCGAGGGAACGTTGCACGTGGCTTTCCTCCGATCGGACCACGCCCACGCCCGTCTTGTGAACGTTGACGTTGAGGCGGCCCGCCGGCGCGAAGGCGTAATCGCGGTGTACGCCGCGAATGACCTTGGAGACTACTGGCAGCCCGGCCCGCTGCTGGTCCCGCCGCCGCCGATACCGGGCCTTGTATTCAATCAGGCCACCCTGGTGCCTCTCGCAAGGGACAAAGTCCGGCACGCAGGGGAGCCTGTCGCAATGGTAGTGGCCGAGAGTCGGTACCTGGCTGAAGACGCACTGACCGACATCGTTGTGGACGTCGAGCCACTCGAACCGGTGGTGGATCTGGAACAGGCACTTTCACCGGATGCCGCAGTAATTCATGAGCAGCTTGGTTCGAACCTGGCGGCCCATGTAGTACAGCGTAAAGGCGACTACGACACCGCGCGCGCCCAGGCAGACCTTGTGATAACACGGCGGTTCCTCTACGACCGGGGCGCCGGCGCCGCCATCGAGAACCGGGCCGTCGTGGCCCGTTGGGATGCCGGCGCCGAGGAACTGACAGTCTGGGATACCACCCAGGCCCCCATCCCCATCCGCAACGGACTCGCCCGCATGCTGGGCCTGCTCCAGTCACAGGTACACGTGGTAGCGCCGTTCGTGGGCGGCGGTTTCGGGCCCAAGATCATGATGTTCTATCCGGAGGAAGTTCTCGTCCCGTGGGCGGCCATGCGTTTGAACCGGCCGGTCAAGTGGACCGAAGACCGCCAGGAAAATTTCTACGCCACCACGCAGGAGCGTGGTCAGATTCACGACGCTGAAATTGCGCTCACGAGGGACGGACGGATCCTGGGAGTCAAAGACATCTTCCTGCACGACTCCGGCGCCTACGATTCCTACGGCCTCACCGTCCCAATCAACAGCCAGTGCACCTTGCTTGGACCATACGTTGTACCGGCGTACTACAGTGAATTCAAGGCGGTTTTCACCAACAAGACCCTGGTAACCCCGGTGCGTGGCGCGGGCCGCCAGCACGGCGTGTTCGTGATGGAGCGTCTGCTGGACTTTGCCGCGCGTGAGTTGAATCTGGATCCCGTGGAGATCCGGCGACGGAACTACATCCCGCCCGACGACTTTCCGTACAACAACGAAGTGATCTTTCAGGACTCGGCGCCGCTGGTCTACGACAGCGGGAATTACGGTCCCGCTCTGGACGCCACAGTCAAGGCGATCGACTACGCCGGCTTCCGGGAAGAACAGAAGAAGGCCCGCGCCGAAGGCCGGTGGCTTGGGATCGGCATCGTATCGTACGTCGAGGGAACGGGGATCGGGCCGTACGAAGGAGCACGGGTCACCATCGACCCGAACGGTGACGTGCGCGTCGCTACCGGACTCGGTACCCAGGGACAGGGACATTACACCGCGCTCGCGCAGATCGTATCGGACTCCCTGGGCGTCCCTCCCACCAGGGTGCATGTGGTCACCGGTGACAGCCGGGCGTTCGGCTGGGGTACAGGCACGTTCGCGAGCCGCGGCGCTGTGGTGGCCGGCAGCGCGTGTCATGCCGCCGCCGTGGCAGTACGGGATAAGGCGCTGGCGCTGGCCGGTCGACTTCTTGACGTCTCCGTTGATGCTCTGGAGTTCGCAAACGGCTCGGTGCGCGTTGCCGCCGACCCCGACCGCATGATCCCGCTCGGCGAGCTCGCACTCAAGGCGAACCCACTCCGCGGCGCGGTACGCCCCGGCACGGAGCCGGGACTCGAAGCGACCGCGTACTTCGGCCCGAGCCGCGGCAGTACGGCCAGCGGCAACCATGCTCTGGTGGTGGAAGTGGACCCCGAGACCGCACTGGTGCGCGTGCTCAGGTACGTGGTGGTACACGACTGCGGCCGGCTCATCAATCCGATGCTGGTGGACGGACAGATCCACGGAGGTGTGGCCCACGGAATCGGCAACGCGTTCTACGAGCGGTTGCGATATGACGAGAACGGCCAACTGCTGAATGCCTCCTTCATGGATTACCTGCTGCCCACCGCTCTGGACGTTCCGCGCATCGACACTGTACACCGGGAGACGCCTGCGCCTGACAACCCGCTTGGCTTGAAGGGTGTGGGCGAGGCCGGTGCCATCCCCGCCGGAGCCGCATTCGCCCAGGCCGTGGAGAACGCACTGGCCGGAGACCTGGCACTCGAGATCTGCGAAATCCCGCTGTCACCTGACAAGCTGTTCCAGTTGATCCGGAAAGCGGAGAATGAGAAGGGCTCACCGCTCACCGTGCACCGCTCACTGTCACCATGATTCTGGAAGGCGAATACCGTTTTGACGGACCCCGCGAAGCGGTGTGGAACCTGCTACTGGACCCCGATGTCCTGGTAAAGGCACTGCCGGGTGCGAAGGCGCTCACGCGCACCGCAGAAGACAAGTATGAGGGCCGCATGAATGTGGGCGTGGGCCCGGTGACGGCCGCCGAGTTTGCGATGACCGTAGAAATCACGGACAAGGTGCATCCGGAGCGATACACCATGCACGTGGGTGGCAAGGGAGCGCTGGGGTTCACTCAGGGCGCGGCCGCCGTGGAGCTTGAGCCTCAGGGGGAAGAAAGCACCGTGATGCGGTACCGGGCTGACCTCAAGGTAGGTGGCAAGATTGCAGGAATCGGGCAGCGCCTGCTCGAGACGGTGGCTAAGACCATGACGAAGCATGGCCTGGATGCGCTGAGCCGCGAGCTTGCGGAGCGCTTGAAAGGGAGGGCGTGAAGCCAGCTCCGTTCCGTTACCATCGACCGGAAACCGTCGACGAGGCGGTTCATCTGTTGGCCGAGTCAGGAGATGAGGCAAAGCTTCTGGCCGGTGGCCAGAGTCTCATCCCAGCGATGAATTTCCGGCTGGCGCAGCCGTCCGTGCTCGTCGACCTCAATCGCGTGACGGAACTCGATTACATACGCTCGGACGAGGATGGGCTTGTGATCGGAGCGATGACGCGCCAGCGTGCCGTCGAAAGAGACCCGATCGTGCCGGATGCCGCGCCCCTTCTGGCTGAAGCTATGCCCCACGTAGCTCACCCTCAGATCCGGAACCGCGGTACAATTGGCGGGAGCCTCGCACACGCGGATCCTGCCGCCGAACTGCCGGCAGTTGCGCTGGCGCTGAACGCCGTGATGCGGGTGCGAGGTACGGCTGGAGGGCGTACGCTTCCCGCTGACGAATTCTTCACCGGGCTCTTCGGCACGGCACTAGCGCCGGATGAACTGCTGATTCAGATGACCATACCACCCTTGCCACCTGCCACCGGGTGCGCCTTTGCCGAGTTCTCCCGCCGCCACGGTGACTACGCCATGGCGGGCGCAGCCGTCACAGTGCAATTGGACAAGGATGGGAAGTGTGCGGTTGCGCGAATCGTTCTGCTGAGCGTGGGCGGTGGTCCCGTCTCGGCCGTTGAGGCCGGTCGCCTCCTCGAAGGAGAGTTACCCACTGAGGAGGCGGTGCGGGCAGCGGCCGATGCCGCGATGAGCATGGATGTTGATCCGCCCGCTGACATTCACGCGTCGGCCGAGTATCGACGACACCTGGTCGGCGTGCTCGTGCGCCGTTTGATACCGGCAGCAGTGGATCGTGCGCGGGGAGCCGGAGGATGAGCGGCATCAGCCCCATGGTGGAACTTACCGAAGATCTCCCCTCCGGCAGACTTGTAAATCCGGATCTCGCGCCCACGCGGGTGAGCGGCCGCACATGGAACCTCTGGCACATCGCTTCGCTCTGGGTGGGGATGAGCGTCTGCATTCCCACTTACATGCTGGCCGCCAGCATGATCGAGGCCGGCATGAACTGGTGGCAGAGTCTTGCCGCTATTCTGCTCGGTAACGCCATCGTACTCGTACCGCTCGTGATCAACGCGCACGCCGGTACCCGCTACGGCATACCGTTTCCCGTATATGCCCGTGCGTCCTTCGGTACGATGGGAGCGCACATTCCGTCATTGCTGCGTTCCGTGGTCGCCTGCGGGTGGTTCGGCATCCAGACGTGGATTGGTGGTCTTGCCATCAACGTCCTCCTGGGGCTCGTCTGGCCTGCGTGGACGTCGCTCGGCGGCGACTGGCGCTTCATGGGATACGGCCTGTCGTACTACGTGAGCTTCGTTCTCTTCTGGTTCGTCAACGTGTACTTCGTATGGGCCGGTACCGAGAGCATAAAGTGGCTGGAGACGGTCGCTGCGCCGTTCCTGATCGCCATGGGTATCGCTCTTCTTTTCTGGGCGGCTTCGCGGGTGGGCGGCATCGGGTTGATTCTCAGTCAGGCCGGTGAGCTCGAGCGCGCCGATCGCGCGCTCCCGCTCGGCACCTTCATTGCAACGCTGTTCGTGCCGTGGGTCACCGCCATGGTGGGATACTGGGCCACACTGTCGCTCAACATCCCGGACTTCACGCGGTACGCCAGAAGCCAGCGGGATCAGGCCACGGGCCAGGCCATCGGACTGCTCACCACGATGCCGCTGTTCGCGTTCATTGGCGTGGCAGTGACGAGCGCAACGCTCATCATCTACCGCGAGGCGATCTGGAATCCGGTCGATCTGGTGGCCCGCCTCACCGCCGAGAGTGGAAGCCTGTGGCTGGGTCTGATGTCGATGTTCGTGATCGTGCTTGCTACGCTGAGCACGAACATAGCCGCGAACGTGGTTGCTCCGGCCAACAGCGTTGCCAACCTGAACCCGCGCCGTATCAGCTTCCGATTGGGCGGACTGATCGCAGCGGCGGTGGGGATCGCCATCTTCCCATGGAAACTGCTTGACATGTATCAGGGGTGGCTGATCAGCTACTCGGGGCTGCTCGGCGCGGTCGGCGGTGTGATCGTATGCGATTACCTGGTCATCCGGCGCGGTCGGCTGCTGCTGCGCGATCTGTATCTCGAGAACGGAGCGTACGCGTATGCCGGCGGGATCAACCGACGCGCCGTCATGGCGCTCGTCCTCGGCATTGGAGTCGCTCTGGCAGGAACGCTCCACCCGAGTCTCGCTTTCCTGTTCAACGGCGCGTGGTTCTCGGCAACCATTGTGTCGTTCGTTGTGTACTGGGCCCTGATGCGCGGATCGGCAGGCGAGCGCGCCGTCCGGCCCATTGAGTCGGCGAGCAAACTCGCCGCTCGGCCGGATATGCCGCCCGAAGCGGCGACCCCATGATGCTCATATGTGAGGAGGCCTCATGAAACTGTACGACCTTTCCCAGCCGCTCAACGAGCAGGTGTCATTCTGGCCGTACTATCCACCGTTTGAAGTCAAGTACATCAAACGCAAGGCAGAGCACGGCGTGAATGCCCAGTACATCCAGACATCAAACCATATGGGTACTCATCTGGACGCTCCCCGGCATTTCGTCACCGCCGGCATGACGATCGACGAGATTCCCATGGAGTGGCTCTGTCGATCAGGTGTGATCGTGGATCTGCGTGACGAGATGGACGACCTTGCGGTCTACACACCCCAGATGATCGAAAGGCGGGTCAAGGTGAAGGAGGGCGACTTGCTTTTCCTGCACACCGGGTGGCATCGCTACGCCCAGTTCGGTGAGACACCGGACGAAGAGCGGTATATACACATGCACCCCGGTGCGCATCCGGACATGGTGCCGTGGTTGTTGAAGAAGAAGATTCACATCTGGGGCGTGGACTGCATCTCCACCGACCATCCAATGAACCTCCCCATCGGCAGGTTTCTGGGTAAGGGGATGCACGGCCACTGCGACCGCGTGAAGGCCGCCGCCGAGAAGAAGTTCGGCAAGAAGGTAATGGAGAAGCTGTTCCCCGACACCGCGTACCAGCTCACGCACAACGCCTTGTTCCCGCACAACTGTATGCATATCGAGAACCTGGGCGGCGAGATCGATGCGCCGGAGATCCAGAACAAGCGGCTTATCCTGGGGTGTTTCCCGTGGAAGTTCCGGGGCGGCGAAGCCGCGTTCTGTCGCGCCGTGGCGTTCGAGGGTACCTGGAAGACGTGAGCAGAACTGTGCGGCGTGAGTCCAGCAGCAGCCTCCTGACGCTGTCCGCCACCGAACTGGCGCATCTTGTCAGGTCACGGGCGGTCTCGCCGGTAAACGTGCTCGAGTCGCATCTCGCCCGCATCGAAGCCGTAAACCCCAGGATCAACGCAGTGGTCACAATCAATCCCGCCGCGCTGGATGACGCAAAGGCGCTGGAGAAACGCATCTCTTCGGGTGAGGACGTGGGTCCGTTAGCCGGCGTACCGGTCGGAATCAAGGACGTAACCGAGACAGCCGGACTGCGGACCACCTACGGTTCCCCGCTGTTGGCCGATCACGTACCCAAAGAGGATGCGCTGGTGGTCCAACGACTCCGGGCCGCCGGTGCGGTCATTCTGGGGAAGACCAACACGCCGGAGTTCGCGGCCGGCGGCAACACGTTCAACGAGGTGTTCGGGCGCACACGCAACCCGTGGGACGTGACAAGGAGCGCCGGCGGCTCGACCGGCGGGGGCGCGGCGGCGCTCGCCACCGGAATGATCGCGCTGGCACAGGGCACGGACCTTGGTGGTTCGCTCAGGATCCCGGCCTCATTCTGCGGTGTCGTAGGCCTGAGACCGTCAGTGGGCCTCGTACCAACATGGCCCTTCGACTACCCCTGGGATACCTGTCAGGTCACCGGCCCCATGGCCCGCACTGCTGAGGACGTAGCCCTCATGCTCCAGGCAATCGCGGGCCCCAGTTCGCTCACCCCGCTGGCGCAGCCTGTGGCAGGTCGCGACTTCGTGGCAGCGACGCAGGCCGGTCCGGCACGCGCACTCAGGCTCGCGTATTGCCCGGATGTCGTTGGCATCGGCATCGATGCCGAAGTGGAGAAAGTGTGCCGGGAAGCTGCGCTTGGACTCACCACGCTTGGAGCTTCGATAGAGGTGATCGAGCTCGATCTCTCATTCGGATTCGAGGCCTTCCTCGCTCTACGAGGCCTCTGGTTCGTTGCTGAGCTCTACCCCCACCTGGACAAGCTGGACCGGTTCGGACCCAACGTGGCCGGCAACGTACGGGCGGGACTCGAAACCAGTACCATGCAGATTGCCCAGGCGGAGCAGGCGCGTAAGCGGATATGGGACACGTTCAGGGAGTTCTTCACACGCTATGACCACCTGCTGACTCCAACGATGGCGGTGCCGCCGTTCCCGGTGGAGGAAAACTTCCCTCGCACCGTTGGCGGAAAGGGAATGAAGACTTACGTCGACTGGATTGCGCCCACGTTCGTATTGAGTCTCACGGGATTGCCGGTGGCGTCCGTACCGTGTGGACTGGATCCGCGCGGCCTTCCAGTGGGGATGCAGATTGTGGGGCCGCCGCAGGGTGAAGAGAAGGTTCTTGCCCTGGCTCACGGGATTCAGGGAGCGATTCCCGTGCACCCACCGAGAGGCTGGTAGCCTTGAAGCCGGCGTAACTGCTGGCTCGCCGGGGCCTCTCCTTCTATCTTCAGGGATGCCGCCAGGGCTTTCCCGTGACTGATCTCCGTTCCCAGCTGGAAACCGCGCTATCCCCCACTTACCGCATCGAGCGGGAACTGGGCGGCGGCGGCATGAGCCGTGTATTCCTGGCCAACGAGGTGGCACTCGGCCGCCAGGTTGTCATCAAGGTCCTGCCGCCGGAGATGGCGGCCGGCGTCAATCAGGAGCGCTTCCGCCGCGAGATCCAGCTCGCCGCGCGGCTCCAGCACCCGCATATCGTCCCGCTTCTGGCCGCCGGCTCGAACGACGACCTTCTATGGTACGCCATGCCCTACATCGAGGGCGAGTCGCTGCGCGTGAGACTGGCGCGGGGGGGCGAGCTGCCGGTGGCCGAAGTGCTGCGCATCCTCCGTGAGGTCGCCGATGCGCTGGCCTACGCCCACGAGCGCGGAGTGGTGCACCGCGACATCAAGCCCGACAACGTGATGATCGCGAGCCGGCACGCGCTGGTCACCGATTTCGGGGTCGCCAAGGCGGTGTCGGAATCAACGGGCGGCCAGTCGCTCACGTCGCTGGGCGTGGCGCTGGGCACGCCTGCCTACATGGCTCCCGAGCAGGCGTCCGCCGATCCGCTGGTGGATCACCGCGCCGACCTCTACGCGTTGGGTGCCATGGCCTACGAGATGCTCTGCGGCCAGCCGCCGTTCACCGGCGCCAATCCGCAGGCCGTGCTGGCCGCCCACGTCACCAAGACGCCGGAGCCGGTCGCG
>CAZTIV010000057.1:12712-14054 GCA_964613905.1 uncultured Gemmatimonadaceae bacterium | reverse complement strand
GCGCTCCGCCTTGCCGAAAGGGCGCGTGGCGTACCAGGCATGGCGGTGAGTGCCGTCGGACGGTGCGCGGTGCACGGCAAAGTGATCGAGCACGAACTGGGGTACCGTGCGCAGGGCGCGGTGCTACGGTCGTTCCAGCTGCTCGGCCCCCAAGACGTGGCATTACGGATCGCCCGGCGTCTCGAGGCGCGCTATGCATGCGAGGTGGCCCCCGCCAGCCCCTCCAACCGCTCCA
This sequence comes from uncultured Gemmatimonadaceae bacterium, assembly GCA_964613905.1. Lineage (GTDB taxonomy): Bacteria > Gemmatimonadota > Gemmatimonadetes > Gemmatimonadales > GWC2-71-9 > CAZTIV01. The sequence goes on along the minus strand of CAZTIV010000057.1, from coordinate 13,819 downwards.
GCATCTTCACCATGGCCCAGGTGTCCCGCTCGCAATAGGCCAGCAGGTCCGATCGCGTCTTGGCACGGTCCTCCACCAGATGCTGGAAGAAAAGCAGCCGCGCTATGATCACGCTCGCCACCATCCCGTCCACTATGAACAGGTCGTCGTAGGAAAGCTCGGGCACGAGCGGTTTCAGTACGTACTTGAGCGAGAAGCTCCCCTGGAATTCCGGGTGATACAGGTGGTTTCGCACCACCGGTAACAGGTCGAACAACCGGTCCACGATGCTGTGCAGCGCGGGAGCCCGCGACGGCAGCTGATCCGCCAGCGCGTTGATGCGGGTCTTCTCGAAGCTGGAATACATCAGGATCCGGTCCGCACCCGCCGTGGCGGCAATCAGCCGGTCCGCAATCTCTTCGCGCGGATCGTCCGGTCCCTCGGCCAGGAAGAACTCGTGGCGGTACGCGCCGCCCGGGGACCGTTCGTGATAGCTGAACTGCACCGCGGTCTGCTCCCACGGTTTCTGACCGTGCCACACCGGCACGGCGCGCTGGATGGTCTCGAAGTCCAGAAAGCCCACGCGCGGCACGTGGGTGGGTTCGAGCGCCCGGCCGAGCGTGGGTTCCACCACCAGGCGTTCTTCGCCGATGGCGCGGATCTGCCGGCGCTGCGTCTCGTTGAGCCTGGCCGTGGGGGGAATGTCGGAGATCCGGTGCACGCCCTGCTGCATCCAGCTCACGGTCCTTGTGCCGCCGGTGTTGTAGAGCCTGCCGATATGATCGCGGTCGTCGGGCCAGCAGCGTGCCATGAAGGGACAATCGCGCGGCTGAAAACACTGGAGGCCGAGCGCTCGGTCGGGCAGTGGGCCCGCCAGCACCTCGCGGAACTCATCGATGAGTCCGGGCACCTGCGGCAGGAACCGGGCGACCTCCTGCGAGACATCGGTGCGCGCGAACAGGCTCCCGGTGTCCGGATGCCGGTAATCCCGGTTGAGATGCATTATCTCAACCCGTTTCACGGCGAGCCCCGCGTGGGCCACGATCCAGGCCTGCACCGCGGCGTCGGGGATGTGCTCGTCCTTCTGCTGGCTGGATGACTTGACCTCGATCACGACCCAGCCGTCGT
>CAZTIV010000057.1:8263-12612 GCA_964613905.1 uncultured Gemmatimonadaceae bacterium | reverse complement strand
TACGTTAGCTCCGGGGTGTGACGGAAGGGAGATGGCCGGGTTGTCACACCCTTCGGCAATCATTCGGAGGCGCCGGCACAGCCGAGCCTCCTCAAGGGGGGTATCGACACGGTGCCGATATGTGATAAAAATATCACATGTCGGCGAGGTGTTGAGAGGTGGTACCAGGCCGTAGTTTTACGGAACCATCAACCAGGAGGCATGCAGGTATGAATATTCTGGTCACTGGCGGTACTGGCACTGTGGGCTCGCAGGTCGTAAAGGAACTGCTGGCCCGCAACCAGAACGTCACCGTTCTCACCCGCAGCGCGGACAAGGTCAACGGTCTCCCCTCAGGGGTGAAAGGCGTGGTGGGCGACCTGCTCGACCCCAACACGGTGCGCACCGCATTCAAGGGGATGGACGCCGTGTTCCTGATCAACACGGTGAGCGCGAGCGAACCGGTCGAGGGTCTCATGGGCCTGAACGGCGCCCGGCTCGCGGGGCTGAAGAAGATCGTTTACATGTCCGTGCACAAGGCGGACAAGGCGATGCACCTGCCGCACTTTGGCGGCAAGGTGGCGGTGGAGCTGGCCATCAAGCAGTCCGGCATTCCGTATGTGATTCTCCGGCCGAACAACTTCCATCAGAACGATCTCTGGTTCAAGGACGCGATGCTCCAGTACAAGGTGTATCCGCAACCCATCGGCGACGTGGGGGTGTCCCGCGTGGACGTGCGCGATATCGCGGAGGCCGCGGCCATCTGTCTCACGACGAGCGAGCACGACAACCAGACGTTCAATCTGGTGGGTCCCAAGGCGCTCAAGGGTGTGCACTGCGCGCGTATCTGGAGCAAGGCGCTAGCCAAGCGCATCAAGTACGCCGGCAACGATCTCGACGCATGGGAGCAGGAGTTCATCAAGTATATGTCCCCGCTCATGGTGTTCGACTTCAAGCTCATGTTCCAGTACTTCCAGGAAGAGGGTCTGAAGGGCGCGAAGAAGGACATCGAGAAGGAGACCGCGCTGCTCGGGCATCCGCCCCGGAGCCTCGAAGACTACGCCGCCGAGATGGCGCAGCAGTGGAAATAGCAGTTGGCACAGGCCAAGACCGCCCGCTGGCTTGACCTGATCGCGTTCCTGCTGCAGCACCGTTACCCGGTGACTCGGCAGCAGATCTTCGAACAGGTTCAGGGATACAGGCCGGCGGACGAGTCGTCCAGGCGCAAGTTCGAGCGTGACAAGGACGAGCTGAGATCGCTCGGCATCGAGATCGAAACCGTTTCGATGCCGGATGCCGAAGGGGACGAACCCACCGCGGCATACCGCCTCAAGCCGCGCGACTTCTATCTGCCATATCTGGAACTCACCGAGAATCAGCCGGAGCGGCCGTACGCCGGGCTCCGGCAGGTCCGGGTCCATCGCGACGAGATCGAAGTGCTGGATCGGGCAACGCAACGGTTGGCCCGGCGCGAGGAGGTTCGGCTGGCCGAAGCCGCGCGGTCGGCGCGGCGGAAGCTGGCGTTCGATCTGCCGATCGAGCCGGGAGATGCCGAGCGGATGCTCGCGCGGCCGATGACCGGTGAGGGTCAGGAGTCGCTGGCGGCGTTGCAGTCGGCCGCGGCCGAACGCCGGGCCGTTACGTGCCGCTACTACGGGATAGGCCGCGACGCAGAGGCGGAGCGCGAGATCGAACCGTACGGGTTGTTCTTCACCTGGGGACGCTGGTATGCGGTCGCGCGCGCGCGCGACCGTGACGCCGAGCGGGTGTTCCGTGTGGACCGGATGCGGGACGTGCAGCCGCTCAAGGGCCGTAGCGCCTCATTCGCGGTGCCGGAGGATTTTTCCATCGAGTCGTACGTGGGCCGGGCTCCGTGGGAACTGGGCGAGAACGCGCCGGAGGAAGTGCGCGTGCGGTTCCGGTTCCCGGAGTCGCGCTGGGTGCTGGCGCAGCGGGTGGGGGAGCCGGTTGATCCGTTGCTGGACGATGGCGGCGCGCTGATCGCGTTCAGCGTACGCGACAGGAACCCCATGCTCAGGTGGTTGCTCACGTTCCGCGGTCAGGCCGAGATAGTTGCGCCGGCAGACCTGGCAAAGGAGCTGGAAGGTCTGCGCGCGCGTGTGAGGGCGCTGTATGCCTGAGCACGGGCGGGCCACGGCCGCCCGGCGGTTCGACCGTATCGTTCATCTGGTGGCGCACGCGAGCCGCGGGCCGGAGGAGGGGATACCGCTGGCCGACCTTGCGCGCACCTTCGGCACCACGGTGGCACAGATAACGCAGGACCTGCGTACGCTCACTCTCCTCGATGACAACTCCGCCGCCGACTGGTTGCTGTCGCTCAGCGTGTGGCAGGAAGAAGACCGCGTCCGGGTGAAGAGCATGGGGCCGTATCGCCGGCCGGTACGGTTCACGCCTGATGAACTGCTGGCGCTCAAGGTGGCGCTCGCTACCGAACCCAACGCCGAAGGCATGGCCACACGGTTTGCCGGCACGGATGATGACCGCACCGCTCCCCCCAACGTGGCACTCGATGGGCGCATCCCCGCCGACGAACGGATACTCGGCCAGCTGCGTGAGGCGATTCGCTCACGCCGTCTGCTGGAGATCAGATATGTGTCGGCCGGGGACCGCGTGGGCACCGACCGGCTGGTGGAGCCGCACCAACTGGTGGGGCACGCGGGGAAGTACTACTGCGTGGCGTGGTGCCGCCGCGCGGAAGCGTGGCGGCATTTCCGCACCGACCGGATAATCGACGCCCTGCCGGCCTCAGACGAATTCACACCCCGCGACGATTTCGAGCCGCCGGCAGACGGTACCGGCGTGTTCCATCCGCCGGCCGAGGTTGACGAGGTGACAGTCCGGTTTTCAGATCAGGTGGCGCGCTGGATCCGGGAACATCATCCCGATGCAAGTGACGACGGCAACGGCGGCGTACTCGTCAGGTATCAGGTGGCGAGCGTTGACTGGCTGGTGCGGCACGTGCTGCAGTACGGTGCGGAGGCGGAAGTGGTATCGCCCGACGAATACCGGGAGGCGGTGCGACGCGCGGTGGAGCAGGTGGCGTGACGGCGCCCAAGGCATCGATGGCGAACCGCGTGGGGCGCGGATGTCTGGTGATGGTCGCCCTGCCGTTCGTTCTGTTGGGCATCCTCACGACGCTCAGCGGATGGAGCTTGGTAAAGGCTGGGGAGATTGGCCGCGGGTTGCCGCAGATGCTTATTGGCGCGGTCATAGCGAGCGCGCCGTTTGCGGTCGGGCGATGGTTCCAGCGCCAGGTGGAACGTGGCTTCGCAGGCAGCTCCGAGCCGAGCGGGGTACGGTCCACTCCGTCGAATGTGATCGAAGACGGCAGCCGCGGCCGCGCCCCGGCCGCATGGGTGGGGACCGCTGTGGCGGTGGGGTTCGCAGTTCCCATGGTGAGTTTCGGATTCCGGGACATGCTCGCGGAGGAGCCGTTACTGATACTGGTGCTGATATCCCTGGCGCTGTTTGTGGCCGTTTTCCTGGTCCGGGCAATTCGTGAGACGATTCGCCGGGTGAGGTTTGGCGTAACGCGCGTGGAACTGGACACGGTGCCGGGAACCGCGGGCGGCACGCTCGAAGGGCAGCTCGTGGGGAAGGGCGGGTTGGGCGTGGCGCACCGGGTGACTCTGCGTTTGTCATGTTTCAGCTCCGACCATTCCAGCGCGCAACGGCACGGACGCAGAGGCCGCACCGCACAGTGGACGGAACAGATCGATGTGGTTCCCAACCGGGAGCGAGCCGAGATCACCGTGCCGTTCGTGTTTCGGATTCCGGCCGATCAGCCACCCACGCAGTTCAGGGCTGGCGGTCCGTCGGTGGCGTGGATGCTCGATGCCGAGGCGCGGGCGCCGTTCGGGAGCTACAAGGCAACGTTCAGAGTGCCGGTATCCTAGTACAACCTGCCCAGCGACAACTCGAGCAGCACTCCGCCAAAGCTCTTCACCTTGTTAACGTTTCCGTACAGCACCAGGCCGAGTCCGGCCACCTTCCACTTCCTGTGACCCCGTGCCACGGAAACCCGCCAGAAACGCAGAATGCTGGGCGAATGCGGCAAACCGGCCGGTGATGCCGGGACCTGCCCCGAACCCAACCGCCAGCCAGGCGGCACTCGAACTGTTCCCCTGGGCCACGGCCGGGGCGAGCAGAAGAACGACGGTGTTGATCGCGCGCATGAGAGCCTCCTGAGCGATAATTCCTGCTGCGCATGTCAAGCACGCGTCAAGAGAGGTTGCGGCGACGGGCACCGGCGAATGCGTTTCTGGCGCAACCCGTCGCATCAATTTGATTACCGCTCCCGCCGAGCGTAGCTTTACGTTGGCGTCGGCTCAAGTCCACGAGGAAATCCG
>CAZTIV010000057.1:0-8163 GCA_964613905.1 uncultured Gemmatimonadaceae bacterium | reverse complement strand
CTCCCGCCGAGCGTAGCTTTACGTTGGCGTCGGCTCAAGTCCACGAGGAAATCCGGAAGACATAGCCAACGAGCTGGTGGAGTGGTTCAATCAGGTGGATGCCACGTACCGAACCGATCTGCGTGAGCTGAACGAGCTGAACTTTTCACGGTTCGGCGACCGGCTCGATCAGCATCAGGCTGTGGCCGACGCCCGATGGGAGCGCCGGATCGCGGAGTTGGAGATCAAGTGGGACCGCAGGATCACCGCGCTTGAGGCGAAATGGGACCGCCGGATCACCGAGCTTGATGTCAAGTGGGATCAGCGGATCACCGAGCTTGAGGCGAAGTGGGATCATCGCATCACCGAGCTGGAGGCCCGGTGGGAGCAGCGTATCACCGAGCTCGAGTCCAAGTGGGATCGTCAGGTCACGGAGCTTGAGGCCAGGTTTGAGCAGCGGATCACCGGGCTTGACGCCAAATGGGAGCGGCGGCTGGCCGAGCAGGATGCCAGGTGGGAGCGGCGCATGGGGGAGATGCGCGCAGATCTCATCAAGTGGACGTTCATCTTCGTGTCCGGCAGCGCGCTGACCGTGATGGGGGCGATGATAGCAGTGGTGAAGCTCTGGGTGTAAGGCGATGCAGTTCCATCCTTGCGCCTGCGACCAGTATCGAGCGCTCAGGTGAGGCGAATACACGACTTTGTGTCGATCGGGGCGCGGCCACGAGCCGAAGACCGCGCACGGCGTGCGTCTCCAGCGCCTCGTTGAGCATCGTGACCGTGAACGCACCGCCGGTACTCCGTGCGGAGAACAAGGCATCGAGGTCCCGGGCTTCCAAAGCGCGTGCGATGCTGCCGGAGAACCCCTCGGCGGCCAGCGCGGAACCGGTGTCTGTTGCTACGTAGAAGGTGGGACACGAACCGAAACATGACTTGGGATCCGCCATGCAGACGGCGGTGTAAATTCCAAAGTACACGGTCCATGCGGCGATGCCAGCGACGCCAGTAGTGCGCGAACCGGTCCGCACATGCATCTCGAGCAGTGCGATGGAATCGAACGGCAGGTCCACAGCGCGCGCCGGGCCCATAGCCATACGGTCCAGTCCGTAGCGCACTCCCATGCCGACGAGACTCTCGTCGGTTTCCTCCCAGCTATTCAGCAGGACGAGTTCGCCGGAATGCAGATGTACCTTGAGGGGATTACCGGAATTAGACGGCGCTTCGCCGACAGGATACAGAAAAGGTTCATGGACTGCGCGGGTACAGGCTGCAGTTGCGAGCAGGCACACAACTCCGATGGTACGCAGATCCATGGGACCTCCCGCACGAAAAGCTGCCCGTCGGCGTCAAGCGGGCGTCAAGCGGCGTCGACCGTGTTGGGGGGCGATGATAGCGGTGGTGAAGCTCTGGGTCTGAAGCAGCCGACCCCTGCGCCGACCGAGGTGCGCAGGAAGTCGTCAAGCCGTAGTGTCCCCCTCCGTGGCCGCCCGCCACACCTCGTCCGCCAGCCACTCGAGCCGTTCCTGCGCGTATGAAAGCTCTTCTGGCGCCATGGTGGAGACGTTGCGCGCGATGTGCCGTACGTGACTGACCAGATCGTCGAGCACTTCCCTGAGCGCGCGGTTCCTGCGCCGCTCCGGCTGTGCCGCCTTGCCCTTCTGGGCCGGCGTCACGCGGTTTGCGCTCCCGCCTGATCCTCGTATTCCTCGAACGCGTGCGCGTCCAGCCGGAGTGCTTCGGCGATTCCCCGCTCCGTCACCCCGGCCTCCACCATTCGGTAACCCAGGTAATAACCGGCGCGCTCGGGGATCACCTTGCCGGCCACCAGCCGCTGCGTGGCGCTCATTCCGCCGGAGAGATAGCGCAACCTGAGGCCGAGCGCCGCCCGATCCAGTTCCGGCACAACCGCGCGTCTCAGGAAGGTGTCCAGCTCGCGCAGGCGGCGGTACTGGCGGCGGGTGTAACCCAGATACTGCCACGGCTCAAACCCCGGCGACACGGCGGCCGCGGCCGCCACGGCCAGCCCCTCGTTTGCCAGCAGTTCTCTGAGCGAAGTGCGGCTGCCGCTTTCCCAGTAGTCGTAGTATCCGCCGGCGTCATCGATCACGCGCTTCAGTTCGCTGGTGCTCCGGGGGGAGGTGTACCTCACGGCATGGGCCACCTCGTGGGCCACCCAGAGCGGGATGAGCGCCGGATCCAGCCCCAGGCCGAAGGTTTCGGGGTTGGCGCGTCCCGTGAAGTGCTCCAGACAGACGAACGCGATGCCGCGACCCGCCACCACCAGTTCGCCGGCGTTGGCCCCGCCCACGCCCACCATGAGGTAGAGGTCCACCGGACTGTCTATCTGCAGCACGGACTCGCACGCGGTAAGGGCATCTCCGGCCACCACCGATACGTCAACGTTTTCGAGCAGCTGGTGCAGGTCGCGCCGGTCGGCTTCGAGGGCGCGGCGGATTACATCTTCGGCGTGAGGGCTGTCGAGGTCGAGAACGTAGTTACGCCAGTAGGAAGAGAGTACGGGGCGGTGCTCGTCGAGATACCTTCGGTACGCCTCAAGAGGATCGGGCGCGTCGAGCGCCGCGAGAAACTCCGGCACGAGGTTGATGAGCATGCCGGATCCGAATTTGAGGCAAGTCTAGTCTTTGCGCAACTCCCGACTCATTTCGTCGAGGAGTTTGCGTTCCTCGGGCGTGAGACTCGCCATGCCCGATGCCGAAATCTTGTCGAGGACGCGGTCTACTTCCTTGTGACGGTCACGGCGAGACTCACCGCGCGACAGCGGGCGCACGGGACCGTTCTCAGGCTCTTCCGCCGCGGTTGAATGGGGCACCAGCACGCGCGCTTCCGGCGCGCGCGCAGCGGGCTGCTTCAAGCCGCGCTCGAACAGAGCTTCGCCCTTGAGATAAATGATGCCGAACAGGAATCCGCCCAGGTGCGCGAGATGCGCTATGCCGTCGTCCACGCCGAGCATCAGCGGGAGCAGATCCAGCATCACGAGAAACGCCACCAGGTACTTGATGGGAATGGGCACCGGCAACGGGAAGAGATAGACCCGCGCGTCAGGCCAGTACCAGGCGAACGCGAGCGCAACGCCGAACACCGCCGCGGAAGCGCCCACGAACGGCATTACGGGCATGAACAGGGCGATGGCAAACGCCAGCACCGGCCCGCCCAGACCGCACAGCACGTAGTATCTGAGAAATGCCGTCCCGCCCATCTTGCGTTCGACCCCGGGGCCGAAGAAGAAGAGCATCAGCATGTTGAACGCGAGGTGCAGGAAGGAGCCGTGCACGAACATGTAGGTCAGGAATCCCCAGGGGCGGTCAACCCCGGTGGGGCTGAAAGCGAACAGCTCGATGAACCAGTTCCCCGTGAAGATGGTGATGGAGAGCAGGTACACGATGGCGTTGGCCGCGATGAGGCGGCGTACCCAGGGGGTCAGCTGAAACCGGAAGGACTCCTGCTGCATACTCTCTCTACTCCACCATACCCGGAGTTTGTTCCCTGAACTCACGGCGGGCAAGCGCCAGCCGGCAGATCGTGTCGCACAGCTCTGCAAACTCGATACCAAGTGCGGCGGCGGACTGCGGCAGCAGGCTGGTCCGGGTGAGTCCGGGGAGCGTATTTACCTCAATACACCATGGCGTACCGTCGTTGGCCAGCTTGAAGTCCACGCGGGAGAAATCGCTCAGCTTGAGAGCCGTGTGGACCGCCATCGAACATCCCTGGAGCCGCGCCGCGAGGTCTCGTGAAATCTCCGCCGGGAAGATCTCCTGAGCGAGCCCGGGCGTATATTTGCACTCGTAGTCGAAGATCTCGTGGCTTGGGATGATCTCGCCCACCGCCAGCGCGCGATCTCCCAGCACGCCTACGGTCAACTCACGTCCCGGTACGAACCGTTCGAGCATCACTTCGTCGTCGAACCGCTGGGCGACCATCACCGCATCGTCCAGTTCCTCGAGCTTATGCACTATGGTGAGCCCTACACTGGATCCCACCTTTACCGGTTTCACCACCAGCGGGTACCCCAGCTGTTTTACATCGTTCAGGCTGGCGGGCCACATGGTCCAGTCGGGCGTAGGCACGCCCGCCACGCGGAACAAACGCTTGGCAGCGTCCTTGTCCATGGCGAGCGCGCTACCCAGCATGCCGCTCCCGGTGAAGGGAATACCGGCCAGTTCGAGCAACGCCTGTATGTGCCCGCCTTCGCCCTGCCGGCCGTGCAGCAGCACAAACACCAGGTCGCACTCGCGCACAGCGGGCAGGTTCACGATGGCCGGGCCCAGTTCCGAGGCTCTGAGCGCCGCGAGGGTGGCGTCGTCGGGCGGCTCCGGCCCCACCGACGGCACGAGGTAGCGCGCCTCGTCTTCAGAATCCAGGAGCCCGATGACCGTGTCCACGACCTGTACGTCATAGCCCCGGGCGCGAAGGGCAACCACCACCTGGGCCGCCCCGGCAAACGCCACGTCACGCTCGGGCGTGGACCCGCCGGTGAGAACGGTGACGCGCACTAATCCGCCCGATACACCACGCGGTACTCAGGCATCTCCCACACCGCCACCTCCACGAGGCGGGCCGGCGGCGCCGCCTCGGCCAACTGTTCCGCCACCCGGTCGCTCACCACCCGCGCTATCCGCTCGGCCGTAGGCGCGTGCTCGGCGAACGCGGGCAGATCGTTCAGATAACGATGCTCGAAATCCTCTACGGCCGACCGCGCCGCCCCTTCGAGCACGCGGAAATCCACGCCTATGCCGGTCGAGTCCAGCGTCTCCGGCTCAATCCGCACGGTGACACGGACGGTCCAGTTGTGCCCGTGCATGCGGTCGCACTGAGACACGCCGGGCAGCGTGTGGGCTGCGGAGAAACGAGCCTCGGCGGAGAGGAGATAATGAGCCATGATCCCGGCCGCTCAGCGTATTCCTGCGACCTGGTGCAGGACGTCGTAGCGGGTGACGATTCCGGCCAGCTCTCCATTCTTCCTGACGAGCACAGCCGGCGTCTCGCGCGAGAGCAGCATGGTGAACCGTTCGAGGGGCAGTTCGGAATCCACCACCGGATACGGGGGCTCCATCGTCTCGCGTACCGGCCGTTCGAGGACCTTCGGATCTCCGATGGCCCGCGCCATCAATCCAGCCTCTGATACCGAGCCCACGCAGTCACCACCCTCCACCACGGGCAGCTGCGAGATGTTCCAGGTGTTCATCAGGTTCAGGCCCTGACGCACCGTGCCCGAAGGAGCGATCGTTACGAGAGATGGCGCGCCGCCGTTCTTGCGCGAAAGCATGGACGCCGCAGTGACACGCTCCACCTCGAGCAACTGGTTCTCTCTCAGCCACTCGTCACTGTATGCCTTGGACAGATAGCGCTCACCCGTGTCACACAACACGGTCACCACGAGCGCATCGGGATCGTTCAGCCGGCGGGCGACCTCGATTGCGGCCATCACGTTGACACCGGTGGAACCGCCGGCAAACAGACCCTCCTCGCGAGCGAGCCGGCGCACCATCTGCATGGCGTCACGGTCGGTCACGATTATCCATTCGTCGATCACGTCAAAGTGCAGCGTAGTCGGGATCTTGTCACCGCCTATTCCCTCTACCTTGTAGGGCTGCCCTTCCCCCTTCTCGTGCGTTTCGCCGTACTGTTTGTAGATGGAGCCCGGCGGGTCTCCCGCCACGATGCGGATGGCCGGGTTCTTCTCCTTGAGATAGCGACCGGCTCCACTCACCGTGCCGCCGGTTCCCGGGGAACATACGAAATGCGTGATCCGGCCCTCCGTCTGCTCCCACAGCTCAGGGCCCGTGGTGCGATAATGCGCTTCAGGGTTCACCTGGTTGTAGTGCTGGTCCACGAACACCGCGTTCCCGTGCTCGGCCGCTATGGCCCGGCCCTTCATTATGTAGTTGTCCGGATGATCGGGCGGCACCGCGGTGGGCGTGATAACCACCTCCGCTCCGAGCGCACGCAGCAGACGACTCTTCTCCTGCGACATCTTGTCCGGCATGGTGAAGATGCAGCGGTACCCTTTCACCGCCGCCGCAATCGCGAGCCCCACGCCCGTGTTCCCCGACGTGGCTTCCACGATCAGGCCGCCCGGTTTGAGCTTCCCCTCACGCTCGGCGGTCTCGATCATCGCAATCCCTATCCGGTCCTTGACCGATCCGCCGGGATTGAAGAACTCGGCTTTGGCATAAACCGGCGTGCGTATTCCCGCCGTGACGCGATTCAGCCGGACGAGCGGTGTCCAGCCGATCGTCTGGATGACGTTGTCGTACGGCTTCAGGTGGGCACGGGTCATGAGGGCCGCCGGAACTGTATGGGAAGAAGAAACGTAGCAGCCACCGGCTCGCCGTCACGGCGCGCGGGTGCGAAGCGCATCGAATCCACCGCCGCGAGTGCCGCCGAGTCGAAAGCCGTGTAACCACTGCTCTCGTGCACGCGCGTCGATTCCGGAACTATACGGCCATCGACACCCACGTGCAGCCGCAGTATGACGTTGCCCGGAGTGGCCTGGCGGAACAGCGCCGGCGGATAGCGCACGGGCGGCTCACTGTTGGTGAGCACGGGTGCCTCGAACCCCGGTGCCACGAGTTCAGGAGATTCGTCCGCAGGTTCGTTTGCGGGTTGGCCGCCGGCGCAGGCAAGTACGGCCGCCGCCAGCAGAACCGCCTGGAGACGATTCGCCGTCATTGCTCCTCCACCTTGCGCTTGAGGTCCGCCAGTCTTGCCAGCGCCTCGAGCGGCGTCAAGCGGTCGGGATCCATGGAACGAAGATCGCGCAATACCGCATGCTCCTCGCCAAAGAGGGCCAACTGGTCTGCGTCCGGCACCGGCGGCGCCGTGCGTCCCGCCACATGATGGCCGGCTTCGAGCAGGGCGAGCAACTCGGTGGCACGGCTTACCACACCCGGAGGAAGACCCGCCAGCCGACCCACGTGGATTCCGTACGAACGATCCGCCCCGCCCGGTTCAAGCCGGTACCGGAAGACGATGTCTCCACCCCGATCCTCGACCGCCACGTTCACGTTTCTTGCGTGCTCCAGCTCCTCGGTAAGCTGCGTCAGCTCGTGATAATGCGTGGCGAAGATCGTCTTGCAACCCACGGTGTCGTGCAGATGTTCGGTCACCGCCCAGGCTATGGCCACGCCATCATACGTGGACGTGCCCCGCCCGATCTCGTCGAGCAGAACGATGCTGCGGTCCGTGGCCGAGTGCAGGATGGCGCTGGTTTCGCTCATCTCCACCATGAACGTGGAATGCCCGCGGCCCAGGTTGTCGCTCGCCCCCACGCGCGTGAAGACACGGTCGGTTACACCAATCGTGGCGGCCTCGGCGGGCACGAACGAGCCCATCTGCGCGAGCAGCACACTGAGCCCCACCTGCCGGAGAATGGTTGATTTGCCGGCCATGTTGGGGCCGGTGAGCAGCAGCACACGAGCCGCCGCATCCAGCAGGATGTCGTTGGGGATGAATGTGCCGGGCGGCAGCATGCGCTCCACAACCGGGTGGCGGCAGCCCCTCAGGTCGAGCGTGAGATCGTCCGTCATCACGGGGCGAACGTAGCGCTGCCGTTCCGCCGTTTCCGCGAGAGACGCGTACACATCCAGCTCCGCCAGAATCCGCGCCACGGCCTGAAGCCTGCCGAGCCGTGACTTGACCTCTTCGCAGAGCGCGTCCATGATCTCGCGCTCACGCACGAGTGCTCGTTCCTCCGCGCCCAGCACCCGGGCTTCGTATTCCTTGAGTTCCGGCGTCACGTACCGCTCAGCGCCGGTCAGTGTCTGCCGGCGTTCATAATCCGGGGGCACCGCCTGCCGGTGAGCCTTGGTGATCTCGATGTAGTAACCGAAGACCCGGTTGTAACCCACCTTGAGCGACGGTATGCCGGTACGTTCACGTTCGCGCGCCTGAAGCCCGGCAATGAATCGTTTGCCGCCGTCCCGGAGATCGCGTTGCTCGTCCAGTTCCGGGTCCGCTCCCGCGCGGATGGTGTCGCTCTCTCCGAGGGACGCCGGCGGCCGCTCCACCAATGCGCGTGCCAGCAGGTCGCAGAGGTCGGTGAGCGGATCGAGTGTCGTGGCGTGATGCTCGAGCGCCGCACTCCGGTCGCGCCGGGCGAGACCATCCAGCGCGCTCTGAAGGTCCGGCAGACGCGCGAGCGAATCCCTGAGTCCGGCCAGATCG